>DATJFG010000133.1:0-132573 GCA_035495775.1 Verrucomicrobiia bacterium | reverse complement strand
AACGTTACGAGATCCGCCATTTCTTCCCCTTTGACGGCCGGCCATTTCAAAGACATTTGCGTCATTTTCTCTTCCATCGTGCTCGCGTGATTCCACATCGCCGAGACAATCGTGACGGGCTGATCCAACCCGCGCATTTTTTTAAAATCGGGGGCGACCTGTCCGCCTTTAGAGTTGATCGAATGACAGCCGAGACAACCCTTGGTCCGTGCGAGCGCTTCCCCTCGGCCTGCGTTGCCCGGCCGGGCGAAATATTGCACGGAGTAAAGATACGCCACGACGTCGGCCATCTCTTCGGCGCGGAGTTGCGGAACGGGGATATTTTTCTCTTTCATCTCCTTCATCATCAAGGGAGCTTTGTTCCACATAGCGGCCGCAAACTCGACCAGGCTGGATTGCAGGCGTCGCTCCGCCAGATCCCCTCCTATCTTACCGCCGCGCCCCTTGACGCTGTGACATTCGTTACAGCGCCTTGCCGCAAAGATTTCCTGTCCGCGATCCGGCCTGCCGGGTAAATAATAAATTTGCTCCGAGCCCTGGCCGGCGCTGCTGGATTTGATATAGGCGATGAGGTCTTTGAGTTCCGAGCCGCTGAAGGTCGGCCGTTGGATTCCCTTGGCCTTCATCGCCTCGAACATTGAAGGACCGTGGCTCAACATCGCCGCGGCGGCGAAGATCGGCGAACCCTGTTGCGCGAGGTTGTCGAGGTTTGGGCCGATGACACCGCCGGTTCCGTTCACCTGATGACATACGATGCAGCCTTTCGCTGTAAAAAGTCGTCGGCCCGCTTGCAAATCCCCGGGACGATCAAAGTAGTTAATCGTGTATAGAAACGCGATCAGATCGCCTGCCTCCGTCGGGCTGAGCTGAGGGCGACTGATGCCGAGCTTTTGCATCTGCTGGGCCATCTGCGGAACATGATTCCACATCGCCGCAGCGAGATCGTAAAACGATCGCGGACGCGGAATACGTCCGAGATCGGGGCCTATCTTTCCACCGACCCCATCGATAGCATGACATTTCGAACACGCCTTAATGCCGAATATTCGAGAACCGGCTATGGGGTCCTGAGTCGGGCTAAAAAGAACTTGACTCCATGCGGGCTCGACGCTCGCGAGAAACAATAGGCCGAGAAAGATGAGGAGTGTCGGAGCCCATAGGTTGTTTAAGCCGCGCGTAAGCGGCTCTTGTCGACGGTTCAGACTTTGAAGCGACATAAGTCAGCTCCTCGCCGGCCTCATTCGAGCTTGCGCAACGGTGGTTTTTGCGCCAGCGGCTGATCGATTCGGGCCGACAATAGATAAGATACGAGATCAGTCATCTCTCCGCCTTTAAACACCGGCCACTCCACGGACTCCTCCAGCATTTTTTGTTGCATCGTGGTTGCGTGATTCCACATTTCAGTTACGACCGCCAAAGGCGTCTTTAGTTTCTCTCCCTTTGTGAGGTCGGGCCCGACGGTTCCGGCGGCTCCGGGCAGAGTGTGGCACGTGCCGCAACGCTTCTCTTCATAGACAACCCGTCCACGCCCCGGGCTGCCGGGAGAATCGATGAATTGCAGGAAATACAAATAGCTCACGAGATCCGACATCTCCTCCGGGGTGAGCGACGGTACAGCGATGCCGCGTTCACCCATTTTCCGCCACATCTTCGGCCCGTGATTCCACATAGCACCGGCGATCGTCATGAGGCTTCCCTTGAGCGTCGCCTGCAGATTCGGGCCGATCTTGCCGCCGCCGCTATTGGTCGAGTGGCATTCGACGCAGTGTTTCACTGTGAAGAGCTTTTCCCCGCGCTGGGGATTTCCGGGCTGAACATAGACGCGCTCGACCCCGCCGCCGGCGCTGCGGATATAGGCCAGGAGATCGACAATGTCGCTTTTCTCGAAAGTGGGTCGCGATACTCCCACTGCCTCCATGACGCCGGCCATCGCCTTGCCGTGGTTCCACAGGTTGGCGGTCAAGTAAACCGGAGAAGCGTAGCGGCCCTGGTTGTCGAGAGGAGGACCATGCTTTCCGCCCTTGCCTGCAATGGAGTGACAGGTCTGGCATTGTTTTTCGCGGAACAGCCGCGCTCCCGCAGCCGCGTCTCCGGGCGGGTCAAGAGAACCGAGATAGTAGAGAAACGAGAGGAGGCTCGCCATCTCCTCAGGCGTGAACTTAGGGCGAATCGCCTGCTGCTCTTGATAGACGTGCGCCATGCCGGGCGAGTGGTTCCACATGACACCGGCGATATCGAGAACGGGGCGCTTCAGGATTCCCTGGCCCAAGTCGGGCCCGGCAGCCCCTCCGACTCCATACACCGCATGACAGCGCAAACAGCCCTTTCCTGTAAAGAGTTGGCTTCCCTGAAGAGGATTGCCCGGTAAAAGGACCTCCCGGCCGGCATCGGCGGCGAAGATGAGATCGGGCACAGAAGCCGAGCTGAGCGTGAAGATCAGAGCGACGAACCAAAGCTTCATCTTCATCGCTCTTCCCCGTCATTCCTGATTCCCCAGAAAACGTAAAAGACGACACCCAGAAAAGTCATAAAGATCGGGATCGCCACAATCGAAATCGCGACCGAAGCCGACGGAGTATCGCCGAGCGTCAAGGAGGTGCGGATCAAATGAATAATCCAGATGATGATGCCTCCCACTAGGCAGACCGCTACGCCGAGCCATACCCACTGCAGTGCTCGGACAAGACGATGGAAATCTGGATTCGAAGGCTCTAGTGATAGCTTCACATCATGCCTTCCCTTCCACTTCGCTCGGAAGATAACTGATGAGCCGCTCCTCCACTTCCTTCAGACCGACCTCGCGCCCCTCGCGAATCTCCCAGATCGAGATGATCGGAAAGAATTTCGTGAAAACGAGATAACAGAGCGCGAAAAGACCAAAGCTGCCCGCCGTTTCGCCCCACTCTACCCACGTCGGCCAGTAAATACCCTGTTGAAAGGGGAGCCGCGGGAACGAAAGCGTCGGCACGACGATAATGAAACGCTCGAGCCACATGCCGACGACGATCGCCAGCGAGGCGATGAGCACCTTGCCGATCGTGTGGTCCTTCAGCCGCATCAAACAAGCAAGCGGAACGACGAAATTGCACAACACCATGCCCCAGAAGAAAGGCCAGAACGGACCCGTTATTTTCGCCCAGAAAACCTTCATCTCCTCCGGCTCCGCTCCATAATAGCCCGTGAGGTATTCGGCGAAGGTAAAATAAAACCAGAGGAGCGCCATGATCAGCAGGAGCTGGCCGAGGTAACGGAAATGAATCGGCTTTAAATACTGCTGAAGGCCGTAAGTCTTTCTAAAAACGATCATCGCCACGATCAGCGCGGCGATGCCCGAGAAGATGGCGCCCACCACGAAGTACGGCCCGAAAATGGTCGAGTGCCACATCGGCTGCAGCGTCATCGAAAAAACGAACGAGACCACGGAGTGAACCGATACGGCGATGGGAATAACCAGGACCGCCATAATCGCGATTGCGCGATTCAGAATGCGCTGCTGGCGCTCGCTTCCCGTCCATCCTAAGGCCAGAACGCTATAGAACAGTTTCCGCTTTCCGACGCGGTCCCTGAGAATCGCGATATCGGGAATCATCGGCAGATAGAGATAGGTCAGACTCGCCGTCATGTACGCGCTGATGCTGGTCGCGTCCCAGAGCAGCGGCGATTGATACCGGCCGTGAAGAATGACATTCAGCAGGCGGTCCGGACGGCCGAGATCGATTAAAATCTGGCTCGCCCCGATGAATAAAACCATGCACGTGATCACTTCAGCCATGCGCGTGATCGGGCGACGCCATTCCGCCTTCGAAAGACGCAGGATCGCCGAGATCAGGGTTCCCGCGTGGCTGATGCCGATGAAAAAGACAAAATTCGTGACATAAAAGCCCCAGCTGACGGGCTGATGGAGTCCCGTAACGCCGAGACCATCGTAGAATTGCACCGAGTAGGCCAATGCCCCCCATAAAATGGGAATCAACAAAAGTCCGACGGCCCAATAAAAACCGCGTCCGGTGTACGCTATCGGACGAAGCAGCGTTTCATCGACTGTGTTAGCCGTATCAAGCACCGCCCTCTCCCTCTGTCAGATAGATCACCTTCGGTTTTGTCCCCAATGATTCTTGGAGCTTAAAGGCGCGCGGACTGCGCGCGAGCTTTGAAACCTCGCTCGCGGAATCGGACAGATCGCCGAAGACGATCGCCTCCGCGGGACACGCCTCCGCGCAAGCTGTATTATATTCTCGCGGGTCAAAATCGCGTTTTTCCGTCAGCGCCTGCGCGCGGACCTTTTGCAGGCGGTGATGACAGAACGTGCATTTCTCAACGACGCCTTTCGGACGCAGAGAGACTTCCGGATTCTGACCGGGCGCCTCTTTCTGGTAGGTATGCCAGTTAAAAAATTTCGCATTGTACGGGCATGCGGCCATGCAAAAGCGGCAGCCGATGCAGCGCCCGTAAATCTGGGCGACAATGCCTTCGGGGTTTCGGTACGTCGCGTAAACCGGACACACTTTCGTACACGGTGGGTCATCGCACTGAAGGCACGGGCGGGGAATGAAACGCATCTTTTCTTCGCCGCGCGTTTCCTCTGTTTCGGTGAGGACCTGCATCCAGCTGATGACGCGCTGCTTCTTCGCTTCTTCTTCTCCGACCGCGGGCACGTTGTTTTCGGTCTTGCAGGCAAAGACGCATGCCTGGCAGCCGGTGCAGCGGTCTAGATCGATCACCATGCCCCAAAGCGCCACCGTCATGCCCTCCTGATTCTCACCTGAGTCGTATTGAAGAGACCGAACCCCTTGGAGACATCGGCTTCGTTGGCGATGAGATCGTTGGGATTGGGCCCGTTTCCGAATAGGGGGATCTGGACGACATCGGCGCGCATGCCCCGGTAAAGTTTCGCCCGAAGCTCGACGCGTCCCTTCGCGGACTCCACCCAAACCCGATCGTTCTCTTTGATGCCCAGCGCTGAGGCGGTCTCTGGGTGGACTTCGATCCATCCGTCCCAAGACGCGCGCACGTGGACGGCCGGCTGCTCAAGCAGCCGAGATTGATTTTTTCCGCCGCCCAGCGGCCGGCTCATCAAACGGTACGTCACGAGGCGCAGAGGAAAAGACTCTGGCGCTGCCGGACGCGAGATCGCGACCGTGGGCAAAAATAAACGATCGCCGGATTTATCCGCGGCGAAAGCTCCGGCCAGCAATGCTTGCGGCCCTTCACGATCGGCCGCCTTCTCGATCCATCGCTTGAGCAAAACAGAATAGAAATCGAATTTTCCGGAGGGGCTCTTGAGCAGGGCGTTGCGGCTTACCGGCAGACCCGACGGATCCCACCAGGTGCCACGCTCGACGAGGGCGTTCCAGAAGGCATCATAATCCTTGAATTCGGGAACCCAGTAACCCTGACGTTCGAGGACTTTTCTCAGTGCCTCTTCCGCATGGATGGCGACGATGTAGCCGCGTTTCGTCTCGTAGAGACCGCGGGCGCCGTCGCGCACCACTCCCTCGAAGTTTTTCCAAGGAAAATTCGCCGCGACGCCTTCTCCGAGAGCGTGGCTGACGTCGAGCACGACGTCCGCCGTATTTCGGGTCTGATGAAGAGGCTTTGACGCGGGGCGTACGAGGCTGAAGCTGGTGAAGCCGGGAAGATGCGTGATCTGATCGTCCTGCCAACGTTCCAGATAGGTGTGTTCCGGCAGAATCAGATCGGCCATAGCGGTGGATTCGTCCATAAACGGCGAGAAACTGACGATGAACGGAATCTTTTTCATGCCGGCGGCAAACGCTTCCTTCGCCGGATGATTCGCCAAAGGATTCGTGGCGTAGAGAAACAGCGCGTTGACGGGATAAGGCTTGCCGCTCGCAAAGCGTTCGGGGAGAAGTTGCGGCGCATCGGAGGCGAGCAGATATTGCTTCTCGCCCGCCCCATCGATCCTCGGCTGCGCCAGACCTTGCTTGGCCACGGCATCCTGGCGCAGCGGCGGCAGCGGCGCCAGCGGCAACTCGCTCTGAATCTGCAGCCCGCCGGCGACTCCGATGCTCCCGACGAGCGCGTTGAGGCTGTGTATCGCCATCCGCGTGTGCAAGTCGTCGACACCGAACGCCGGTCCGCGCTCTCCGATGACGACGGCCGGTTTCAGCGTCGCGAGGCTGCGCGCGATCTCTAGAATGGTTTTAACCGGCACGCCGGTCGAGGCGGAGACGGTAAGCAAACCATAATCCCGCAGAACGAGATTTTTGAATCCGATGTGCTGTCCCGCGCCATCCGACCAGTCTTCAAATCCAAAGGTGTGCTCGCTGACGAATTCTTCGTCGTAAAGCCGCTCGCGAATCATCGCGTTGGCGATGCCGAGCGCCAGCACGCCGTCGGTTCCCGGAATAATGGGTATCCATCGGTCGGCTTTGATCGCGGTGGCGGAGCGCCTGGGATCGACCTGGACAAAGAAGCCGCGCGGCCGATCGCTACTCCGGCGGAGTCGCGCGAATGCTCGCGATGTATGAACGGGCCCGAGCCACGACTCGAGTAGGCCGGCTCCGAAGGAAAGGATAAAGCGGGATTCGGCCAGATCGTAGCTTAAGGGTGACGTGACTCCCTGCATGAGGCGGTGAGCGAGGGCCGGTTTTTCGGGCGCAAAGCAGCGCGCTCGAATGTAGTTCGGAGTGCCGTAAGCCTCGGAAAATCTTTTCCACAACACATCGCGATAGCCGCGGTACTGCCCGCCGAGAATAACGAGCGTGTGCGCCAGACCTTTGGCCCTGAGATCTGAAAGGCGCGAAGTCACCATCGACAGCGCCTCGTCCCAGCCGATCGCGCGAAACTTTCCGCGTTCGCCGGCGCGCGCCAGAGGACCTTTCAATCGATTGGGGTCGTAGAGCAGCTCGAGACCGCCGAACGCCTTTGGGCAGACAGCGCCGCGATTGACCGGATGCAGCGGATTGCCGGAGATTCCCGCTACCTCTCCGTCGAGCGTCCGCGCCAGCAGCCCGCAGCCGCCGGGACACTGCTGACAAAGCGACGGAATGAGAATCTCCTCCGGTTTAGCCCAGCGCTCCACATCTTCCGCCGCCCGGCCTACGCCCGACAGACGATCTTTCATCAGCACAGCCGCTCCGGCAGTGCCGGTCACGAATTGAAGGAATCTCCTGCGCGTGAATTGCATGCGGCCCTCAGCGATGGCAAGTGACGCAGTCGTTCGGACTTCTTTCCATCGCCACTTTCATCGGCTGCGCTGTATTCTTTTGTTGCGCCAAGCGCTGCGCTTGGTGGCAACCAATGCAGTCGTTCATCGCGAGCCGCTTGAGGGGCCGTGCCGGTGGGCCGGTAAGCGTCTCCATCGGCCCGTGGCAGCTTTGACATTGGATGCCGGCAGCCGTCACGTGAACGCTATGCGGGAAAAAAACATGCGACGGCAGACGCCAGACTCGTTTCCACGGAATCTCGGTGCCCTTCTCGCCGTACGCGCGAATCTTTTTTATTTCATCGCTCTTTGTATCGCCGCCCATGTGACAACCCAAGCACAACGCCGTCGGCGGCCGTCCGGCAACCGTGTCTTTGTCGGCGCGCTGGTGACAAGTTGTACATGGAAGTCCGAGCGTGCCTGCGTGAGTTTTGTGAGGAAAGGCGATCGGCTGTGTGACTCCCGCACGAACGACGCCCGTCCAATAACCCCAGGCCAGCGCAATGGCTATAAGAACGCAGAGCAGGATAATCTGTATGGCAGGTCTCATGAAATGCCGGGACCCTTCGCCGCCTGTTATGCCGCGGCTTTTTGCTGGTTTTTCTACAAATAATATGAGTTGTTTTCAGTTCCGCTGTTTCGCCCTTCGGGCTTAATTTTTCACCAGGGTCAGGGTCGACGCGTGCCCTTTTCGAATCGTCACGGTTATTTTCTTGGTCGTCGTGACTCCATGCTTATCCAGCACCAAGTAAACGATGACGTATTTTTTAGGCCTCACGTAGGTATGTGTAAACGTGCCGCCCACGCTGCCGATCGTCGACGGCGTTTTGTCGCCCCATTGGATGGTGACCGGATTCGAGGGGAATACGATGGAATCGTCAACGGAGGTATCCTTCAACGTGACCGTGTAGCCGCTAACGTCGCCCGTGACGTTCACGATAGGGCCTGGGCTGTGCATGGTCTCGGCATAATGCGCCAGACCCGACTTCGTGAAATAGGGCGCGCCGTTCTTCGTCGCGTCCGGACCGCGGCTGCCGCCGTGGCACTGGCCGCAGGCGTAGTCGACATCGACCCAGACCGCGCTGGTGTAGCTCCCGTCCGGAGATGAATTCGCGATCATCTTCGTCGGCGCAGCGCCGACGCCGAACTCCGCGGCCGTCGGGAAGGTGCTGTAGCCGTTGCTCGGATCGATCCTGAAAATATGCATGCGCAACCCCGACGGAGTGGCTCGCGGCATATGGCAGGTGACGCATGCTTCCCAGGGCTCCGACACGTCCAGGGGCGTTCCTTTACCCGTCGGATGCCAGAGTCTTTGAATCGAATTGGTATGGCAGTCGGTGCACACTTTCCTCAGCGCCGCCTCTCGGGTGCTCTCGACGAAAAGGCTGTTGTGCACGTCATGGCAGGTGACGCAGGTGCCCTGAAGATCCGAGCGCCAAGCGCCGGCGCCGTAGAGCGCCTCGCAGTCCGTCTGGGTCTTTATTTCTTTTATCACGCCGCCGACGATCATCGTTTTCGCGGGGCTCGTGCTGGTCGCCGACTGCCAGCAGGTGTAGCCCTGGAACGCGCTGTTGTACTTGGAGGCATTGCCGTTATTGTTGCCGGTCGCGTCTTCGAGATCGTACTTGCCGAGCGAGTTCGGCACCACGTTGCCGCTAAAGCGCGCGTGCGGGCTGTTCAGGAACATGTTGCCGGGGCCGCGGCCGTCGAAATCCGGGACATAGGCCGTCCATGGGGCATCCGCAGGGTTCCCGGTTCCGGTATTTTTCACCTGAAGATTTTCCGGATGGCTCAAGTCGGCATCCGGTCCCGTCCCGTTCAGCGTCTTGGCGATACTCTGGTGGCAGCCGAAGCAGAGGTTGGTCCGGCCGACGCCGTCCGCGAGCGCGCCCATGCCGCCGCTCGTGACATGGGTCGAGGTAAATTGGCTTGCCGCGATCTGCGAATCGACGACCTTCGGAGCGGTGACATTATGGCAGCGCGGGCACTGGACGCCGTCGCGGTCCCACTGGCCGCCTGCAGTAAAATCGACCGCCGGGAATGAAGCCGAAGGCTGCGCCGAGGCGAAGCCTGGTGTGCCGATCCCCTGCACGCCGATCAAGGGGTACCAGGTGCCGCCCGCGGATGTGCAGTCGCCCGAAGTCGTCTGCGAGGAAAGGCTGCAAAGCCCGGCCGATGGGTTGCTCCATCCCGTCGTGTGGCAGGACGCGCAAAGCTCGCTGCTCGTAACGCCGCCGGAATCTGCGGATTTCGCAACTCCGCCGATGTCGACGATCGTCTTGAGACCTTCGGGCGCGGGGCTCATCCAATCGCCGAAGATATACAACAGATTCTGCCAAACGCCGTTGACGAACGCCTGGGCGCCGGTGAAATCGAGCAGCCCGCTCGCGGCTTCCGTATAAATCTCCAAATCGCCGCCGGCATTCGGTCCCGCCCAGACCTTTCCCGGCGTGACCTTGCGCAAAACGTTTTTGTGGCCGGTCTTAACAAAGGTGTCCTTCTGTCTCTCGGCGGGTCCGTTGTACTGTGTCAACGTGCTGTGGCAGTGGAGGCAGCCATTGGTCGTCTCGGGAGCCTGGCGGGAAAAATCCCACGCCGGAATAACAGAACCGACTGTTGTCGCAACTGCCGTCGTGGAGTTTGGCTGGCCAACCCAATTATTCCAGCTGCCGCCGATCGCGAGACAGTCTCCCATGGTGGTGTAGACGCTCAGGTCTACGTTGGTGCTGGTTGAGACTGTCGTGCCGTTGGCTTTTGTAAGTGCGGAAGACGGGTAGCCTTTAATACCCTTGGCATAGGTGCACTTGCTGCTGGAGTATGACCAGTCATAAGCCGTCGAGGAGTTGAACCCCGCATTAGGGTGCCCGTTGCTGTCGCTGGCCGGACATTGTGTCGCGGGAGTCGTAAATGCACTCGTCATGTTCATGGACGCGTAGCAGAATCCCGCGTCGGAAGAGCTTGTCCCTTTCGCGCCGAAAGCTAAAGGCGTACCGGTATCATCCTGGCCTTTGAATTGTCTGGTATAGGCAACGCAGGCCCCGCCGAATCCTGGCGTGGCAGGGACCTGCACCGTCGCGGTCGCGGTAGCGCCCGACCCGCTGACGACGAGCGTATCGGATGTCTGCTTCCAGATTCCGCCCTTCGACGTGCACATCGCGAAGGTCCGGTCCAAGTCGGTCAGCGGTATGCCGTTGCCGCTGCCGTCGACGCAGATGCTGGTGGTCAGCGCGTGCTTTGCGCCGTCGTTCGTTCCGGCCGTTCCGCTGTAATTGGCTACCGTGCACGCCGCCGAAAGCGAGCAGGTGCTGCTTCCGGCGTTCCAGGTCAGCGTGCCCTTCGTGGCGGCGTCCGTGCCGCTGCAAGGAGAAACGTCGAGGCAGCGATTGTTGACGAAGTCCCATACATAACTGGAATTTCCGCCCGAGCCGGAATCCTTGCAGGTTCCATACGACGTGAGCGCACTCTTGACGGTGGGAAGATGAGTGGAAGTCACATCGACCGGGTCCATCGTTTTGAGTCCGCTGTTGTAATAGATGCATTCTCTGGAGTTCGTTATGCCGGGAGCGATGTCGAGCGTCCCGTCGACGTGCAGGCCGACGACGCAGACCATGTCGTTGGGAACGATCCATTCGCCGGTCGTGCCGTTCTGCACCGCGCCGTCCCAGGCGTAGCCCGCCCAAACGTTTTGCGTGTGTACCCCAGCAGCGATTAAAATTGCCAGGCAAAGGAGTTTCGGTTTATTCTGCACGGTTGCCTCCTTCAAATGACCTCGGATGCTGCACTCGACACGGCCGCCACGGCCGCTTTCCGGTTATGCGCTAGGCAATTTCCGTACCGTGCCTTTTGCAGTTATGAAAATCCGCTTTCAAATCGGAGGCATACCTATAGCTCGAAAGGGCTATAGTGACTGGCCCATTAAGGCGGTTTTCCTTAAAATTGAAAAAAACCAGGCGAAAATTCCTGTCCCTGCGAAGTCTGTAATTGTATCGGTGCGAATTGATCCGTTGAGTCCGTTGACTTTTTTGGCGAAGAAGCCATTACCTCTGCGGTCGCGTTATCTCGCATTTAACTGCGGTTGTTCATTCATATGCGCCATAGCTGCTCGCCGAGGGACGAACGCGATCAATACCCGATCAAGAATTTGTCAGTAGAATGTTCGACTGTTTTGGAACAATGAGCGCATGAACAGCGGGAGTTTCCTCGCAAAAGTTTCAGCGGCCCGGCATTTTTGCTCTTGACAGGAAAACAGCATTTCTGTACAGCGGACCTGCCCAATCGGAGAACCGTTCACGGGCGTGCGATTCATTTCTTTGAAATTCAGGTTTAGAAAAAGAGAGGAGATTCGAATGATGCAATGGGTGATCTCTTTTTGTGCCGTGATTCTTTTTTCGCTTTTATCGTCGCTGACCGCTTCGGCGCAGTCGAAAGGGGATGTCAATGCCGGAAAAGCGAAATATGAATCTCTCTGCGCCGGCTGTCACGGCAAAACCGGCAAAGGAGATGGTCCGGCTGCAGCAAGCTTGAATCCGAAGCCGCAGGACCATACCGATGGCAAAGTCATGAATTCGCTCAGCGATCAGTATTTAACCGATATCATCAAGAACGGTGGCGCCTCAGTTAAAAAATCACCGCTGATGCCTGCATGGGGTAAGACGTTGAAAGACCAGGAAGTAGCCGATGTAATCGCTTACATCCGCAGCTTGGCCAATCCTCCATACAAGTCGGGGAAATAAACTTATTTTTTTGGTGTCCTTATCCCGCGGCTATATATGCATTGAGAAATGTGCTGCGCGGTCTGACCGAAAACTTCAGGCTCGACGAACCGACGTTAAGGACAAGAGAGCCTCCGACATGGATTTCGCCATCAGCTATTTAGCCGCCGTTCGGTCTCCGCCCACCGCCGCACACTAGTACGGCCACGTCCAATTAGCGATTTCCGGTCGGTCGATGCCATGCTCGTGCGCATACGCTGTGTTGCGAACGATCTCGTCCTTCATTTCCTCCTTTAAAAGGCCAGCGGTAACGTGCAGCTTCGGCACGCGATCGATAATATCGATGACCAGGTGAAAGCGGGAGGTTTCGTTCAGCATCGCCAGCTCGAGCGGCGTGTTGATGTTCCCTTTTTCTTTGTAGCCCCGCACGTGCATGTTTTCGTGTCCTGTGAATCGGTAGGCGAGCTTGTGAATGAGCCACGGATAGCCGTGGAAATTGAAGATGACCGGCTTGTCGGTGGTGAACAAGCTTTCGAAATCGCGCTCCGTGGAGCCGTGCGGGTGCTCGGTCGCCGGCTGCAGCTTGAAGAGATCCACGACGTTGACAAACCGAAGCTTTAGATCCGGCGCCCGCTCGCGCAGGATCGCCGCGGCGGCGAGCGCCTCCATTGTCGCGACATCGCCGCAGCTGGCTAAAACAACATCCGGCTCATCGCCCGCATCGGTGCTCGCGCGCGCCCAGATGCCGATGCCTTTCGTGCAATGGACGACCGCCTCGTCGATCGTGGTGAATTGCAAATGTTTCTGTTTATCGGCCACGATGACGTTGACGTAGTTGGTCGACCGCAGGCAATGATCGGCGACCGAGAGCAATGTATTCGCGTCAGGTGGTAGATACACGCGGGTTACGCTCGGACCTTTATTCGTCACGAGGTCGATGAAGCCGGGGTCCTGATGGGAAAAGCCGTTGTGGTCCTGACGCCAGACCGTGGACGACAGCAGAATCGTCTCGGAAGAGACCGCGGCGCGCCATGGGACGTGGCTGGAGATTTCGAGCCATTTGGCGTGCTGGTTGAACATCGAATCGACGACGTGGGCGAATGCTTCGTAGGTGTGAAAGAAACCGTGCCGGCCGGTCAGGAGATAGCCTTCGAGCCACCCGAGCAGCGTGTGCTCTGAAAGCATCTCCATCACGCGGCCGTCGCGCGCGAGCTCGCCGCCGTCGGCGTCTTCCGGCAGCATGTCTTCCATCCAGGTTTTTTTGCTCGCTTCGTAGACCGCCTGGAGCCGGTTCGACGCGGTCTCGTCCGGGCCGAACATGCGGAAGTTCGTCGGGTTGTTTCTCAGCACATCGCGGAGAAATTCGCCGAGCGGCTTCGTATTCTCATAGTCGACGCTGCCGCGGCTCGGGACATCGACGGCGTAGCTGCGGAAATCCGGAAGATGAAGCTCTTTACGCAACAGTCCGCCGTTCGCATGCGGGTTGGCGCTCATGCGGCGGCTGCCCTTGGGCGCCAGCGCCTTGATTTCCGGCCTGAGCTTGCCGGCGTCGTCGAACAACTCCTCCGGCTTATAGCTGCGGAGCCAATCTTCGAGAAGTTTCAGGTTGGCCGGATTTTCGCGCACATCTGAAAACGGCACTTGGTGAGCGCGCCAGGAGCCTTCCACTTTATGGCCTTTAATCTCCTTGGGCCCGGTCCACCCTTTGGGTGATCGCAAAACAATCATGGGCCAGCGCGGCCGGAAGGGTTTTCTTGAATCCCTGGCGGTTTTCTGCAGAGCGCGGATCTCGTTGATGGCCGTCTCCAACGTCGCGGCCATTTTTTGGTGCATCTGCGCAGGGTCATTCCCTTCGACGAAATATGGCTTGTAGCCGTAGCCGACAAACAGCGCCTCGAGCTCTTCGTGGCTAATGCGCGCAAGAATGGTCGGATTGGCGATCTTATAGCCGTTCAAGTTTAGAATCGGCAGCACCGCGCCGTCCCGGACAGGATTGATGAACTTATTGGAATGCCAAGCTGTGGCGAGCGGCCCGGTCTCCGCCTCGCCGTCGCCGACGACGCAGGCGACGATGAGATCGGGGTTGTCGAAGGCCATGCCGTAGGCATGGGATAGGCTATAGCCGAGCTCGCCGCCTTCGTGGATCGAACCGGGGGTTTCCGGAGTAACGTGGCTGCCGATGTGCCCGGGAAAAGAAAATTGCTTAAAGAATTTCTGCATGCCTTCGGCGTCCTCGCTTTTGTCCGGATAGATCTCGGAGTAGGTGCCTTCGAGATATGCCGGACCCAGCACGCCGGGCGCGCCGTGCCCAGGCCCGGCCACGAAAATGGCATCGAGGTCATACTTGACGATCAGCCGGTTTAGGTGAACCCAAACAAAGGACAGCGCGGGGCTCGTGCCCCAATGTCCGAGCAGCCGGTGCTTCACGTTTTCGGCTTTCAACGGCTCCCTGAGGAGCGGGTTGTCTTTGAGATAAATCATGCCGACCGACAGATAATTGCACGCACGCCAATAGGCGTTCATGAGTTCCAGCTCTTTGTTGCTCAATGGATTTTCCATGACATCCTCCGATCTTTTCAAAAAATTTACGGCACAGACGCGCGTCTTTTCAAGCGGCCATGTCCGTTTCCATGACAGCGCTGTATTTGCCCAGCGCGGCCGCGCTGCCGCACTTCGCCCGATGATAAAAAGCCCGCTGGCCAGCCTTGAGATTTTCACTCCTTCCGCGCCAACTCCTGAGCGCTTCGTCCTGCAACGCGCGTCCGTACGAAAAGCTAAGCTTCCAGTTTCGGCCCACCGAGCCGGTTGATCGCACTCAAATGCTCCGTGGCAGCGACATGATTCTGGCCTCCGGATAAGAAAACGACGCCGGGAACCGCGGCCGGCACATGGCGTTTGAGACAGCGCAGCGTTGCGCGCGCAACTTCTTCGATGGAGGCCTGCTCGGCTGAGCGAATTCCCGAGATAACCATGTTGGGCTTGAGCAGCATTCCTTCGAGAGAAACTTTCTGAACAAACAGCGCTTTGAAAACCGCGTGGAGGACGTTTCCGTCGCCTGTTCGCAGCATGCGATGGTGTGTGTGCCGTCCATCAGCACTTCGGGTTCGACAATCGGCACGACGTCCTGCTCCTGACAAAGCGCGGCATAACGCGCGAGCGCGTGCGCATTCGCTTTGACGCAGGCGGCGCTCGGCAGCGTATCGCTGACGGCGATCACCGCGCGCCATTTGGCGAAGCGCGCGCCCATCTCGCGGTACTCCTTCAAGCGGTCGCGCAGCCCATCGAGTCCCTCGGTGATCGTTTCTCCGGACGAGCCGGCGAGCGCTTTGGCGCCGTCGTCGACTTTGATGCCAGGGACTTGAAAAATTTAACGTCGATCAGCGAGGAAGGCGAAACGGTGCTGCTTGAGTTAATGAATGAAAGGGTCACAGTCCGAGCGTCCGGCGTCTTTGCTAAAGAAGTATTGAAGCAGCTCGCCCGCAAATGCGCAGCAACGGTGTCGAAAATGAGAGGTGAGGGAGGTTCGAAAGCATTTTACCTGGCCAGCCGAAACACGAACAGTCTTAACCGCGACGCGTTCTCCAAAGGTAACGCATACTGACGGCGGCCCAAGCCTGCGGCTGACAATAAGGATCGTCGCCGCTGGGAGAAACCCCCTGACTATTCAACTTCCCATTAGGGAGCAGGCGCGGTCAGGGCCTCGAAGAACTCTTCCAAATGATTCGCGATCAGAGAGAAATGGCCGTCGTCGGGATAAAATCGAGCTTTGCCGCGACGAAGCGTCCGGGCTTGAAAATGACCCATTACGGGCGGGACGCTCGAATCGAGCCCGCCGTGCCAAAGATGGACTACGGTCTCGATATCTTCAAGGCGGAAACGCCACGGCGATGCATAAATTTTACCTTCCCAAACAGGCCCGCGCGTACCGGAGCGAACGGCTTCGATCGTACTGCGCGCAATGATCTCCCCGAGTTCCGATCCGAGCAACGCTTTTCTGTCGGCCACAGGAAGCGCGCTCGCGATATGCGATAAATACCAATTGCAATCCCGCCGGAGCTTTCTCGCCGTGCGCGCGAAGACGGCCCGAAGCAGCCACGGCGCCCAGCGGCAGAGGTAAAAAGTCCTCCGGGCGAGAAACGACATGCCGGCAGAGGCGCCGTCGACGTCCAGCGGTCCGAGGCCGCAGACAACGACAACGGAAGTGAGGCGCTCGGGAATGCGGCGGGCACAAGCCAGCGCGTAAGGACCGCCGCCCGAAATGCCCGCGACGGCGAAACGCTTCAGCCCAAGGGCGTCGGCAAGTTCGGAGACATCAAGCGGCCAATCGAGCAGCGTACGATTCCGCTTGAAGTCCGACATCCCGAGTCCGGGGCGGTCGACGGCGATGAGCCGCGCATTGTATCTCTGCGCCATGGGCTCTGCGAATTTCGCTTCCAGCCTGGAACCGGGCCAACCGTGAAAGTAAAAAATCGGCTTCCCAGACACGACGCCATATTCGCAGTACGCGAGCCTCCGGCCGTCGCTCAGCCGTAACTGCCGCGATTCCTCGGACATCGAATTTCATTAGCAGAAAATGGTTTTCGGGAAAACTGCAGTTTTTCGAAGTGGCAGGTTATTTGAACGCGTTTGGATAATCTTGTGATGCCTTTTCCTCGGAAACATAGCCCAACGCGATGTCCCGCTTAACGGCCGAGCTATCCCGCCCTGAAGGCGCTCCGTATCCTCCACCGCCGGCCGTCAAAAAAGTTACCATCTCATGAGGATGCACAAGCAAGTGGCTGAATTTCCCGGGAAGCATCTCGTGCTTGCCGTTGCGGGCGAGCAGCGTCTGGTTCGTCTGTCCCTCCGAGCCGCCGAACAATCCCCACGGCCGGCACTTCATGCGGTCGGTGTTGCGGGTAACGAAGATGTCGTGCAGGGGGCGCACTCTGACTTCGACGCCGATGCCGCCGCGAAACTTCCCCGCGCCGCCGCTGTCGCGCCGAAGCGCGTGACATTGGTAGACCAGCGGGTAGTATAACTCCTGCAGCTCGATCGGCGTGTTCTTCACGTCGCCTTGACACATCGATACCGCCGCCGATTCGCCGTCCTCGAGCGGCCGGCCGCCCCAGCCGCCGCCGATAATATTCTGACAGACATAGCGCCGTCCGGTTTTGGGATGCGTGCCGAAGATCGCATAGCCGCCCATGTCGCCCTTGTGCGCCGCCGGAATGCGCTCCGGCAACACGGGAGCGAGGGCGAGCAGAATCGTGTCGAGCACGGTCGGCAGCGAGAGACTCCAGCCGCCGATCGGCGCCGGCCGTTTAGCGCTCAGGAGTTTCCCCGGAGGCAGAATGACTTGGAGCGCGCGGAACGAGCCTTCATTGACTTCAGTATTCGGCGACGTGAGCGCCTTGAAGGCCACGCGCGCGGCGGCCATGCCGCCGGACGATCCGCAGTTGATGAATCCGGGGACTTGATCGGCGACCTCGGAAAAATCGATCGTGAGCTCCTCGCCGCGGACCTCGACGGCGATTTTGATCGGGATCGTCTTGGTGAAATCCCTGCCGTCGTCGTCGAGAAAAGAAGATGCGCGATAAACGCCGTCGGGAATCGCGCGCACCGATTCGCGCACGAGTCTATCGGTCTGATCCCAGATTTTCTCCACCGCTTCCCGGAACAACGCCGCCCCGTATTTCTGGCAGATCTCCGCCAGCCGCTCTTCTCCTGTGCGGCAGCAGGCGATCTGGGCGCGCAGATCGCCCATCGACGACTCCGGGAAGCGGATGTTGTCTTCGATCAAGCGCAGGACTTCCGCGTTGGGCTTGCCTGCGGAGTAAATCTTGACCGAGCGCACTTGCAGGCCTTCTTCATAGACATCGCGCGTCATGCTCGACCCGAAGCCGGTGCTGCCGCCGCCGACGTCGATCCAATGCGCGCGCACGGCGAGAAAGCACAGCAGTTTGTCTTCCCAGAAAAACGGCGTGTACACCGCCATGTTGTTCAAATGCTGGCCGCAGATCTCCGGATGGTTGACCAGAAAGACGTCGCCGGGGTGGATATTTTCTTTGCCGTAGATTTCCATGCCGTCCTCCACGGCGACGCCGAGATCGGCGAGAAAGATGGGCAAAGCGCCTTCGTTCTGCGCCATCGTCCCGCCGGCGGCATCGAGAATCGCGACGCAGTAGTCCTGCACCTCGTAGATCATCATGTTGTAGGCGGTCTTTTTTAACACCGCCGACATCTCGTTGGCGGCTGCTTTGAGCGCGCAGCGAATGATCTCGACGGTGATCGGATCGACGGCCACGGTCGGTCTCAGAAAGCAGGCGGAGACGCGGCGATTTTCGCTCGAGCGGCGGCGTCGCCGAATTCGGGCGCGTCTTCCAATTCCTCGAAGCCGCTGCCGCGGTCGAGATCGAAGAGAAAGCCGAGATTCGGCTCGCACGCAAAGAGAAATGCCGGCGCGGCGGAATCGTCGTTGAAATGCTGGTAAGTGACGCCGTCCGGCCGTATCGGCAGGATCAAAAGGTCCTCCGCGCCCCAATCGTAGCGCACGCCGTCGACGAGCGTGTGCCCTTTGCCGGTCACGAAGAAAAACGCCTTGTCGCCGGGATGCTTCTGCAGACCGCTGCGGCTTCCCGGGGGAATACACTGCAGGTACGCGGAAAAATTTTTCAGCGCCGTATACAGAAGCAGAGGATGGAGATACCAGCGCATAATGCCGTGGCGGTTCACTTCCCACGGAAGCCGATCGCCGGCGCGGATGCAGTCTGCCGACGCCCGCAGCTCGCGCTGGACATCGCGCATCTTCATCAGCGCGTCATAGAGGATTTCAGACGATTCCGCTTGAGGCTGATAATGAAAATCGGGAAGGCGGCAATCCGGGCTAAGCGCCGAAGTCGCCGCATGGGATTCGGAGGATGCGGCGGCCGGCGACGCATCATGATCCGTGATGTGCGTCATCGTGTGGCAAACCCAATCCTCGAACGGCTTGTAATAAAAGGCGACCCAGCGGCAGTCCCTGCCCGCGGTGTCGTTGAAGTGCTGGTGCTCGACGCCGCCCGGGCGGATCGGCAGGGTGATGAGATCGCCGCGCTTCCAGCGATAGCGCACGCCGTCGATGTCGGTCGAGCCGCTCCCGGCGATCACGAACAGAACGAGGCCGCCTTGGTGACGATGGCGGCCGGAGTGTTGTTTGACATCGTTGACGAACACCGACCAGTTGATCGAAGCGACCTCGGGCGTGAATTCGAAAGTCACATAGCGCTTGAGGAGGGCCTGGCGCGAGGCTTCGAAGTCGCGGTCGGTCGATTTGACCAGCAGCTTGCCGGTGAGCTGTTTCTCGAGCCACTCCGAGCGCCAGCGGAGCATCGACTCGTAATTGAAGTATGATCGCGCCACGAATGAAGCTCGTTTTTTATTTAAAGCGCGCCGTGTAGCCTTCGCGCTGAAGTTCCTGCAGCAGGCTGTTGTCGAAAAAATCCGTCGCCTTCGCGTTCTTCGCGTTGGAAAACTCCGGCTGCGTCGCGAGAAATTTCAAAACCACGGCGATGCCCTTTTCTTCGGTCAGCGGCGGCTGAGAAAACAGTTTGGAATAATATTCGAAGCTCCGCTTGGCGAGAGCGTCGTCGGCGATCCGCATGTACTTCTTCATGATCGGCGTGCTCTTCTCGGCGTCGTTCTTGAGCACGTGAATCGCTTCGATATAGGCCATGAGAATCTTTTTGACCGTATCGCGGTTGCGGCGCAGATATTCCTTGCGGACCACCAATCCCGACTGCGGAAACGGCTCCGATGAGGACGTGAAATCAACCAGCGTCGTTAAATGCAGCTTTTCGGCTTCGAAGGTAAACGGCGGGGCGAGTATCGTCGCGTCGAGATTGCCGTTGGCCACCGCAACGAGGCGCGGCTGCGATCCCGGAATGGCGAGGAAGGTGATCGATTTCGGATCGATGCCCCATCGCTCGAGCGCAGTCAAGAAAAAATACTCATTCATGTCGCCGCGGCCGACAAGGCCCACCTTTTTGCCCGCCAAGTCCTGCGGCTTCTTGATCGTCTTGGGCTGGGCGACAATGCCCACCGTGGGTCGGTTGGTCGAAGTCGCAACGATGACGACATCGCCTCCGACCAAATCCGCCTGTACCGTCGAAACGCCGGCGCTCTGGGCGATGTCGATGGAATTGGATAAGAGGGTCGCCATGCTCCGCGATCCGCCGGCGATGCGGATAAGCTCCGAAGAAATCCCCTGCTTGGCGAATAATTTCAAATCGTGCGCCACCCAGAGCGGCGCCTGGTAGCCCAGCTCGCCGCCATAGCTCGCCATGATTTTCACCGGCGCGGTCGCGGCGAGGACGAGAGCGGTCTGCCCGATCAGGCCGCACGTTCCCAAAAGAAAGATAGTCAGTCGCGATAATCGGCGCATGATTTCCACTCCGCTCACTCTCCCGAGCCTTTGAACTCCGGCGCTTCCTCGCGCTGCTCCATGCCGTGCGCCACCTCGTCGTGAAACGGCTTATAGATGTAAGCCATCCAGAACGACGGCGTGTCGCCGTTGAGATTGAAATGCTGGTGCTCGACGCCGCCGGGTTGAATCGGCAGCAAAATTAAATCGCCGGCTTCCCAGTCGAGACGCTGCCCATCCACGACGGTGTAGCCCCTGCCGTCGATGACGTAAAGCACCAAGCCTCCCTGATGGCGGTGCTTGCCCGAGCGGGTGCGGAGTTCATGCGTGAAGACGTTCCAGTCCTTTAACACCGTATCGTGCAGCACGGTGCGATTGAGATAATAGCGGAGGCGTCCCTGGCGCGTCATTTCCTCCTGCCGGTCGCCGCGCCGCACGACGATCTTCGCGCTGCGCGAGCGCTGCTCGATCTCCTGCGTGCGCGCATAATTGCGGTCGTACGTCGTCTGCGGCCCGTCGACTTTAACTTCGATCGCCTTGCCGGAAGCTTTTTCCGCGGCGAGCTTTGTCCGCAGCGACTCCAACCCCGGCGCCTCGGATTCAAATTCGCTCGTGAACTCGGGCGCGGCATCGAGCTGAAACAAACCGGCGCCGCGGTCGACGCCGAGCGGCTCGGTCAGGTTCGGCAGGCAGGCGGTTAAAACCGCCTCCCTGGAAGCATCGTCGTTGAAATGCTGATAGGTGACGCCTTCGGGCAGCAGCGGCAGCTGGAGGATATCGCCGGCCTCCCATTCATAGGCGGCATCGTTGATCATCGTCCTGCCGTTGCCTTGAACGACGTAATGGACGACGCCGCCCTGGCAATGTTGTTTGCCGCTGCGGCTCCCGGGCGGGATTTTCTGGACGGAAAAAATCAGCGCCTTGTGGCAGCTTCGCTCCGTGGCGGGGTGAAGATACCATTTCATGATGCCCTGAGGATTCGTCTCCCAAGGCAGTTCCGCGCCGCGGATGACGAACGGGCTTTCCGCTCGGAGCGTTCGTTGCCGGTCCCGCAGCGCGATGAGTTGCGCCCAGACCGTTGATGGACTATCGGCCATTTTTAGGTTTTCCCCGTTTAAATCAATTCTTTTTGGAATCTTCCTTTCCGACATAGGACTGGCGATAGGTCTGAATCGTCTTGCCGCGGAGCTCGTAGAGGTACTGAACGACACGCTCATTGCTCATGAACTTCGACGGATCATAACGATCGATATGAACGATCTCCTCGAGCGGACGTCGGACGCCCTCCGACGGCTGTACGGCCGGATAGCCGATCGGAATGATCAAGTACAACATGAGAAGATCCGGCACGCCCAATACTTTTTTGAACGGCTCCTGAATGTGAATCGTCACCCATTGCGTCGCCAGCCCCAGCGACGCCGCCGCCAGATGCATCAACGTGCACGTGTTGGCCAAACCGTCGGTAAGATGCGACTGCTCGCGTCCGAAGGTGTGCGCTCCCTGAACGGTGCCCCACTGCCGCCGCCCGTCGCCGACCACGACGATCAGCGCCGGCGCCTCGGACCAGCCTGTGCCCCGCCGCTGCTGCTCGACGGCTTTCTCGGCCGTCATCTGATAGGCGGGATGGCGCAGCTCGAAAACCCGCTGCTGTTCCATCCAGTAGATGAATTCCGCATTCACTTCCGTGTAGCAGCGGAAGAGATCCTTCTTTATCTGCGGGTCTTTGACGACGATGTACTCCCACGGCTGGGAGTTGGCGCCGGACATCGCCCAGCGGCCGGCTTCGAGAATTTTCTCGATGTATTCTTCGGGGATAGGATCGGGCTTGAGCTTGCGGATGCTGGACCGCCGCCGGATGATATCGTAGAGCAGCTCGTAGCCGGGTGTCGTTTTCGCTTCCATTTTCAAGCCTCCGCGTGAGGGACTTCCGTGGGTTCCGCTGTCTTCGCCACCATACTTATGGCCTCGTTGCAATTCAACCACGGCCTTGTTAAGCCTTGCCTGCGAATCGTCCGTCTGCGCCGATGAGAAAAATTTTTCTATTGGCCGGCCTCTTTTGCATGCTCACCTCGGTGAACACCGCGGCCGAAGACCGCGTGCGCATCGCGTACGCGAGCCGTTCCATCGCTTCGATACTGCCGTTCATCGCCATCGAGAAGGGTTTTTTCAAGGAAGAGGCGCTCGAGCCGCAAATGATCCTCACGCGCGGTACCACCTCCATTGCCGCCGCCGTGAGCGGCGACATCGAGGGCATTCACATCCTGGGCACGGCGATCCGCGCCATTATTCAGGGCCTGCCGCTCAAGGTCTTAATGGTAAATCAGAAATTTCCCCTGTTCTGGCTCGTGACTCGGCCGGAGCTGAAAAACTTCAGCGACCTGCGCGGAAAGACCATGGCGATCACCACGATCGGCGGCAGCCAGCAATTCGCCGGCAATTACATGCTGCGCAAGGGCGGCATCGATCCGGCCAAAGACATTACGACGATTGTCTCCGGCGATGTACCGGCGCAGCTTCAAGCCCAACTCTCCGGGCCGGTGCACATCACGGTCCTCTCACCACCCACCGTATTCGTCGCCCGCGACCGCTACAAACTGAACCTTCTCGCTTCGATGTCCGATGACTATGTCAATTTCATTTCCGGTCTGATCGTCGCGGAAAAAACGCTCCGCGAGAAATCGGCAGTGGTCAAGCGCGCGCTGCGGGCTCTGGCGAAGGCCAACCGGTTTCTTTACGCCAACGAGTCCGCGTCGGCGGAGATACTGGCTAAGATGGTCAACGTGAGCCATTCGATAGCCGTCGAGACCTACCGCTATGCGCTTCCAGCCTACACGCGCAATGGCATCCCGACAGACAAGGAGATCGAAGACAATCTCAAAGCCGATGCACAATTTCTAAAGCTCAAAGAGCCGGTGAAAAGCTCGGCCGTGTTCGACTTTTCGCTGCAGCGGGAGGTGAACGCGGAGCTCGGAATAAAATGATTTTACGCGCCGAGCGCAGACAGGAGACTTCTTAACGATTCCCGTTGTTCCAAACACTCGACCTCGCGCACTACCGACCCCGCGCGCTCATCGCCGATAATAGGCGCGGCCAGAGAAATAAATTTTTCCTCCACTTCGCGCCGCGGCATCGGATGACCGGTTTCGCCTTTCGGCACGATGATCTCATTCGTATGAGACGTGCCGTCCTCGAGTTGGACGCGCACGCGGCCCGGCCACGATTGGGGGAAATAACGATCCAAGTCGCTTTCGGCCTCAACTTTCACTCGGGTCAGCAAACGTTGCACCTCGGCACCGTGGATCATCGCGTCTTCGAAGCAGGCCAAATCCATTTTACCGCTGACCGCCGCAGCCGCCACGACATACTGGCCGCTGCCGAGAGCGGCGGCCCGGTTCTGCGGCGGCTCCGGGCGGTTGACCATGCCGGCATTCGCCGTCGGCAGCGAAAGCGTGATCTCACGAATCGACGACGTCACGATGGAGTGCCGCTGAATCAGAGTGAGCAGCGCTTCAACGCCGGCATGCAATTGGCGCGCGCAAGGATACGGCTTGAAGGCGACCTCGGGCAAAAAGTAAGAATCTAAATTTTCTAAATACTCCCACTTTGGCGCCGCGCACAGCGTGAGACAAAATCCGCGCGGGTCCTCGAACGCCCTTTTGGGCCCGATGAATCCCGCCTCGACAGCCATCGCCGCGCGCAGGCCGTTTTGCGCCGCATGACCGAAGATGAGATGGCGCGCCGTCGCGCCTTCGGCGCCTCCCGTAATCATGCCGCCCGCAAAGAGAGAGGCGATGCCGAGCGCATTCACGATTTTTTCGGATGGCCATCCGGAGAACTTCGCGGCGGCCGCGGCGACGCCGAACGCGCCGCACACCGTGCTCGGCCACCATCCTCGCGCGAATAATCTCGGCGCCTCAATGGCGAGCCCCACGCGCGCAGTGGTTTCGTAGCCGGCGACGATCGCTTCCAGGAAACCGGATCCGGTGCCGCCGTTTTTCTGCGCTGCGGCGATCAGCGCGGGAACGATCATAGCGCCGATGCATGTCCCGGACGCGCTGTGGATGTCGTCCATCTCGCCGCAGTGCGCCGCGACGGCCATCGCCTGCGCCGCGTCGAGACAGGGCGCGCGCGCTGTGCTTCCAAGGAGCATTGCATCATGATCGGCCGTCGCAACGGCGAGATTGTACGCGCGCCTCCCGGGCTCAAGCTGTGAACCGGCCAAGACGCAGCCGAGCGTGTCGAGAATGTGGAGCTTCGCCGCTTCGATTACGGCAGCGGGAATGTCATTGAATCGAAGCGTCGCGTGGTGCCGGGCCAGTCGCTCGCTGAGCGTCTCGTCCGCCATCTACGGACCCACATCGATCGCGAGGTGGCCGAGCGGCTGGACCTGCATTTTGTCGCCCGGATAGAGGAGGATCGTTGCCCCAACCTCTTCGATGACGGCGGGGCCGTCCAGCCGGTCGCCGGGCTTGAGACCGCTGCGCAGATAGATCGGACAAGCCACGGCGCGATGAGCATCGTCGAAGGTCACGGCGCGCTTGCCGCGTTCGCCGCGATCCTGCTCGCGAAACGCCGCTGCCGGCGCCAGCCGGTCGGCCAAGCGCCCGAGCGCGGAGAGCCGCAGGTTCACCATCATGACGGGCTCGTTCGGCGCGGAATGGCCATAGTGCTGCTGATGCAGCGCGTCGAACCGCGAGCGGATGGCGCCAAAATCCATGAGCGCGCGGAGGTCTTCGGTGATCGGCACCGGGACCGTGTACTCCTGTCCGCGGTAGCGCATGTCGAGAAAGCGCCGGAGCTCGATCTGGCTCGGCGCGGCGCCTTCTTCCGACAGCGTTTCGACCGCGGATTTTTCCAGTGCCGCGAAGGCGGCGGCGATTTCCGCGCCGGTCGTGTCGGCGAGCTCGCGCACGAAAGTTTGCACATAGTCGTGCTTGAGATCGGCGAGCAGCATGCCGAGGGCGGAGAAGTGCGCGGGCATCGGCGGAACGATCACGCGCGGAACGGAGAGCTCTCTCGCGATCGCGCCCGCGTGCAGCGGACCGCCGCCGCCGCTCGGCACGAGCACGCAATCGCGCGGGTCGTAGCCCTTCTCGACGGAGACGGCGCGCACCGCGAGCGACATATTGAAGTTCGCGATCGTGAGGATGCCGAGCGCGGCGTCTTCCAACGAAAGACCGAGCGGCTTTCCGATGACCTCGACGATCGCCTGCGCGGCCTTTTCCGGCTGCAGGCGGATGCCGCTGCCGAGAAAATAGTCCGGATCGATGCGGCCGAGGATCAAGTTCGCGTCCGTCACGGTCGGCTGGCTGCCGCCGTTGCCGTAACATGCCGGACCCGGCGCCGCGCCGGCGCTTTGGGGGCCGACTTTGACGCCGCCCGCCGGATCGATCCAGGCGATGCTGCCGCCGCCGTTGCCGACTTCGACGATGTCGATGACGGGGAGCATCATCGGGTGCCCGGAGACGTAGCCGCCGACGTAATAGCTGCTCGTCACCTCCGGATGAAAATCTTTGATCAAACTCGCCTTCGCCGTCGTCCCGCCCATATCGAACGAGATGATCTGACGGCAATCCAGCGACTCGCCGAGCTGTCCCGCGGCGATGACTCCCGCGACCGGCCCGGACTCCATCATCGTGACCGGCATTTTCTTCGCGGTTGCCGCCGACATAACGCCGCCGTTGGATTGCATGACGCGAAAGGTCCCGCGGAATCCGGCCGCGCCCAGCATCTTTTCGAGCGCGGCAAGGTAACGGCTCACGAGCGGACCGACGTAGGCATTCAACACGGTCGTCGAGGTGCGCTCGTACTCGCGAAACTCGCGCAAGATTTCGTGCGACAACGAGGCATACGCTTGCGGAAATTGTTGATGCAGGAGCTCGCCGAGCCGTTGCTCATGTGCGGGATTGGCGTAGGAGTGAAGCAGGCAGACCGCGACGCTTTCGACCCCGGCCGCTTTCAGCGCGGCGATCGCTGCCGCCGCCGAATTTTCATCTAGCGGCGTCAGGATTTCGCCGGTGGCGTAAAGCCGCTCGTTCACTTCCAGACGCAAATCCCGCGAAACCAATGGCACGGGCCGCTTGAAAAATAAATTATATCCCTCCGGCCGGTTGCCGCGGCCGATCTCGTAGACGTCGCGGAAGCCTTGGGTCGTGATGAGCCCGGTGCGCGCGCCTTTGCGCTCGAGCACAGCATTGATCGTGACCGTCGAGCCGTGAACGAAGAACTCGGCGCCTGAAACATCGACGCCGGCAATCCTCAGGCAATCCTGAATCGCGCGGGACAAATCGTCCGGCGTCGTCAGCGACTTGCTGCGATAAACCTGCCTCTGATCGTCGACCGCGACGAGGTCCGTAAATGTCCCGCCGATATCTATGGCGATTCTCATGATGTTCAGTTCAGACTTAGGTTTTTGAAGTCAGCGACACCGGCCCATTCTGGGTGACCACGAAACTGTCGCCGAACATCACCAACTTCCCTTCGGTCTCGAAAACAACGCGCAGCGCCACGGTCGTATTTTCGGTAAGCTCTGTCGCGCCGGCCGAAGGCGCGCTCACCCGCCGCGCATCGTCGTCGTTCAAAAAGGGAGCTTCCCATTGATTGAGACCGATGCCGTTGCCCAACCCGTAAACCGCAGCTGTTGCGTAGAACTCGCCGAGCTCGCGGCGCGCGATATCATCGACCGCCGCAACCGGATTTCCCGGTCTGAGCTCTGCCGCCATTCGGGCAACGACTTCTCGGGCTTTTTCATAAGCGGCTCGAAGCTTGCCGTCGCCGGGTGCGACATACGTGCGGCCCGCTTCCGCCCAGTAGCGCTCGTGCTGGACCGCCAGATAAAGCGCCCAGTGATTTCCGACGTCGGCCGACTGCTTAAAGCTCGGCGGCTGCAAGCGCTTCTCGCCTGTCAGGATGCGAATATCTTCCGCGCCCGCGTCGCGCGCCAGCCGATCGATATCCGCGACGATCTCATATTCTTTTCGCCCCGGCTTGATAACCTTCTGAGCATCCTCGCAGACGGCATTGAGCAGATGCCCGGCGGCGCGCATGGCATTTAGTTCCAGCGGGCTTTTCTTTAGCCGCGCCGGCTCGAACAGCGCGTCCTCATTCGTCCATTGAACATCCGGCAAGGCGCGCTTCATCTCTTCGAGCTGCGGCAGCGGAAAGCCCTCGCCGGAATCGACCAGACCGAGCCTGGATTTGGCGAATCCTTTCTCTTTGACTAATTCAGCCCCGGCGGAACCCACTTGATTCGACGCTCTGACATCGTCGACCCACGTAAGGGTCTTGGCGAACGGCACGTCGCGGCTGCCGATGTTGAGCAACAGCGACAGCGCGCCGTCACGCGGGACGACGGCGATGCCACCGCGGACTTTCGGGAAATAGTTCGTGAGGTAACAGAGGTCCGCGAACGAATAGTTGTCGCCGTAAATCACCAGCGCGTCCAAATCTCTGTGCGCCATCTCTTTTCGCACGGTGTCGAGACGCGACTCGAATTCGGCCCGGGGAAATTGCTTCGGGTCCCAGGTCGAGCAGCCTCTTTTGAGCACGGAGTGGCGTCCGAAAATCATGCGCGTCAATCCTTTACGTAGAGATCCCACGACGAGTGGGTCATCGGCTCGGCCTTGGACCTGGTCATCAGCACCGTATCGCCCAGCGTCATGTACCCCGTTTCAGGCAAGTACTGATTGGGGTGCACGATGAAGGTCATGCCTTCCTCGAGCGGCGTCTCGTTTCCGTCCTCCAAATTCCCCGGCGCGGAGGAGCCGCATCCGAGACCGTGGCCGCGCACGCGCATGAAAGGCGGCCGGCAATATTTTTCGTAGCCGGCCTCGATCAGCGTGCCGTTGATCGCCGCGGCCACGTCGCTCGCTGGCGCGCCGGTCTTGGCCGCGTCCATGCCCAGCCGCATCGCCCTTTTGAGAATCGCATACTTTTCCTCCACGACGGGCGGCGGCTGGCCGAGAACGACAGTGCGGCAGATTTGCACGAACAGCCCGCCGACGCACGGCGTGATCTCGCCGATGATGATGTCGCCCTTCTCCACTACCCGGGCGGTCGGCGGATGGAGCGCGCTGTTGTGATGGTGCGCGACGACCATGCCGAAGTTGTCTTCGGCCCCGAGCGAGCGCATGCGGTGCTCGACGATCGCCGCGAGCTCGTATTCTTTGAGACCGGGGCGGGCGTCTTCGTGCAGCGCCTGGACGCCGGCGTCGGCGATCGCGGCGGCCTTCCGCAGCCGCTCCAGCTCGAACTCTGTTTTCCGGCGCGCGATATTTTCGATCAGGTCTTTGGCGTTGACCGGCGCTCGCTTGAGCGTCTTCACGATTTCATCGTGCAAACGAATATGCATCGCTTCTCTGCCGACGAGCCCGATCTTACCCGATAACTTGGACAGAAGACTCCAGAAGTCTTTGAACGGCCGGATATCCGCCACCCACGACTCGTCTTTCGCCCGCGCGATATCCCAACTCGGCGTCAGGAAAAGGATCGGTTCGTTTTCCGCCGGCACGACCAATATGGTTTCCGGCCCGATGCTGATGAAATCCGTCAGGTAGGCGACGTAATTCATCCTGAGAAAGTTATGCCGCCCGGAATCGAAGATCAGCAACGTTTCGATTCCCTGATCGCGCATGCCCTGCCTGATCTTCGACATGCGCTGGCTGTATTCTTGCGGGCCGTCCATGATTCCTCCCTAGAACTCCGCCGGCGGCATGTAGCCGAGCTGTCGATCGCGCTCGCTCAACGCACGCGCTCTCTGCTTCGCCGAGCCGTAGCCCCCGCCCCCCGCCGTAAAAAAAGTGACGCTGCCGCCTTTTTTGAGCGGGAGGTTCGGCCGCTTCGTCATCCAATCGCCCGCGTCTTCGGGCGATTGCTTGACCAGCGCTTTCGCCGCGGCGCCGGTATCGCCGCCGAACAATCCCCAGGGCGGCGTGCGCGTCCGCTCGACATTGATATTAACGAAAGCGTCGCACAGCGTTTTTACGGTGATCTCGATGCCGAGACCGCCGCGAAACTTCCCCGCGCCGCCGCTGCCTTCACGCAGCCGGTGTCGTTCGACGAGCACAGGGTAATAGAGCTCCTGCAGCTCGACGGGCGCATTCTGCACGTCCCCCTGGCACATCGAAACCGTGCCGTTCTGGCCGTCCTCATGGGCGCGTCCGCCCCAGCCCCCGCCCATGATCGTCTGGCACAGGTAGCGTCTGCCGGTGCGCGGATCGCTCCCGAAGAACGCGTAGCCGCCCATGTCGCCCTTGTGACCGGCGGCCACCTTCTCCGGCAGAGCCGGCGCCAGTGCTTTGAAAATGAGATCGATCACCGTCGGCAGCGTCCGGCTCCAGTTGCCGACCGGCGCCGGCGGCGTCGCGCTCAAGATCTTCCCGGGCGGGATGACCACTTTCAGCGGACGAAAGCAGCCTTCGTCGATCGGCGAGAAGGGGCTCACCAGACACTTGAAGGCGACGCGAGCAGCGGCCACCGCGCCGGACTCGCCGGAATTGATCGAGCCTGGCACCTGATCACTGATCTCGGAGAAGTCGATGGTCATTTCGCCGCCGGCAACGATCACCTTAACCTTTAACGGCACCGGCCGATTGAGATCGACGCCGTCGCTGTCGAACACCGCTTCGGCCTCGTAGCTGCCCGGTTTGATGCGCGAAACCTGCTGGCGCGCGAGCGATTCCGACTGCTCGCCGATCGCATCGACGCAGCGCAAGAACATCTCGAGGCCGTAGCGATCGACGAGCTGGGTCAAGCCGCGCTCGCCGACACGGCAAGCCGCGATTTGCGCGCGCAGGTCGCCGAGACAACTTTCGGCGAAGCGGACGTTGTCAGATATCAATTGGAAGAGGTCCCGATTGGGCTCCTCGCCGCGATAAAGCTTGAGCGAGCGGAACTGAAGCCCTTCCTCGTAGATTTCGCGCGTGCCGCTGTATCCGAAGCCCACGCGGGTGCCGCCGATATCGATCCAGTGGGCGCGCACGGCGAGAAACGCCACCAGCTCGCCCCGATGAAAAAACGGCGTGTAGACGACGACGTTGTTCAAGTGCTGGCCGCAGACATAGGGATGATTCATGATCAGCACGTCGCCCGGCTGAAAACCGTTCTTCCCGTATGTGCGCACGCCGTCGAGGATGGCCGGCCCCAGGTCGGCGAGGAAAATCGGCAGGGCGCCGAAGTTTTGCGAGAGAATGCTTCCGTCGTGGCCGACGATGCCGACGCAATAGTCGCGCACCTCGTAGATCATCATGTTGTAGGAGGTCTTGCGCAGCACGGTCGCCATCTCATTGGCGATATGGGCGAGCCCACTGCGCACCACCTCGACGGTGATGGGATTGACGTGAGGCTGCGGCATCTATTTCTTTTCGTCCGCCTGCACCGCGCGGGAGGCGGAATGGATCGGCACCGTCGCTTCGCGCAAAGAATAAAGGTACTTAATGACCTCCTCGTTCGACATATATTTGCTCATGTCGTAGCGCTCGCGGTGCACGATGTTCTCAAGCGGGCGGCGCACTCCCTCCCTAGCGGGAACGTCGGGATAGCCGATCGGTATAATCAGATACACCTTCAGGAGATCGGGGACGCCGAGAATCCTTTTGTGCGGCTCCTCGATGTGAATCGAGACCCACTCGGAGGTCAGGCCGAGGGAAGCGATCGCGAGATGAATTAAAAACGACGCGTTGGCGAGGCCGTCGGTCAAATGCGACTGATGGCGGCCGAAAGTATGCGCCCCCATCACCGTGCCCCATTGCCGCCGGCCGTCGCCCAAAATGACGATCAAAGCAGGCGCCTGATGCCAGTTGGCCTTGGCTTTGTTGAATTTCAGAGATTCATGCGGATCGTTCTTCACCTGGTACGAGGGATGGCGCAGGTTGTACTCGCGCTGCTGCTCCATCCAGAAGATAAAATCCGTGTTGTATTCGGAATAGGCGTCGCGCAGCTCTTTCTTGATCTTGGCATCGGTGACGACGATAAACTCCCAGGGCTGCGAGTTGGCCCCGGACATGGCCCACCGGGCGACCTCGAGAATCTTGTTGATCGTGTCCTCCGGAATCGGATCGGGGCGGAACTTGCGCACGCTCATGCGCGTCTTCACGAGCTTGAGCAGCATGTCGTAGGTTTGATTTTTATCGCCCATAAAAGCCCTCCGAGAACGTCCTACAGCTATCGCATCTTGAGCGCTTCTTCCAACACCGACTCGTCGATGAAGTCGTTCGGATTGCGCTTCGCCGCGCCCGGAGTTCTGGCCTCCAGCGTCGCGAGAAATTCGCCGATTCCTTCGCGGTCGGTGCGCAGCGTGTCCGAGATGCTCCGGCTAAAGTAATCGTAAGTCTTGATCGCTTCGGGCCGCGAGCCGACGTGAATATATTTTTCGATCACGCGCACCGTAGCGTCCCGGTTGGTTTTCATGACCCGCACGCCCTCCACATACGCGCGCAAATACCGGCGGACGAGCTCGCGCCGCTCTTTCAAGTCGCGCTTGCGGGCGACGACCGAGAGCTCGGGATAGCGCATCCCCATGGCGTTGAGATCGCCGAGGCGAGTGTATCCCTCGGCCTCGGCGACAAACAATCCGGGCGGCGACATGATGGTCGCGGCGATGACGCCGCGCTCCAGAGCGGTCAGCCGATTTCTCTCGCCGCCCAGCTGCAGAAACGTGACGTCCTTGTCGGGATTGATGCCGTTCTTCTTGAATGCGAAGCGAAAGCCGATGTCGTTGTTGCCGCCGAAGCTGGCGATGCCGATTTTCTTCCCTTTGAGGTCTTCGTACGATTTTATCGTTTTGGCGGCGATCACGCCGGCTGACATCGAATTGACGGCAGTCGCGATGATCGTGACCTCCGCGGCGCTCAAGGCCGCCTGGACGGAAACTCCGCCGCTCACGTTCGCGAAGTCGAGCCCGCCGGACAAAAGCGCCTGCATGCTCTTCGACCCGCCTGAGATCAGCACCGAATCGATATCCAAGCCGACCTTCTTGAATTCACCGGCATCGATAGCGACCCAGAAGGGAATGTTGTAGCCGGCGATGCCGGGGTAGCTCACCGCCAGACGCTGCTGGGCCGCGACGTCATTCGCAAGCAGACACCCCAGCGAGAGGGCCAACGATAAAAGCGATATCCGTCTCACAATTTGCGCGCCCTCACGGCGCGCGCGCTTACCATATCGATGGGCCGGGAACGGGTCAAGTTTGAGCCGAGGTTTCAGGTTGCAATAAGAGGCTTTCCGATGCGATGATTCGATAGCGCGGCAAGGACACTTCCCCGAAAATGGTCAAAGGCGAGCAGGTCGAATTTCCCCTGCCTGAGAGACTCAACCTCGGCAGTTACTATCTCGATGTCAACCTGGAAGCCGGCAGAGGCGATAAGGCCGCGCTTTATTACCAAGACAAAACGTATACTTTTCTCGACTTGTGGCGCTTGACCAATCGCGTCGGAAACGTGCTCAAGCGCCTCGGCGTCGAGCCCGAGAACCGGGTTCTGCTCGTCCTCGAAGATTCCCCCGAGTGGGTCGCCGCGTGGCTCGCCGCGATGAAAGTGGGCGGCGTCGGCACACACGCCTACACCTACCTGACGCCGCAAGACTATGCGTATCTGCTGAATCTCGTCAAACCCAAGATTGTCCTGGCCGACAAGTCAACGCTGGAACGGGTCAGGGAAGGCGCCAGGAACGCCGGCTATAATAAAGCCTTGATCGTCGCGGGCGAGAGCGCCGGCGCCCTCAACCACGGGGAATTCCACCTCAGCGAGTTGCTGAAAGAAGCCGACGATCGCCTCGAGGTCGAGCCGACGCACCGGGACGACCTCGCCTTCTGGAACTTCACCGGAGGAACGACCGGCAAGCCGAAGGGCGTGCCGCACATGCACCGCGATTCGGTGCTCTCCTACAATTCGTTCAATTACTTTCTCGGCTATGAGCCCGACGATATCGTCCTGCTCGTGCCGAAACTCTTCTTTCACTACGCCCGCGACAACGGGCTCTTGTTCGCGCTCAGAAGCGGCGCCGCGGTGATCCTATTCGGCGAGAGGGCGACCGCGCCGCTGATCTTCAGTCTGATCCGGAAACATCGACCCACGGCGATGCTGAACGTCCCGACGATGATGCGGGCGATGATCCAAACGCCGAAGGACGAGCGCGCCGACTTGAGCTGCCTGCGCCGCTGCCTCTCTTCGGGCGAGGTCCTTTCGCCGCAGCTCTACGAAGAATGGATGAACAACTTCGGCATCGAGGTGCTCGATCGTTTCGGCTCCGCCGAGTCGGGCATGGGTTACCTCTGCAACCGACCCGGAGAGACCCGTCCCGGCAGCTCGGGAAGGGTAACGCCGCTGGCGGAGATCAAGCTCGTCGACGAGGATGGATCGGAGGTCCCCAAAGGACAGCCGGGCATTTTGCTCACGCGGAGCGACGCCTCGGCGCAATATTACGTGCGCGAGCACGAAAAATCGAAGGCGACTTTTCTGGCCGACGAATGGATCAATACCGGAGACATTTTCATTCAGGACGAGCTGGATTATTTTTGGCATGTCGGGCGCGCCGATGAGATGGTCAAGGTGAGCGGGGTCTGGGTCTCGCCGCTGGAAGTCGAACGGGTCCTACACGAGTGTCCGCATGTCCGCGAGTGCGCGGTGATGGGGATCAAGGACGGCGACGGCTTGACGAAAATCCAGGCCTTCGTCGCGTTGAGAGACGGCGCGCGGCCGACCGCCGAAACGCAGGACGAGCTCAAACGCTTCCTGCGCGAGCGATTGGCTCCGCACAAGCTGCCGCGGTCGTTCCTTTTCTCCGACGAGCTGCCGAAAAACGGGCAGGGCAAAATCGATCGACGCGTCCTGCGCGAGCGCGCGCCATAGCAAGCCGCATATCATAATATGGAGTAATCTGTGCTTCCGGGACTGCCTGAATTCGAGATGTTCTTTCCCAAGACGGTTGACGAGACCTGCTCGCTCTTGTCCAAGTATGGGCGCGACGCGCAGGTCGTCGCGGGAGGAACGGACCTGTTCGTCAAGATGAAGCTCAGGCGCTTCGTTCCTCCGATCCTCATCAACATCAAAAAAATCTCCGGCCTCGACTACATCCATTGGGATGAAGACCGTGGGCTCAGGATCGGCCCGCTGACCACCATTCAAGCGATTTGGGAGTCCGACGTCGTCGCCGGACGCTTCCCGGTGCTGAGAGAGGCCGCCGGAGTTTTAGGCACCGAGCAGATCCGCAACCTCGGCACGCTGGCGGGCAACCTCGCCAACGCATCGCCGTCCGCCGAATTCGCGCCGCCGCTGCTGGTCCTCGGCGCGTCGGTACGATGCTTAGGACGGAATGGCGAGCGTCGTGTGCCGCTGGAGCGCTTTTTCATCGGTCCGGGAAAAACCGCCCTCGAGCCGGACGAGCTCATCATGGAGGTCGCGGTCGCGAATCCTAGACCCGACGCGCGGCTCGTTTATCTGAAGCACAGCCTGAGGAAGATGGACGTGGCGATGGCGTCGGCCGCGCTTTCCCTCGTGCTCGACGGCGGCGTGTGCCGCGATGTCCGCATCGCGCTCGGCGCGGTGGCGCCGACGCCGTTTCGCGCCGTCCAAGCGGAGCGGGCGCTCGAGGGTAAGCGGCTTGCGGCAGACGCGAGCGAGAGCGCGCTGCTCGACGAGGCCGCCCAAACGGCTGCGGCGGAGACGCTCCCCATCGACGATGTGCGCAGCTACGCCTCGTATCGCAAGAAAGTGATCGTCATGATGGTGCGGCACGGCCTCGAGCATATCATTGCTCAGGCCAGGACGGAGAGCCCGCAATGAAGCATGACATCGAACTCAGGGTGAACGGCCAACCACGCGCGCTCGCCGTCGAGCCCTATCGGACGCTGCTCGACGCGCTCACCGAGGATTTTCGCTTAACCCGGACCAAAGAGGGCTGCAGCGTCGGCGAGTGCGGCTCGTGCACTGTGTCGGTCGACGGCAAGCTCGTCAATTCGTGCCTCGTGCTCGCCGTGGACGCCGACGGCAAAGAGATCGTGACGATGGAAAAGTTCACGACCGGCGATCCCGGTTTCGGCCCCAAGATGGAAGCGTTCATCCATCCCGATCCCGGCGCGCGGCACGCCAATTTCGGCGCCGAGGCTAAGTCGCGCGCCGAAGTCTTCACCTTCTGCCATATGTGCGCCGCCCACTGCAGCATGAAGGCGATCGTCGAAGACGGCAAAGTCGTCGACCTCGAGCCCGACATGGAGAGCGGGCTTTCCGCCGAGCAATGCACGGTGAACAAGGGGCGCTTCGCGATTCCAGAGGTGCTCGGTCACAAGGACCGGCTGCTCTATCCACAAAAAAGGGGCGGCGCGCGAGGCGAAGGCAAGTGGCAGCGGATCTCGTGGGACGAAGCGCTGGATGAGATCGCCGAGAAATTCAACGCCGCGAAACAAGACTTCGGTCCCGAATCGGTCGCCTTCGGACTGGGCGAGCCGAAAGGGCTGGAGTTCGCCTTCGCGCAGCGGCTGGCGAGCGCGTTCGGCACGCCCACGGTCGTCACGCCCGGCTGGTCGTGCGGCGTTCCCAAGGCGATGGCCGGCGCATTCACCTATGGGGCGAGCGCCGTGTGCGACGACAGCGCCACACCCGCGCTGCTCGCGACCTGGGGCGTCAACATGGCGCATACAACCGGCGGCCTGAGAAGAGAGACGCTCGAAAGAATTCTTGAATCCGGCGGCAAGCTGATCGCCGTCGATCCGCAAAAAACCTACGTGGCGAAGCTCGCCGACCTGTGGATCAAGCCGCGCCCGGGCAGCGACGGCGCGCTCGCCGCCGGCCTGCTCAAAGTCGTCGTCGAGGAAAAGCTCTACGATCCGAAAATCGTCGCCGACTGGACCGTCGGATTCGAGCGCTTGGAAAAGCACATCGGCACCTATTCGCTCGCAGAGGTCGAGAAGCTCACCTGGGTGCCGCGCGCCGACATCGAGCAGTTTGCGAGAATGTATGCCGGCACGCGGCCCGCGGCGATCCATATCGGCAACGCCGTGGAACAGCACATCAACAGCTTTCAGACCGCGCGCGCGATCTGCATCATGCGGGCGATCTGCGGCAGCCTCAACGTTCCGGGCGGCGACGTTTATCTCAAGGCCCCGTCGTACTTGCGGCCGGCCAAGTTTTTTCTCCTGCACAAATACGCCAGGCGGGCGGAGAGGATTCTCGGCAAGAGATTCAAATTCGCGGCGCATTCCGCCTTCATCCCGCCGCACATCCTGACGCGCGCGATCCTCGAGGCCGATCCCTGCCCGGTGAAGGCGGCGATGTTCATCCTCTCGAACCCGCTCGTCAGCTGGCCGAATTCGAGAGAGACCTACCAGGCGCTCATGAAGCTCGACTTCATCGCCGTCTCGGAGCTCTTCATGACGCCGACGGCGGCCCTCGCCGACATCGTCCTGCCGGCCGCCTGGGGCATGGAGCATGACGAGCTGGGATATTGGCCCGGCTGGCACGAGGAGATTCGCTCCTATCCCAAGCTCGCCGAGCCGCCCGGCGAATGCTGGCCGGACACCAAGATCATCAACGAGCTCGCCAAGCGCCTCGGCCTGGCCGAAGACTTCTGGGAGAGCGACGAGGAAGCGCTCGACGACATGCTGAAGCCGAGCGGCATGAGCTACGACAAATTCAAAGACCAGAGAGTCATGAAGGCGGCGCCCGAGTACCGCCCGCACGACTATCGCACGCCGTCGAAGAAGATCGAGATCTATTCCGAGCGGCTCGAGCAGACGGGCTACCCGCCGATGCCGCTATGGGAAGAATTGAAGCTGGTCCCGGAAATTCCCGATGAGTTTCCGCTGCTGCTCACCAATGCCAAAGAAGAGGCTTTCATGCTGAGCGGCTTTAAGCAGGTCGCCTCCGTGCGCATCATCCGCCCCGACCCGATCGTGGAGCTGCATCCCGACACCGCCGCAAAATACGGGCTCCAAGAAGGCGCATGGGTTTTCATCGAGACGCGCGAAGGCAAGATCAAGCAGCGGCTCTCGCTCAACCGCAGTCTGGACCCGCGCGTCGTCGTGGCGGCGTTCGGCTGGTGGTTTCCCGAGCAGGGCGAATCCGGCTACGGCTGGAGCGGCAGCAACATCAACATGCTGACTCCCAGCGGTCCGGACTACGATCCGTCCACGGGAGGCGTGTCTCTCAGAGGCCTGCCTTGCAGAGTTTCTCGAACGTAAATCTTCGTTCCGTCCTAGCCGCGCCGAGGAGGTAGCGACTCATGGCCTACAAAACAATTGTGGTCGAAAGCAAAGATCAGATCACCACCATCACGCTCAATCGCCCCAAGGCGAAGAACGCGATGAACCCCGATATGCACTTCGAGATGTGCGACGCGCTCGACAAAATCGAGCAAGACGACGACTGCCGCGTCCTCATCATCACCGGCGCCGGCGACAGCTTCTGCGCGGGCATGGACGTGAAAGAATATTTCTACGATACCGAGGGGAAGCCCGAGGCGCGCGCCGCCGCGCGCAAGGCCGCCTTCGAGTGGATGTTCAAGCGGCTCCGGCTTTTGCCGAAGCCGACGATCGCCGCGGTGAACGGCTGGTGCTTCGGCGGCGCGTTCGCCTGGCTCGCGGTCTGCGATTTCGCCGTCGCCAGCGAGACAGCGACCTTCGGGCTATCGGAGGTGAACTGGGGAATCATTCCCGCGGGCGGCGTCACCAAGCTCGTCAGCACGCTGCTCGCGCCGCGCGACGCGCTCTACCTCATCATGACCGGCCGGCCGGTCACCGGAAAGCAGGCTTCGGAGATGCGGCTCGTCAACTCCGCCGTGCCGCCGGAAAAGCTCTCCGAGGCGGTGCTCGATCTCGCCGAGGAGTTTAAGAAAAAAAATCCGACCGTGCTCGCCTATTGCAAGGAGGTCTTCCGCGTCGACCAGAACCTGACGCTCGAGGACGCTCTCGCCTTCGAGACGGCGAAATGGACGGAGCTCGACGCCGTAGCAAAAAAGACCTGGCACAAGGGAGTCAAGCAATTCAAAGAGGAGCGGACCTTGCGTCCCGGCCTGCAGACTTACCAGTGGAAGGAATAGGGGCGATGCAAAATTTTTGCGCGCGGCTAGCGATCCTTCTCGCGATTTTTCTCCTCGGCGGCTTCTGCCTCCAAGAGGCAAAAGCGGAGCTCGTCCCGCTGCATGTGGGCCATGCCTCGGTAAACTCGCGCATGGCGCCGCTATGGGTCGCGGCACAGCAGGGCTTTTTCAAGAAGCAGGGATTCGACGTGAGGGTCGTCAGCATTCGCGGCGGAACCCAGGTCACGCAGGCGCTGCTCGGCGGCGGCCTCGACATCGCTTACTCGGATCCGCCTGCGACGATCGCTGCCGTTGCCGCGGGCGCGCCGCTCGTCGAAATCATGGCGACGGCGACGGTCATGCCCTATTATCTGCTGGGAGCGCCGGCGGTGAAAACGCTCGCGGACTTGAAAGGCAAGCGCGTCGGCTCATCCGGCTTGGGACTCTCGGCATCCCGCCTGGCGCTGCTGGTGGCCTTCAAACAACTCGGGCTCGATCCCGAGCGAGATAAAATCACGCTCGTCGCCGCGGGGACCGAGCCGGAAAGGCTTGCGGGTCTGGCTTCAGGCGCGCTCGCGGGAACCGTGATCGCACCTGAATTTCGCGCCCGCATCGAGCAGCTCGGCCTCAACGTGCTCGCGGATCTGCGGCAGATGCCGATCCCTTGGGAAGTCGGCAATGTGGTCACCAGCCGGAAATTTCTCCAGACTCAGCGCGACGGCGTCGAGAGAGCCGTCAAGGCGCTGCTCGAAGGCAACGCCTACGTCCTCAATCCCACCTACCGTTCCCAGCTGCTCGAGGTATTGAAGATCCGCCTCGGCTTGAAGACGACCCAAGACGCCGTCGGCGCCTACGATGACACGGTCAAATACTACGTGCTCAAGAAGCCCTACCCTTACCGTGAAGGCCTCCAGTCTATTCTCACGGAAGTGCGCCGGACCCTCCCCGCCGCCGCAAGCCTCAAATATGAGGACATCGCGGATCGAAGCATTGTCGAAAAGCTCGACAAGAGCGGCTATATCGACGGCTTGTACCGATAGCGAAGCTGCTCGCGATACAAGCCGAAGTCATCACAGATTGAGCTTAAAGCCCGTAGAGCGCTATCGCGTTGTCGTAGAGAATCTTGTCGATGACCGACGGTGCGACCTCGCCGTTGAATTTCAATTTGCGCAGCGCGTCGATCTCGCTCGCCGAATCGGTGTGGCCGTAGTCGGAGCCGATGACGAGATTGTCTTCGCCGGAATACTTCAGAATGTAGGAGAGATCGTCGTCGGTCTGGCAGGTGACGTAGAGGCGGTTCTGCCGCATCAGATCCGGGCCCACCGGGCGGTTGAGTTTCACGAATCTTTTGCGCAGATCGACCATGAGGTAGGGAATCCACTGCGCGCGAATCTCGACGAACGCGAACCTGAGCCGGGGAAACTTCTCCGGGACGCGTTCGTAGACGATCGAGTGAAACGCGGAGAGCACCGGCAGCTTGAACTTGGAGAAGCCGCCCTCGTCCGCAAAGAGCTCGACCCAGTCGAAATTTCCCGTGGAGGCGTGGATGCAGATCGGCAGATTGAGCTTCTCCGCTTCCTCGTAAAGTGGGAAGAAATACGGATCGCTGAGCCTGCGGTTCTCGATCAAACCGCGGCTGAATAGGCCGCAGCCGCCGTTCTCTTTCGCGAAGCGCGCCTCGGCGATCGCCGCGTCGATATCCGTCATCGGCGCCACCGCGACCCAGCGGAGCCGCCGCTCCGCCTTTCTCCAGATCTCCGCGAGCCAGCGGTTGTAGCTCGTGGAGATCGCCCGCTCGACCTCGGGGCGGCTCGTCAGCGGGCGCAGGAAGAGCGAGGGGTAAAGCACCTGGACGTCGATGCCGAGCTCGTCCATGTGCTTGAGCCTGAGCTCGATGTCGCTCATCTCGCGCGCGCCTTCCGGTATCTGGCGGTTGACGTTGCCGCCTCGCGAAAAAATTCTGCCGTCGATCAGCCAATCCTTCTTGCCGTCGCTGGCGGGCGACGCCAGCAGCGGCCGGAATCGAGCGTCACCGCCGTCCATATAGTCCCAGGTGCGCTCGGTCTCGATCACATGGGCGTCCGCATCGATGGTGGCCATTTTTATCTCTCCTTAGAGACGGGTTCGCTATTTGATTTTATACTCGGCGTAAAGCCGTTCGAAGAATCCGCTCTCGTCGAGCTTCCGCACGACCGTTGCGTCGATGAGATTTTCCGCTTTGACGTCGCCGATGCGGGGATTTTGACTCGTCATCAGCCGCTGCAGCGTCTTAAGACCGTCGATCGACACGTACGGCTTACGATAATCCTCCAGTCTCACGAGCGAAAGGACGTCCTGGTATGCCTCTTCGGCGGCCGCGCGGTCGGTCATCTTGAAATGCTTCACGATCGTTTGCAAAACGGCGGGTTTGTTTTCCGGCCGCGCGAGAAAGACGGTGCTTTCGATCAGCCCCTTGAGAATATTCTGCAGCGTGTCGGAATTCTGCTGCGCATACGCCTTTTCGGCGAGGAGCGTCATGCCGACCGAAGGGAGCCTGATCTTATCGCTTCTGCCGAGAACTACGAATCCTTTTTCGGCGAGCCGGCGGCTCAAGAATCCCGGCACCACCGTCGCGTCGATTCTGCCGCTCTCGAGCGCCTGACTCAGCACGGTCACGTCGCCGATGACGATCATCTGAATGTTGTCGCGCCGCTCGTCGAGGCCGAAGTGCTCGAGCCAGACGGCCGCCGTCTTCCACACCCCTCCTCCGATGCTCTGGATGCCGAAGCGTTTGCCGCGGAGATCCGCCGGGCTCGCGATGCCCGGCCGCGCGACGAGATCGAGCGATTCGCGGCTCGTGAAGCTCGCGATGATTTTGAGTTCGCTGCCTCCGGCCGCCGCGGCGAGCGCCGTCGTCGCGCCGCCGTAGGCGATTTGCGTTTCGCCGGAAGCGAGCGTCGCGATCTGCATCGAGTTCCCCCGCACCCAGACGACTTTGACTTTGTTGCCATGTTTGGCGAATAAGGCCTGATCTTCTGTCACCCAGAGCGGAATCGATGTCGTGCTCATGCTGCCGTGCGTGATGACGACCTCGCCCGGCGCGGCGTGGGCGGCGGCTGGCAGGAGGAAGAGAAGAATTAGAATCGTCCGGACGAGCATGGTCAGTAGCCTTCGGCGCTCACTTCTCGGTTTTCGTCGACCAGTGGCGCTCGTGGCCAAACGTATTTTGATAATCGCGCTGCAATTCCTTGGGAATGAATTTTTCTTCCAGCTCGTGAATCTTCTTCATCGGCAGGATCGGGTCTTTGAAGCGTGGCACCGCGCCGTATTTCGACGCCTGCGCCTTATCGTTCCATTCTTTGAGCACGGCCGGCCCGCGCTCCTTGAACTCGTGCAGCACCTCCCAGGTGGCCTGCACGCCGTTCGCCGTGGTAAGGCTCGGATACAGGACAGCGGCGGCGCCGAGTTTCTGGAATTCATCGAATGTCGGCGACGGCGGTGGACCGTAATAGGGCGCGATGACGGGCGCGGGAATGCGCCGGCAGGCCTCCTCGATCTCCTCGCGCTTCGACATCGTGTTCATCCATATCGCGTCGACGCCCGCTTCCTTCACATAGGCAATGGCGCGCTTGACCGCGTCTTCGAAGCCGCCGCCCTCGGCGCCGATGGAGTCGCAGCGGGCGCAGACGATGAAGTCGGCATCGAGCTCTTTCTTTGCCGCCACCGCCGCTTTGAACTTGCCGATCGCTTCCTCGACGGAGATGAGCCGCCGGCCCGCCAGCGTGCCGGACTTCTTCGGCGCCTCCTGGTCTTCGATATGGAGCCCTGCGGCGCCCGCGCGGATATACGCCTGCACGGTATAATAGACGTTCACCGCATTGCCGTAGCCCGTGTCGGCGTCGGCGAAGACGGGAATGTCGCTGACGTTGGTGATGCGCCGGACGCTCTCCACCATCTCGCTGAGACCCAAGAGTCCCACGTCGGGATAGCCGTAGACGAACGCGGCCACCTGCGAGCCCGACATGAAAAACGCCTCGTAGCCGAGCATCTCCGACATGCGCGCGTGGAGCGGGCTGAAGCCGCCGGACATCACCAGCAGCTCGGGCCGCTTCAGCAGCTCGCGCAATCTCGTCGTCGCTTTCTTTTCCATCGACTCCTCCCTGATACTTATAATCCGTAAAGCGCCGCCGCGTTATCGCCGAGGATCTTATCGATCGAGGCGCCGGGAATCTTCCCGTCCGCCTTGAGCTTTCGCAGCGCGTCGATCTCGGACGCTGTGTCGTTGTGGCCGTAGTCCGTTCCGATCACCAAATGGTCGTCGCCGACGTGTTCCAGAATATAGGGCAGGTCGTCGCTCGTCTGGCAGGCGACGTAGATGCGATTCTCCTTGAGCAGATCCCTGCCCGCCCAGGTTTTTCCCTTCCGGCGATAGCCGATCTCGACATGGTTCATGACGTAGGGCAGCCACTCGGCGCTGAGCTCGACGAACGCCCAGCGCAAATCCGGAAATTTTTGCGGCAGCGGGCTCGCGATCAGCGTCGCAAAGAGATTGATCGGGCCGAACTTGAATTGCGCGAGACTCGCGCCGCGGCCGAAGACGTCGAACATCTCCAAATTTCCCTGCGAAGCGTGCACACAGATCGGCAGGTTCAAACGGCTCGCTTCTTCGTAGAGAGGAAAGAAGTACGGATCGGTCGGCAGCTTGTCGCCTTCGACGCCGCGGATGAAGACCCCACACGCGCCGTTTTCTTTGCCGAAGTTGAGCTCTGCTATCGCTTTGTCGATATAGTGCAGCGGTGGAACGACGACCCAGCGGAGCCGCCCTTTGCCGGATTTCCAGATGTCCGCGAGCCAGCGGTTGTAGCTTCGGCAAAGAGCCGTATCGACATGCGGCAGCGGCGTCAGCGTGCGCAAAAACAGGCTCGGGTAAAGCACCTGAGTGTCGACCCCGAGCTCGTCCATGTGTGCGAGCCGCGCTTCGATGTCCTCCGCCTCGCGCCTTTCTCGGGCGATGTCGCGGCCGATGTTTCCGTCCTTCGCGAAAACCCGCCCGCCGATCATCCAGTACTCGTTCGCCCGGCCGGAGGCCTTCCGCTTGGGATCTTTAAACACCATCACGTGAGGCGCGAACTCCCGCTCGCCTTCGTTCATGTAGTCCCACGTTCTTTCCCACTCTACGACATGCGCGTCGGCGTCGATCACCGCCATCGGCTGAATCCTTCTTTCTTGTGATTTCCACGAGTCATTTAACCAACAGCTCCTTCATGATTTTTTCCATCGGCTTGGTCAATTCGGCCGTCTGCTCGGGGGTGACGACGAGCAGCGGCACGCCCTTCTCGTCCAGATCGGAGAGCTCTTCGTAGAGCGCCTTCATTCCTTTTCGCCGCTGCACGCGGCCGGTGGCGGCGAGGATCTTCGCGCCCTCGGCGGAAAGGGCGAAATCGACGAACAAGGCCGCCGCGTGCGGATGCGCGGCGTTGGCGTAGATCGCGTAGTTGCCTCCGACGACGCCCGACGTGGGGTTACCGAAGACGATGGTCGCGGGGCAGCCGCTCTGTTTCATCCTCAGGATCGCGTCGGGATAAATCTCGACGGCGATTTTGAACTCACCCGCGCACAGCAGCTGCGCCTGCAGGGTATGGCCGCGGCGCACGGTCGTGCCGTTGTCGAGAAGCTTCTGCACGAACTGCCGCGTCTTGGTCTCGCCCCAGCTGAGTAGCCAGGCCATGAGCGCGCGCTCCGGCTCGAGATCGATCGTGAGGGTCCCCTTCCACTTGGGATCGAGGAGGTCGTTGTATCCCTTCGGCGCCTCTTCCTTCTTCACCAGCCGGTTGTTGTAGGCGATCGTCGAAAGCCCCAGGCTGTCGGAGTGAAAATAGCCGTCCCTATCGGACTGCTCGGGAGGATAGAATTGGCTTTCCGGCGAGCGGTAGCGCGCGTAAAGACCCGCCTCCTTCATCGCGATGACGTTTTCGGTGCCGACCGAAATCACGTCCGCCGCGAGCTTGCCCGCCCGGTGCTCCATAAACGTTCGAAAGACGAGCTGGTTGCCGCTGCCGCGCCAGAAGTCCGCCTTGATGAAGGGATACTTGCCGATAAAGGCCTTGCTAAAGGCGTTGATCAGCTCGGCGTTGGAGACGGAATATTGTACGAAAGCGCCCTCGCGACGCGCGCCCTCCTCGAGCCGCTTCTGCCTTTGTTGCGGCGGCAGCTTGTTGATCTCCTCCAGAGTCGTCTCGACGGAGCTTCCTTCGGCCGCCGCCGCCGGCGCGCAGAGAAGAACCAGCGCGATGAAAATGTTCGACGCACGCGCGCGCATCGGTAAAATCTCTGCGCTAGCGGCTCGTGCAAAAGGGATGGTAGCTCATCTGACAGCGCGCGCCGGCGTTTCTGAGCCTCGCCTCGAATTCGACGTGAATGTTGGGGTCTTCGTCTTCATACTCGATCTGGTCGCCGCCCTCTTTCACGCTTTTGTAGATGTACGCCTTGCCGCCGGCCTTCGGCTTGTCGCTGCCCCAGCCGATGGCGAGAAAGAAGACCGGCTCGGCGCTGCCGTTGAAGTGCTGGTGGAACCACATCTCCGGCGGCACGAAGACGCTGCCCGGCCCCCACTCGACGCGCTCCAGTGATTTCCCTTCCTGCCACATGAGCGAATAGCCGTGGCCGCGGATGATCAGCACGTGAATGCCCGGGCCGTGACGATGCGCCTTCTTATACGCGCCGACGCCCCAGAGCGAGACATGCGATTTGACCGTATTGTTGACCATGCGAAAAACGGTGCTCTTGGCGCCGCCGCCGCGGTCGAAGCCGCCGGAATAGGTCTGGCACACGCGCACGTCGGCGACGAAGTTGGTCGACCACTGCTGCGTGGCGGACTTTTCCTTGAAGTAGCCCTCCTCGGCGTTGTAGCGGTCGCGGAACACGAACGGGTTCTCGAAGACGAACTCATGGTTGTTGAAGGTATCGATCACCCGCGGCGCGCTCGTCATCGCTATATAACGCGCCGCGTCGAGACCGGACACATTGTGGTGCTCGTGCCACGCGTTCATCGGGATCGAGAAGTAGCTCCCTTCCTGCCACTCGAAAGTCTCCTTGCGCGCGGGATCGATCCATACCGAGGTCGCCCCCTGGCCCTTAAGGATATAAATGGTCTCCTCGAATAGATGCCGATGCGACCTCAGCGACTTCCCCGGCGGGATCTCCGCGACATAGGCGTCATTGAAGCCGCCGGTCCCTTCCAGATTGATGAATGTGGCGAGGCCGTCGCCGCTCGATTTCCATGGGTGGAGCTCAACCTCGTAGAGATTCTTGACGAACAGTCCGCGGAGTGTCGGCAGCCCTTCGGATTCTTTCCACTGCTCGTAAGGCGATTTATAGGCGATGCGCTCTTTGACGCCGTCGGCGGCAGTAGTCCCTGCTTCGGCCATGATGATTTACCTCCGTTTTGCTTCAATCGCTCAGTAGCTTCGGCCGGATCTCGAACCATTGGGACATGATAAGTCCTTCCTCGAGTGCAGTCGTATCTCACCTGGACCGGACCTTGTACAGCTTCGCCGCGTTCGTCCAAAGGATTTTTTCGCGGTCGTTCCGATCCACGCCATCGAAGCTCTTGGTGAGAGCGGCTTGCGTGTTCGGCCAGGTCGAAGTGGCGAGCGGAAACTGCGCCGACCAGAGAATGTTTTCGACGCCGATATAGTCCCGCACGCGCAGGCTCGCGCGATCGTACCAGCCGACCAGATAACATTGGCGCTTGAACATTTCCGACGGCATGACATCGTAGCCGTTTTTCGGCAGCTGATCACCCGTGGCCTGGAAGTCCGTGTATTCGAGAAGATACGCTCCCCAGCCCAGGCCGCTCTCGGCGAGCACGACTTTGAGATTCGGAAAGCGCAGAAGGATTTTCGAGATCAAGAGATTCACCAGGACGGAGACCGTGCTGGCCGGCCGCGTGATCGCCTGAAACGCCGCCGCGACCGCCGGCGCATATCCCTCGTACGGCGGGATCTGAATCGCCGCAGACGCGCCGGCGTGAAAACAGATCGGCACTTCCAATTCCTGGCAGACGGCCCACAGCGGATCATAAACGGCGTCGTTGATATGCGGCGCGTCGCGGAGCTCCATCGGGACCGACGGATAGATCACGCCCCGATGGCCGTTCTTTACGGCGCGGCGAATCTCGCTTACCGCCGCATCGACTGGAAACAGCGGGGCGACGCACTGCGGGATGAAGCGATCGCTCGCACTCGCCCATTCTTCGAGCAGCCAATCGTTATACGCCTGGATGCAGGCGAGCTCCAGCTCGGGATCGGCGATGCGGCCGAACGTCTCGCCGCCCGGTCCCGCCACTGTGGGATAGAGCACGGAATAGGCGATGCCCGCGGCGTCCATGGCTTTGAGGCGCTCCTCAGGATCGTAAACCGCCGCCGTGACATCCGACCAGCGCGATGGATTTTTCCCCCGGTCGGACATGAGCGCGCCGCAGTCCGCCACGCCCTCGAATTTCACCGGATCTCCGTCGACGATCCAACGCTCGCCAGACGCATCGCTTTGGATATGGGGAATGCGATCGCCCCACTTCGAGCGCGCGAGCCGCTTGGTCCAGACCTTCGGCTGCTCCTGGACATGATCGTCGACGCTGATGAAGGAATACTCCGCCATGCTCACGCGACTCCGTAGAGCCTGAGGGCGTTTTCATAACACATCTTGCGCCGCTCACCCTCCGGCACGCCCGCGAGCGAGTCCTCGACATAGCTCCACGAGCGCGGATAGGTCGACGCGATATGCGGATAGTCGGACTCCCACATGATATTGTCGACGCCGACCAAGTCGCGCAGCTCGATGCCGGCCTTTTCGTACCAGAAATCGACGTAAATTTGCCGTCGAAAAACCTCGCTCGGTCTGGTTTTGATTCCGTCCCGCCAGAGCCGGCGCTGCTCCCATTCATGATCGGACGCTTCGAGGACGTAGCTCACCCAGCCGAAACCCGTCTCGGCGCAGGCCCATTTGAGGCGCGGATAGCGATCGAGAATGCCGGAGAAAATTAGATTGGGAATGAGCTGGGCGGGGGTCGCGCACAACCGCGAGGTGGAGACCGTGTGGGATTCTCTTTTATTGAATCCGTCCCACTTGGGCAGCGACAGCTGCTGCACCAAGCCCGATGAGCCGTGCCAGCTCACGGGAATTCCCAGCGCCTGACAGCAGGCCCAGAGCGGCTCCCAGAACGGATCGTTCATCCGCTTCAGCCCTTTTTTGGTGAACGCCGGCTCGGCGAGCATGACCACGCCGCGATGGCCGCGCGCGACGCTGCGCTCGACCTCGGCGACGACGACGTCGATGTCGCTCATGTACGGAATGAGCGCCACCGGCACGTAGCGATCGCTCACCGCGCGCCATTCCGCGAGCGCGTCGTTGTAGGCGTGCACGCAGGCGAGCTCGAAGTCCGCGTCCGCCTGAAGAAATGCGAAATTCGAAACGGGACCGTTCGGATAGAGCACTTCGCCGTCGATGCGGTCGTCGTCCAGGGCCTTTAAGCGCGCGGCGGGGTCGTAGACGATCTTCGGCACTTCGTCCCAGCGCACCGGATAGTAACCGCGCTCGACGCCGCCCTCCATCGCCGCCGGACAGTTGCACACCCATTCGGTGCGAAGCTTTCCGTTGACCATCCAGCGGTCGGCGGTCGCGCCGTTTTCATGGCTCTCGACGATCTGCGGGATGCGATCTCCCCAGCGCGCCTTCGACATCCTGCGGGTCCACGCATCGCGGTCGAGTTGGGCGTGCGAGTCGCAGCTGAACAGGCCGTACCTGGCTTCCATTTTCTACCTCGGCCGGCGGGCGCGCGTTTTCCGTGACATTAAAAGCCGAACCGTCGGCTGCGCCGGAATATATATATAAGGTTAAGCGGTTTTCCAAGGACGAGCGCAAATCGTCGGGCGAGGTTGACCCGATCATGGGGTTGGGGTAAACGCTTCTATCAAAGAAAAGGAGATCGTCGGCATGGCGCAACGCAAAATAAAAATTCGCGGCGTTTATCGGTCGGGCAGCCATCTGCCCCTGTGGGAAGTGCTTGAAGAAGCCGATATCTGGGACAAGGCCGGCTTGGACCTGGCGGGCTTCGAGTACTGCGCGATGCCGCCCGACGCCGAGGCCGCGCTGTTTAAAGGCGACATCGATTTCATCTCGGGCGACCACCTCACGCCTTATGGTCTGGTCGTCAAGGGAAAGCCGATCGTCAGCATCGCCTCGCCCGTCAACGGCCAGAATGCGTGCGTCGCCTCGCGCGAGCCGCTCAATTCGATTCAGGATCTCCGCGGCAAACGCATCGCCGATACGCCCATGGAAGGACGGGACGGCGGATTTCATCACGGCCGGGGCAACCACATGATGTATCTCATCCGCGCCGGCATCGGCATCGATCAAGTCCGCTGGGTCGAGGACGAAAGCTCCGACGCACAGCAGGAAGCGCTCAAGTCCGGCAAAGCCGACGCCCGCTTCATCTCCGCCAACGCCGCCGAGAGGTATAAAGGCCAGGGCTTTCATGTTCTCGCCCTCGGGCCGCTGCCTATGATCAACGGCCCGACGCTCACGACCTCCTATACGGTTTTGCACAAGAAAAAAGAGCTGGGCGAGCGTCTGGTCAAGGCGCTGGTGCTGGGAATTCACTTTGCAAAAACGAAAAAGGATAAGACGGAAAAAATCCTCGCCAACCTGAGCAAGAAAAAGGGCGATTCGTTCGAATACAGAGTTTTCGACCGCATGCCGAAGAAGCCCTATCCGGATCCGCAAGGCATCATCAATGCCTACGAGCTCGGCTGCATCAAGGCGCCCGAAGCGAAGCAGCTGAGCCCGCTCGCGTTGTGGGACCTGCATTACCTGCGCGAGCTCGACAACTCCGGCTTCATCGATAAGCTGTATAGAAACTAAAGGACAGCCGTCGACTCGTTGTGACCATCATGGTAGCAAAAGCTCCATTTTCGATAGGAGGCTCCGCCATGAAGCGTTTTTTGCTTCTCGCGCTCGTCCTCAGCTTGCCGCTCGGCCAGCAGGCATCGCAGGCCGCCTCGAGCCAGCCCAAGCGCGGCGGCACCCTGACGCTCGCCGTCAGCAAGGAGCTGGCGCTGATGAACCCGCTGGTCAACACGAGCTCGACGGAATCGCGGATCCGCGAGCTGATGTTCGAGCCGCTGCTCGGGAGAGACGCCAAAGGAGCGATTCAGCCCCGCCTCGCGGAGTCCTGGGAAATTTCCAAGGACGGGAAAGTCTACACCTTTCGCCTGCGCAAGGGAGTCAAATTTCACGACGGCAGGGAGATGACCGCCGACGACATCAAGTTCGCCATCGACTATACGCTGAATCCCAAGAACGGCGCGTATGGATTGGCGGATCTGGACGCGGTGGAAAAAACCGAGGGCGTCGACAAGTATACGCTTAAAATTTCGCTCAAGAAGATCAATCCGCTGTTCCTGACGACTCTCGCCGACATTCGATCCTTCTCCGTGATTCCTAAAGAATCGTTACCGGAAGGCATGCGAAAACCCGCCACGTTCCCTCCGGGGACCGGCCCGTTCAAATTCGTCGAGTGGAAACCGGGACAGCGGGTCGTCTTCGAGCGCTTCGCCGATTACTGGGGGGAAAAAGCGTTCGTGGATCGGGTCGTCATGCGGGAGATCGCGGATGCGACGGTGCGCTTTACCGCTTTGCAGGCCGGCGACGTCGACATCATCGAGCGCACGCCCTACGAATGGGTGCAGCAGATCGTGCAGGGAAAGCTCAAGGGCATCGGCTACGCCAAGGCGAACACCGCGGGCGCCCGCAATCTTGAATTCAACGTCGCCGATCCGCCGTTCAACAACAAGAAGCTCCGCCTCGCCGTCGCGTACGCGATCGACAAGCAAGAGATCCTGCAGGCAGCCTATTTCGGGCTCGCCGACGTCAGCGATCAGAGATTTCCCAAAGGCACCCTCTGGTACTTCGATGTCCCGGCGCCGAAATACGACCTTAATAAGGCGCGGACCTATTTGAAGGAATCCGGCTACAAGGGCGAGACGCTGGAGCTCATGGGCAACCGCGGCGAAGTCGCGGAGGTCGAAGGCGCGGCCATTCAGGCGCAGCTCAAGAAAATAGGCGTCAAAGTCGAGCTTAAAATCTTCGAGCGCGCCTCGGCCCTCGAAGCGAGGCGGCAGGGGAAATATATGTTCAAGCTCGCCGGCGGCAGCGACTATCCCGATCCGCTGCCGGCATATGAAGAATACGCTTGCGAGCCGGATCCCAAAAACCGGCGGCTCAACGAAACGGCTTACTGCGATAAAGAGTACGACGCGCTGATCAAGAAAGCGGAAGGCGAAGTTGATTTGGAGAAGCGAAAAGCCTTGTTCAGGCAAGTCGTAGCCAAATTGGTCGATGATTCCCCCATCGTCCCGATCGGCTTTACCCCGCGCTTCTTCACCTTCCGCGATTTCGTCAAAGGCTTCACGACCAATTCTTCGGGAGACTTCCAACCCTTCAACGGGGGCTTGAGCCGGACATGGATCGATAAATAGCCGAGCGCGTCATGCTTGCGCGTTACGTCGTTCGCCGCGTCCTCCAGCTCATCCCCGTCCTCATTCTGGTAAGTCTGGCCGTCTTTCTTCTCGTCCGCGTGATTCCGGGAGATCCGGTGCTCGTGATGCTCGGCATCGATCCCGACGAGCGCGCGCGCATCAGCGCGGAACAGTACCGGGCATTGCAGCATCAGATCGGTCTCGATCAGCCGATCTACGTGCAGTATCTCAATTGGGCGAACAACATCGTTCACGGCGATTTCGGCTTGTCCTTGGCATCGCGCAGGCCGATCACCGAGATCATCTTCGAGCGCTATCCCGCGACGCTTTACCTTGCCGCGATCGCTCTCTTCGTCGGCATCGCGATCGCCATCCCCGCCGGCGCGATCGCCGCGACGCGGCAAAACACAAAGGTCGATTACGCGGCGATGGGATTCGCTCTCTGGGGCGTCGCGATGCCCGATTTCTGGCTCGCGCTCATGTTGATGGTGCTTTTCAGCCTGAAATTGGGATGGCTTCCTTCGATCGGCTACGCGAGCCCGTTCGAGCACCCCTGGCTGTTTTTGCAGCACGCCTGCCTGCCGGCGATCGTGATGGGGACCGAACTCGCCGCTCCGCTGACGCGCTACGTGCGCGCAGAGATGCTGGATCAGCTCAAGCAGGACTACGTGCGCACCGCGTGGGCGAAAGGGTTGCCGTCGCGCATGGTGATCGTCAAGCACGCGCTGAGAAATTCTTTGATCGCAGCGGTGACGGTCGTGGGACTGCAGACCGCGCGCCTGTTGGGCGGCGCGACCATCATCGAGACGGTTTTCTCGTGGCCGGGCGTCGGGCGGCTCTTGATCGACGGCATCTACCAGCGCGACTATCCGATCGTGCAGGGCGCCGTGTTGCTGATCGCCGTGACCTACGTCTTCATCAATTTGATCGTCGACATTTTTTACAAGTGGCTCGACCCGCGCATCAAGCTCGAATAGGAAGCGGCGTGAAACAAGAAGTCCTATCGCCATCCCCATGGATGATCACCGGCAGAGCGCGCTCCGTCCTGTCGCGCTTCGCCGATGCCTTGCGGGTTATCGCGCGCAACCGCCTCGCGCTGCTGGGGCTCTTCATCGTCTGCGCGGGACTGCTGACGGCGATCTTCGCGCCCTATCTCGCCACACACGACGCTTACGAGATCGACATCGTCAGCCGTCTCCAAGGGCCTGGTCTAGAGCATTGGCTCGGCACCGATTTTCTCGGGCGCGATACCTACAGCCGGATCGTTTTCGGCGCGCGCACGGCGTTCGAGATCGCCGCGGGCGCCGTCTTTTTGGGCGCTCTCTTCGGCATTCCACTCGGGGCGATCGCGGGATTCAGCGGCCGCTGGATCGATTCGACGATCATGCGCTTCATGGACGCGATCATGGCGTTTCCCGGACGGCTCCTGGCGATCGCGCTCGTCGCCTCGGCCGGCGGTGGCTTCGCCTCTCTCTATATCGCGCTCGGCCTCAGCGCGATTCCTTCGAATGCGCGGATCGTGCGCAGCGCCGTGCTGGCGCAAAAGGAAAGAGAATACGTGGAGGCGGCGCGCATGTCCGGCGAATCGGATTTCACGATTCTTTTCCTGCAGGTTCTGCCGAATTGCCTGTCGCCGCTTCTCGTGCGGCTGAGCCTTGAGTTCGCGCATGCGATTCTCGCCGAATCGTCTCTGAGTTTTCTCGGTCTCGGACTGCCGCCGCCGACGCCGAGCTGGGGGCTGATGCTCAAGGAGGTCACGCCGTTTTTGCAGCTTCAACCGATGGCGGCCTTTTTTCCGGGGCTTACGATTTCCGTCGTCATCCTCGGCTTCAATCTGCTCGGCGACGGCTTGAGGGACATCTTCGATCCGCGCCAGTACGAAAGGTGAAAATGGATGCTCCTTTGCTCGAGGTGAAGAACCTCACCATCCGTTTTCGCCTCCAACGAGGCGTTCTCAACGCCGTGGAAAACGTCTCCTTCTCGCTCCGCGAAGGCGAAACGTTCGGCATCGTCGGCGAAACGGGCTGCGGGAAGACCGTCACCTCGCTTTCGATCCTGCGCCTGATTCCCTGCCCTCCCGGCGAGATCGCCGGCGGCGAGATCCTTTTCCACGGAGAGGACCTGCTCAAAAAAAGCGAGCGCGAAATGGAAAAAATCCGCGGCCGGAAAATCTCCATGATTTTCCAGGAGCCCATGACGTCGCTGAACCCCTCTCTTACTATCGGCGAGCAAATCGGCGAATGTTATCGCGTCCACATGGGCCACTCCGCCAAGGTAGCGCGTCAGTTCGCCGAGCACACCTTGCATCTGGTCCAGCTGCCTTCGCCGAGGACGCTCGCCCGCCGCTACCCGCACGAGCTCTCCGGCGGCATGCGCCAGCGGGTGATGATCGCGATGGCGCTCGCCTGCCAACCGGAGTTGCTCATCGCCGACGAGCCAACGACGGCGCTCGACGTCACGATTCAAGCGCAAATTCTGGAGCTGTTAAGAGAACTGCAGATGAAAATGAAAATGGCCTTGATCTTTATTTCCCACAACCTCGGCGTCGTGGCGCGCCTGTGCGATCATATCGGGGTCATGTATGCGGGATCGCTCGTCGAGCTTTCCGATAAAAAAAACCTGTTCGCGCATCCTCTTCATCCCTATACGCAGGCCCTTCTCGGCGCGATTCCGCGGCCGGAGCTCCGCGACCAAGCGCTGCGGGCTATTCCCGGCTCGGTCTGCAACCTGTTCGAGCCGCCGCCCGGCTGCAAGTTTCACCCGCGCTGTCCCAAGGCGAAAGAAATCTGCAAGAGCGACATGCCGCGCCTGGAAGCAAAGACCAGCGAAAGCCTCGCCGCCTGCTATTTCCCGGGTGGGTGATGCTCGAAATCAAGAACCTAACCAAATATTACGACCTCAGCGGCGGGATGGTGAGCCGTCTCTCGTCGGGGCTCAAGCTTCTCAAGGCGGTCGATCATATCGATTTTTCCGTGCCGGAGGGAAAGACCTTCGGCCTGGTGGGCGAAAGCGGCTGCGGAAAATCGACCACGGCGCGGCTTATCACGCGGCTGATCTCCGCGACCGAGGGCGAGGTTTTTTTCTACGGCCGCGACATTCTGCGCCTTCCCAAGCGCGAGGTTCGGGACCTGCGCAAACATATCCAGATGATCTTTCAGGACCCTTACGCCTCGCTGAACCCGCGGATGAGAGTCATCGACATCGTCGGACGCCCGCTGAATCATTTTTACGAGCTCAAAGGAAAAAAGAAACGCGATCGCGCGACGGAGCTGCTCGACCTCGTGGGACTGAGACCGGAACATCTCGACCGCTACCCGCACGAGTTCAGCGGCGGACAGCGCCAGCGCATCGGCATCGCTCGCGCGCTCGCCGCCGGACCCAAGCTCATCATCGCCGACGAGCCGGTGTCTTCGCTCGACGTCTCGGTTCAGGCGCAGGTGCTGAACCTGCTTAAAAAGCTCCAGCGCGAGCTCAATCTGAGCTTGATCTTCATTTCGCATGATTTGAACGTCGTGGGGTATCTCGCCGACATCGTGGCGGTGATGTACGCGGGGAAGATTATGGAGATCGCTCCGGTCGCGGAGATTTTCCGCGCGCCCTTGAATCCCTATACCAAAGCCCTTCTGGCGTCGAACCCGACGGTTGGCTCCGCGGCCGAGACTATCCGCTCGCCGCTCAAGGGAGAGGTACCGCTGCCGATCAATCCGCCGCCCGGCTGCCGCCTGGAGCCGCGTTGTCCGATCCGCGTCGATAAATGCAAAACGATCGAACCTCCGCTGGAGGAGAAAAAGCATCTCCACCAAGTGGCGTGTCACGAGGTCTGAACCGGCGCCGCACTTGCCGCGTCGCCGAATCCCGGGTATGTTTTCGCCCATGGAAATCAAATTCGGTCTGATCAGCGCCGACTCGCACGCGGCTTTCCACCGCGACGACTTTACGTCGCGGATGTCGAGCAAGTGGGGGGAGCGCATCCCTCACGTCGCGAGCACGGAGGAAGACGGCAAGCGCATCGACGGCTGGAGCATCTACGGCGGGCCGCCGCGCGGCGACGTTTGCAACTGCCCCGCGGTGATGGGCGATCCTTTTCCGACTTGGCCGTCGGTGTGGGAAGAAGTGCCATCGATCGCCTACGATCCGAAGGAGCGGCTCAAGGCGCTCGATATCGACCGCGTCGATGCCGAGGTGCTCTTCCCCAATCCGCCCGGCGGCTCGTATTACGAATACGGGGACGTCGACTTCGAGTTCGCCTGCGTGCAGGCCTACAACGACGTGCTCGCCGATTGGCGGCGCGTCAGCGATCGCTATCTCCCGCTCGTGATCCTGCCCTATTTGAGCGACCCTAAGGTCGTTGCCAAGGAGGTCGAGCGCGCCGTGACCAACGGTCATCGAGGCGTGAACGTCGCCGGCAAGATGCCCAAGGGGCTGCCGCACCTCGCCGCGCCGCACTGGTATCCGCTCTGGGACGCCTGTCAGGAGCTCAACGTGCCGATTCATTTTCACGGCTCGGCGAACCTCGATACCGCGGCGTCAGCGAAAAAGTGGAGCGGCTATACGGTGCGTCAGGCCCATTCGGCGTCGACCAGCACATCGGCGGTCACCCCGGCGCAGATTATTCCGCATTTTATTTTCTCCGGCCTGACCGAGCGATTTCCGCGCCTCAAGATCGTCTTCGCGGAGGCGGGCATCGGCGGGCTCAATTACGTGCTCGCCGCCTGCGATCACGAATGGCAGAACCGCCGCCTGTGGACCGAGGGGCTCGCCACGCGGCCGAGCGAGGCGGTGCGCCGCCAGATGTACGTCAATTTCTGGTTCGAAGCCGAAGGCATCAAGCTCCGCGAAGACATCGGCGTAGGAAATATAATGTGGGAAGCGGACTTCCCGCACGTCGCGTCTTATTATCCGCGCTCATGGGAATCGATCGAGCGCGTTCTAAAAGGCGTTTCAGCCTCCGACCGCCGAAAGCTTCTCTACGCGAACGCGCTCGGCGTTTATGATATCGAAGCCACGGTCCGGCCGACGGAGACGAGCTCTCCATCGGCTTCGTTCTGAAGGGACGATTCAGTGAAACTGCGACACGGCCTGATCAGCGTCGACGATCACGTTCAGGAGCCGCCCGATCTCTGGGCCAAGCGGTTGTCGAAAAACCGTTGGGGCGAGCGCATCCCGCACCTGGAGCGCGCCGACGGCGTCGAGCGTTGGATGGTCGACGGCAACCCGCTGCTCGACGGCCCCGCGCGCGCGGCGGCGTTGATGGCGGATCGCAACCATGAGCCGACCCGTTGGGAAGAGGTCCCGCCCGCCGCGTACCTGCCGAACGAACGCCTCAAAGCGATGGACGAGGCGGGCGTCGATTATTCGGTACTCTACCCGACGGTCGCCGGCTTCGCCGGGCAAAATTTCGCGGGTATTAAAGATCCCGAGCTCGAGCTCGCCTGCGTGCAGGCGTACAACGATTGGCTCGTCGAAGAATGGGCCGGCGCCAGCGAACGGTTTATTCCGCAGTGCATTGTGCCGATCTGGCCGCCCGAGGTAACGGTAGCGGAGATCGAGCGCGCCGTCGCCAAAGGCCATCGCGGCGTTATTTTCCCCGCGGTGCCCATGGACCTCCGCGATGTGCCGCACGTCGCGGGTCCGGAATACGATCCGATCTGGGCGGCATGCGCGCGCTTGAACGTGCCGCTTTGTCTCCACGCGGGCGCTTCGCCGAAGCTGCAGTATGCGCCGTACTCCGGGCTGGCACCGGCGCTGGCGCAGGCGCTCGACGCCGTCACAAAGCCGGTATCGAGTGTATTCATTCTCGGCCTCTATCTTTTCTCCCGCGTGCTGCTCCGCCACCCGAAGCTCCGCGTGGTGCTCGCCGAAAGCGCGCTCAGCTGGGGCATGCTCTATCTCGAATGGGCCGATCACCAGTTCGATCACGACGGCCTGGCCCGCGAGGGTTACGAGCTCACCCCGTCGGAGATGTTTCGCCGGCAGTGTTACCTGAACGCGTGGTTTGACGAAATCGCGCCGTTTGAGCCTTATCTAGGCGCCGAGCATATCCTCTGGTCGACGAATTTTCCCCTGGCGACGTCGACCTGGCCGCAGACGCGCCAGACGATCGAGCATTGCTTTAAGAGTCTACCCTCAGAGAAGCGTGAGATGGTCCTATGGAAAAATGCCGCAAGCCTCTATGGGATATGAAAATCTATGCGAGGTATCTTGTCGCGACTCATACTCTGCGATCTAACTCCCTTGATGCGCCGAACGGCTTTGCCGTATATAGGGTAGCGGGACAAGGAGAAAGAAGATGAGCCAAGTCGATGCGACGAAAGAGGACCCGCGGCTGGAAGCTTTGCACCGCCGGATGGCGGAGAATTCCCTCGGCGGCCATTGGCAGTCGCGCGCGCGCGCGCCCAGGCTGGAGCCTTTTTTATGGCCGTGGTCGGTGATCTACTCATGTCTCATGGAATCCGGAGAGGTCATTCAGCTGGGCGGCATTGGCGACGCGGCTAACCGGCGGACGGTCCAGCTCGTGAATCCAGCGCTGACCGCGCTCAAGTCCACGAGCCGCACGCTGCAGATGTCGATACAACTGGTGAAGCCGGGGGAGCGCGCGGAATGCCATCGGCACACCGCGGCGGCGCTCCGCTTCGTGGTCGAAGGCGACGGCACCGGATACACGAATGTCGAAGGCGAGCAGATGTTGATGGAGCCGGGCGATCTCGTGCTGACGCCGAACTGGACCTGGCACGATCATTACAATCCGGGAAAAAATCCCATCGTCTGGCTGGACGTTTTAGACATCCATTTGACCTCTCACCTAGACGCCACGTTCCATGAAGTGTACGGCGAAGGGCCGGCGCAGCCTGTCGTCAAGCCCGACGGCTATTGCCGCCAGCGCCTGGGAACGATCCGGCCGCGTACGGTCAATGTCGGTGGTCAAGCCCTGCCGTACGCATATAAGTGGAAGGACACGCTCGCGGCGCTGAAGGAAGTCTCCGCCGCGGGACGCAAAGACCCCAACGACGGCATCCTGCTCGAATATGCCAATCCGCTGACCGGCGGGCCGACCATGCCGACGATCGGCTGCTGGATACAGTGGCTGGCGCCGGGTGAAACGACCAAAGCCCACCGCCACACGAGCAGCACGATCTATCATGTGGTCGAGGGGCAGGGCGTGACCACGGTCGGCGCAAGCAAGGGCGTCGGAGATGAGTTGACGTGGGGACCGCACGACTGCTTCTTTGTTCCATCCTGGAGATGGCACCATTTTAAAAACACATCCAAAAAGGAGCCGTCGATTATCTTTTCCGTGACCGATCGTCCCGTCCTGGAAAGCCTCGGGCTCTTTCGCGAGGAACAAGAGTAGGAAACACGAAACGATAAAAGCATTGTCGTAGTGCTCTCAAATATTGGCGGATAAAAAACAAATCAAAGGAGGCATGCAATGGCCGGACTGAATGAATTGCGCAAGACAGTGAGAGGATTGGTGGCCCCGATTCCGGCGGTCTTCGACGGCAAGGGCGAACCGGATCTCCCGATGATGGAGAAGCTGACCGACTGGTATCTCGACGCCGGCGTCCATGCCTTCTTTATCCTGGGCTCTCAGGGCCAGGGTCCGGCCTGCCGCATCGATCAGCGGAAAGCGGTCGCCGAGACAGTGGTGCGCCGCGTCAACCGGCGCGTGCCGTGCGTCGTCCAGGTCGGGGCGGTGGAACCGTACACGAGCATCGAGCTCGGAAATCACGCGAAAGAGATCGGTGCGGACGCGATCGGCGTCGTCGGCCCCTATTATTACAGCGACCGCAACGAGTGGGAGCTGCTCGAGCACTACAAGATGGTGGACAAGGCGGTCGGAATGCCGATGCTGCTCTACAATAACCCGGAGTACTCCGGTTATCCGATCCCGGCGCCGATGATGGCGAAAATCCGCGAAGCGGTGCCGAACGTCTTCGCCGCGAAGCTTGCGATGGGGAGCGTCGATCAGGCGGTAAACTATCTGCGCGTGATGTCGCGGGAGTTTAATATCTTTATTCCGATCACGCAGATGATCCCCGGCATGCAGGTCGGCGTCTGCGGCAGCATCGCCGCGGGAACGCCGGTGACGGTTCCGGAAAGCGGCGTTGCGCTGATCGAGGCGATCTGGGCGAAGGATTTCGAGCGCGCGCAGAAAATCCAGGTGCTCCTGCTCGAGCACGGCGAGCGCATGGCGCCGATGAAACAGTACGGCAGAGGCACCACGCTGCAAGGGCTGCGGATCAGGGGGCTCCAGGTGAAAGAATATCCCAGATGGCCGACGAAGCCGATGAGCGCCGAACACATAAAATTGTACGAGGAGAACATGAAGCGGCTGCTCGACGAGCTGAGCGCGCTGATGCCCGCCGCCGGTCAGAAAAGGAAAGCGGTGTAATTCAGCTACGACCCATGCCCTCTCCTTGCCGGGGAGGGCATGGGTACAGTTTTTCAATTCGCCGGCGCAACGAGAAGGATTCCATCATGGCGCGCGAGTATAAAGTCATCTCCGGAGACGGCCACATCGATCTCAACCCCGACGTTTGGCGGGGCCGCGTCGCGGCCAAATGGCGCGACCGCGCCCCCAAGCGCGTTAAAATGCCGAACGGCTCGGACGCCGTGGTCATCGACGGCGGCGAGCCCAACACGATCGGCATCACCCGCAGCGTGCGCGTGGCGCACAGCGATCTCGCCAAGCAGGTCCCCACGTTCGAAAACAGCGCCGGCACCGGCTCGCCCGAACAGCGCGTGCGCGAGCAAGACAAAGACGGCATCGACGCGGAGATCTTGTTCAGCCAGATCTCATTCGTGCTGCGGCAGGCCAAAGACGACGCTTTCTATCTGGAGTTGATTCGCGCCTACAACGAGTTTCTCGCCGAGGAATACATGGCCGCGGCGCCGGACCGCCTTTTTCCGATGGGGGTGATCCCGACATCCGGAGTCAACGACGCGGTGCGGGAGCTCGAGCACTGCGCCAAGCTCGGATTGAAAGGCGTGAAGCTCGACAAGTTCCCCAGCGGCAAAGGATATCCGACGCCTGAAGACGATCTATTCTGGAAGGCGGCGCTCGAGATCGGCATGCCGCTGACCAATCACAATACCGGCCGATTCGGCTCAGGTCGCGGCGAGCCCAGTCTCCTCTACGACAAGGAGCCGGGACCCGATGTGCATCAGCGGGAGCCCCTGAACTATTTCTTTCGCTTCACCAACGACGCCATGACGGGCGCGGTTCAGATGGCGTTCGCCGGAGTCTGGGACCGCTTCCCCACGCTCGAGATGTACTGGGCCGAGACCATGATCGGCTGGCTCGAATACGGCCTCTGGCAGCTCGACGATCACTACCAGCGCTACATGCCGATGATCCACGAGAACTGGGGGCTCAAATATCTCGAACGGCCGCCGAGCGCATACCTCAAGGACCGAAATTACTGGGGCTTTCTGCACGATCCGGTCGGCGTCCGCAAGCGCGATTGCATCGGCGCGGACAAATTGATCTGGGGAACCGATTTCGCCCATGCGGCGAGCGAGTGGCCGAACTCGATCCCGGTCATGGAAGAAGACTTTTCCGGCGTGCCGCAAAAAGACCGGCATGCAATGCTCGTCGGCAACACCGTCAGATATTTCCATCTCGATTGAAACGCCGGACGCAAGCTCGCAGAAACCATCCATGCTTGACGTAGGGACCACGCACGAAGACCTCGAGCGGTTTCTCGCCGAGCATCACCTCGTCGGCGCCGGGCTCAGGCGTGAAGGGCGCACCGCGCCGCGCGAAGGCAACACCGCCGCCCACTGGTCCTGGGAAGGAATCTACAAGGGGCTGATGCAGTCGGGAAAGATCGTGACCGTGGGGCCCAGCGGCATGACCGGAATGCGGTCGGTCGTCGGCATCGAAGCGCGCCGCTTTCCCATCTGGATGAACGCCCAGATCCTCATGCCCGGTGAGCGGACCCAGGCGCATCGAAACTTGCGGAGCGAGACGCGGCTCGTCTGCCAGGCGCCCGAGGAAGCGGTCTTCGTCTGCGAGCATGCGACCTACCCGATGGAGCGCGGGGACGTGGTCACGAACCCGGCGTGGACCTTCCACGACCATTGGAACAAAGGCGCGACGCCGGCGATCTGGATCGACGGCTACGACAACGGCTACAACCCGAACGTGAACATAAACGAGCGGCTGCCGGACGACGCGCCCTATCAGGAGATCAAAAAAGAGGCCGGCGACGGGCCGATCGCCGTGGAAGGCGCGCGCTCCGCGCCGGGTGAGACGGTTTTCCCTATTCCGCCGATGCGCTATCCGTGGGCCGCGACGCAAGCGGCGCTAACGGCGCTGCGGCAGGCCGGAGCGAGCGATCCCTACGATGGATTTCTCACGATGCTCGCAAGTCCCGTCGACGGCGGGCCGACTCTGCCGACGATCGCCTGGCAGGCACAGTTGCTGGAGCGAAAGCAGAGAACTTTTCCGCACCGGCACAACAGCACGACCTTTTACTTCGGCTTCGAAGGCGAAGGCGCGGTCGCCATCGAGGGCGAGCGCCTCGCATGGCAGCAAGGCGACATCTTCGCCGTCCCCGCCTGGAAGTGGCATCATCACGAGAACACGGGCGGCGGCGACGCGGTCCTCTTCTCGATCGACGATTGGCCGGCGATGAAAAAGCTCGGCTTCTACCTGAAAGAAGAAGCGCGAGGATTCTAGCGCTGCCGCGCCGCCTTCCGCGCTCGCTGGTTACAAGGAGTTCAACGATGGCCAACCCCAAGCTCCGTTTTTATTTCCGCGAGCCCACGATCGACACCAACACCGCGATCACCGACGGCACGGTCAAGATCGACGGCTTCGATTTCGAGTTCGTGCCTACGGAAGACGAGGCCGACGCCTGGGACTGCGGCTTCGCCGCGCGCGTGCGGGCATACGCTCAGGGTCTCCCGCACATCTCCATACCTGCGTTCCCGAACCGCAAGTTTCGCCTTGCCTATATTTTCGTCAACAGCAAAGCGGGCGTCGAGTCGCCGAAGGATTTGGATGGCAAGCGCGTCGGCATCATGCAATGGGATAACACGGCGGGGGTGTGGGCACGCGGCGCGCTGCAGCATTATTACGGCGTCGATCTTACGCGCATCAAATGGTTCGCGCCGCGGGTTAAAAAAGACGGCGTCGCCGCAGGCATTCGCATCGAGCAGCTCGAGGGCCGCGGCGACGCGGACGCGATGTTGGACGGTTTATTAGTGGAGGGAAAACTCGACGCGGTCATCGGACCGAACGTGCTGCCCTCGATCACGAATCGCGACCCGCGCGCGCGCCGGCTTTTCCGCGATTACCGGAGCGAGGAGCAGACCTATTTCAAAGAGACCGGCATTTTCCCGACCAGTCACATCGTGACGCTGAAGCAAGAGTTCGTCGACCGTCATCCAGGCGCGCCGGTCGCGCTGCTGAAGGCGTTCCGCCGCGCGCGCGACGAAGCCTTCAACCGCCTCGAGGGGCCCGACCCTAGCATCATCATCTATTCGTGGGCCGCCGCCGCGGTCGGCGACCAGCGCGCGCTCATGGGCGACAATTACTGGTCGTACAACATCGAAAACAACCGCCGCACGCTCGAAGCGATGACGCAGTTCGCGCATGAACAGGGACTGTCGCCGAACCGCATCGATTACCGTACCTTTTTTCATGCCGAGGCCGCCGCGCTTCCGGGGCAGTAGCTCCAGACTTTCTCGTGCAGAATCTAAATCAGAAGACTGGTGATGCGCTGCGGTCGAGCATCGACGCGCCGCGCGCGCCGGCCGCCCAGGCCAAAGCCGCTGTGCGACTTCAAGGCCTGTGGAAGAGCTATCCCGGAAATCCACATCCCGCGGTCAAGGACCTCTCCCTGGATGTGTGCGAAGGGGAAATCGTGACCTTGCTTGGTCCGAGCGGCTGCGGCAAAACGACGACGCTCCGCATGGTGGCCGGCTTGGAGGTCCCTGACGCAGGCGATATTTTTTTCCACGACCGCGCCGTCGTCATAAGCTCACGACGATTATTCGTGCCGCCCGAGAAGCGCAACGTCGGCATGGTCTTTCAGTCCTACGCGATCTGGCCGCACATGACGGTGGCGGAGAACGTAGCCTTTCCTCTCAAGTCGCGGAGATTTCCGAGGACAGAAATCAAAGATCGCGTTCGCAGGGCGTTGGAGTTGGTCGGCATGGCCGGATACGAGGAGCGCCCTGGGCCGTTTTTAAGCGGCGGACAGCAGCAGCGCGTCGCCTTGGCGCGCGCGCTCGTGACCGAGCCCCAGGTGTTGCTGCTCGATGAGCCGTTCAGCAATCTCGATGCGAAGCTGCGCGAGCATATGCGAATCGAGGTCAAGCTTTTACAAAAGCGGCTGAATATCGCCGTCCTGTTCGTCACCCACGATCAGATCGAGGCCCTGAGCCTGTCGAATCGCATCGCGCTCATGAACTTCGGCGTCGTGCAGCAGCAGGGCGGTCCGCGGCTGCTTTACGAACAGCCGGCTAACGAATTCGTGCGCGACTTCGTCGGCCGGACGTTGTTGTTCAAAGGGAGAGTCGAGACCAGCAACCCGTCTGGGCAGATCGCCATCGCCGTCGACGGTGCGCCGGACTGCGTCGTCTTCGGCCGCAGCTATAACCCCGGCGGCGTTAAAAGCGGCGCGGCGGTCTATATCGCCGTGCGGCCGGAAGACGTGGAGATCCTTCCCGCGCTGGGAACGCGCGTGCCGGCCGGGATGATCGGCGGCACGGCTCAGGCGGCGCTGTTCGTCGGCGAGCGTATCGAATATCAGGTCGAGATCCATGGACAAGGGGAGATCATCATTTACGGCGAGCGTCATAATCCGGTGGAAGAAGGCAGCAAGGTCTGGCTCAAGCTCAGGCCCGACGGGCATAGCGCTTGGGCGTCCGACTGGCTCCGCGATGACGCCGTCTAGCAGGAGGAATTCGTCATGCTCATGATGATTTTACTGGTTTTCTTCGCCGCGGCGTTCAACTATTCAACTATCGCTGTTGCCGCCGCCGCAGAAAAGCCCATCGCGCCGGCCAAATCGAACTTCGAAGAGGAATGGTCCAAGCTTGTCGCTGCGGCAAGACGCGAGGGGACCGTGGCGATCGCCTCCGGTGGCGCGCCTTCGCGCCAGTACCGACCCGTGGTCGATGTCTTCCAAAAAAAGTTCGGCGTCACCGTCGAGGTGTCCACCGGCAGCGCGACCGATACGGTCAACCGTGTGCTCGCCGAGCGCAAGGCGGGGAAATACACCATGGACATCGCCCTGATCAGCATCCGCGAGGCGCAGCAGAGACTGCTTCCGTCCGGGTCGCTGGTGCCGTTCCCGCCCTTGCTCATTCATCCCGATGTCCTGGACAAGTCCGCCTGGTATCTCGGCCGCCACTGGTACGGCGACAAATCGTCGAACACGATCTTTATCTATCACGTGACGAAAGAGGACAAGTACGAATATTGGTACAACACCGACAAGATCAAAGAGCCGGAGATCGCGACGCTGAAAAAGCAGACGGACTTCTTCGATCCGCGCTGGAAGGGAAAGATGATCGGCCAGGGCATGGGCGACCCGTCCGGGATCCGGCAGATGATCGACAGCTATTTCGAGCCCGACCGCGGGCCGGACTGGGTGCGGACTTATCTTCTCGATGCGGGATTAACATTCTCGGACGATCGCAGGATTCTTGAGACCTGGCTCGTGGGCGGACGGTTTCCACTTCAGCCCGTCGTCACCGGGAGCGAAGACCTCATCGGCCTGGCGAAAAAAGGACTGCCGATCAAACAGGCCTTTCTTCCCAAGCAGGTCGCGCTGATACGCGCCGGCGGCTCCGGCTGCTGCATTTCCGCGTTCGCCAACGCCCCCCATCCGAGCGCGGCGAAACTGTTCGCAAACTGGTTTCTCACCAAAGAGGCGCAGTCGCTGACGCACACTTTGGTGCCGAATCTCGATCGCTCGTCTTTGCGCAACGACGTGCCCTTCGGCGAAGTGCCGCCGGACCAGCGGCGCGCGCCAGGGGCCGAGTATGGCTTTCCCGACGCGGACCCAAAATTCGGCGCGCGCCAGGAAGAAGCCCAGAAATGGATCTACAAGCTCTGGGAGTCGCGCCAGAAATGATCCGCGCGTGATTTCATAAGCTGCGCGAAGTAAGTTATGGAGCGAGCGCCGACGATAGACGAATTACCCCTCGCGAGAAATGCCTCCGCGATGCACCTCACCGCGGGTCATGTCGTCATGGCGGCGGTGCTGCTCGTGCTGGGCTACTTTCTCGTCTGGCCGGTCCTGCTGCTGCTGATCAACAGCTTCAACGCGGCGGGCGATTGGTTCGTCGAGCCGCGTGTCTGGGGATTGCGGCACTGGCAAAATGCCTTTCTCAGGCCGGGGCTGCTCAAATCCCTCGGCAACTCCCTGCTGATCTGGTCGCTGACGGTTACTTTCAGCTTTCCCATCGGAGTCGCCATCGCCTGGCTCCTCGCGCGCACGCGCACTCCCTACAGCCATTCTTTGGAATTCATGTTCTGGATTGCGTACATGGTGCCGACCCTCCCCACGACCATCGCCTGGATCAGCCTGCTCGACCCGGATCTCGGACTCATCAATGTCGGGCTGACGAAGCTCGGGCTTTTCGCGCAGGGCCCTTTCAACATCTTCAGCGTGCCGGGAATCGTCTGGGCGAACCTGATGGGCCACGGCATCGCCATCAAGGTCATGCTGTTGACGCCGGCGTTCCGCAACATGGACTCCGCTTTGGAGGAGGCCGCGCGCGTCGGCGGCGCCGGCAACCTGCGGACTCTTTTCAGAGTGACGCTGCCGCTCATGCTGCCGCCGATGATGCTGGTCCTCGCGCTTCAGCTCTTGAGAATTTTTCAGTCTTTCGAGACCGAATACTTGCTGGGGATGCCGTTTGGTTTCTACGTCTATTCGACCAAGATCTTCGCGCTGATACGTGATCCGGTTCCCAACTACGGCGAGGCGACGGTGCTGGCGAGCATGACGCTGCTCTTGATCGCGCTGATCATTCCCGTGCAGCGCTGGATCCTCGAGCGGCGCCGCTACACGACCGTCACGGGCAGCTTTCGCCCGGGGCTCATCGATATGGGCCGGTGGAACTACGTCGCCTTCGGCGCGATCGCATTGCTTCTGATGCTGCTGACGGTGGGGCCGCTGTGCATACTCGTGCTCGGAAGTTTCATGACCCGCATAGGCTACTTCATGCTCGGCTTCACGCTCGAGCATTGGAAGCTCGTCCTGAATGATCCCGTTTTCATCAAAGCGCTCGACACGACGCTAATTCTCGGCACCACCGCGGCCGTCATCAGCCCGCTCCTATTCTCGATCATTGCTTACATCCTGGTGCGAACCCATCTGCCGGGCCGCGGCGCGTTGGACCTTATGGTCTGGTGTTCGGGGGCGGTCCCGGGAATCCTCGCCGGTCTCGGCCTCTTGTGGCTGTTTCTCGGCACACCGGGGCTGAGTTTCTTATTTGGGACGATCTGGGCGCTGATCATCGTGGTGATCCTCCAGGGAAAAACCACCGGAGTGAACGTGATGAAGGGGCTCTTCGTACAGATCGGCGCGGATATGGAGGAGGCGGCCCGCGTCTCCGGAGCGGGTTGGCTGAGAACCTACTTCCGCATTTGGCTGCCGCTCTTGATGCCGGCGCTGATGCTGATAGCCGTAATGAATTTCGTCAGCGCCGCCAGCGCAACGGGCAGCATCATCCTGCTCGCCTCGCGCGACACCATGACGCTGTCACTGATGGCGCTGGAGCTCTCGTCGATCGCCATCAGCAACCGCGAGGCGGCGAGCATCATCAGCATCTTCATCATCGTCCTCACCGTGACGGGAGCTATCGTCGTCAGAGCCCTCGGCGGCCGCATCGGTGTACGCGCGCGCGTGAGCGCGGCGCCTGATCTTGCGCACGTCACGGAATCCACTGTGGTTGAGAGTCGAAGGTAATCGGGGCGGGAAGAGCAGAAGCGGGGGAACAGCCCTATCGCGCTTCCGACTATTTCAGCGCGACGATATTGAGGGCCTTCACCGGCCGCGCGAAGCCTTTCAGTTGAAGCTCCTCAAGCGGCTCGACTTCGACCAGATGATCGATCTTGCTGAGCGTCTTTTGATTCGTGAGAATCTGCCCGCCTTTGGCCTCGTCGCAGAGGCGCGAGGCGAGATTGGTGACATTGCCGATCGCGCCGTAATCCATGCGTCCTTCGAAGCCGATATTTCCGAGCGTTGCGTAGCTGCAAGCTAGCCCGATGCCGAGATCGAGATCGTATCCGCGCTTCCGCCAGCCGGCTCTGAGCTCCGCGGCGCGGGAGCGCATCTCGACCGCCATGCGCACCGCGCACAGTGTGTGGTCTTCGCACGGGATGGGGTCGTTGAAGAAAATCATGATACCGTCGCCGGCGAAGCGCTCCAGCGTGCCTTGGTATTTGAAGATCAATTTTCCCATCTCACAGTGATAGCTGCGCAGAAGCTCCATGATCTCTTCGGGCTCGGCGCTGTCCGCGAAGGCGGTGAATCCGCGGAGATCGAGGAACACGACCGTGATCTCACGCCGGTGGGTCTTAAACAGGCTCTCCTCGTCCTTCTCCAGAACCGTGTCGGCAACTTGCGGTGAGAGATATCGTTTGAGCCGCCCCATCCTTTCGATCTCCCGCACCTGATCGGAGACTTTGTCCGCGAGAGAACGGTTCAACTCTTCGAGAGAATCATGCAGCCGCTTGATGCGCATCATCGAGCGAACCCGCGCCAGGAGCTCGAAGGAGTCGAACGGTTTCACCACATAATCGTCCGCTCCGGCGTCGAGGCCACGCACCTTGTCGTCCTGCGAACCCTTGGCCGTAACAAGAATCACGGGCAGCGAGCGGAAGCGTTCGTCCTCCCTCAGTCGCTTGACGGTCTCGATGCCGTTCATGTTCGGCATCATGTAATCGAGCAGGACGACGTCCGGCGCGAAGCTTTCGACCTTCGCAAGCGCCTCGACGCCGTCGCTCGCCCGCTCGATCAGATAATCGTGATCGGCGAGTTCCTGCTCCAGGAGATCGAGATTGAACGGCTCGTCGTCGACGATGAGAATTTTATTCGGCATAGTTTATTTCATCCATGCTAGAGCATCGACAATGTAAAATCATTTCATCGCCTCGTCGACCAGACTGTTGTCGTAAAACTGTTTCACATCGGCCCCTTTGGCCTTGGGATGATCGATAAATTTGAGTGCGTTCGCCATGGATTTATCTGCGGTGCGGAGTGTGCTGGAGAATGCGGACCTGTAGTATTCGAAGCTGCCCTGCAACTCCGCGTCATTGTCGACGCGGGTATATTTTCTGAGCGCCTTCTTGCTCGCCTCCGCGTTTTCTCTGGCGAGCTGCTGCCCTTCGTTGAGCGCGCGCAAAAAGTTGATCGCGAGGTTGCGGCTCTTGGCCTCTTTAAGCCACGACTCTCGCGCCGCGATGACGGCAGTCGGAAAAAAACCGTATTCGGTGTCCGAGGGCCGGAAAAGCAGGTGGAAACCCTCCTTTTTGGCTCTCAAACCGAAGGGATAGCCAATCATGCAGACGTCGACGCGGCCGCCGAGCAGCGCCGCGAGCGACTCTCCGACACCGCCGTTCTGGATAAAAACGACCTCGCTGGGTTTGACCCCGGCCGACTCCAGCATGGAGAGTCCCGCGAAATAACTCGATGCGCCGAACCGTGTAACGCCGATTCTCTTTCCCTTGAGATCTGCGACTGACTTGATCTCAGGCCGTGCCCAGCCGTCGATGGTCAAGACCGGCAGCGGCGAGGCGATCGCGATCAGATCGCTGCCCGCGAGGCGGCTCGACATGAGCGCGCCGCCTCCCGTGTAGCCGATGGGGAACTCGCCGGAAAGAATCGCCGAGTTGATCAGCGGCGAGCCGCCCATGAATATCGGTGAGACCTCGAGTCCGTATTTTTGAAAGCTCTTCTCCTCGACGGCGATGAAAAACGGCAGCGACGCCCCGGCGATCGGCGTGTAGCCGACGGTGAGCTTTAGAAAATCGCCCTGCGCCGCGTGCGCGCGAAGACTCAGCATGGGAGCGGTGGTCAGAAAAGCCGCAAGCCACGGCGCGAAAACGGCGCCAATGATAACCAAGGCTTTGACGGCCTTCGTCATGTTTGCTTTCCTTGGTTTCACGAAAGCAGTCTTTTAATTTTTTCCAGAAGCACGGTCTCATCCACCGGCTTAGCGATATAATCGTCACAGCCAGCCTCGCGTGCAGTGATCTCGTCGCCCACCATCGCGTGCGAGGTGACGGCGATCACGGGGATGTCCTTCAGTTCCGCCTTCGCCTTAATCTTCCGCGTCGCCTCCCAGCCGTCCATCACGGGCATGCCGAGGTCCATCAAGATTAAGTCGGGGCGTTCATCTCCCGCTCGCCTTACGGCTTCCGCTCCGTCAACCGCCTGCACGATGTCATAATCGTCTTCCAGGAGCTGGACGAGGAGATCGCGGTTCCAGTCGGTGTCATCGACGATGAGAATCTTTTTACGCTCCATTCGTCCCTCCGGGCTGCGGCCTATAGTCGATCGGCAGCGTCACGGTGAATTTCGAGCCTTTGCCGGCCTCGCTCTCCGCGGCGATCGCGCCGCCCATGAGCTCGACGAATTTTTTGACGAGCGCGAGGCCGAGGCCCGTGCCGCCGTATTTGCGCGTCGTCGACATGTCGGCCTGGCGGAACTCGTCGAAAATAACTTTGAGCGCTTCGGGCGTCATGCCGATGCCGGTGTCGGAGACCACGAGCTTGAGTGAGCCGTTTTCCGGCCACGCCGACACTTTGATCTGACCCTTTTCGGTAAACTTGGCCGCATTGCTGAGAAGATTAAGCAGCGACTGTTTGAGCTTGTCTCTGTCGGTGTGGAGCTGCGGCATCTCCGGCGCGATCTCCGTCACCAGCCGCACTCGGCCGTCTTTCAGCATCGGCTCGACCGTCGACACCGCGATGCGCACCACCTCGTCGAGCTTGAAGGTCTCGGCGAACACTTCCATCCGCCCCGCCTCAACCTTGGAGAGATCGAGCACACCGTTGATGAGGTTGAGCAGGTGCTCGGAGCTCACGAGCACCTTTTGCAGGTTTTCTTTCTGGAGCGGCGCAATATGTCCTTCGGTCTTCCTCAGCACGAGCCGCGTAAAGCCGATGATCGCGTTCAGCGGCGTGCGCAGTTCGTGGCTCATGTTGGCGAGGAACTGTGACTTGTGGCGGCTGGCGGTTTCGAGCTGCTGATTCTTCTCCTGGATCTCCCGGAACAGCCGCACGTTCTCGATCGCGATCACCGCCTGGTCGGCGAAGGTTTTGACCAACTCGATCTGCCGTTCAGTGAACGGCTCGACGAAGGTACGCCAGATTGTGATGACTCCGATGGGCGTCCCTTCGCGCAGCAGCGGCACACCGAGCAGCGTCCTGGCGCCGGTCAAAATCGCCTGCGGCGAGCGGTAAGACTGCGCGAGAACGTCAGTAATATGGACGATTTTTTTCTCGAGGAAGGCGATGGCACGCAATGAACCAGGCTCCGCCTCATCCGGCCTGATCGCGGCGGCTTTCAGGATGTCGATTTCCTCCGGTGTTTCACCATAGCTCGCGACCATCTGAAGCCGCTCGCCGTCAAATTGCCGGATATGCCCTTGGTTCGCGCCGGCGAGACGGACCGCGTTTTCAATGACGGTTTCCAAGACGGGCTGTAGGTCCGTGGGCGAGCTCGCTATGACGCTCAGCACTTTGCCGGTCGCGGTCTGCTGCGCAAGAGATTCGGTGAGCTCCCTGGTACGCTCCTCGACCTTTTGCTCCAAGCCCGCGTACGATTCCTGGAGCCGCTGGGTCATCTTGTTGAACTCTTCGGCGAGGGCTTCAATCTCATCACCGGTCTTGACTTCGAGGCGATGACTCAAGTCGCCGCTGCCGATCCGCTCGACGCCCTCGCGCAGCGTGCCGATCGGCTGGATGACGCGCCGCGAGACGAAATAGCTCGCGAGCAGCGCCATCCCGAGGCCGATCAAGAGCAGCGTGGAAGTTCGCATCATCGAAGCGTAGATCGACTCGTAAGCCTCTTTGATCGGCCGCTCGAGGATAACGGCCCAGTCGAGCGTCGGGATAAGAGCGAACGAGCTGAAGACTTTTTCCCCTTTTAGATTGCTTGTGACGATCGCGTTCGGCTTGTTAAGCGCGTCGCTTCTGAACGCCGCCTTGACCTGATCGAGCGCCGCCACATTCCGCCGTTGCAGGACGAGGCTGATATCGGGATGAGCGATCAACTCGCCGGCGCGGGTGACGGCGTACGCATAACCGGCTTTACCCACGGTGATGTTCGAGACGACGTCGCCGATGTATTTAAGGTTGACCTCCGCCGCGAGGACTCCGATCACATCGCCGGCGAAGCGCTCGATGGGCACGGCGATCGTCATATAAGGTTCGGAGCCGCGCACGAAATGAACCGGACCGAAATACGATTTGCCCTCTCTGGCGCGCTGGAACGATGGAGTGTCCGAGAGGTCCTTCTTCGCCTCAGGCAAGACTGTTCGAAGACGCGAGGCCTGAACCCGAATGACGCCTTTTTCATCCAAGGCGACCGCCTCGGTGACGGCTGGAGCGATTAAAAGGAGCTTTTCCAGCTCGAAGCGGAAATCCGCCGTCAGACCCTTCGGCGCGATCTCTCTGCTCCGGGTCGCGCCCTTCAGCGTGTTGTGAATTTCCTGAACGAAACGCTCGATCTTAAACGCCGCGCTCGTCGCGACTTCGCGCTGATAAATCGCCAGCTGCTCGCGGCTCTCTTGGTAACGGAAGTAAATTTCGACGAGACCGCTTGAAATCAAGCCGCCGCCGACGAGCACGACGGAGATCAGAAAGTAGTCCCGTGCCAGGCGTCCTCGTGGCCGCGTGCGGAAAAGCCGAAACGGAGAGAAGCCAGCGAGCCTTTGCATGAGGGTCATGATCTTACTCTACCGAAATCAACATTTCACCCGGCGCATTCTACGCAGGGACTCCGCACTTGAATGATGAAGTCACTTGATCACCTTATCCGCCCTTGCCAGCACGTTAGGAGGAATCGTCACGCCGATAGCCTTGGCGGTTTTAAGGTTGACCGCGAGCTCGACATCATCGGCGGTCTCGATCCTGAGCTCCCTGGGCGATGCGCCGTTGAGAATTTTCTGGACGTACTTTGCCGATAGCCGGCCCAGTCCGTAATAGTTCTGGCCATAGCTCGCGAAGCCGCCCTTCACGACGAGGCCGCGCTCCTGGAACATCGTCGGGAGCTTTTTGGCTTTCGCGCTATCGATGATCGCCTGGGACTGGCTCCCGACCATGGCGTCGGGCAGGTAGAAGAAAGCATCGGCTTCACCCGCCTTCATGTCGCGCAGCGCGGCACGGATCTCCTCGACCGAAGCCACGTGCCGCTCGGCGATTTTAAGGCCGAGACGCTTCGCTTCGGCCTGAGCCAGCTGCGCCGACTCTTTGGCGACCGGATTCGCCGGATTGTAGATAACCAGCACGCTGCGGAGCTTGGGCAAAAACTCCTTCAAAATCTCCAAACGCTTGCCGGTCAGATCTTTCACGAGAAAATGTACTCCCGTGAGCCTACCTCCTGGCTTGACGAAGCTCTCCACAAGCTTGCCCGCGACGGGATCGCTGCCGACGTTGAAGACGATCGGGACTTCCTTCGTCGCTTCCTTCGCTGCGGTCACCACCGAGGAGGCGACGGCGTATAGGAGCTTGACTTTCTCGCGTTCGAGGGCTGCCGCTTCTTTCTCGACCGCGTTAAGGTCGCCTTTCGCGTCACGAATGTCGAGCGCGAATTGCTTGCCTTCTTCATACCCTAGCTCTCTAAGTCCCTGGCGCAGCCCATCGATCGCGTCGTACCAGGCACCGCCCTGGAGCAAGACTCCGATCCGAGCTGGCTTGGCTTGCTGCGCCGCGGCCGGCCCCGCCGAGCCTAGCAAGATGACAACCAGAAAACCCATCCATTTTACATGCCGAGTTGTGAACCCGGCTTTATCTATGATCATTTGATCACCTTGTCCGCCGTCGCCAGCACCCGCGGCGGAATCGTAAGCCGATCTGCTTGGCCGCTTTCAAATTGATCACGAGCTCGAACTTGGTCGGCTGCTCGACGGGAAGGTCGCCAGGCTTGGCGCCTTTGAGAATCTTATCGACGTAGTAAGCGGCGCGGCGGAACAAGTCGTTGTAGTTCGTGCCGTAATACATAGCCCGCCAGCCTCGACGTATTCCGGCCGGCCGTACGACGCCGGCAGGCGATGCTTTGCCGCGAGCTCGACGACCTGCTTGCGCTGGGAGTTGAGGATCGGGTTCCCTAACACGAGCAGCGCGTCGGCGCGCCCTTTCGCCGCGGCTTGGAACGCGGCCCCGACCTCCTTGGGGTCGAGAACGTCGAGATAGCGCAAGTAGACCTCGAACGATCCCGCGGCGAGCACGGTCTCTCTCAGCGTTTCCGCGTCGCCGGGGATGGTCGAATTGCCGATGATCGCTATGTCCGAGAGCCTGGGAACGATTTCTTTCATCAGCGCGAGCTGTTTGCCGCTCATCTCCGGCGCCAGCGCCGATAATCCCGTGATGTTTCCGCCGGGTTTCGCCAAACTGGCGACGAAGCCGCTGCCGACGGGATCGGTATCCTGACCCATGACGATCGGCACCGAGGAAGTCGCTTCTTTGAGAGCACGAGTCACGATCGGCCCGGCGGAGACGATGACGTCAAGCTTCAGGCGTGCCAGCTCGGCGGCGATGTCGCCGCGGCGCTCGGAATTGCCTTCGGCGGAGCGCCACTCGATGAAGATGTTCTTGCCCTCGACATAGCCAAGCTCGCGGAGACCTTGCCGGAATCCATCGATGCGGCCAGAAGTTACGGAGTCAGGAGCATCGAGCTGAAATCCGATGCGTGGGATTTTCCCCGCCGGCTGCGCCTGCGCCGGAGCACAATGCGCTACGAGAAAAACCGCGAGCACGGCAAAGATAATTTTTCTATTCATCTTCCCTCATCCTCACCGTCCTCAGACCATGTAGGCGGAGCAGATTTATCCCCATGATCATCAAGGTTACTGCAAAGATACGTTTTCTCTACCCCAATCTGGCGCAATGGCCGTGCCACAATGACGCGAGCGGTTGACCTAAGTCAAGTCATGAAAATAACGGCGGATTCTTGAAGGGTGTCGATGCCGGCCGAGGCCAGTGCTCGTGCCGTGGTAGCGGCTTAGCTACTGGGCGTAGCGGAAATGCTTCACTCGATGCCGAGCGCTTTTATTAATCGGAATAGGTGGGTCTTATGCATACCAAGTAGCTTCGCCGCCTCGGTGCGGTTGCCTTGGGCTCGGACGAGCGCCCTTTGGACCAGCTCGCGCCGCGCGGCGTCGATCGCTTCATGGTAAGAGGCGCTGGATTGCGGCGGGGGCGACAAGGCGCCAGTGATCCGCGCGGGGAGATCGGCAACATCTAACCGAGAGCCCCGACCGAGGACGACGCCCCGCTCGATCACGTTCGCAAGTTCGCGGACATTGCCCGACCACGAATACGCGCAGAGACACGCCAACGCTTCGTCAGTGACGGCGTCGAACTTTTTCTTGGTCTCTCTGGCAAAGCGGTGAAGAAAATAGTTGGCGAGCTCCGGAATGTCTTCCTTTCGTTCACGGAGCGGCGGCAAGACGAGCGGCACGACGTTGAGACGATGATAGAGATCTTCGCGGAAGCGGCCCTGCCTCACATCCTCTTCGAGGTTCCGGTTGGTGGCCGCGATGATCCGCACGTCGACGGATATCGAGCGGCCGCCTCCGACACGCTCGAACTCCCGCTCCTGAAGAAAGCGGAGGAGTTTGGTCTGAAGCTCGGGGGTAATGTCGCCGACCTCGTCGAGAAAAACGGTGCCGCCGTCGGCCAGCTCCATTTTTCCCTTCTTCAGCTGATGCGCGCCCGTAAAAGCCCCCTTCTCGTGACCGAACAGCTCGCTTTCCAGCAGTTCCTTGGAGAGGCCGACACAATTAATCGCCACGAAAGATTTATCTTTTCGCTCGCTCCAATGATGGATGGCCCGCGCGAAGATCTCCTTTCCGGTGCCGCTCTCGCCGAGGAGCAGGATCGTGGCTTTGCTTGACGCGGCCTGTTTCGCAGCGTCCGCGATCTCCGTCATTTTCTTGCTCTTACCGACGACGAGGTGGTGCCGCTCGCCGACTTCGTCGGAAAGAATTCCGATCTCCGTCCTCAGTGTCTCCCGCTCCAGGGCCTTTTCGACGACGAGGAGCAAATGATCGGGATCAAACGGCTTGGTGACGAAATCGTAGGCGCCTCCCTTCATCGCCAGAACCGCCCGCTCGATCGTTCCATACGCGGTGAGCATGATTACCGGCGCTTCGTTGCCGCGACTCCTAAGCTCTTTCATGACTTCGATGCCGTTCATGTCTGGCATCTGATAATCGAGAAGAATGAGGTCGGGACGAAGCGATTCCGTTTGAGCGAGCGCGGCGGCGCCATCGGCCGCCCTTTCGATCGAATAACCGCGGTCGCCGAGCTCCTGCTCGAGAACGTCCAAATTGAAGGGCTCGTCGTCGACAATGAGAATTTTGCGCGACATTGTTGTCTCAGCCGCAAGGAAAACGATCACGAACGAAAGTGAGCCTAAAGCTAAGGCGCGGGGGTTGTCAACAACTTGATCGGAATCTAGAGACGCGTTTTTGAGCTGAGGATTCGGCTGAGTGGGATTGGGGCAGGCACCGCAATCAAACTGCAGCGGTGCTTGCCCCGGAAATCACGCACGAATACGGACGAACTGCCGTTTTTACTTTCCCAACGACCGTACGTACTCGACAACTTCCTTCTGCTCCGACTTGCTCAGGCTCTTGCCCGATGCCGGCATTTTGCCCTTGCCTTCGGTAATGACTTTTATGAGTTCTTCGTCTTTGGCGTCTTTGACTTCTTTGGTCGTAAGGTTCAACCCCTTTTCTCCCATCGACTTCGCCATCGCCGGGTTTCCCTTGCCGTCGGCGCCGTGACATGAAGTACAGAGCTTATCGTACTGGGCTTTCCCAGCTTTGGCTTCGCCGGCGCCCGCCGTCGAAACCCACGTCAAAGAAACCGCAAATGCCAGGGCCAAAGTGGCCGCCGCCGCTTTCGCACTAAAAATATGCATGGTTTCACCTCCGTTTATAAACCCAATAATTAGACGCACAACCGGTGTCAACACTTCAATTTTACATTTTTTCGCCCCCCTTTCATGTCTTGGCGGCCGGCCGGAAGCTGTGACAGTCACGGCATGCCACAGGAGCATTATGCTCCGCTTTATCGGTATGGCAGGCGAGACAGGGCTCTCGCTTCGCCACTTTCCATTCGTGCGGGATGTGACAGGTCACGCACGGAGCCGCCGAATGGGTTGCCTTCACATGGAGTCCGGCTCGCGATGGATGGCATGTCGCGCAGTTCTGCGTCGGCTGAACGCTTTGCTCCTTTAAATGACATTGTCCGCACGGGAACGACGCCATTGGCGCATCGGCGGGACGGACATGACAGGTCGAGCACTCGGGCGTTAAGCCGCGCCCGCGCAAATGGCAGCTGTTGCAGGTGAGCTGCGCGTGCTTGCCCATGAGCGGCCACGGATGCTTGAACTTTTCCGCCGCCTGGACTTCGGTCGGATTGCGCACCTGAGTTTCCTGACCGATGATCGTATGACAGAGCTGGCACTCATTGCGGATCACCTTGCCTTCGCGGCTCACGTGCTTGCCGTCGTGGCACCGCATGCAACCCGGATAGAGCGTATGGCCGATATTGTCGGGGTGCGTGCGCCAGTCGACTTTCATTTCGGGGAAGAAGTTGACCTCGTAGATCTTTTGCGTCTCGCTGATCGCTTTTTTAACGGCCTCGTTTTTCTCCTTATATAATTTCGGAAACTCTTTGACATAGTACGCATCGAGCATGGTGGCGATTCCCTCGAGGGCCTTTTCACGGCTGGGATAGCTCTGGCTCAAGACCCTGACGGCCTCGCGCTTGATAAACGGCAGCCCCCGGTCGATGAGCCCGACGAAAAGCGCATTGTCGACCGCCGCGTCCGGATCGCGGAAGATGTGCGAGGGACGATTGTGGCAGTCGACGCAGTCCATGCGTCGGATCTCGAGCTGTTTCCATTCATCAGGCTTGAGCGATGCGCTGGTGTCGAAATATTCCGTCACCCTGCCCTGAGGATCTTTGATCCAAACCCAAGGAATCTTTTGCCGGTGCGCGTCGGCGGCGCCATAGTACACCACGTTCGCTATGTTCATGTGCCAGTGAATGCCGGCGGTAATACCGGTCGTCGGACTGCCGCCGCCGGTGCGGATGAGCATTTGAATCTGGCGCGCAGTGTTGCGGTCGTCGTAGCCGAAGCGATTGATGACCTTCATCTGAGCGCCGAAGAATTTCTCCGGCCAGTGACATTGCTCGCAGGTTTCGCGCGCGGGACGCAGGCTGTGCACCGGCGTCGCGATCGGCTTCGGATATTGTTTGAACACGACCGAATAGATCTGGTACATGCCGGCGAGCTTCGAGCGTACCCACCAGGTCGCCCCTGGGCCGACATGGCAATCCGCGCAGGCGACGCGCGAGTGCGGCGAGGCTTGGTACGCCGTGTATTCGGGATTCATGACCGAATGACAGAGCTCGCCGCAGAAGGAGACCGACTCGGTAAAATGGTACGCCTGATAGCTGATCGTCGAGATGAGAACCACGACGACAAACGCCGCTCCTGCCAGAATGACGAAGGTGGCGCGGGTTCGCGCGTCGTTCAGATCGATACGCGGGAACGGCGGCGCTTCGCCGACGACCACCCGGCGCTTGCGTTCGAGGAAGAAGCCGACCGGCATGAGAACGAGTCCCAAGATCAGCAGGCCGGGATAAACCATGTAAACGAAGAGCCCGGCGTAGGGATTCGGTCTTCCTATGACCGCCTCGATCATCAGCATCGAGACGATCGACAGAAAGCTGAAAATGACGAGGATCGCGCCGGCGAGGCTCACCGGATGGCTAATCAGTCTTCTTAGATATTGATTCACTAAGACTTATCCTTCCTTTTTGTCGATCCCTCGTCCGCTTATTTTCTATCGAGTGGCGGATTCGGCGTTTCTTTCCCCTCAACCGGAGGCGATATCGGCTCATGGCGTTCCGCCTCGCGGGCGGCCGGCGCGCGGCCGTGCCACCAGCTTGCGTCCATCGGATAAACCTCAGGATCGAACATCGTCCAATAGAAGTGCCAGACCAGGATTGCGAGGGTCGCCAGAACGGCTTCGTAGAAGTGAAGAGCAGTCGCGATGTCGGTGATCCAATTCGACAGGTAGCGCAGGGTCGTATTGTTGAACCACAGAAGCACTCCGGTGACGGTCATCAATATCATGCCCCACATGAATGCCCAGTACTCGGCTTTTTCGATGTAACTGAACTTACCGAACCGCGGCCGTTCGGAATCAAATCCGAGATTGTAACGCTGGAGCCGGATCATATCCCGTATATCCTGGAACCGGAACATGATTGAGCGCAGCAGGCATTCGCGCAGTCTTGGACTGCGGGCAATAGATATCCCGTGCCACAAAAGAGACGCGACAAGGATGCACGCGACAATGCGGTGCAGAAGGCCGCGGATTCCCACTTGAGCCTCCCAGCGGACCAGCGGCGTGGCCCACCAGGTTTCCGGATACGTGAGAGCGAAGCCGGTATAGACCAGCAAAGGAAAACTCACCATGACGAGACCGTGCTGCCAGCGGAGCTGGCGCGGCATCCGTTCGGACGTCGGGACGATCTCGGCATGATGCGGAATTTCGCTGCGCGCTTTTTTCACAAGGTCGATCAAGTTGTGAATCAGCATGCCCCCGATGACGAGGCCGATGATCCAGAGATAAATGAAGCGAATCCAATAAAGCACCGGGTCCGACTCGGTCGGCAGGACGTGCACGCGTGTGAGCGCCAAAACGAGACCGGCCCCCGGGTGGCACTTGCCGCAAGTCTGCGGCAGGTTTTTCGCGTTAACATGCGAGCGCGGATCCGAAGACGCTCTGATATCGTGCACGCCGTGACAGCTCGAACAATTGGCAACGGTGACCTTGCCGCCGCGCAAGGCGAGTCCGTGATAGCTGTCCTGATAGGCTCGAACCTTGTCGATGGGAATCCCGTATTTCTCGCTCAGGCGCGCGTCGCCGTGGCAGCGGCCGCAGGTTTCACCGGGAATGTTGGCGGCGAATACGGGCGACTGCGGTTCGCTCGGCGCCAGAATGCGATGTTCTCCGTGACAGTCGGTGCAAGCCGGAGCTTCGCGCACTCCGCGAGCGAGCGCCACCCCGTGAACGCTCTCGCGGTATGCCGTCTGGATCTGCTCATGGCATTTGCCGCAGGTCGCCGGAATGCTGATCCGCCATACGGAAGAAGTCGGGTCCCATCCGGGCTCAATGCCGTGCGAGCCGTGGCAGTCGGTGCAGACGGCGCCGTTTCTGCCGGCGGCAACGGCACGCGCATGCACGCTTTTTAGATACGCCTCGACCGGACGGACGATCGGGATGCGGAATTTCTGCGCAATCTTCTCATCGGCGTGGCACGACGCGCACACGTTCGGAATGTTCGTGCGATAAGTTCGCGCGTCCGGCTCGGAACTTCGTTTGACGCGGTGGAGGTCGCCGTGACAGCTCTTGCACGTCGGCGCTTCGGCTGCTCCGTTGGCCCGCGCCTTACCGTGAACGCTCTGCGAGAAAACTTTGATGGCTTCGGCGTGGCAGGCGCTACAATCCACCGGCTTTAATTGCGGTGAATGCGGGATGGCGCTGATGTCGCTGTGACACGTCACGCACCCGAAAGGAGCGTGCACGGAGTGCTCAAAAGCGTCCCCGTCGACCTGCAAGGAGACGGTCTTGCCGTCGCGCGTTTTTTCCAATCCCGGCGCGCCATGGCACGAAAGACAGACTTCCTTCGCTAAAGGTTCCGCTGCATGCACGACTGACAGCGAAAAAAGCGACGCGAAGAAACAAACTGCGAGGATCACAGCAAACCAATGCCTACTCACACAAACCCTCATTGACGATCCGCCGACTTCTCGGCCGGCCTTTTATTGCGGCCGTTTGGAATCGTCGAAATCTTTGTTCAACGCGTGGATGGAATCGATCAAGAGCTCGACGGCGTATGTAGTATTGTGGATCCCTCGGCTGCCGTCTTCTTTGACGAATTTGTAATTGTAAAGAGCCGCCGTGACCTCGACGGGATACGAAACCTTATTCTCGATAAATTTTCCTTTTGCGTCGTAGGGAGGATTTTTCATCGTCTGCAAAAGGCCGGTGCCTTGCTCGTTGATGAGCTTGTTAAGGAGCCCTTGCACTTCTTCTTGGATGCTTTCGATTTTGCCGTTGCCATCGTAATCCGCCGCTGCCTTGCGATCGAAGAAGGGTTTTCCTTCGATCTGTTTCATCTCCGTATGGCAGCCTGACGACAGGCATCCCGCCGCGTTGACCGTCGGCCGTTCGTGCACCTCGCCTGCGACATTAAAGCTGTGCCCGCCGATCGAAGGGGCGAGCGAATAGCGTCCGTTCGGGAGGGCCATGTGGCAGGTGATACAGTCGGCGTTGGATAAAACCGCGTGTGGTGATTTGGAATATTTCTTTCCCGAGTACTCATACGCATTCGTGCCGAGAAGCATATCCGCTTGCGGCCCATGGTGAGCGCCCCAGCTGTCGCTCGGGATGACTCGCGCCTTCACTTCTTCTTTGGCTGTGCGCCGGGCTTGATGGCAACTCGCGCATAAATTGCTTTTGCCTCGGTCGTAGGTGGTGCCGTTGGCGAGCGTGACAGCCGTCGTCTTACGCAACGAGAAGTCGCCTCTGTCGTGCGGAGCGTGGCAGGTGAAGCAGCCGATTTCCGATGGATAGCGTACGTATTTCTTGGTATCGACCTTCCCGGTCTTCGCCCTGTCGATAAATCCTTCGTTCGTATGACAACCCTGACAATCGTCGGCGTTGGCGTACGAGGCGTTGCCGATGGTTCGATGGCCGGAAGTCAGATACTGGCTGCGCACGCCGCGTACCGGATATTTCGCTTCGGAACCGTGGCAACTGACACAATCTTTCGGAAACGCGATAGTCTGAGCGAAAGAAATCGAGGAGATGAGAAAAACCGCACCGAAGAAGACGACGATGATTGAAATGGACTCGGCCGTTTTCATCTTGTCCTGCGTTCAACGATACGTACAAGCTACTTTGTCGCGCTCATCGTGTATCCCAGATAAGTTAAAACCAGCATGTAAAGAATGATCGCGCTGCCGATCCAGACAAAAAGCTGGCTGCGCTCGCCGCGTGCCGATGCACGATCGAGGAACGGAATCAGCGCGAGAAACAGCCCCCCTGCGCCGAATGCGAGAATACCCACGAGCTCGCCTTCGATGCCGAGGATGTAGCTCGGCAGCAGCTTCAACGTCTGGAACATGAACATGAAATACCATTCAGGCTTGATACCGATCGGCGCCGGCTGAAACGGGTCGGCCTTCTCGCCGAGCTCCGCCGGATAGAACGCCGCCAGCGTCGCAAGCACCGCCAGCGCGCAGAGCCAGCCGACCGCGTCACGCAGGAAAAAGTTGGGAAAGAACGGCATCGTTCGCGGCGGGCTCGCCTGCCCGGCGACGCTCGGAGGAACGCTCATGCCATGCTTTTGCACCAAAAAGAGATGGACGCCGATCAGCGAGGAAACGAGCGCAGGAAGGACGGCGACGTGGATGCCGTAAAACCGCGTCAGCGTGGCGCCCGTTACCTCATCGCCGCCGCGAAGCAGTCTGCGGAGAAACGCGCCCACGACCGGCAGAACCCCGGGGATTTCCGTCCCGACGCTGGTGGCGAAGAACGCGAGCTTGTTCCACGGGAGCAGGTAACCGGTAAAACCGAACGTCAATGTCAGAGCCATCAAGCCCATGCCGGAAAGCCAGGTCAGCTCCCGCGGTTGGCGGTACGCCTTGAGCATCAGCGTGCTGAACAGATGGACGAACAGCGTAAAGATCATCAGATTGGCGGACCACGCGTGAATCGACCGGACGAGCCAGCCGAACTCGACTTCCGTCATGAGAAATTGCACCGATTCGTAGGCCTCGCCTGAGCTCGGCCGATAGTACAGTAGCAGCAAGATGCCCGTGATCACCTGAACCGTGAAGAGAAACAGCGTCATGCCGCCGAAGTAGTACCACGAACTGTGCCTGTGCAGCGGTACCTGCTTTTTTTTGGCAAGCTTGTCCAAATCTTTCAGTCCGACGCGCGCGTCGAACCAGTTCCAGAGCTTGCCGTGCTTTTCCGTCGTCGGTTCCATAAGCGTCACGCCGTCTTGCTCACAACGATCTGGTCGCCCTTGACGTTGACGGTGTATGCTTCGAGCGGCTTGGGCGGCGGGCCGATGATATTTTTACCGTTGAGATCATAGTGGCCGTTGTGGCACGCGCACCAGATATGGCTCAGGTCCGATCGGTATTGAACGATACAGGACAGATGCGTGCAGACCGCCGAGAACGCTTTGAGCTCGTTGGCGGGGGTCCGAACCAAAATCGCCGGCTGGTTGCCGAAGCGGAAAATCTCGCCGCTGTTGACTTTGACGTCGCCGGGTTTGATCGAAAGTGTAACATTCTTGGCGGTCGACTCCTCGACCTTTGGAGGGATAAGGTAGCGGCTCAGCGGGTACAGAACCGCGACGAGAAAAGCGCCTGCCGTCGTACCTAGAAACCAGTTTAAGAAGTTTCTCCGGTCGATTCGCGGATCGAGTGTTCCGTCGGACATGTTATCTCCTGAGGCGTTGGAATCTCTCACTTCGGCTTCTCCATCTCTCGTATTTTCAAGACCAGGCCGACGATCAACCCGGCGATGATCAGCGCGGAGACCGCGAGCCCCTTGCGGCGGAATTGCAATTCATCGAGCGCTTTGACGCCCCTGGCATAGACTTTTCCGCTGATATCGATGCCGGGCGCGGCTTCTTTTTTGACTGCGTCGATGTTGAACGCATGCACTGCCGCGCGCGACTTGACGAGCGCGGTCTTGGCGCCGTTCAGTTCAAACTGCGGCTGGCTGACTTCCATGCCGGCAGACTCAGCCTTCGCCAGAGCGGCATGCGCCTTGTCGTAGGCGTTTCTCAGCGCATCGATCTGCCGATGCATCTCCAGAGCGGTCTTGCCGCCGTTGTCTTCGGCGGTGTGACAACCCGCGCAGGCGCCGCCCTCGCCGACCGCGAGCATCGCGTCGCTCGGCGGGACGATCTCGTGGTTTGAATGACAGGTGGCGCAGCCGGGAATGCCCATTTTGACGAATGCTTTGGAGTGAACGCTTTTGCTGAACAGCTCTTCGTTTTGCGCGTGGCACTGGCCGCAGACATTCCCGACCCAAGAGACTCCCGGCGGCGCGGCGCCGTGATTGCCGTGGCAATCGTTGCACGTGGGCGCGGAGAGATCGCCGCCGGCCGACATCATCCGCCAGTGCACGCTCTTTTTATATTTGGGCAGCTGGTCGGTCGGGATCTTGTAGCTCTCCATGTACTTCGCATCGGCGTGACACCGGCCGCACGTGTCGGCGACCTTCAGCGGATGGACCGAGGAGCGCGGGTCCGACGGCGGACGGATCGAGTGCGCCGGGTGACAGCTCGTGCAAACCGCGACCTTTTCGTCGCCGTTGCGCGCGAGCCGCTGGCCGTGGACCGAGGTGTAATACTCCGCAACCTGATCGACGCGCAGGGATGGATTGTATTGCCGCATGAAACGCGCATCGGAATGACAATGTCCGCACACCTGTGGAAGATCTTTTCGCGTCGGCGCGCCGATGAAGCCTTTGGTCTTGTCCATGGCCGTCATGCCGGGGTCTTTGGCGTCGCCGCCGTGACAGGCGACACAGCCAAACCCCTTGACTGCGTGGATGTCCTGGGGAAAATCTTTGACCGGCTGGGTGAGCTTGGGTACGCCGATCGCTTGATGGCAGGCGACGCAACTCTCCGGTTCGGCCGCCGACGACAAGGCAGCGAGCCCCAGGAAAACGAAACACAAAAACACTCCGTATGCGCGCAAAGCGCTCATGTCGGCCCCCGGCCACTCGTTTGCAAATAGGCCGCCAAATCCGCCATCTCGTCGGCACGAAACTGCGGCCAAAGCGTTTTTTGACCCTGCAACGGTCGATCCGTGAGAAACGAATGATTCCACATCGCCGCGATCACGGTCGCCGGCGAGTCGATGTCCTTGATCTGCGAAAAACTCGGCGCGGACTTATCCCCGACGCCAGCTACGCCATGGCAGCTAAAGCATCCTTTTTGGGAGGCAATCTCGCGCCCCCTTTTCGCGTTGCCCGGGCGCGCAAAGTACTGGACGGAGTAAAGATAGGCGACGATGTCGGCCATCTCTTCGGGTTCTAGTCTCGGAGCAGCGACTTTGCGGGTCTTCATCGCCGCGAGCATCGCCGGCGCTTTGTTCCACATCGCCGCTGCGAAATCGAGAATGCTTCGGTGGAGCGCTTTATCCGCCAGATCCGGCCCGATTTTTCCTCCCTGACTCGCGACACTATGGCACTCGAGACAGTGCTTATCGGCGAAAAGTCGCCGGCCGCGTTCGGGAGAGCCGGTCAAAACAGTCACCGGCGACTCGCTTTTCGCCGTCGCCGCCGATTTTATATATGTGATGAGATCGGTCAGTTCCGAACCCCTGAACGACGGCCGTGCAATCCTCTTTTCACGCATAACCGCGGCCATCGATGGTCCGTGATTCCACATAGCAGCGGCGATGAAGAGCGGCGAGCCATAATCTTTAAGCCCGTCGAGATTCGGGCCGACGACGCCGCCGGTGCCGTTCAGTTGATGGCAAACAACGCATTTTTTTTCCGCGAAGAGACGTTTGCCTGCATCGACATTTCCAGGACGGTCAAAATACTGGAGCGTAAAAAGGAACGCGATCAGGTTGGCCGCATCTTCGGCGCTGAGAAGCGGCCGCTGGATCTTCAACTCCCGCATCTTGTCCGCCATGCCTGGAAGATGGTTCCACATGGCGGCGGCGAGATCGTAAAACGAGCGGCCTTGCTGGGTGCGCGCGAGATCGGGGCCGATTTTGCCGCCGAGCCCTTCGATGCTATGGCAATTCGAGCATCCCTTAGCACCGAAGACGCGAGCGCCGGCGGTCGGATCCTGCTCCGAAGTGAAGAGCGATTGAGCGAACGCCGCGCTGGCCAAGCAGAGGAGAACAGCAGCGGCAGCGATGATTTTTATCATCAAGGCCGTGTTGTTCCCCTGCTGCCGCCTACTTCCCGAGAGACTTTACGTGGCTTACGACGGCTTTTTGATCTGCGGCGTTCAGCGACTTGCCCGCGGCCGGCATTTTGCCTTTACCTTCGGTAATCACCTTGACGAGCTCGTCGTCTTTCTTATCCGCGACTTCCTTTGTGGCGATGTTGAGTTGCTTCTCGCCAAAAACCTTCGCCATCGATGGATTCCCCTTGCCGTCGGGTCCATGGCACGAGGCGCACTGTTTGTCATACACAGCCTTGCCGGCATCGGCGGCCCAGCCAACGCCGGACAGCGCTGCAGCGAGGAAAAAACCAAGCATGGCTACGAAGATTTTCATGATGATTCCTCCTGTGAATCTGCTATGTAATTTTAATATGCCGATCGATGATTACAAGCGGCTGCCGCCGATGTCGATTCGCCGCCGAATGAAAACGTTCCAGGCCGACAGGGAATAGAGCGTCCTTATTTCCCCGACTTGTAGGGAGGATTGGCCAAGCTTCTTATATAGGCGATTACATCCGCTACTTCTTGGTCCTTCAACGTCTTGCCCCACGCGGGCATCAGCGGCGATTTTTTAACCGATGCGCCGCCGTTCTTGACAATGTCCGTCAGGTATTGATCGCTGAGAGCATTCATGACTTTGCCATCGGTATGATCCTGCGGCTTGGGGTTCAAGCTCGCCGCCGCCGGGCCGTCGCCCTTACCTGTTTTCCCGTGACAGCCCGCGCATAGAGATTCGTATTTTGCTTTTCCAGCGTTGGCATCCCCTTTTGACTGCGCCCATGTGCTGGCCGGAGAGGAAAATGAGAAAATCACTAACGCACCAATCAAGATGATCCATTGCATGATTTTATCTTCCTCTCTTGACTAGAAACTGAATTTCAAAGCGACGAAGCCGACGTGCGCCGTGAACGGACCTTTGATGCGGTCGCCGAGAAACACAGAATGCTGCACACTCGCGCTGGGGTCGACATCGCCCATCCACGGTTTCATGATATCGACGCCGTGGTCGTTGTCGCGGGCACGGTTGAAGTAGTAGCCCACCCTTAAACCGACGTTCTTCATGACCTGATATTCAAAACGGGCGAGCAGCTCTTGCCAGCTATTGTTAATCGTCGGATAGTTCGTCGCCCGGGTGCAGCCGCCGCAGGTGGCGCCCGAGGCGTTCACTCGGCTGGTGCCGAACGAATAGCCGTACTGGATGCGGAAGCCGAGGACGTTTTCAATCAGAGTCACGTCGCTGCCGAACGACAACGTGTGGACTCGGTCCAGGCCGCGGCTCGTCCAGCAGCGGGTCGGTCCGCTCTTCGGACAATTCACGGCGTCGGGAGTCTCCAAAGCCGCGCTTCGTTGTATCGCATCGAGCTGCCAGTCGTAGCGGTCCCAATTGTAATCGCCGAAAAACTTGAGCCATTTGTACGGCATTAGCGCAAAGCCCGCCGAGGGCGAATAATTGAAATCGAATTGAGTGCCCAGGCGGCTGTCGGGATAATCGTCCTTGGTAAACTCGAATCCGGCGTAGAGGTTTAAAATCTCCCACGGTGTATATTGCGCGAAGAGACTCGCGCGGTCGCGGTTCCGTCGCGCCTCGTCGAACTTCTTGGCGATGTTCTCCTCGTCGAGATTATAATGAGAGGGGTTGCGCCACGAATGGCGGTAGCTCGCGCGGAGCAGAAGCGACGATAACGGCTTGACGTCGACCGTCGGGCCGACGCCGTATTCATCGCTGTTTCTGACCTCGCGGAATTCCCGATGCATCTTCTCCCAGCCTGTTCCGAGTTTAACCGTCAGCCAGCGGGTCAAGTCATATCCGGCGTCGAAGCCGATGTTCTGCTTGGAATAGGCGTAGCGGTTGGTTCTCTCGGCGTCCCCGCAGCTCGCGCCGGCGGGCGGGCAATTGGGGCTTACCGCGGTGCCCGCCTGATCGTTGATGACGATGCCGTCGGGGAAAGAGACCCTGCGGCTCTGATTGTCCAGATCGAAATAGCGATAGTAGGCCTTAAGGTTCAGATGATCGATCGCGTTGTTGACGACCGTGGCGTTGATCATCGTCGGCCGGACGTCCCCGTCGAGGCTGTGCGCGGACATGGCCGGCTGGGTGATCGCGCTATTGATCGTGAAGGGAAGAAACTTGTCGTCCTGGAGCCGCCAGCCGTAGGAGGCGGTTCCCATGAAACGCGTCTTCCAGGGTAAAGTCGCCGCGCCCGTGAGCGTGAACGTATGCGCCTGGTTGCTGGGATAGAGGTCGAGCCGCCCACGGCACGGGCCGCGGTTGGCGTCCACTCCGTTGGTGGCATTGCTGAAGGTCGCCGAGTCGGAGCAGCCGCCGCCGACGCCGGTGAGGTTCAGCGGATTGTCCCAAATCAGCGTGCTGATGTTGTTGTGGAAGAACGAGCCCTGATACCTAAGCCCCACCGACCACCAGTCTGCCGCGTATTCCCCGCCGAGCTCGACGTTGTGCATCTGATAGTCGATCGGCTCGGGGAGCTCGACCACGGAAAAGTTCCCGGGCGTGCCGAATATCGTTCCGAACGCGCGGTCGCCGCCGACGTGCTGCGACCAGTAACCGGCGTTTAATGTCCAGCCCGGAAGGGGCGTGTATTTGATTTTAAAACGGCCGATGCCGTAGAGCAGCCCCAAATCGACGGGGTGCGTATTTCCCTTATCGAGAAAATGGCAAAAATTCGTCGCCGGCTGCGCATCACAGTGAGCCGAAGTTGAAATGTTGGTGGTCGGTTTGCCGTCCAGATGGAACGTGCCGCCGTCGCGGCGGAAGGGCGTGCGGGAGATCCCCTCGTCGAAGAGATGCGGGATCTGATCCCATTCCGCCTCGATGTCGAGGAGGCCGTAGAGGCCGAAGCGGAGGCGATAATTTTGATCCCTGAAACCCGGCTTGGTGGAATCGAAGCTGACGAAGAAGTCGTTTTTCTTGCCGCCGAGGAACAACTGCAGCTCGGGAACGATCCAGCCGCCGAGGCCGGTCTCACGATATTCCTCGAACTTCGATTTCCCCTCATTGCCGCCGGTTCTCGTGCCGGGGACGCCACCGATCTCTGCGCTGCCGCTGGCGACCAGATCGGCGAATTCGACCTCCGCCGCGGCGAGACCGCTGAAGGCCAGAACCACCGACGTCGCCAAGCCGGTAATAATCGCGCGGGACCGCTTGATGGTTTTCATGTTCCGACCTCCTTATCTCTGGAAGAATATCCCAGCTGGATGATTCGAGCCGTGGACCTGACTATGACAATTCGTACAGCTGCGGTTGAAGAAAAAGGCCGAATTCTTCCCGCGCGGCGTCGAGGGGTGAAATGCCGTCTGGTGGCACTGCGTGCAGAGACGCGGGTCTGTGACCTTTAGCAGCCGGTCGTTGACCGAACCATGCGGCTCATGGCAATTCGTGCAGTTCTCGATGACCGGCGGATGCTCCCATAGGAAGGGCCCGCGCCGCTCGGTGTGGCACGTGTAACAGTTCTCATTGACACTTGCCTGTTTCAGCTGGGACGGATTCGGCGTTCCATGGGGATTGTGGCAGTCGCTGCAGCCGATCTTTCCTTCGCGCATCGGCATGTGTGAGGAGCGCATGAGCTGCGCTTTTCTCTGCAGATGGCATTGCCCGCAGACCTCGATATCGGCGCGCTTCCAGAAAAACGGGGTCTTGTCGTCGACCTTCGCGAGCTGGTAGCGGTCGGTCGTCTTGTGCATGACGGTGTGGCAGTTCGTGCAGGTGAGCCCGCGGCTCGCATGCGGGCTCGCCTCCCAATACGTATGCATGCCCTTCTCATGGCATTGGAGACAGGCGCCGTTTTGCACTTTTCCCGGCTCGGCGTCTTTACGAAACGAGATCAGCCCGCCGACGCCCCGGCCGCCGCCGGCGGCGACGTGATTGCTGCCGGGTCCGTGGCAAGATTCGCAGGCTTGTTTCTCGCGCAGCGTGCGGGCGTTGAATAAAAATATTTTGCCCATCTGCGTCTGCGAGAACTGCTCGAATTGAGGCGCGTGACAGGCCTTGCAGACGTCGCTGCCGACGTAGGTAGGCTCGGGTGGAGGTGCGTCCGCAGACCAGGCGGCTGCGGTTAGAATGAAGAAAACAGCCGCTGCGGAAAATTTTACAAGACAGCGGAAAACGAAATCCTTCAGAGGTCGTTGGATCATGTAACCCCCCGTTCGCTTTCTCTAACCGGCCGCATCGCCGCGGCCTCGGAATTACCGCAAACCGACGACTGAAAATTCGCGCTCAGGTATAATACCGGTAATTTTCAAAAACAAGACTCGAATGAGCTATTTGTCCTTTAAATCCAAATTGATCGCGAGGACTTCGCCGTCTCGCACCAGCTCCACGGGAACGCTTTTGACGCCGAATTGTGGATGCCACACCTCGACGCGATATTTACCCATCGGCGCACCCTTGATGGAATAATTGCCGCGGTCGTCGGGAACGCTGAAGTACGGGTGCGCCTTGACGACAACGTAGGCCTCCATGTTTGGATGGACATTACACAAGATTTTGACGACGCCCGGCTTGTCGAAATTGACGCTGCGGCTTTGGCCCGACGGATAGAGACCGAGATCGAATTTTTTCGCCTCTGAGGTCGAAAAGACGTTGTGGAAAGTCTTGTCGTGATTCGGAAAATCCACGGTCTTGCCCACCATCACGGCCAGCACGCGCGGATTAAATTTGAGATCTTTTTGATCGATGACGGCTTTCGTTTTGCTGGCGGCTGATTGCGGCTTTACAGCCTTCGGCGAGAACCCCTCCAAGGAAACGACGGCATCGGCGGTCGGCCGGCCGCCGATGGTGATGGATCCCTTAATGACGCCGTTTGCCGGCTCTGCCGCCAGCGCAGATGAAAAATCCAGAGCGAGCAAAACCGATATGATCAGCCACGGCCGGATCATTTCTTTTCTCCCGATTTTTGCGACATGCTGAAGTCGACCTGCGCAGTCGTAGCCGCTTTCACTTCGATATCTTTCTCCTGGACGCCCAAAGTCTCATGCCATAGTTTCAGCCGGTAGACGCCCGGCGGCACATCTTGGATTAAATATTCACCGTAGGCGTCCGTGACGGCGTGATACGGGTGATCGGTGACCCCGACGTAGGCGCTCATCCATGAATGGACTTCGCAAATGATCTTTACGATTCCCGGCATCGTCAGCGGCTTGCGGCTGACGCGTCCAGGATAGAGGCCGACGTTGAATTGCGGCTGATCGCCCTGGAATAAAGCGTGCGCCGTATGGAGTATCGGATCGCTGTTCTTGAAGACGATAAACTGCCCCACCTCCGCGACGATCACATGGGGCGCGAAGCGACATTTTACGTTGTCGATTTCATGGACGACTTCGCGCTCGATGGGACGTCCTTTGGCGACGCCTTCAAGCGTGACGACGGCATAGCGGATTCCCTGTCCCGGACCGCTGACCAGGCTTTCATTCGGAACGCCCTGGCAGACCTCTTTGAACTTCGTCACGACGGGGGGGGCGAGCTTCGGCAGACCGCCGGTAAACCGGACCGTGCCTTTGATCGCACCGCCGTTGGCAACTGCGATCTCATCGTAGGCGAAAGACAGAGCCGCTGAAAAAATAAAGGAGGTGATGAGGAAGGAAAAAGCGGACGTAATTATGAGCCGATTCCTCATGCGCCGAAACCACACAGCAAGCTTTATGCCGTGGAAAAATAGCACAACTTACTGAAGAGGGCGAGGGAATTTTTCGCTTCAATGCGAATTTTAAGCGCCATTCTCTTAAAAAGTGGAAAAAGCCATGTAGAGACAGGCTTTTTCCTGGAGATTTACTCGTTATGGGTGGCATGCTTTGTGCTGAAGCAAAAAATAGAAAACTCCCACTAACCGAGAGGATCGGACGATGAAAAAAATTGGAAAGATTCTGGCGCCGACGGATTTATCGGAGCTTTCGCTTGTCGGCTTGCGTACGGCGCTTGAGATGGCCAAAGAGTCCGGCTGCAAGGTCATCGTCTATCACGTGCTTTGCCTTGACGAATTTGTCCGCTTCCAGCTCTTGCACGTCAAGCCGATTCTGCTTGAAAAGCTGTTGAAGAAGCATCGTCAGCTGCTCGCGAGCTTCATCGAAGCGCACTGTAGCGATTTGCTGCCGGTGGAAGGGTTGGAAGCTATCGTTGAAGTAGGCAATCCAGACGAAAATATCGTAGAGAAGGTCGCCCAGGAGAATGTCGATCTCATTGTCATCTCAACGCATGGCAGGACAGGGCTATCGCACATGCTCACGGGAAGCGTCACGGAAAACGTCGTGCGGAAATCATCCTGCCCCGTTCTGTCTATCCGACCACAGCCGCAGCTGAAGCCGGCTGTTGCAGCGGCTTGATTAACTGAAGCACCCTGCGTAAGCCAACGCTGCTCTCCGTGTTGAATAGCCCGTCGCGGTAGTCAGACGACGTGCTCCTCTTTACTGCTTAGCCGGCTGAGTGGAGCTACGGAACTCTTTCGCCGTACGGTCTTGGCCGACATGGCACTCCAGGCATACCGGATCACGCGTCGGATGCGGAACGATCGGCGCCTCAGCCACTCCGGTTTCATGACAGGTGAGACAAAGTCCCTTTCGCGCCTCCACATCGTGCGGAATCAGAGGCGGCGCTCCAGGATAAGAGCGCGGCAACCGCTGACTCTCTTCTGCGGGAGAGTCCTGCGCGGTCGATAAGGCGAGAAATGCCACGAAAAGAATCGGGAAAATGATTTTCGTCATGAGCCCACCTATATTTTCTCTAATCGGACGGCGCATTTCTTGAAGTCCGGCTGTTTGGAAATGGGATCGAAAGCGTCCAGCGTCACCAAATTGATCAGCACGCTCTCATCGAAAAACGGCACGTAAACGAAGCCTTTCGGCACCGTGTTCCTGCCGCCCAGCTCGGCGCGCGCGACAATCTCGCCGCGGCGGGATTGGATGCGCATGCGGTCGCCGGTCTTGACGTCCATGGCCTTGGCGTCATCGGGATTGATCCAAACCGGGGCGAAGGGAAAAGCCGCGTGGAGTTCGGGAACGCGCCGCGTAATCGTTCCGGTGTGCCAATGCTCAAGGACGCGGCCGGTACTGAGCCAGAAGGGATAATCGCCGTCCGGCGCTTCCGCCGGCGCCTCGTAGGGCCGCAGCCAAATAACCGCGCGGCCGTCCGGCTGGCCGTAAAAGCGCACCTCCTCGCCGGCCTTGACGTAGGGATCGTGACCTTCGCGATAGCGCCAGCGAGTTTCTTTGCCGTCGACCACCGGCCACCTAAGTCCGCCGCGAACCTTTGCGTAGACATCGTACGGAGCGAGATCCTTTCCTCTTCCCGAGCCGAACTTGCGATATTCTTCGAATAAGGATTTCTCCAGCGGCTCCGCGCCGTAGTCGAAAAGTTTCCCCAGACCCAAGCGCTTCGCCAGCTCGACGATTTGCCATAGATCGCCTTTCGCCTGGCCGGGCGGCTCGACCATCTTCGCCCAATGCTGCGTGCGGCGCTCGGTATTCCCGAACATGCCTTCCTTCTCGATCCACATCGCAGACGGCAGGATGAGATCGGCGTAACGCGACGTCTCGCTCGGGTAGACCTCCGACACGATCAAAAAGCGCTCCCCGCCTTTACGCGCGCCCTGTCGGTAGCGGCCGGCGCGCGGCAGCGTCTGAAATGGATTCGTCGTGTTGATCCACAGCACTTTAACGTCGCCGCGGTCCAAGGCGCGGAACAGCTCCATCGTATGATAACCCGGCTTGGGAGAGATCTTCTCCGGCGCGACACCCCAGATTTCCGCCGCCTCCTTTCGGTGCTCTTCGTTGGCGACGAAATGACCGCCGGGAAGAAGATGCGCGAGCGCGCCGGTCTCGCGCGTCGTGCCGCAGGCGGACGGCTGCCCCGTGAGCGATAGCGGGTTGTTTCCCGGCGCGGCGATTTTTCCCGTCAGCAGGTGCAGGTTGTAGAGCAAATTATTGATCCAAGTGCCGCGGGTGTGCTGGTTGAACCCCATCGTCCAAAGGGAAACCGCCTTGCGCTTGGGATCGCCGAATAGCAGCGCCGCCTCTCGGATTATCTGCGCCGGCACGCCCGAGATCTTTTCGGCGTATTCCGGCGTGTAGGTCTGGAGAAATTTTTTGTAATCGTCGTAGCTTACCGGCTCGCCTTTGTCGGCGAAGGGTCGAAAGGTTTTCCAGCTCGGCTCCGCGCCGCCGTATTCGAAGCGGTCTTCGACGCCGTAGCCGATGTTGGTGAGACCGCGTTTAAAATTCACGTGCTTGCGGATGAAGTTCTCGTCGATGAGCCCCTCTTTGACGACCACGTGGGCCATGGCGTTGGCGATGGCGAGATCGGACTGCGGCTTGAAGACCATAACGATATCGGCCGGAGCTTCCGCACTGCGGTTCGTAAAGGTCTGGAGGCTCACGATCTTGACGGCGGGGTCTTGCCGCTTGCGCTCGACAATGCGCGAGTAAAGCATAGGATGCATTTCCGCCATGTTCGAGCCCCAGAGAAAAAAGGTGTCGGTGAGCTCGAAATCGTCGTAGCAGCCCATCGGCTCGTCCATATTGAACGTCGAGTAGAATCCGGTGACGGCCGAAGCCATGCAGAGCCGCGGATTGCCCTCGATGTTGTTCGAACCGATGCCGCCCTTCATCAGCTTATTGATCGCGTAGCCCTCGAAAATCGTCGATTGCCCCGAGAAGTAAGCGCCGACCGATTCCGGTCCGGATTTTTCGATCGCCTGCTTGAACTTGGCGGCCATGAGATCGAGCGCGCTTTCCCAGGTGATCGGGACAAACTCATCGCCTTGGCGCAGCAGCGGCGTCGTATAGCGGTCGGAGCCGTAGAGGATCTTCGGCAGACTGTAACCTTTGATACAGAGAAGCCCGCGGTTGACCGGCGCCTCGGGATCGCCTCGCACGGCGACGATCTTGCCTTTGCGTATTCCGGCTAGAACGCCGCAGCCCGTGCCGCAGAAGCGGCACGGCGCTTTTTGCCAGGCATCGACGACCGCTTCTTCGGCGTCGGCCTCCTTGGCGAAAAAAACACTCGGCGATACGCCCGATGCCGCGGCGAGAGCGGCGGTCTGGCGGAGAAAGTCGCGCCTGCTTAAATTTGCTCGGGACATCGAAACAACCTCCGTAGTGCGCGGGAGTTTTACATGCCGTGGCGCATGGCCATCGGCTGATTGAGGAGGAGCAAATTGATGATCGTGAAGATGAGGGCCACTGCCGCGAACGGAATGAGCGCCCGCGCCCCTTGCGGCCGCTTTCCCTGCCATGCGATCGAAAGATGCTCGTAGGCGGCCAACGAGAGACCGAGCCCGGCAACGATGAGCAGCATCTGCAGCCAGTGGATCGCTTCGGCGGACGCCAGCGGGCTGCTCTGCCAATTGGGCGTGCCGAAATCGAACGGAGTGTAGCGGTTCAAGACGCGCTGCAAGGCCGGAATAACCCCGGCTCCCTCGGCCAGAAGATGGGACGCGTTGTGCGCGAGATGCATCGCGAGGCCGACGGGAATAAACATGCCCGCCAACATGACAAACGTCTCCTTGACGCTTCGCGCCGTTTCACCTGACGACTTGACCGCCAACCAGGCGGCGAAAAGTACCAGCAAGGGGGCAAAGGCGAGCGATAGCAGGAAGAACACGGCCGATTCGGTCATCGCGAGATATGTCACGGGCCGCATCAAAACACGGATGTCGATCGGCAGATAACGCGCCAGGCGCGATATCCAGTCGTTCCACGGCCCGAGCATCTGCGCGCTGACGATGCTGGTGATGCCGACCAGCGCGACGGCGAGATACGCTTCGTCGAGCTTGCGGACGCCCGCGCTCCACAGCTCGCGTCCAAACGCGCGCGTTTTAAGCGCTAGATTTCCCGGCGGACAGCTTTTCACGCATTCGAAGCAGAAGTTACAGAACGTATTCTGCTCCATCATCATCGGGAACTCGAACATCGGGCAGCCGTCGCCGCGGTCGTTGCCGCGATAGCATTCCTGATGGCACTCGGTCTGGCACGCGCTGCGATTTTTTGAGCGCAGCTCGACGGGGGAGATCATCGAGTAAAGGCCCTGCAAGCCGGTGATCGGGCATAGATATCGGCAAAAAGTCCGGCGCTGATAAAAAAGTCCGGTGACGATCGCGGCCGACGAGAGCAGGACGATGAGAGAAGCCGTCATATACGGCGAGCGGATGATGCCGAGCTGCTCGTCGAACCAAGTGAGAAGGACAAAGAGAAAAGTCGCAACCCAAAGATTGCGCAGCGGTTTGGGAAACATGCGCCCGGGCTTGCCCAATTTCGCCGCCCATTCGTTGAGTGCGCCGAACGGACACATCACGCACCAGAAGCGGCCGACGAGAATAAAAGTAAAGATGATGCTCGGCCACCAGACGATCCAGGTGAGTCTCGTCGCGAGATTTTTCGCGCCGTCCTGGATGTCGGCGAAGCCCAGATACGCGAGCAGAATCGTCAGCGCTAAAACGGGGAGTTGAAAAACCGGCTGGAATCCTCTCCAGCGGACGAAGCGATCGAGCCATTGAAGGCGCAGCAAATCGAGCGAACCCTCGGCCTCGATCGGCGCGCGCGCGCGCGCCGCGGCGCGCCCGACGCCGACGAAAGCGACGACCAATGCCGATAGCGCGGCTATGAGAAGCGCGGGCGAAATTGCGTTGGCGGAGCCGACGTCGATATGAAAATCGATAACGATCGGCGATGCGAAAGCTCTGCCGTTGAGCTCCGCCAGCGCAACGCGGACCATATGGGAGCCCGGCTGCACCGGCGTCTGCTCGAGCGTATAGCTGCCCGCCCATGTGACCTCGGGCACCGGCGTCAAAGACGAACCGTGATTCATTGCGGCATGACCGGCGTGCTCACTATGCGCATCCATCGCCGCCGCCGCTTCCATCGGGGCGATGCCGATGGAAACCGTGCCGCCGCTCACGGGCTCCATCGTGCCGCTGCGCAGCACCTTCGCGACGATTTGGCTCGCTTTGCCGGCGACGAGCGGCGAAGGAACCGTCAACAGTTCAATTTGATAGCCGTCGACGGTTACCGGCGACGTTCCCGTGGGCGGCGCGGCATTGCCGTGCTCACCGTGGGCGAAAGCGTGCCCGGGGACAAGAAGAAAAAGAAGAATGAAAAGAAAATTCTTCACGTTTATTTTAGCGCCGGGCGTATTTCTTATCGATCTCGGCGCGAATCTGCTTGATGCTGTAGCCCTGCTTCAACATTTGAGACGCATCCAGCGCCTCTCCTTGGCAGATGTTCACTCAGCCGGCGCCGTGATCATCGGTGAAACACGAGAGCAGGCTCTTATGCCCGAGGTGCCTGTCGCATTCGCAATAACAGTAGAGCTGGTCGAGAACATCGGGAATCTCCTGCGCGATGCGGTAGGCCTTCGCCGTCTGGCCGACGAAAAGCGCGGGCGAGAGCACCGGCTTTTTCTCGCGCCGGACATAACCGTCGCTCTTTTGCGGCCCTTCGGACGCATTCACCGCCAGCCGTGTCCAGGCGATCGAGACGAGCAGCAAAAACCCGACGACGAGCGCCATCCAAAGATGCTCTCTTAAGCTGAGCGGCGTTGCCGCAGTCGTTTCGACGGTCATAGAGCTCTCCTTTTCAGCCAACCAAAGCCTGCAAAAAATAGCCGACGGCGTACGCGCACAGAGCGGCGGCGCCGCCCAATGCGAGGATTTCGAAGCCGCTCCGCCACCAGGTACGGCGCGTAATGAAGCAGCGCGCCGCGCCGACGGCGAACAACGCGCCGGCCGTAAGAGCAATCGACACTGTAAACGCGCTCCTCAGAAAATCGGCATAGAAGAACGCAATCGTGTAAGAGATCAGAGGCAGAAGGCCGACCAGCGAAAATGCCGCGAACGTGACGATACCGCTCATGCCCGGCGCGGTCTTTTCTTCGCGGATGCCGAGCTCTTCGCGCATCATTTCATCGAGCCAGCGCTCTTTATCGGACGTGATGAGGCCGACCGCGTGTTCGAGAAAATCCCCTTCGAAGCCTTTGCGGCGGTAGTGCCGGCGGATCTCTTCACGCTCCGCCTCGGGAATTTGCTCGATCTCCCAGATTTCCCGTTCGCGTTCCTCGCGCCAGAAATCGCGCTGCGAACGAGCGCCGAGATAATTGCCGATCGCCATGGACAGGCCGTCGGCTAAAAGATTGGCAAAGCCCATGATGAGGACGACACCCGAGGAGAGGTGCGCGCCCGCTGCGCCGGCGACGACTGCGAAGGTTGTGACGACGCCGTCGGTCGCCCCGAGCACCGCGTCGGCCAAATGCTGGCCGTGCCGCCCGGTCTCATAGAGCGATAGTTCGAGATGGTGATGCGCATGCGCCGCTTCGGCCGCCTCGGTATCGCGGCGCCGATAGGCCGAGCGGGCAAGAACAAAGCGGTTGATGAATTCGGCGGCGGTCATCGGTATTTCCTCATCGGATACCCGCGAGCTCCTGCAAGCGGCGCCAGTTCTCCACGCGATCGGCCTGCGCGCGCTTCACCATTTCCGACGGCCGCCCGTCGGCGTCAAAATGTTTCGCGAAGCGTCCCTGGCGTTGGGCGAAATCGACGAACGTGAGCGGCTGGCCGGCGTTCGGAGGCGTCCACCAATCCTCTTTCTGAGCAGGATTGCCGACGAGGCTAAGGCGCTCGCTGATCTTTTCGCCCTTGCGCGGATCGTAGATAAAAAGCGGAAAGGCGCGCGATTCCACGGCGAGCTTCGCATGGCTCGCCCCTAGATCATCGGCAACGCCGTGCTCAGGCTGGCACGTGGCGTAGACATTGATAACCGCCGGACCGGGAAATTCATTCGCCTCGAGCACGGCTTTGTAAAAGTGATTGATATGCGCCGGCGTCGTCTGGGCGACGTAAACGTCGGGATGCATCATGCAGATTTGGGCGAATTCCTTTCGGTGCTCGCGCTTACCCTGAAGCGACTTACCGAAGCTCGCCATCTTCGCTTCCTGACCCAAAAACGTGCTCGTCGAGGCTTGCCCGCCGGTATTCGAGTAGACTTGCGTATCGAGGACGAGGACCTTGATGTCCATGCCGCTCGCCAACAGGCGGCTGAGGCTCTGAAAGCCGATGTCGTACATCGCGCCGTCGCCGCCGATGACCCACAGCCGTTTGTCCGCCCAGCCCAGTTGATCCCACCGCGCGCGCACGCCCATCGCCACCGCGGGCGCGTTTTCGAACAGCGAGTTCGTCCATGGCACACGATACGGATTGTACGGATAAGTCGAGGCGCAGACGGTGTTGCATCCGGTCGCCGCCACGATGGCGAGCTTTTCCGCGCCGTAAACGAACCCGCCGGCAGCCAGCATCATGCGGATCGCCGTGCCTTCGCCGCAGCCCATGCAGGAGCCCGAGCCGCCGGTGTAAAGCCGCGCCGCCGTTTCGTCGAGCATGAAATCGGCGAGCGCCCGCTCGTTGATGTATTCTTTGGGCGTGGGTCCGATATTGGTAAAAAAATCGAAGGCCTTTTGATAACGCGGCAGCGTGGCATCGTCTTTTTTGACCATCTCAAGCGCGTGAAAATCGAGCGCATCGCAAACCGCGACGCATTCGCCGCAGCCCTTGCATTTGGTCGGATCGATAAACAAGCCGAACAGCGCGCTCTCGCGACCCTGCTTCAGCGGCAGCTCGTGATACTTCCGCGTCACGGTCCAGTGCGCGGCGACACGGAAGCGCTCTTCCTTGTCGCGGATCGCGCTTAACCCGTCGGCGACGCGAGTCGCGGGGATGGCCTTGGCCAGGATGGCCGTGTCGGGACATTCCGTCACGCACGCCATGCAGCCGACGCAGCGATCTGAATTGAATACGGGAATGTCAGGCGCGATGTAGCTGAAATCGCGCAGCGCGGCCGTCCCCGGCGGGATCAAGCTGCGGGCGAGGGCTGCGTCCGCGGGAAGCGCCGCCGAGGCTTGCCCGCGCTGATAGGCGCCGACGATATCGCGGCTAAAATCCTCGGCGAAGCTATCGAGATCACCAAAAGGCGACGCGACGGTCGAATCATCGACCGTAAACGGTTCGCCTGAAACACCGTCAATTCGAATTGCCATTGCTGTTACTCTCCGTCTCGATAATTTCCCGCGGGATTTCGAAAACCTCTTCGCCGCCGCGGCGGACCGCTTTCAGGTTGTCTTGAATGACCGCTTCGCTCTGCTTGGCGAAGAATTTCCTCAGCGCCTTTTCGACGGCGGCGGAAGTCTCGGCCTCACTCAGCTTCAAGCGCGCGAGGAACGGCGCGACGCGGAGAAATACTCCGAGCAGGACGATGCCTTGCATGCGCTGCGCCAGCTCGGGCTTGGTCGCGACCTCTTGCGCGATCTTGACTGCGTCGAGCGCAAGGACGCGTATCTCCTTTCGCCGGATCGTTTCCTGAGCCTCCTTGGGGATAGCCGCCCACACCTGTCTCGGGTCGCGGCTCGCGTGCTGCAGGAAAATCGCGCCGCCGGACCGGACGCCGGCGACGGGATCGCCGATGCGAAACGCATCGGTGTTGTTCAACGGAACAAAATCCGCCGCGCTCATCTCCGCGTGAACGAGAATCGGTTGGTCCGCGACGGTCAGATAATAGGTCGTCGGCAGCCCTTTTTTTTCCGATCCGTAAAGCGGATAGGCCTGGACGCGTAAACCCGAGAGATTGCCGACGACCGCGGCGATGATGCGGTTGGTCGTAACCGAGCCGTAGCCGCCGATCGAGTGACCGCGCATCGAGAAGGCGCCATCGGGCCGGACATCCGCTTCGCCTTCAGGAAGCAGAGCCAGGTCATGCTTGATGCCGAGGACAAAGAAGCGCCGCTTCGCGCCGCTCGCGATGTGTCTTGCGACGGCGATAAAGTCGGCCGGTCTGACATCGCGGCCGCCGAGACCGGCAGAGCCGGAGTAAACCGCCGGGGCGCGGTCGATCTTCGGATAACCCGGCGCGCCTGAGAGCGCGTCGGCGAACGCAGCTTTGATCTCCGCCGCCAGCGGATTCGATTGCGCCGTCGGATTATCGAGCCGCTCGATGACGGCGATCGCCTTCAGATGTTTGAGCGCCGCTACGATCTGCGGCCCGGGAAACGGCCGGAAGCAGCTGACGTGCAGCGTGCCGAGCTTGATTCCATCGCGCTCCCGGAGAAAATCCGCCGTTGCCGCGGCAGTCTCCAGCATGCTTCCCATACCGACCAGCGCGTAGTCGGCGTCATCGAGGCGGTGCCCGTCGATAAGTCCATAGCGACGGCCGGTAAGCTCGGTGAAGCCCGCCATCACGCGATCGATAATTTCCGGCAGACGATCGTAGAATGTCCGCTGCGCAATCTTTCCCTTCATGTAGCTGTCTTGGTTTTGTACGACGCCGCTCATCACCGGCCGGCTCGGGTCCATCAGATTCCAGAGGTTCCTCGGCTCGCCGATAAATTCCTTCATGAGATCCGGTTCAGGGAGCAAAAGACTCTCGATTGTGTGCGTGGTTAAAAATCCATCCTGCACGTTGAAGAAAGGCGTCGCAGATTCCTCCGCCGCGCGGCGCGCGATTAACGCGAGGTCCGCCGCTTCCTGCGCATTGCGGCCAAACAGCATGCCCCAACCGCAGTCCGACACGCCCATGACGTCGTCGTGACCCGCGTGAATGTTCAGCGACTGCGAAGTCAAAGCGCGCGCGCCGATGTGAAAGACAACCGGCAACCGCTTGCCGGAAATGACATACAGGACTTCCTTCATCAAAATTAAGCCCTGCCCCGAAGTGAAGTTCGTCACGCGGCCGCCTGCGAGCGCGAACCCTTCGCAGGTGCTCGCGGAACTGTGCTCGGATTCGAGCTCGAGAAAGCTCAGCGGCTCACCCCATAAATTCCTTTGACCATTGGCGACGGCAACCTGATAAGCGCCGCCCATCAACGTCGAGGGTGTGATGGGATAAGCGCACGCTCCCTGGCTGATTTGCGTCTCAACCCAGACGACGGCTTCGGATCCATCGGCGGTCGTGGCGATGCCGGGAAAACGAAGCATAGGATGATTAGAGGCGATTAGCGTTTTAAGACTTGTCTTCATAATTTTCTCATGACTTTTCAAAGCACCTTTCATGCCAGCGAAGAGGATCCAAAAATTGTCAAGATTGCGTATAAAAACACGGGCTTATAGGCGTAGGCCAGTTTCCAATTTCGCAAAAATGAGAAAGCATGTAAGGCGCTGTCCTAGTTTCTGGAACAGGCTTAGAAGAACGGAACTGCGGACTTATCGCAGCCGTTTAGTGAACGGGCTCGTACGCGCAGAGCGGATCGCTTTCAAGCGGATCGCCATGGCGCGCATAAGCGCGCGCGCGGGAGCCGCCGCAGATTTCTCTGAACTCGCAGCGGCCGCATTTCCCTTTGTACAACCGCGTGGAGCGCAAGTTGCGGAACAATTTCGAAAAGCGATAAAGGTCGGTCACGTCTGAGTTGCGCACGTTGCCCGCGGCAAGCGGCAGAAACCCGGATGGATAAACATGGCCGCTGTGCGAGATGAAAAGAATTCCATTGCCGTCCCGGATGCCGAACCCTCTTCCGACCGGCGTTTTTTCAATCTTCGCCATCGGCATGCCGCGCTCACGCATCCGAGTCAGGGCGACGCGGCGAAAATGCGGCGCTTCGGTGGTCGCAACAGGAAACGGGGAATCTTTCGAAACATCGCAAAGCCAGTGGTGCAGCGCCTCGCATTGTTCCGGCGACGGCTCCTTCAGCGTGCGTCCCCTTCCAACGCCGATCAACGTGAAGAGTTTCCACCGCATCAGCGGAAGATGCTTTAGCAGTCCATAAGTCTCGTCGAGGTCCTCCAGCGTTTCGGCCGTCACCAAAGTATTGACCTGAAGGCGGAGACCGGCGCGGAGAGCGTCCCACGCGGCGTCGAGCGTTCTGCCGAAGCAGCCGGGGACGCCGCGTATCTCTTCGTGCTTTTCGGCCGTCGAGCCGTCGAGGCTCAGGCTCAAACTTTCCACGCCCGAGTCCTTGAAGCGCTGGAAGACTTCGCGCGTGAGCAGATTCGTGCTGCTTGGCGCGATCGACACCGCTAACCCTATCTTGGCGCCATGCTCGATGAGCGTGCAGAGATCCGGACGTTTGAGCGGATCGCCGCCTGTCAGCACCACGTGGACTCCGTGCTCGCTGAACGAGCGGATTTTCTCGAGCAGCGCCATCGCTTCGAAAGTATCGAGCTCGCGAGCGTCGCGCTGCGCGATCGCCTCTGCGCGGCAATGCCGGCATGCGAGATCGCACGCCCGCGTAAGTTCCCAATAGATTAAAAGCGGCGCGCGCGAATGGACGAATCGACTCGCGGCGCGTTCGGTGTCGGACACTTCGCTCGTTTCAAAATGCATGTCGGACTATTTCTCCGCCTGTGATGTCGTTGCCGCCGCGGCTTCCATCATCTCGCGGCAGTGTTCAACCATCTTCGCCCGCTGCTCGGGAGTCATCGTCCGCATCATCTCCATCATCGCGCTCATGTCGCGCATCGGCCCGCCGTCGCGCATCATGCCCTGCGGCGTTCCTTGATTTTCCGGCGGTTTTGAAGTGGGCTCCTGGGCTGTCGCCAGCGCCGCGACAAAGACTCCAACAACAGGTATCGGCCAATGTAATTTTCTCATAACCTTTCCCCTTCGCTTATCGAGTTCAATCGCAGAATACACAAAGTAAATTCAGCAAGGCATATGCCATCAAAAAACGCCCGCAACGGCTGCATCGCGGCAGTATTTTTCGAACTTTTCGTTCTCAAATCCAATAAAAAATTTCTCCTTCTTTGCAGTCTTGAGAATGCTCACAGACGAAAGGCATCGCCCCCGCAGCAAAGCGATGCCGAATGTCTTGGCCTTTGTTTTGCTCGCCCATTTAAGGAGATCGCGCAAAGCACAGGAGGATGCTCATGGAGACACCGCTTCTGACGATCACGGCGATTGCCGCCGTTGGACTGCTCTACGTGCTTCTCCCCGTCGCCGCCGATACCTACCGGCGTTATGGCAGACGGCGCGTCGTCACTTGTCCCGAGACCCATGGGCTGGCCGAGATACGCATCGACGCCTCGTATGCCGCGCGATCCGCGCTCGTCGGCGCTCCGGCTCTGCGCGTAAACGCATGCACCCGCTGGCCGGAGCGGAAAGGCTGTCCCGCCAATTGCATCAGCGAAGAGTAATTTCCGGAGGTGTTTCATGAAAACTTCCGAACCGCGTGGTAAGTCCACGCTAGCCGAACCGAGCCGACCAGCCGTTCCGCTTGATAATAGCCGCGAGCTTTGCGCGGCTTGTCTCGATCAGCACGTCGAGACCGAGACAGGCATCATGGAGGAATACCGCAAGCTTGCCGGCCCCATCGAGAGCGGCCCGGCGCGTTTTCTCATCGATATCATCTTGCACGACGAAGAGCGGCATCATGGGCTACTACGCATGATGGCCAAGTACCTGCGCATGAAAAATCGGCGGAAGAACGCCCTGCCGTGGGTGGTCGATCCCTACGAGCTCGCCCGCCACATGCGCAAACTCCAGGAACACGAGCGTGAAACGATCACGGCGTGCCGCGAGCTGAAGAGCCGGACTCCGCCCGAAGAGAGCGAATTTTTCGGCGCCCTGCTCGACGCGCTCATTCTCGACAGCGAAAAGCATGAGCGACTCCTCGGCGCGATCGAAAAAATAATCCAGATGACCTGAAGCCCCGCTCCAGGGACACCGAACCAAGCCGCCGAGTAAACGAGCAGAAATCGTGCAGATCGCGATCGTCAACCCGCAAACACTCGCGCCCCCGCGAGGTTACAATCACGGCTTCAAAGTCTCCGGTGCATCCTCGCTTGTCTTTCTCGGCGGCCAGGTCGCCTGGGACAAAGAAGGCAGGCTTGTCGGCGGCGAAGATATCGTTGCGCAGTTCGATCAGGCGATGGCCAATCTTCTGGCGGTGGTGACGGAAGCCGGCGGCCAGGCGGAGAACATCGTCAAACTGAATCTCTACGTTACCGACAAAGAACGCTATCTCGCCGCGGGCAAAGAGCTGGGCCAGATTTACCGGAGGCACATGGGCAAGCATTTTCCCGCCATGACTTTGGTCGAAGTGAAAAGCCTCTATGAGGCCGGAGCGATGGTCGAGCTCGAAGGGATGGCGGTCGTATGAAAGCGGAAAGAACGGAAGCTTCCCGAGCCTACTATAAAGATCTGCGCGAATACCTTGAGGCGCTGGAAAAGTTCGGCAAGCTGCGCCGGATCCAGAAAGAAATCGACAAAGACACGGAACTTCATCCGGTGGTGCGCTGGATTTTTCGCGGCCTGCCGGAAGCGGAGCGCTTCGGATTGCTTTTCGAAAACCTCAAAGGAATCGATGGCAAGCGCTATGACGGCAGAGTTGCCGCCGCCGTGATCGCTCCATCGCTGGAGGCCTATGCGCTGGCGCTCAAATGCGAACCGACCCGCGAAGCGATTTACGAGCGCTGGAGCGAAGCGTACCGCCATCCGATTCCGACGCGATTGGTAAAGACCGGAGCCGTCAAAGAAGAAGTTCACAAGGGCGGCGACCTCTTGGCGCACGGCGGCCTGCGCGAGTTCCCGATCCCGATGACGACGAACGGCTGGGAGGCCCTGCCGCGGATGACGTCGCTCTGCGTCGTCACGCGCGATCCCGACAGCGGCGCCGTCAACGTCGGCACGTACAACGGCGCGCTGCTCGGTCCCGATAAATTTTGCCTGCGCGTCTCGCCGCGCGGCGATCTGCGCGTTCACTGGGAAAAATGCAAGGCGCGTGGAATTCCACTTCAGGCCGCTGCCGTCGTGGGCCCGGTCCCGGCGGTGGTTGCCGTCAGCATTACAGAGATTCCTTACGGCATGAACGAGCTCGAAGCGGCCGGCGCTCTGGTCGGCGAACCGATCGAAGTCGTCCGCTGCGAGACCTCCGATATCGAGGTGCCGGCTGGCGCGGAAATCGTCATCGAAGGGGAAATCCCGACCGATTACCTTCTCCCCGATCCGCCGAGCGGCGAGCATACCGGCTACACTTTCATCGGGCGGATGGTCTTCGGCTTTCACGTCCGCTGCATCACGCACCGCAAAAAACCGATCTGGCACGACCTGATCGACCAGTTTCCGCCGAGCGAATCGAGCGTCATGGGAAACCTCACGCGCGAGGCGCGCATGATCACCTTCCTGCGCGACTCGTGCGGCATACCGCAAGTGAAAGACGTCGCGTTTCATCACTGCGGCGGCTCGCGCAGGTTCTGCGTCATCCGCATGCAGCAGGTCGGCTCTTCGCCGACTTCCGACCGCACCGTCTGGCATGCGCTTCATTCATCCCTGGCGGTCTCCGCCGAATGGCCCAAGATCGTCATCGCCGTCGATTCGGATATCGATCCATGGGATTTGGAATCGGTCTTTTGGGGCGTGTCGTTCCGGTATCAGCCGCATCGGGATACGCAGATCATCGCCGGACGCGGCTCGACCGCGGACCCTTCGGGCGGGCCAAGGAGTTTGCCTCTCGATGAGCAGGAATTTCCCATGTCGCGGACCGGTCTCTCGGGAAACTCATCCATCTTGATCGATGCGACGCGAAAATGGGCGTACACGCCGACATCGCTGCCGAAGAAAGAGTTCATGGAGCGCGGCCGCGTTCTTTGGGAGGAACTCGGCTTGCCCAAGCTCAAACCGATGGAGCCGTGGCACGGCGTTTCGTGGGGAGAGTGGCCAGAAGTACACGCGCGCCGCGCCGAGATGGCGGTGCGCGGCGAGTTCGAAAAAATAGCCGAAGAATATCTGAATGAGCGGAAAAAGATTTGAAGGATCGATCGTGAGCCGAGCAACCGGAGTCACAGCGTCATACATCGCCGCGATCGTTATCCTCTGCGGCTTTGTCCCGGGCTTCAGTTCGACGGCGAAGGCGGAGAAGATTCGTATCGGCATTCCAGTGATGGCGCTGAGCCAGCTGCCGATCCTGCTCGCGAAAGATAAAAAACTCTTCGACGCCGAAGGCTTCCAGCCGGAGATCATCCAGATCCGCACGGCGCTCGCGCTGCCCGCGCTGATCAGCGCCGACCTCGACTTCACAACTTCCGCCGAGACCACGATCCGCGCCGCGGTCTCGGGCATGCCGCTTAAAGCGATCGGGTTTACCGGTATACGATCGTCACTCGTTTTGGTGGTCCAGCCTGGCATCCAGAGCGTCGCAGCGCTGAAGGGCGGCAAAATCGCGGTCTCGTCCCTGCGCACGACGACCGACTTCGTTGCGCGCGACATCGTACGCCATTACGGGCTCAACCCCGATAAAGACATCGTTACGATGCCGCTCGGCAGCGAGGCCAACAAGATCGCCGCGCTCCAGGGCAAAGCGGTGGACGCGGCCATTCTCACGGTCCCCGATGATTCCATCGCCGAGGAGCAGGGGTTCAAGAAGCTCGTCTTCGCCGGCGACATCATCGAAGGGCTGCAATCGGGACTCGCCTGCTCGGTGAAGAAAATCAACGAAAATCCCGCGCAGGTCGAGCGGATGGCCCGCGTGTTGGTGCGAAGCGTGGAGCTCGCGCGGGCGCGGCGCGGCGAGGCTCTCGATTTCATCGCGAAGCAGTGGCACTTGAGCCGGCGGGTGGCGGAAAACAGCTATGATCTCATGATCAAAACGTTCAGCTCCGACGGCGAGGCGCCCGAGGCGCTCGTCTTGGATCTCATCGAGCAGGTGAAAAAGCTCCAGAAAATCGATCGGAAGATCGCGGTCTCCGATGTCGTGGACTTTTCTTTTGTCCGAAAGGCGCGGCGTCCGCATTAACAATAAGTCATCAGGAGGAGGATCGAATGAACAGGAAAGTAACGCTCGTAGCAGCTGCATTGTTTGCCATTTTCGTGTGGCTCGCCCCGGCGCGCGCCGATCAACGCGCGACGGAGCTGCTCGTCGGCCAGACCTTCGTAAACGCCGTTCCCGTCGGCTTCTGGGTCGGCCTCGAGCGCGGCTATTTCAAAAAATACGGCGTCGACGTGAAGATCATCCAGTTTCGCGGCAATCCGATCGGCACGCAGGCGCTCCTCACCGGCTCGATTCCAATCTTAATGGCCGGGCCGCACTCCGCGGTGGCGGCGCGCGCCGGCGGCGCCGATCTCGTCGAATTCGCCACCGTCGCGCCGACGATGCCTTACCTCGTCGTCACGCGCAAAGAGATCAAATCCGCCGAAGGGCTCAAAGGAAAAATCTTCGGGGTGAGCGGCACCGGCTTATCGGCGTCGTATATCGGTGTGATCCTGGGGCTCAAGCATCTCGGCCTCGATCCGAAAAGAGACCGCATCACGCTTATCTCGGCCGGCAACGAGGTCGAGCGGCAGATCGCATTGGGTCAGAACGGCATCCAGGCGACCGTTTTCGACCGCCTTTACCAGCCCATGATCGAGAAAGAGGGGTTTCCCATCTTGGCGGATCTCGGCGCCTTGAATATACCTTGGGAGCACGACGTGCTGCTTTCGACCGGAAAGTATTTGAAGGAAAGTCCGCGATCGGTCGAAGCGGTTCTAAAAGGGTTGCTGGAAGCGAACGCCTTCATTCTCAACCCGGCGAACAAAGAAGCCGTCAAGAAAACGCTCGTGAAAAATCTCGGCCCCAAGATGGGCGATGGCACTGCGGCGTACGAGCAGGTAACCTCGCTGTGGGTCAAAGCGAGACCCTACCCGAACCGTAAAGGCATCCAAGCGATTATCGATGAGGTCAAAAACATCAGTCCGTCCGTCGGCAAGCTGAACGTCGATGATTTCGTCGATGAAGGCATTCTCCGCAAACTCGATCAGAGCGGCTTCATCGACGGACTATATAAAAAAGGCGTCCTGTAAGAACTCAGCCGTCGTTGCGGTCGCCACGAAAGCGGCCGCAACGACGCACTTGGTTTTCTTCAAGAGCGCTACCCCGCCATCGTGCTAAGTCTTAGACGGATGATTTACCCACTTCCTTAATTTGGGAAAAGTTTCCTATCTGTTTCTTATCGACAGAAATTTGTTACGTAATTTCCCTTTAATATGCCCCGTATCGGCTGTTTACGGTGGCATAGCAGTTGCTTAGTTGACACCTAAACATTTCATGTCCCAAACAGTCCCGGGGTGAATATGAAGCTACTTTTCCTTACGCCGCCGATGGCTAATTGGAAGCGCTGGGGCGCGCGCCACGTCGCCTGTAATGCCCTCTACGCACACTTGGCGGCGTACGTTCGCACGCAAAAGGTTGCGCAGGTCGAAGTCCTCGACTGCCGCGCTCTCGGCCTCGATGAAGAGGCGATGATCGAGAGCATCAGAAAGAGCGCGCCCGACGCGATCTTCGTCGGCACCCGGGTCGTGACCGAAGGCGGCGCAGGTTCGGTGATGCGCTATTTGGAAGCCCTCGAGACCGTCAAGCAAGCGTTTCCCAGTATCGTCACGATCTCCGGCGGCCTTGCGCTTTCGTCCATGCCGAAAGACATTCTCGGTCTCGCTCCGCAGCTGGATTACATCGTGATCGGAGAGGCCGACCGGACGCTCGCCGAGCTTTTGGAGCAGCTCAAATCGGCGCAACCAAATCTCAAAGATGTTCTCGGCCTCGCCTATCGGGAACAATCCGAAATCCGCTTCACCGCGCCGCGGCCGCTCATCATCGATCTGAACGAGTTGCCCATGCCGGCGTATGATCTCTTCCCGATGGATAAATACATCGGCTTTTCCCGGATCGCAGGATATAACGAGGCGGTGACGAGCCGCGGCTGCGAAGGAGCCTGCAGCTTCTGCTACGAGTGGGGCCTGGTAGATTTTCGCCGACGGCAGGATTTTTTCGTTCACCGCACGCGCAGCGGAAAGCTCGTCGCCGATGAAATGGAGTTGCTGAGCAAGACCTACGGCGTGAAGGCGCTCAACTTCATGGACGACGATTTCAACTCCGACCGGCAAAAAATCGTCGATCTCTTGGATGAGATCGAGAAGCGCCGCATCGATATGCAATGGTTCTTCATGGGACGAGCGCGCAACCTGCTTCGCGACGCCGACTTGATTCCGCGCATGCGGCGCGCCGGCTGCTATCAGGTCTTATTCGGCATCGAAGTCGGCAGCGACGAGGAGCTGGTCAACCTGCATAAAAGCAAAGATCGCTATACGATCGGAGATTTAAGAGAGCTCGTGCGACTCCTCAGGCGAAACGACATCTCGACAGTCGGCACCTACATGAGCGGTTTCTGGGAGGACGATGCGACGAAGATTCGGCAGCGTTTTCGCGCCGTCGACGACATCGACCCGGATATCGGCGTTCTCATGCTCCTGACGCCGATGCCCGGATCGCCGGTCTGGCGCCAAGCGCTCACGGGTGAGCGCGTCGAGAACATCGATCTGAAAAATTGGGATGCGATTCACACCGTCATGCCGACGCGCCATCTCTCACGGCAGGAGCTCGGAGCGCTGTCGGCGGAGATCAACCGGGAGTTCTTCAGCCGGCCCGAGCGCATCGAGCGCATTCGAAACGGCTACAGCTCGCCTTACGTGCGCGCGAAATTCGAGACCTATAGCGCCACGGCGGATCAGATCGATCGCTGAAGCGTAAAGTGGATTAAAGCCGCTCGACCATCATCGCCACCGCTTCACCCCCGCCGATGCAAAGCGCGGCCACGCCGCGCTCTTTATCGAGGTCGACCAGCGCATGCGTCAACGTCGTCAAGATGCGCGCGCCGCTGGCGCCGATCGGATGGCCCAGGGCGACGGCGCCGCCGCGCACGTTGACCTTTTCCGGATCGAGATGGAGCAGGCGGTTGACGGCGATCGATGCGGCCGCAAAGGCCTCATTGATCTCGAAGAGGTGAATGTCGCTCAATGAGTAGCCGCAGCGATCGAGTAGCCTCGGTATAACGTCGGCCGGCGCGATCGTGAACCATTCAGGCGCGCGCGCCGCGGACGCCGAGCCGATCACCCGCGCGATGGGTTTGAGGCCCAACGCATCGGCCTTCTCGCGCGTCATCAAGACGACGGCTGCGGCGCCGTCGCTGATCGAAGAGGAGTTCCCCGCCGTAACCGTTCCGTCGGACTTAAAGGCCGGCTTTAGCGCGCGCATCTTCTCGGCATCGAAGCGTTTCACCGATTCATCTTCGGCTACAGGCGTGGAGCCGTTCTTTTGAACGGTCAGCACGGGAACGATTTCGTGCTTGAACGCGCCGCTAATCTGCGCCGCGTGCGCGCGGCGATAACTTGTCGCCGCGAATTCATCCTGATCGGCGCGCGAGATGCCGAAGCGCTCGGCGCACTTCTCCGCCGCCACGCCCATATGAAAATCGCCGACGGCATCCCACAGACCGTCTCTGATCAGACTGTCGAGAACTGTCGCGTGGCCCATGCGATAGCCGGCGCGTGCGCGGTCGAGGAGATAGGGCGCGTTGCTCATGCTCTCCATACCGCCCGCCACGATGACTTCCGCGTCTCCGGTGCGGATCGCTTGCGCGGCGATCATCGCCGCATTGAGACCCGAACCGCAGACCTTGTTGATCGTCGTGCAACTGACCGTATTTGGAAGGCCGGCTTTGAGCGCCGCCTGGCGCGCCGGTGCCTGTCCGACGCCCGCGGAGATGACATTGCCCATGATGACGGCGTCGACGCGCTCGGCGCCGATCCGAGCCTGAGCGAGCGCCTCGCGGATCGCGACGCTGCCGAGCGCCGGCGCCGGCAATGCAGACAGCGATCCGTTGAGGCCGCCGATCGGCGTCCGCACGGCGCTCAAGATAACGACTTCCCTCATCGGGTTTCTGATAGCAGATTCGAGGCGGCAATTCGAATGGGATAGGCCGTCTTATTCGCCGGCTTTGCCAGCGCGGCCCTGAGAAACTCTTCGGACTTGTTCGTGAGCTGCGCAAGCGACAGCTCCGTATCGAGCCGCAGGCGATTAGGGTTTAGCGTAAACGGTTCGAAGAGCTCTTTTTGTTTCAAGTAAATTTGCCAATTTCCGTCAGAAGGATCGCGTCTGGCCTCGGCGCGGGCGGCGAGCCGCTCACGGATGAGATCGTCACGCGCATGGCATTCGATGAGCGCTATGGACGCACCGCGGCGCTCGGCGATCTCCAAAGACGGATCGCGCTGCGCCGCTTTATGAAACGTGGCGTCGAGAATCACGCTGCGGCCGGCGGCGAGACAATTATCCGCTTCTTCCATCATCTTGCGATAGGCGCGCGCCGTCATCGCCGGGCTATAGAGCCCTTCGCCGTACTTAAGCTGATCGTGCCGATCGGAGGCGCCCGCAAGGCGTTTACGCGTGACATCGGAGTTGATCACAGTCGCGCCGAGCCGTCGCGCGAGCGCGCGCGCTAGAGTGGATTTCCCGCTGCCGGTCAAGCCGGCGATCATCACCACGAAAGGCTTCAGCGCCTGCCAGGTATAACTGTACGCCTGATCGAAATAGCGCGACGCCGCCTCGGCGCGGTCGCGAAAGATGAGCGTGAATACCTTCGCCCTGACGAGCGCCCGATAACATTCATAAAACGGCAGAAGCTTCGCCAGGTCGGCGTCGTTCGTCAGCTCGACATACCGATTGATAAAGCGCTGAGCGTGTTCGCGAGCCCCGCGCGCCTGGAGGTCCATCGAGAGAAAGGCGACCTCGGACGCGACGTCGATGAATCTAAAGCGGCGGCTGAACTCGACGCAGTCGTAAATCTGGATGCCTTCGGGGGCGAAACAGATATGTTCGCAATGAAGATCGCCGTGAACCTCGCGCGTGTAGCCGGCGAGCGCGCGGCGCTGCATCAGTTCTGAATGCTCGGCCAGGAAACTGTCGCCGAATGCTCGAATCGCCGCGAGCGTTCCGGCGTCAACGGTGCGTCCGATGAAAGGATCGAGATCGGAGAGGTTCTCCGTCCATACCGAGCGGATCCTCGCTGGATCGCCGAAGGGCCGCACCTTGCGGCCGTTCGGCGCCGCTGCGTGAAACGGCGCGAGTGTTTCCGCCACTGCGTCCATCATCGACGGCGTCGCCTGGCCGGTGTCGAGGAGATGATCGAGCATGCGCCGTTCGGGTAGTCGTCGCATAACCAGGGCGTATTCCGCTAGTTGGGCATCACTGCCCAGCTGCCAGCCGTAGTCGTCGTGAGAGATCGGCAGGATGCCGAGATACACCGATGGCGCGAGACGGCGATTGAGCCGGAGTTCCTCCTGGAGGAAAAACAGCCGCCGCTCTAAGTTCGAGTAATCGACAAACGAATACCGTACGTCTTTTTTGACCTTGTAGACGAGGTCTCCCGCGAAGAATAGGTGCGAGATGTGAGTTTCGCGATAGTTTACCGTCGATGGCCGACGCGGGTAAAAGGCCGGGTCGAGCATCGCCTGCACCAATGATTCCTGATCAGCACGCGGCGACGGCAACATGAGCGACTCGGGTTCCATGACTGCTCCACAGCATACGCCGAGCAATAAGGATGCCAGGGATTTAGCGCGCGAAGAACGCTGTTTACGCTGAAGAAAATCGCAGCTCGTTTCTCAACTTCGGGAAAAGACGCGGGTAAATGTCTTCAGAACCGGAATCAATCGATTCCCAGCTCTTCGAGCTTACGATACAGCGAAGAGAGACTGATATCGAGCAAGCGCGCGGCCTCTTTGCGGTCTTGTCCCGCCTGCTCGAGGACATGGACGATGTGCTGTTTTTCGAATTGTCTCGTCGCTTCTTTGAGGTTCAAAATAAAGGGGGTGACCGTTTCCTGATTCTTGAGGCTCGCCGGCACATGTTCCATTTTGATCCATTCGCCATCGGCGAGGATCATCGTGTGCTCGATCACATTGTCGAGCTCGCGCACATTGCCCTTCCATTCGAGAGTGGCGAGCATGCGGATCACCTCCGGCTCGGCGCCCCTGAAGTTTTTTTTCAGTTCGGGATTGTGCCTGCGAACCAGATGCTCGATGAGAAGCGGAATATCCTCGGGCCGTTCGCGCAGCGGCGGGATATGAAGCTCCATGATGTTAAGTCGGTAGTATAGATCGTCGCGAAACCGTCCCTCGACGGTCTCCTTTTTCAAATCCCGGTTCGTCGCTGCGACCACTCGCACATCGGTGCGCCGCGGGCTCGTGCTGCCGATCGGCAGGATCTCCTTCGCTTCGAGGGCGCGCAGCAGCTTCACCTGGAGGTGCTGCGGGATTTCGCCGATCTCATCTAAGAAAATCGTGCCGCCGCGGGCTTTCTCAAAAAGCCCCTCTTGGTTGGCGAACGCGCCGGTGAAAGAACCCTTCATGTGACCGAAGAGAAGGCTCTCCAACAATGTCTCCGGCAATGCGCCGCAGTTCACCGGTAAAAAGAGCTTGTCGCGCCGGTCGCTCAGCGAATGAATGGAGCGCGCGATAAGCTCCTTGCCGGTGCCGCTTTCTCCGGAGATCAAGACCGTCGCCGCAGTCGGCGCGACCTTGGTCACCATGTCCAGCAAGTTGAGCAGAACTCTGCTCTTACCGATGATATGTTCGAAGCCGCTCTGCATGGAATCCATTCGTCTTATAGCTGCTCCGCCGCGGCGATTAGGTTGGGATCGTTGCAAAACTGACGAATCGCGCCTTTGAGTTTTTGTCGCTGCACGCTCGCCGGCACGCCTAGGTTCTCTAGTGTCTGAGCGACCTTGGGGCCTCCCAACTGTAACAGCTTGCCGTAAATCGCGTCGATCTCGGAGGTCTCGATGTCAAGCGCGATTTTGAACGCTTCGTTGACGCTGATCGCCGGCGTTCCTTCGCTTAAATAACTTTGCACGTGCTCTTTCAATCGCCGTGCGTTCTCGCGGCCGAGACTCGGATCGACCTCCTCATCTTCATAATTCTGAATGATGAGTTTGCATGCAAGTAGAATGAGTCCGTGCTGCTCTTCCTGGCGCGCCATTTCCCACCAGAAATCTCTGAGATCCGGCCGGCCCATGAAAAGATGGGAAAATCGGAAATACACCTTTCCGACTAACCGTTCGACCTCAGAAAAGGCCTCGAGTGGTTCGAAATCGGACTCCATGGATAAGTAACCCCTTTCGCGCATTTATAATCCGTCGGCGCTCCATTTTCAAATAAAACCGGCATATCGGTAGAACCCAGCGCTAAAGCGACGGAAAACCGACGAGTGATGTGTCGCAATCCAGCAGTCGCACGATTGAGAATATCCCTTCGTTTCTTCTTTATTTTGAGAAAACCGAACGACACAAATACTTGCAATTAACTGAATCACTGGCAGAAATTCGCTGGCATATGGATTGCTCGCTTCAGCATTAGGAGAACAGAACGAATGACCGTTCAGATATGAGGCACCGATGAACATAGACAACGTAATCGCCGAGTATAGAGAGGCCTTGGAAGAGGCGCCGCTTGAGCGGGTCGCGCGCTGGAAGGCGAGCCATCCCACGACAAAAGCCGTCGGCTGCTATCCCGTCTATTCGCCCGTCGAACTGATTCATGCAGCCGGGATGTTGCCGGTGGGTATCCTCGGCGGCGGCAACCGACTGGAGATCGCCCATGCCGATTCGCGCTTTCAATCGTTCGTCTGCTCGATCGTCAAAAGCACACTCGAACTCGCGATGACCGACCGCATCGGATTCCTCGACGGCATCGTCTTCCATTCGATCTGCGACCCCGCGCGAAACCTGGCCAGCGTTTACAAACGGAACTTTCCGAAACTCATGGTCGAATATATCCACTTTCCGCAGAATATGACTTCGCCGGCCACCGTCGATTATCTCACGGCGGAGTATCATCGGCTACTGGAGAGCTATACGGAGCTTTCCGGCATCAAACCCGACGACGAGGCTCTCAGACGCAGCACGCGAATCTACAACGAACAGCGAAAGCTGCTGCGCGACCTTTACGCGCTCCGCGCGACACAGCCGCAGAACCTCTCCACGGTCGAGACTTACGTGCTTACGCGAATCGCGACACTGATGCCCCCCGAAGAGCATATCTCCATTCTCAAGGAAGCCCTGGCTGCCATTCGACTGCGGGACGAGAGGCCAAAGGACCGCATCAAAGTCGTGCTCGAAGGCTCCTTCTGCGAGCAGCCGCCGCTCGAATTGATCGAAGGGCTCGAAGCCGCCGGCTGTTACATCCTGGACGACGATTTCCTGACCGGCTGGCGCTTCTTCACCGAAGATATTCCGACCGACGGCGATCCTGTGCGGAACCTCGCCGAAAGCTATCTGAGACGGAGCGTCTACTCGGGCGTGAAGCACGACACTCGCGAGCGGAAATCGAAACACCTCATCGACAAAGTCAAAGAAACCGGCGCGGCAGCCGTCGTGATCCTCGCGGCGAAGTTTTGCGAGCCCGCCTTGTTTGACTATGCCCTCTATCGTCAGGCTCTGGAGAAAGCAGGGATTCCTCATCTTTACCTCGAATTCGAAGAAAAGATGTGGATTTTTGACAAGTCGAGAACCGAGGTCGAAACGTTCGTGGAATCCATGCTGTTCGATTAGGAGGAACAATGGCTGAATCGGCAAAGAGCATTTACCAGGGCCAGATGCACCTGCTCCAGAAGGATATGATGGGGCGCTACTTCGCCCGCGTCACGCGGGCCGCCGAGCAAGGCGACGGCAAAGCCGTTTACATGCTGATCAGCGGCAATCCCGTCGAGCTCGTTCAGGCCTTCGACATGGTGCCGGTGTATCCCGAGATCAACGCGCTGCAGCTCGCGGTCAAAAAAGCCGCGCTGCCGTTCATTCAGAAGGCCGAGGAGATCGGCTATTCCATGGACAACTGCGCCTATGTGAAGGCCGACGTCGGTCTTTTTCTCGGCGACCGCAAGACCCCTTTTGCGACGATCCCGCTGCCGTCTTTAATTCTCTGTAACTACGTCGGCTGCAATGTCTATCTCCAGTGGTTCGAGCATCTGGCGGAATACTGCGACGGCGAGATTTATAATCTCGACATCCCGTTTCTGCGCGACCCGTCCGGCAAACCTTCGAAGGCGGATATCGAATACGTCGTCAAGCAGCTCGAAGAGGTGATAGTCGCCATGGAGCGGATCACCGGCAAAGATCTCGACTGGGCCAAGCTCAAGAGAATCGTCGAGTTCTCGGCCGAGACCGGCGAGCTGTGGTCGAAGGTGAAGTCGCTCACCAAACATAGGCCGACGCCGTTCGACGCCTACTTCGACTCCGTGACGATGATGGCGCCGCTCTATTGTCTTCGCGGCACCGAAGACGGGCTTAAATTTTTCCAGACCGCTCTCAAAGAGATGGAAGAAAAAGTGGAAATGGGTCAGGGGCCGCTGCCCGAGGAGCGTTTCCGCTTCGTCATCGAAGGTCCTCCGCCGTGGCCCTTTTTGCGGACCTTCCGCGATCTCTTCTCGAAGTGGGGCGCGGTGGCCGTCGCCTCTACCTATTCGACCGTCGGCGGCCTCTGGGAGTTCGGCTTCAAGCACGACCCGAACCGGCCGCTCGAATCGATCGCCGAGCACATGCTCGAATGGAACGTCACGAATCGAAACTTCCTCCAGCGCTATGCGCAAATCCGCCGCTACATTGAAGAATGGAACGCCGACGCGCTCGTCATCCATTCCGTGAAGAGCTGCCGGCTTTTCTCCGCAGGGCAGGGCGACATGCGCGAGTACTTCACGAAAGACCTCAATGTGCCGACGCTGCTCATCGAGTCCGACATCGAAGACCCGCGCTACTTTTCGGAAGCGCAGATCAAAAACCGCATCGACGCATTTTTCGAGTCGTTGGAGCACAAGAAAATCGTTCGCGAGGCGAAAGCCGCCGCAGGAGGTGCCGCATGATGTACAGCGCGGGAATCGACGTCGGCTCGACGCAAACCAAAGGCATTATCCTCGACGAGAACCGCAACATCGTCGCGCGTGCTCTCATCATGACGGGCGCCAACGTGACGCGCGCGGGCGACAACTGCTTCAAAGAATTGCTCAAAGTCTCCAACGTGCCGCGCGAAGACGTCGCCTACATCGTCGGCACCGGCTACGGCCGCTACAAAGTAACCTTCGGCGACGCGCAGATCACCGAGATCAGCTGCCACGCGCGCGGCGCGTGTTATCTATTCCCGAACACCAAGACGGTCATCGACATGGGGGGACAGGACGCCAAAGGCATACGCGTCGGCCCGGACGGCGATGTCAAAGACTTCGTTATGAACGATAAATGCGCGGCGGGCACGGGACGATTCCTCGGCAGCGCGGCCGAGGCGCTGCTTTTGAATCTCGACGACATCGGACCGATTGCGCTGAAGGCGAAGAATCCCGTGCGCCTCACCACCGTGTGCACGGTTTTCGTCGAATCGGACATCATGTCCTATCTAGCGCAAAATAAAAAGGTCGAGGACATCCTCGGCGGCGTCCACAGCGCCATCGCCGCGCGCACGGTCTCTCTCATACGCCGGGTCGGCATCGAGCCGGAGGTGACATTCACCGGCGGCGTCTCGCGCAATATCGGCATGGTGAGCGCGCTGGAGGAAAAACTCGGCATGAAGATAAACGTCAGCCCAGATTCACACTATGTCGGCGCCCTCGGAGCGGCGATCTTCGCCCTCGAACGCGCCGTCAAGGCGAAGGGCGAATTGGCTCAGGCGACGGCCTAGCCGTTCGCCCGTCGCCTAAGAGGAGGCCTCATGATTTTTGTAGCCGGCATCGATATGGGCGCCAAGCTCACCAAGGCTATCGTGCTCGACGGCGAGCGGCGCATCCGCGGAAAAAGCTCGATTCGGACGAAGCCGGATTTCCCGGTGATCGCCCAAGATGCCCTGGATATCGCGCTCAAGCAGGCGGGGATCGCGCAAAGCGATTTAGGCTATATCGCGACAACGGGCTTCGGCCGTTACAACGTGCCGTTCCGCGATGTTCAGATCACAGACATTACGTGCGTCGCGCGAGGATCGGTGTTTCTCTTCCCCAAGACCCGGTGCGTCCTCGACATCGGCGCGCAGAGCACGCGCGCGCTGCGCGTGAACGAAGCGGGCAAGGTGCTCGAGTTTCGGACCAATGACAAGTGCGCCGCGGGCGCCGGCGGCTTCATCGAGCGCGCCGCCAAGTACCTCGAGGTCGCCATCGAGCAGGTCGGCGATCTCTCGCTTAACGCGAAAAAGCCGCAGACCATCAGCAGCGTATGCGCCGTGCTCGCGGAGTCGGAGATCATCAACCACGTCTCTTCAGGCGAAACGGTCGAAGACATTCTCCGCGGCGTGCACAATTCGCTCGCCTCGCGCGCCCTCGCGCTTCTGAAGCGCGCCGGCCTCGAGGAAGAACTGACGTTCGTCGGGGGGGTCGCACGACAAAACGGTATGGTCAAAGCGCTATCGGAAACGGTCAAGAAGAAGGTCAACGTGAGCGACGAGCCGGAGATGGTCGGCGCGATCGGCGCCGCGCTGCTCGCGCTGAAGCGGCTGGAGAAGATCCGCGAAGGCGGGAAAGAGCCGGCCTCGGCAGCCCAAGTAGCTTAAGTCAACAAACACTGTGGAGGTGATTTCATGAAGCTTAAACGAAAGACTGCCATCGTCACGGGAGGCGCAAGCGGCATCGGCCGCGCGACAGCGATCGCCTTGGGACTCGAAGGCGCCAATGTCGCGATCGCCGATATCGCCGTCGAGCAGGCCGAGAAGGTCTGCAGCCAGATCAAAGACTCGGGTTTCGGCTCCGCCGTCGCCTGCCGCACCGATCTGACCAAACGCGCCGACGTCGAACAGATGGTTAAGACGGTTCTCGGCCAGTTCGGCCAGATCGATATTCTGGTCAACTGCGCGGGCTGGGACAGACTGGAGCCGTTTCTCGAGAGCACGGAAGAGACGTGGGACAAGGTCTTGTCGATCAATTTCAAATCGGTCCTGCAGACGGCGAAAGCCGTGCTGCCGAACATGATCCAGCACGGCTCGGGCAAGATCATCAACATCGCCTCGGACGCCGGCCGCGTGGGCTCGAGCTGGGAGGCGGTTTACTCGGGCGCAAAAGGCGCGGTGATCGCGTTTTCCAAGACGCTCGCGCGGGAGAGCGCCCGATACAATATCAATGTGAACGTCATCTGCCCGGGCATGACCGACACGCCGCTCATGCAGGCGATTAAGGACCAATCGGAAAAAACCGCCAAGATCGTCGATGCCGTGATCAAAGCGACGCCTTTCCGCCGCGCCGCGAAGCCCGAGGAGATCGCCGCGATGGTCGTGTTCCTGGCCTCCAGCGATTCCGATTTCGTCACCGGCCAGACGATCAGCGTCAGCGGCGGCCTCACGATGTCGTAGGAGAAAAACATGCAGAACGGCCTCAAAGCGATCGATATGATGTACTACGTGGCGACACCGGAGTTTATCGCCAAGTGGAACGACGCGAAAAAAAACGAGCTCATCTGCCGCATGGAGCGCGCCATAGGCGGGCTGCCGCAGTTCGATTCGATCGAGGCGATGATCGGCAAGATGGACGAGGCCGGCGTGGAGAAGGTCTTCATCACGCAGACCAAGATGTGGTCCTACCGCAATCACTGGATGTACATGGACACGACGCTCGACGAGGTCGCGCAGTACACAAAGCGCTATCCGGAGCGCTTCGTCGGACTTGCCGGCTATAACCCCTTCCGCATCAAAGAATCGCTGCAAGAGATCGAGATCGGCGTCAAGCAGTACGGCTTTAAAGGCGTCTATGTCCATATTTACGGCTTCGACATCCCGCTCTCGGATGCCAAGATGTACCCGCTCTACGCCAAGTGCGTCGAGCTCGACATCCCGGTTTCGATGCAGGTGGGACATGTGCTCGAGGCGATGCCGAGCGAGCACGGCCGGCCGATTTACCTGGACAAGATCGCGAGCGACTTTCCGGAATTGAAAATGATCGGCGCGCACACGGGCTGGCCGTGGGCGGCGGAGCTCATCTCCGCTTGCTACAAATGGGACAATATCTATTTCGGCATCGACGGCTGGCTGCCGAAATATCTCGGACCGGAAATCCTTCACTTCATGAACAGCCGCATGGGCATGGACCGATGCGTCTGGGGCACTAACGGGCTTGCCTGGAAGGCGAGCCTCGATCAAATGGATCAGATCGGGCTCAAAGACGAGGTGAAGCGAAAAGTCTTGCACGACAATACCGTCCAGCTCTTCGGCCTTTGATCTGTTTTTTTGGAGGAGTTTATGTTTCAGCATCTGCTCGTCGATAAACAAGGCGGCATCACGACGCTTCGGCTCAACCGGCCGGAAAAGAAAAATTCCTTCAACGGCCGGTTGCGCGAAGAATTGGAAGCCGCGCTCAAGGAGATTGCCGGCGATCCTTCGCAGCGCGTGGTGATCGTCACCGGCGGCGAGGAGTTTTTCTGCGCCGGCGCCGACATCGGCGAGATTCTGGAAGCTTCGACGGCGGAGGCGACCTACCGCCACGCCCGCGAGTTTCAGCTTCTGTTCGACAAGATCGAGGCGCTGCCGCAGCCGGTTATCGGCGCCGTGGCCGGCTATGCGCTCGGCGGCGGATGCGAGCTGGCACTCGCCTGCGATTTCCGCATCGCGTCGGAGGGGACCAAGTTCGGCCTGCCGGAAATCAAGATCGGCGCGTTTCCAGGCGGCGGCGGCACGCAGCGGCTGCCGCGGCTTATCGGCAGCGCAAAAGCGAAGGAAATGATTCTAACCGGAGAGCCGATTGTCGCCGAGCAGGCGCTCGCCGCCGGGCTCGTCATGAAAGTCGTGCCCAAAGGTAAACTGCTCGAAGAAGCGAATAACTTCGCGGCCAAGCTCGCGGCGCTGCCGCGTTTGGCGCTGGAGGCTTCGAAGATGCTCATGAACCGGGGCCCGGAAGTCGATCTGGCCGCGGGGCTCGAGCTCGAGGCGCGCTGCTTCGGGAATCTGGCGACGAGCCACGATCTCCGCGAAGGCACCTCGGCCTTCTTGGAAAAGCGCAAGGCCAATTTCACCGGCAATTAAACAACGCCGCGGGTAAAAAGGATTGACGACGATGTTCAAAGACAAAGTCGAAGCCAAGGATTTCGAGAAGATGGATCCGGAGTATCAGGATCTCGTGCGCAAAGTGCTCACGATCCAATCGGACTGCGAGATCGGCGGGCCGCATCTCTACGTCGAATCGATGCTGCCGACGGCGCCGACGCGGCTCGACCAGTTGATCGTCGCACGCACGGCGACCGAAGAGATCGATCATTTCCGGAAGTTCGCGCGCATCGCCGGCGACATCGGCCTCGATGTTTCCTTCCTGCTCAGCATGCCGAATCAAAAGCGCTATGTGGAAACGTTCCGGGGCGCGATCCAAACGTGGGAAGACTTCGCAGTCTTCGGCTGCCTGATCGACCGGATCGGCCGCTACCAACTGGAGGAGTTTATCGGCTGCAGCTATCGGCCGATCGAGCCGCTGTTGGCTGATATCATCCAGGAAGAGCTGGGCCATATCGACTACGGCGAGACGCAGACGCGCGAGCTCGCCGCGAGAGGCGGCGAATCGAAAGAAAAAGTCCAGCAGGCGATCAACCGCTGGTACATCAAGGCGCTCGACATGTTCGGCCACTCCGATTCAAGGAACTCGGAGCGCTACGTCTACTGGGGCCTCAAACGGCGCTCCAACAAGCAGGCGCGCGAAGCCTATATCAAAGAGGTGAACCCCTTGATCGAGTCGATGGGGCTTCGCGTCCCCGATCCGCTCCAAGGGCGTCATTATCTTTAAACACGGAGAACCGATGTCCGAATTCAAGAGAGGCGAGGAGCTGGATACGTATCTACTCCAGGTCGTCCAGGCGCTACATTTGACCGTGAACCATGGAATAACGCGTCTGAACGATGCGAAAGAAGCGGACAGAGCGCTGGAAGATTGCGATCATATCCTCGCGGTTATTCTCGCCGGACAAGTATCCGACTGGCTCAGCTGAAGCGAAAGAGCAACGGAGGCAAGGCCATGCTGACGCGCGAGGAAAACATCCTGTTGACCTCCGTCGGCGCGGGCACGCCTGTCGGCGAGTTGTTGCGTCGCTACTGGCAGCCGGTTGCGCCCGCGGCCGAGCTTCACGGTCTTGGACGATACGGCCTACCTAAATCGAAGCGGCTGAAAATTTTGGACGAAGACCTGATTCTTTTTCGCGACGACCAGGGACACTACGGGCTTCTGGGCGACCGCTGCCCGCATCGCGGCGCGTCGCTTTCTTACGGCTTTGTCGAGGACGGCGGCATCCGCTGCCCCTACCACGGTTACCTCTTCGACAGCGGCGGCCGCTGCCTCGAACAGCCCGACGAACTGCCCGACAGCAAGGCGAGAAGGATCGCCAAGCACAAGGCGTATCGCGTCGAAAAGCTGGCCGGGCTCCTCTTCGCCTACATGGGCCCTTCGCCCGCGCCGCTGCTTCCTCGGTGGAACGTGCTGGTGCGACAAGACGGCCGGCGGAAAATCGTCGTGCATCCCGTCTTGAACTGCAATTGGCTCAATGCTCAGGAAAATTCCGTTGACCCGGTCCATACACGGTGGCTGCACGCGCATATCGCAGAATTGAAAGGGCTTCCGGGCGGCGCCTACTATTCGCGCCCGATCACGAAGCTCGAATTCGAGGAAGTCCGCAGCGCGCAGTGGGCCGGCATCATCAAGCGGCGGAGCTACGGCGGGAGTTCGCCGGAGGATGAAGTCGGCCATCCGCTGATCTTCCCTAACATGCTACTCGCGCCACAACGACAGAATTGGACCTTTCACTGGCGCGTGCCGATCGACGACACGCATACGCAGATCTTCTGGCTCGAGTTCTCGCCGTCTCACAACGGTCACGAATCGACCGACGAGCCGGACGTCGAGTATCCCGACTTCAAAGACGAGAGCGGCGAGTTCAACCTCAAGTCGTTTCCCAGCCAGGATGCGATGGCATGGGAGACCCAGGGCGAGCGCGGAGAATATCGTCTAACGGAGAATCTCGGCGCCATCGACCGCGGCATCGAGATGTTTCGCAAGATGCTCTTCGAGCAGATCGAAGTCGTCAAAAAAGGCGGCGAGCCAATCGGCCTCGTCCGCGACCGCGCAAAAAACGAAATCATCGAGTTTCAATTGTCGACCGGACAAGCACATTTCGCAACGGCTGCCGCTTGAGCGGTTCGCGCGCGCCATTCAAACATTTCCCTTCCCATTGTTGGGAAAAGGCCCGAAGGCATTGTAGAGTTTGAGAAAACAGCCGCCGGAGACGGCCGTTTTCCGATGGAATTCGCTGGCACGTTTTGTGCTCATTTCTCCTCGAAAGTCTTGAGATTTTATGCGAGAAATAGCCGGCAAAACAGCGCTCGTCACGGGCGGCGGGAAGGGCATCGGCAAAGCGATCGCGCTCGCTTTCGCCGCCCACGGAAGCCGTATCGTCATCACGGGACGCAACCGCGAGACGCTGGAAGCGACCGCCGAAGAGATGCGCCGCGGCGGGGCCGCCGTGCTCGCTGTCGCTTGTGATGTCAGCCGCCGGCCCGAAGTCGCAGAGCTCAAGCGCGAGATCACCGGCCGATTTGGTGGCATCGAAATTCTAGTCAATAACGCCGGGGTCGCGCCGGCGGCGGCCTTTCTCGACATGGAAGATAAGCTCTGGGATGAAACGATGGCCGTAAACGTCAACGGCGTCTACAACTGCTGCAAAGCATTTCTACCCGCAATGGTCGCATCGCGCTGGGGACGCATCATCAATGTCGGCTCGACGGTCTGCCGAGTCGCCTATCCAAACATCTCCGCCTACGTGACATCGAAGCACGCGCTCTTGGGTCTCACGCGCGCCCTGGCGGTTGAAACGGCGCGCTTCGGCGTGACCGTCAATGCCGTCTGTCCCGGTTACGTTGACACGGGCCTGACGCAGCACAACGCCCAAAAATTAGCAGCCGCGCGCGGGATCACCGACGATCAGGCGCTCGATTTTTTTAAACAGAGCTCGCCGCAGAAGCGGCTCATCGATCCCGACGAAATCGCGACGCTGGCGGTCATGCTCGCGGGCGACGGCGCGCGCGGCATCACCGGTCAGGCGATTCAAATTGACGGCGGAACGGTCATGGCATGAAAAACATCGCAGCGAAGGAGTTTACATGAGCTATCGAAGCTTAGTGTATGAGGTCGCGGACGGCATCGCGACGATCCGGCTGAACGATCCCGAGCATCTCAACGCGCTCACGTTCGAGACCTACCGAGAGCTCGAAAAGGTCTTCGTCGACCTCGAGTCCGACGCCGCCGCCAAGGTCGTCGTGCTAACGGGCACGGGCAAAGGGTTTTGCTCTGGCGGCAGCGTCACGAACATCATCGGACCGCTGCTCAAGATGAAAGGCGACGAGCTTTACGGCTTCACGCGCATGACCTGCAACGTGATCAAAAACATGCGCAACTTGAAAAAACCGATCATCGCGGCCGTGAACGGAATCGCCGCGGGGGCGGGCGCGATGCTGATGCTCGCTTCCGACCTGCGGATTTTTTCGGACAAGGCGAAAGCGGCGTTTCTTTTCGTCAAGGTCGGCCTCGCCGGCGCCGATATGGGCGCGCTCTATCTGCTGCCGCGCATCGTGGGCGCGGGGAAAGCGGCGGAGCTCGTTTATTTCGGCGATGCCATCGACGCTCAGGAGGCGCACCGTATCGGCCTCGCCAACCGCGTCGTGCCGCCCGACAAGCTGCTGGACGAGGCCTATGGGCTCGCGCGCCGGCTGCGCGACGGGCCGCTCTACGCGCTCGGCGTCACCAAGGAGCTGCTCAATTACGAGGCGAACGTCAACCTCGACACCGCGCTCGAAATGGAGGCGATGGCGCAGGCGCGCTGCATGGAGACGCCGGATTTCATCGAAGGCTACAACGCTTTCATCGAGAAGCGGCCGCTGCAATTCAATCGGCGCTAACAAACAGGAGAATTTCATGGCAAAGAATGTCTACATCCGAAATCTCGAAAAGGACGATATCAATGCGATCGTCGGTATCGAGGAGCGAGTGACCGGCGTCGCGCGCCACGGCTATTGGGAGAAGCGCATCGAAATCTCCGAAGCGATTCGCCCGCATTGGGCGTCGCTTGTCGCGGAGGTCGACAGTCGCGTGGTCGGTTTTCTGTTCGGCCGCGCCGGCGAGCTCGAGTTCGGGCTGCCGGGAACCGTCGCGTGGATCGAGATTATCGGCGTCGATCCCGCCTATCGTAAGCGCGGCATCGCCCGCGCGCTGCTCGAGCAATTCACGTCGTCCGCGGAAGATCACGGCATCAAGACGATCTTCACGCTGGTGGCGCGCGATCAGCCGGAGATAAAGAATTTTTTCAATCGACTGGGCTTCGCTCAAGGAGAGATGCTGCATTTCCAAAAGCAGACCGGCGTTTAATCGACGATGAATTTATTGCTCGACGAAGAACGCGCGCGCCTCGCGCAACAGGTTCGGGCCTGGACCGAAGGCCATGCGGACGAAGCGACTCCGACCGACGACATCGATCGGCAAGGACGCCGTCTGGTCGAGCTTCTCGGCCGCGAGGGGCTGCTTGCCTACGCGGCGCCCGCGGCATACGGCGGCGCGCGCGAGCGCGTGGAAGCGCGCGACCTCTGCGTCATCCGCGAGCAGCTGGCGCGCGTCTCGGCGCTCGCCGATACGATGTTCGCCGTCCAGGCGCTGGGAAGCTACCCGATCGCTCTCGCGGGAAGCGCCGAGCAGAAGCATCGCTATCTCCCCCGGCTGGCGCGCGGGGAGGCGATCGCCGCCTTCGCGTTGACCGAGCCCGGCGCCGGATCGGACGCCGCGGCGCTCGAGACGCGCGCCGCGAGAGACGGCCGTAGCTACCGGCTGAACGGCGTCAAGCATTTCATCTCGAACGCCGGCATCGCAAACAGCTATGTGGTCTTCGCCTCGACCGACCCGGAAAAAAAAGGCAAAGGCATCAGCGCCTTCATCGTCGAAGCCGGCGCGCGGGGATTTTCGCTCAAGGAAAAAACGACGCTGCTGTCTCCGCATCCGATCGGCGCGCTTGCTTTTCAAGACTGCGCCGTGCCGGAAGAGAACCGCCTCGGCGCCGAAGGCGACGGGCTCAAGATCGCTTTCGGCACGCTCGATCTTCTCCGCTGCACGGTCGGCGCGGCGGCGGTCGGCCTGGCGCAGCATGCGCTCGAGGAGGCGTTGAGCTACAGCGCGAAACGCCGCCAGTTCGGCCGCGCCCTGGCCGAGTTTCAGGCGACGCAGATAAAGCTCGCCGACATGGCGACCGAGCTTCAGGCGGCGCGCCTTCTGGTCTACCAGGCGGCCTTGGCCAAAGATTCCGGCGCGCCCGAGTTCGCGACCGCTTCATCGATGGCGAAGCTCTTCGCCACCGAAGCCGCGCAGCGGATCGTCGACCAATCGCTCCAGATCCACGGCGGTATCGGCGTCGTCGCCGGACATCCGGTCGAGCGGCTTTATCGCGACGTGCGCGCGCTCAGAATTTACGAGGGAACATCGGAAATTCAAAAACTTGTCATCGCGAAAAATCTTCTGCGGAAGGAGCAGCCCTAATGGACTTTGATCTGAGCGAGGAACTGGCGGCCGTGCGCGAGCTGGCGCGCGACTTCGCCGAGAAAGAGATCGCGCCGAAGGCGGCGGAGGACGACCGCGAACACCGTTTCCGCCGGGATCTCGTGGAAAAAATGGGCGAGCTCGGCTTTTTCGGCTGCACGCTTCCCGAAGACTGCGGCGGCAACAATCTCGGGTTTCTGGCGCTCGCGATCATCACTGAGGAGATCTCGCGCGTGCACAGCGCGATCCGCGTTTTCATCAATATGCAGGCCGGGCCCGCGACCACCATCGCTGACTTCGGCACCGCCGAACAGAAGAAATGGATCGCGCCGCTCATTCGCGCCGAGAAGATCGGCTGCTTCGCGATCACCGAGCCCGACGCGGGATCGGATGTTGCGGCGATGCGGTCGACCGCCGTCAAAAACGGCAAAGGCTGGGTGCTGAACGGCACGAAAACGTGGATCTCCAATGCGACGGTCGCCGACGCCGGCATCGTCTTCGCGTATACCGACCGCGCGCTCAAGCATAAGGGCATGTCGGCATTCTACGTCGATTTGAACCAGCCCGGCGTCAGCCGGCGCAACCTCGACAAGATGGGGGCGCACGCTTCGCCGACGGGCGAACTCACGTTCGACAACTTCGCGGTTCCCGAAGGAAACCTGATCGGCAAAACCGGCGATGGTTTCAAGATCTGCATGACACATCTGAACCACACGCGGCTCGCGTGCGCGTCCGGGGCCGTCGGCGTCGCGCGCGCGGCGCGCGAGGCGGCGGTGTCGTACGCGAACCAACGCGAGCAGTTCGGTCAGAAAATCGGCCAGTTTCAGATGAATCAGGACCTGATCGCGCAGATGATCGTGCACGAGGAAAGCGCGCGCTGTCTCGTTTACCGCGCCGCGGCGCTCGCGGACCAGCAGCGGCCGCATACACTCGAGACGACGATTGCGAAATACGCCGGGGCGGAGGCCGCGGCGTTCAACGCCGACGCGGCGCTCAAGATTCTCGGCGCCTACGGCTACTCGACGGAGTTTCCCGTCGAGCGCTATCTCCGCGACGCCAAGTCGTACCAGATCGTCGAGGGCTCCTCGAACATCCTCAAGCTCATCATCGCCCAGGACGCACTCGGCTACAGGAGGGCCAACCGATGACGGTTGAATCGACGGCGCTCGCCAAACCGGCGGCCGCGCCGGAAGCGGCGCGCGCGGAAAACACCGCGGCCGCCCCGCCGACCAGCGAGGCGAAGCTCGCCGAGCTCGAGCAGCGGCGTGAAAAGCTTAAGCTCGGCGGCGGCGTCAAGCTGCAGGAAAAGCAGCGGACGCAAGGCAAGATGACCGCGCGCGAGCGCATCGATTATCTGCTGGACCCCGGCACGTTCGTCGAATTCGATCTCTTCGCGCGCCATATCGGAGCCGATTACGGTCTCGACAAGGCCGAGGTGCCGGCCGACGGCGTGATTACCGGGCACGGCAAGGTCGACGGCCGCGACGTGTGTGTCTACTCGGAGGACTTTACCGTCATCGCTGGAACTTACGGCGAGCGGCACGGCAAAAAGATCTGCAAGACGGTCGACCTCGCGCGGAAGATGGGTGTCCCCGTCATCGGCATCAACGATTCCGGCGGCGCGCGCGTGACCGAAGAGATGGGCTCTCTCAGCGAGTACGGACAGCTGTTTTACCGCCACGTGCGCGCCTCGGGCGTTATCCCGCAGATCGCGCTTATCATGGGGCCCGTCGCCGGCGGCCAGGCCTACTCTCCGGCGCTGATGGATTTCACCTTCATGGTGAAAAAAACGAGCTACATGTTCATCGCCGGCCCACCGCTCGTCGAGGCCGTCGTGTTCGAAAAAACGACCAACGAGTCGCTCGGCGGGCCGGCGATTCACGCGCGCGTGAGCGGCGTCTCGGATTTGACCGCCGCCGACGACCGCGATTGTCTCGACCGCACCAAGGCGCTGCTTCGCTACCTTCCCGCGAACAGCGGCGAGCCGCCGCCCGTCGTCGACAACGGCGACGATCCCGACCGGCGCGAAGCGGATCTCCTGACGATCATCTCCGCGGACCAGAAGCGCTCCTATGACATTCACGACGTGATCGAGCGCATCGTCGATAGAGGAAGCTTTTTCGAGATCAAAAAGGACTATGCGCCGAATCTCGTCGTCGGCTTCGCCCGTTTCCACGGCCGGCCGGTGGGGATCGTCGCGAATAACCCGAAGTACATCGCTGGGTGTCTCGACGTTAACGCGGCGGACAAAGGCTCGCGCTTCATCCGCTTCTGCGACGCGTTCAACATTCCGCTCGTGAGCCTCCAGGATATCCCCGGCTTTTTGATCGGCAGCCAGATGGAACGCCAGGGCATCATCCGCCACGGCGCGAAGATGCTCTACGCCTTCGCCGAGGCCACCGTGCCGAAGATCACCGTCATTTTGCGCAAAGCCTACGCCGGCGGATATCTCGCGATGTGCAGCAAGGACCTCGGCGCCGACTTCGTCTTCTCGCTGCCGACCGCCGAGGTCTGCCTCATGGGTCCCGAAGGAGCGGTGAATATCCTGTTCCGGAAAGAGATCGCCGAGGCGAAGGAGCCGGAGCAGGTGCGCGCGGCGCGGCTGCGGGAATTTTTCGACAAGTACGTCAACCCCTACTACTCGGCGGCGGAGCAGCACGTGGACGACATCATCGATCCCCGCGACATGCGGCCGCGGATTATCCGCGCGCTGGAATTGTGTGCCGCGAAGAGCGACGAGCCGCCGCGCAAAAAACACGGCCTGATGCCTGTCTAATATCCATGAGCACCGCTGTGGACACACTCAAGTCGATTTCGCTGCAAACAGGAATTGTTTACGGCCCCCTGTGCTCGCGGCGGCTCGGTCTTTCGCTCGGCATCAACCTGCTGCCCGAGGAGTACAAGCTCTGCACGTTCAACTGTCTTTACTGCCAATACAGTTGGACGCCGCAGCCTTCCGACGAGGTGAGCCATGCGCTGAAGGACGTGCCGCGTCCGGCGGAAGTGGCGACCGCACTGGAAAAAGCGCTGAAAGCGATCGCACGCCGGCGGCAGAGGATCGACGCGATCACCTTCTCCGGCAACGGCGAGCCCACGCTCCACCCGGACTTTGCGGCAATCGTCGAGATCGTGCGCGACCTGCGCGATAAATATTTGCCGCGCGTAAAGCTCGCCGTTCTCTCCAACTCCTCGACGCTCGATCGGCCGGAGATTTGCGCGGCGCTCAACCGCATCGATTTAAAAATCATGAAGCTTGACGCCGGCAGCGAAGAGACGATACATCAATTGAATGGTCCGGGGCCGCCGTTTTATCTTAAAGATATCGTGAGCGGGCTTAGAGGCCTCAGCAATGTCGTGCTACAGTCGCTGTTCGTGCAAGGCCGAGTCACCAATGCGGACCCGGACTCGGTTGCGTTATGGGTCGAAACTGTGAGACAGATTCATCCAGAGATGGTCCAGATTTACAGCCTCGACCGCGTCCCGGCGGACACGCGCATTCACAAAGTCAATCGCCCGACGCTCGAATGGATCGCGAGCCAGGTCCGCTGGCGCGCCAGCGTTAAAGCGGAAATCTACTGAATCCAAAATATCAGGAGGGGAAAATGCCCAGACCGAAAGTGATCGAGTGGCCGAATAAGGCGAAGATCTGCGTCACGTTCATCGTGCCGTGGGAAGTATGGCCGGAGAATTTCGCCACGCATGAATCGCTGCAGCGCCATTCGAGCCACACGATTCCGCCGAAGAACGCCGTGTTTCCGAGAAACATGGCGGCGGTCACCGAGCGCGAGTACGGCGACCGGGTCGGCATCTGGCGTCTGATCGATCTTTTCGAGCGCTACAAGCTGAAGGTCACATTCCTCATGAACGGCCTCAAGGTCGAGCAGTTCCCGAACGAGGTGAAGGAGTTTCAGGGGCTCGGGCATGAATTTTCTTCCGAAGGCTACGAGCATGAATATTCCTTCATGTACACAAAGGAGCAGGAGCGCGAATCGATCCGAAAAACCGTCGCGGCGTTCGAGAAGGTTCTCGGGCGCAAGCCGACGGGCTACCTCTCGCCGGGGCACGCCTCGACCGATCACACGCTCGGCCTCGTCGCCGAAGCCGGCTTTGTCTGGTGGGCCGATCCGCTGAACAGCGACAACCCCTATACGCTCGAGTCGGGCGGAAAGAAAGTCGTCGTCGTTCCTTACAACGTTCCCGGCTGCAACGACTATTCGACGTACGGCACAGGCCGCAGCCCGCGCGACCTTCTGCAGATCATGAAAGATCATTTCGACTATCTCCACTGGGAGGGCGAGCAGGGAAGCCCTAAATTCTTCGCCTTCAATCTCCATCCGTTCGTTTCGGGAGTTCCTTATCGGACGAAAATCATCGAAGAGTTCATCCGCTATGCGCAGGGCTATCCCGATGTCTGGTGGGCCAAACGTATCGAGATCGCCGAATGGTGCCTGAAAAAAGGCTACTGACGGAATTTTTTTCTTGACAGTCGCTTCTCGCTGGGAGTAGGGCTAAGGCTGAAGTCGCATTCAGCAGAACGACTCATATTTTAGTCACAACGTCGTGAACTGGAAATCCGCCAAGCTGATATTTTATGTCGGCACTTTTATCTCCCTGGCGATTTTTCTCGTCCTGACGTTCGATACCCACCGTCAGGTCGAGACCCTCACACACGCCGACAAACTCAGCCCCGAAGTAATCGCCGGCAAGCGCGTCTGGCACAAGTACAACTGCAACGATTGTCACACGATCCTGGGCTTCGGCTCCTATTACGCGCCCGACATGACCAAGGCTTACTGGCGGCTCGGCGCCGAGGGCATCAAGCGGATCGTGCGCAATCCGGAAAAATACACGACGTGGCGGAAAATGCCGCGCTTCGGAGTGACCGATGAAGAGCTCGACCATCTTGTGACGTTTCTCCGCTGGACAAGCGAGATCGACACCAACGAATGGCCGCCGCAGGACCAGAAGCTCAATCCCGAGCTTACCGCGCGCCGGCCTGCCTCAGTTGTCGCCGGCTTAAGCCCGGGAGCGGCATTGTTTCAGGATAAAGGTTGCTTCACCTGTCATCGATTGAACGAGACCGGCGGCGGTGTCGGGCCCGATTTGACGCATGTCGGCTCACGCTTGCCGCAAGAGACGATCACGAAGGTATTGACCGATCCGCGAGCGGTGAAACCGGACGGGATCATGCCGCCGCCTGCGTTGTCGAGCCAGGAGAGGAGCGCACTGACGCGCTTTCTCGCCGACCTGAAATAAGGAAGACCTATGCCCCTCCCCTATCGAACCCAGCATGTCGCGTACCCCTACTTCGTCGTAGCGCTGCTGCTTTTCGTTTTGCAGATCGTCTTCGGGATCACGCTCGCGGTTAGCTATGCGGTGACAATCCCGCAATCGATTGTCGATGTGCTGCCGTTCAGTACGCTGCGCGCGATCCACACCAATCTCCTGGTCCTGTGGATATTGCTCGGTTTCATGGGGACGACTTACTTCATGATCCCCGAAGAGAGCGAGCGCGAGCTCTACAGCCCGATGCTCGCCTACGTCCAGCTAGTGTTGCTCGTCGCCGTAGGCGTGACGGCGATCGTGGGGTTTGTTTTCGGCTGGACCAAGGGCAAGCCGCTCCTGGAGATTCCATTCCCACTCGACTGGCTCGTCGTCGTCGGCGCCCTCATATTTCTTTTCAACGTCGGCATGACGATCATTCTCGCGCGGCGCTGGACGGTCGTTCAGGGCTCGCTTTTCGGGGGCCTGGTTTTTCTCGCCGCGATGTATCTCTTCAATCTGCCGTTTTACAACAACCTCACTATCGACTGGTATTACTGGTGGTGGGTGATCCATCTATGGGTGGAAGGAGCGTGGGAGCTGATCGCGGCGGCGCTGACGGCGTGGATCCTCATCAAGATCACGAGCGTGCCGCGCGAGACGGTGGAAAAATGGCTTTACGTCGAGCTCGGGCTGTTTCTCTTTACCGGCATCACCGGCACGGGACATCATTACTACTGGCTCGGCGCGCCGAAGTACTGGCTGTGGTTCGGCGGCGTCTTCAGCGCGCTCGAGCCGCTGCCGATTCTTTTGATGGTCGCTGATGCAGGCCACTACGTGCGCAATCGACGTATGGAGATCAAGGGAAGACTCATCTTCACGCTCGCCACGGGCATGGCGATTATCCATTTCATCGGCGCCGGCTTCTGGGGGTTCCTCCACACCTTGCCGCAGATCAACTACTATACGCACGGAAGCCAGATCACGGTCGCGCACGGCCACATCGCATTCTTCGGCGCCTATGTTTTGTTGAACC
>DATJFG010000132.1:0-5180 GCA_035495775.1 Verrucomicrobiia bacterium | reverse complement strand
ATCAAAAATAAAAACGACATTAAAGGCAAAAAGATCGGCGTCACCCGCATCGGCGCGGTGTCGCACGGTGCGCTATTGATGGTGCTGCGCCGCTGGGGGATGACGGACCACGACGTGCAGATCGTGCAGGTCGGCTCCTCGCCCAATATGCTCGCGAGCCTCGACAAAGGCGGCATCGACGGCGCGGTGCTGACGATTCCTTCCATCTTCGTCGCGGAAGACCGCGGCTATCGCGTCCTTGCGGACCTCGCCGACCTCGATATTTATTATCTCCAGACGATGCTGGCCGCGACGCGCGGCTACCTCCGCGCGCAGCGGGACAGGGCGAAGCGCTTCCTCGAGGGGTATATCGAAGGCATCGCCTACTTCAAGCAGCACAAAAAGGAAAGCATCGAAGTGGTGAAGAAGAAGCTGCGCTTGAGCGCGGCGCAGGAAGGAAATATCGAGCGCGCCTATGATCTTCTGGCGGCGAAATATTATGAGGCGATGCCGTATCCGTCGCTCAAAGGGGTCGAGACCGTGCTAGGCTTCGTCGAGAAAGAAAACCCAAGGGCCAAAGGCGCGGACCCTAAATCTTTCGTTGACGAGAGCCTGCTCAAAGAAATCGACGCGAGCGGCTTCGTCAAAACGCTATACGAGCCTAAGTGAGATGATCAGCGGCGCGCTCGAAGGAACGACAGCGATCGACGTGAGCGGCCACGTGGCCGGTCCTTACGCCGGCAGCCTGCTCGGCGATCTCGGCTGCGAGGTGATCAAGGTCGAGCTGCCGGACGGCGGCGATACGCACCGCGGCCGCAACCCCAAATACGAGGGCTACGGCCCGAGCTTCCGCGCGCTCAACCGCAACAAAAAGAGCCTCACGCTCAACATCGGCGACAAAAAGGGGAGGGAGATTTTACTCGAACTACTTAAGACCGCCGACATCTTGATCGAGAATTTCCGCCCCGCCACGCGGCAGCGCCTGGGCCTCGACTACGCCGCGCTCGCCGGGCTCAATCCGAAATTGATCCACTGCTCGATCTCCGGCTACGGCCAGAGCGGGCCTTACCGCGATAAGCCCGGCTTCGATACCATCGGACAAGCGCTTTCCGGCATGCTTGGCCTCGTCACCGATTTGGATCATCCCAAGGTCGCGGGTTTCTCGATTGCCGATCATTCCGCGGGAATTTTCGCCGCCCATGGCATCATGGCGGCGCTCATCGCGCGGCAGAAAACCGGCCGCGGCCAGTTCGTCGACATTTCGCTTCTGCGCGTGAGCCTCGCCTTCATCGAGTCGCACGTCGCCGATTATCTAAACGGCGGCGAGGCGGTGTCGCGGGACAATTTTCCGCGCGGCCGCATTTATTGCCTCGTCGCCGGCGACGGCAAGCCGCTCGTCGTTCATCTCTCCGCGCATCAAAAGCAGTGGGAGGCGCTGCTCGACGCAGCCGAGAGAAGCGATCTACTCGAAGAACCGCGCTTCGCGACGCGCGCGAAGCGAAGCGAGCAGCATTGGGAGATCGTCGAGATTTTGCAACAGACCTGCGCCAAAAAGCCGCGCGCTTACTGGCTCGCGCGGCTTGATGAGCGCGGCGTGCCGAATGCGCCGATCAACACCATCCAGGAAGTTTTCGACGATCCGCAGGTGAAGCATCTGGGAATTCCGAAAGAGATCGAGCACCCCAGCGAAGGCGCGACGCGGCTTATCGGCAGCCCGATCGACCTCTCGGGGACGCCGCCGAAGTTTTTCCGCGCCGCCCCGCGTCTCGGCGAGAATACCGAGGAGATTCTCAAGCGCCTGGGATATGATGAAGCCTCGATCGGAGAACTGCTCGCGGCTGGAGTGATATAAGGTTTTGATCGATTCGAACGGGGAAGGAGATTCACATGGATTTTAATCTGCAGGAAGATCCGCCGGAGCTCGCGGCGTTTCGCCGCGAGGTCGCCGCCTGGATGGAAGAGAACATGCGCGGCGGCGATCATCTGCGCTGGTCGGCGTCGTGGTCGACGCGCGAAAACGAGGAGGAGTACCACTTCCGGCGCAACCTCGCGAACAAGCTCGGACGCAAGGGATGGCTCTTTCCGATGTTTCCCAAGCAGTACGGCGGCGCGGGCATGACGATGGCGCACCAGGTCGTGCTCGAGACCGAGCTTTTAAAATACGGTCTCAGTCTCTCGCACGTCTTTTACACACTCGCGCGCATCGTCGCGCCGGTGGTCCTCAAATGGGGCACCGAGGAACAAAAGCGGGAGTTTCTCCCGCCGATGGCGCGCGGCGAGATCTCGGTTTGGCAGGTGCTGACCGAGCCGCAGGGCGGCAGCGACGTCGCCAACTGCCAGACGAAGGCGATCCGCGACGGCGATGACTACGTCGTCACCGGGCAGAAGGTGATGGTCGGCCATCACGTGGCGCCCGATTTCCTCTGGACGCTCGTCTGCACGAACCCGCAGGGCAAGCGGCATGAAAACCTGGGCTGGCTCCACATCCCGGCGAATCTCCCGGGTATCGAGATTCAGCCCATGTACCTGATGATGGGCATCAAGAACTCGGTTTTCTTCGACGGCGTGCGCGTGCCGGCGAAGTATCTCGTCGGCGGCGAGAACAACGGCTGGAAGGTCGCCAACACGCATCTGGAGCTGGAGCACGGCGGCGACGGCCGCATCGGCGTCGACCCGCTGGTCGAGCGCGTGATCGAGTATTGCCAGAAAAACGAGGCCGGCGGCAAAAAGTTGATCGAAGACGAGCGCATCCGCGATACCATCGCGGACATGATGCTGGAACTAAACACGCTGAGGCGCTTCAACCAGCGGAATTTCTACCATCGCTTCGCGCGCAAGCCGCATCCCTACGGCGGCGTGCAGCAGCGTTACTTTCAACGCATGGCGCGGCTCCGCAACGGCGAGCGGCTGCAGCAGATCATGGGGGTGGACGCGCTGGTGCAGGATCTTTCGGTGCATGAGGTCGTGGATTTCGAATACGCCGTGCGCACCGGTCCGGGACAGCTCCACGGAGGTGGCACGCTCGACACCGACCGGCTGGTCTTCGCGCGCCGCGTCGGCCTCGGCCGGCCCGTGTTCGAAAAAGCGCCGGAGACGATCTAACGCGGATCGACGATCGGGAGGATTTATGGATTTAACGCTCAACGAAACCCAGGAAATGTTCAAAAAGGTAGCCGCGGACTTCGTCAAGGCGGAAGTCCCGGCGCACGAGATGACGCAATGGTATCGGATGAAGGAAACCTTTCGCCCGGACCTCTACCGCAAGACCGCGGAGGTCGGCTGGGTCGGCATGCTCCTCCCGGAGAAATACGGCGGCGGCGAAGCCGCCTATACCGACTGTGCGGTGGTTTTCGAGGAGCTCGGCCGCGGTCCGGTGCCGGGGCCGCTTTTTTCCGCGGGCGCGCTCGGCGCCCAGATCGTCTTCGAGGGCGGCTCGGAGGAGCAGAAGAAATCCTGGCTGCCGGAAATCTGCAGAGGCGAGCTAATCCCGGTGCCGGCGTTTGCCGACACCGCGGCCGCCTGGGGGCCGGAAAGCATTGAGACACGAATCGCGAAGAGCGGCGACGGCTTTACTTTGCAAGGTAAAAAGCGCTTCGTCTTCGACGCTGAGGCGGCGACCCATTTTATTGTGGCGGCGCGGACGGAAAACGGCGAGGTCGCGCTCGTGTTAATCGATCGAAAGAGTCCCGGCATTACCGTCAACCGGCTGATCGGCTTCACCGTCTCGGCCGCTGAAGTTGTCTTCGAGGGCGCGCGCGTGCCGAGCTCGAACGTCATCTCTGCGGGAAGCGGCTGGCGCATTCTCGACGCCGCGCTCGAAAAAACGCTGCCGCTCCTCTGCTCATATCAAGTCGGCGCGTGCCAGGAGATCTTCGACTTTACCGTCGAGTATACCCGCTCGCGCGTGGTTTTCGGCCAGCCGATCGGCCGCTTCCAGCGCGTCCAGGACCACTGCGTGGATATCTCGATTCATCTCGACGCGGCGCGCTGGGCGACCTACGAGACGCTGTGGCTGCTCGACTCCGGACAGCCGGCCAAGGCGAGCGTCCACGAGGCGAAGGCGATCGCGAGCGAAGGGTATCATCACGCGTGCAACTACGCGCATATGGTCTTCGCCGGTCCTGGGACGGACTATGGACATCCGCTGATGGCTCACAGCGTCCTGGCGCACACACTTTATCAGTATTTAGGAACACCCGCGCATCACAAGAAATTAATGATGGACGAGCTGTTTCCGCGTGCGCGCTGAGAGACAGTAGTCGCTAGCCGGCTTTCGCCTGGTCGGTGACGCGCTGTTGGCCGCGGCATCCCCAGTCCAGGCTGATCGGCAGGATCGGGCCGCCGAATTTCTTTAATGTGCCGCGATAGGTATAGTGCCCGCCTTTTTTCATCTGCGCGGCCTCGCGGGCGCCGTCCGGCGCCGAGACCAGGACGTCGTACGTCAGTGTCCGCGGATAATGTTTGAAGCCCAGCGTCGTGCCGCGTAGAAAACCTCCGACGTAAGACAGCTCGCCGGACCATTGCACGCACCGCCCCTCGTATTTTTTCCACTCTTCGCGTTTTTGCGCTTCTGTCAATCGGCTGTGCGTGCCGAATTTTTCGCTGATCTCTTCGAACGTAACGCTCGGCGCCGGCGTGGATGGCGCTTCAGGGGCTCGCTTCTCCGCTGCGGGTGCGGCCGCTGGCTCGGTCTTGGCTTCGGTGTCGCGCGGCTTGTTTACGATCGCCTGCTGAACGGGTTTCTGCGGCGCTGACTTTTTCGGCACAGATGGCAGCGGGCGTTTTTCCACGGATGAAGAGCCCGTCGAAGACAAGTTCGCCGGTCGGTGGCTATCGACGGCGGCCGGCACGCTCGCCGGATAATTCGATGGCGAAGTCTCCGCAGCCTCGACGGCTTCTCTCGGGAGAGGCGGCTCCGCGGCGGGTGGCGGAGACGGCGGTTCCGGCGCGGGAGATGTCGCGGCAGGGGCGCTCCGCTCATAGGTGACGCGCGGTGCGGGGCGCGGCGCTTCTTTCGGTCGCGGCGCCGCGGCGTATTGCTGTTTCGCTTCTTTCTTCACGACCGTCGGCGCGCCGGGCCGAGCATCTCTCGGAAAGACGAATCCGTAGCAGTCGCCGTACATCTCGGCGCATTTCAAAGTCGCGCCGCGGCTCAGCCGGTAATAATTTTCCGCCGCGCGGCTGTAGCCCAGACCCTCTGC
>DATJFG010000131.1:0-16992 GCA_035495775.1 Verrucomicrobiia bacterium | reverse complement strand
CATGCGCGGGCCTGTTTAACTTCTCGCCGATCGCTTTTCTGATTTCCTGAACTGAATATCCCCGCCGGGCCGCGAAGCGGAAAATCGGCACGCCGATCTCGGCGAAGGCTCGATCGACGAATTTGTCTCGCGATCGGCGTTCAGCCAGTAGATGGGAGGAGTCGTCGAGCTCCACCGCGAAGATGATCGCCGACGTGCGCGGATCACAGGCGAGGAAATCGACATGCTTGCTTTGAATGCGGTTAAACGCGGTCTGCCATGCGGCTCCGGCCAGCCCTGTCTTCACTCGAAGGATGTCGGCGAGGCGCACCTTGGCGAAGAGCCGGTACTCCGCGCCGACGGCGCTTTCCAGAACGTAGAACGAGAGCTCGGCCGGACTGAGAAGCGCGCGCTGGCATTCGTACTGGTATTCGCGCGGGCTGCGAAATAGCCGGTTGAGGAACGCGAGCAGAGCAGCGGCGATGGCGACTAAGAAGACGCCCTTGAAAAGCTGGAATGCTATCGCCGGAGCGTTGACGAAACTTTTCGCCTGCTGGGCCTCGGCAAAATCGGCCGAGAGAATCAGGTAGAGGTAGAACATCAGGAGAAAAAAGAGGGCTTTTTTCGTCATGCGCTGTTTAAGCGCGTTAAAAATACCATTGACGAAGGCTTAAAAGCAAATTAGGGAGCTTCGTTAATACTCTCCTATCGTCGCATCGGTTCAGCCACGGGCTCAGATCTTGAATCTTGAATTTCGAAATCTCCCGACGCCTTGACAGCCGCGTCTCACCTGCTAGGTCTCAAAGAGTTTTTCTCCCCCGAATCTCCTAGTCCACAATCTACGGAGGCCAACCATGTCGCTCGCCATGTCGAAGCAGGAACGCGAGGCGTTTTTGACCGGTGTTCACGTCGGCGTCATCAGCATCCCGGAGGAAGGCCGCGGCTCGCTCGCGGTGCCGGTGTGGTACGACTACGAGCCCGGAGGCGATCTCAGGATCGCGACCGGCAGAGGGTCGCGCAAGGGGCGGCTGCTCGCGCGCGCCGGCAGATTCAGCTTGTGCGTACAGGTGGAAAAGCCGCCGTACAAGTATGTGAGCGTGGAAGGTCCGGTTGTTTCGATGGAGCCGACGGACATCGAGCGAGACATGCGCCCGCTCGCGCGCCGTTATCTCGGCCAAGTGGGCGGCGACCGCTTCATCGAGCAGATGCGGAGCCAGCTTGCCGGTAACATGATTTTTCGCATGCGGCCGGAGCGTTGGCTCACCTCGGACTTCTCGAAGGCCTAGCCGCGCCGACCCGATGTCGGCGAAGTGTGCGCGGAATGCTCCGCCTTGCCGCCGGCTTCAAAAAGTCACTGAACGAACCGCCGCCGCAGATCGCCCTCGCTGCTGGAGTGGGTCAGCGTCTAGTCTTCTTCGCAGCCAGGATTTCACGAAGTATTTTTCACCCACTATATTGACGGAGCGCGCTTTGCTCCGTATGAAGAGTTTAAGTCCTTCGTCACGGGACAGCTAACGCCATGTCGCTCGAGAAATGGACCGAATTCCTCGAAGGAGTTTCCCCTGACCAGCCGCTGCGGGACGTGATCCTCGGCTCCTGGGAGCGCTGTATCGCAGCCGGAGTCAACGGCGACGGCGACGGCTTCGCAGTCCGGCGGGTGTCGGACGACGAGCTTCAGCGACGCATCGCCGCGAATGCGACCTTATTGCAGGAGGCCCTGCCCCACATCGAGTGGCTGTCGACCTGCCTCTCCGATGTCGCGCACGTCATCTATCTCGTCGATGCCGACGGCATTATCCTCCACTCAAAGACAGTCGGGACCGACCTCGAAGCCGGCTGCCTCTCCCCGGGATACGATTGGTCGGAAAAGTCCGCGGGAACCAATGGGGCTGGAACCGCCATAGCCTCCGACCGCCCCGTTGCGATCGTCGGACCGGAGCATATCGTCGAACCTTTCAAGGGCTTCACATGCACGGGTGCGCCGGTTCATGACGCCGGCGGCCGCGTCATCGGCGCGCTCGACGTGAGCACGAGCGTCGAGGACGGCCGACCCGAGCGCCTGCTCGCCGTCGCGCACGCCGCGTTCGTCATCGATCGAGCTCTGGAGCGCCGCGCGGCGCTAGTGACCGCCGAAGCGGCGACGGCGGCGAGGGATCAGTTGATCGCCAAAGCGGCGCACGATCTCAGGTCGCAGATCGGCATCGTTCTCGGCTGGGCGCAGGAGCTCAAGAGCGATCCCTCCGCCTTCGACCAAGCGGTCGGCATCATCGAATCCGGGACGAGGAAGCTATCGCTCATCATCAACGATCTGATCGAGATGGCGCGCGCTGCGACGGGGCGGCTTCGACTCGACTTCGCAGAGGTGGATGTCTCCGAGGCTGCCGGCCTAGTGGTCAGCGAAATGAAGCCGGAAGCAGCGGTCAAGAAACAGTCTCTGACGTTCACGACCGCAGGTAAGGCTCTCGCATCTGCGGCGCGGAACCATTTGGAGCTGGCGATCCGAAACCTGGTGCTGAACGCGATGAAGTTCACGCCCGAGGGCGGGAGCATCGCGGTCGCCGTCGAGCACGGCTCCGATACAGTGCGTATCGTCGTGCGCGACAGCGGATGCGGAATCGACGCGGAGGAACTGCCGCGGTTGTTCGATTATCTATGGCAGGCGAATACGCCGAAGCGGAGCGAAGGGCTCGGCATCGGCTTAGCCATCGTGCGCGAGATCGTCGAGGCCCACGGCGGCCGGGTGTGGGCGGCAAGCGAGGGGCGCGATCAAGGGTCGTCGTTTACGATCGAGCTGCCCTTGCTCCGTAGTTAATTTCCGGAATGGCCGCTGATTCTTTGCGTCGCAACGTTCCCTTCGCAGGTATCGCGACGCTAAAGAATCCAACCGGGCCTGAAGATGTTCATAATGAGCAGACAAACCAGCGCGGCAAAAACGAGCAAAGGCAACCTTGGGGGTCAAAGGCAACCTTGGGGGTCAGGTCTTGAATCTTGACATATCCCCGGCGGGCGGATTTCTCCGCCCGCCGGGGAAAAGGAATGAACTAAGAGGGAAAGCTTAGCGCGCCTCGTCGGCGAAAAATCTGTTGTCTTCGATCGGCGGCAGGCTCTTGTTCTCGACCGAGCCGCCGAGGATCTCCTCGCCGGTCGGCGTGACGCGCGTGGCCTGGCCCTGCTTGGGCTTGTCGCGCACGATCGAGCCGACGCGGATGACGACGAGGTTGCCCGCGCCGGTGTTGAGATAGCGGTAGTAGGCGCCTTTCGGCAGCAGCACGCCCTCGTACTTCTTGAGCTTCATCTCGTTGCCCTTCTCGTCGAAGACGCTCATCTCGCCTTCGAGCACGATGAAGGAGTGGTCTTCGTCCAAGTGCGTGTGGATCTCGTTCTCGCCGCCTTCGGCGTTGATCTTGGTGTGGATCCACATGTTGGGGGTCTCGGCGACGAGCTGGGTCACGCGCCCCTGCTTCATGTAGGGCGTCCTCAGAGAGAACTTCTGCGCCTTCGGCGTCTGGTCTTCCTTGAATCTGGCTGCGGCGTTTGCTGGGACCATGGCGATGCTCCTTTCGATGTTTTCGATATTATTGTCCTAAATCCAATTTGAGATCGTAGAGCTTGATGACGTTCTCGCGCACGACTTTTCTTAAAACGTCCTTCGGCAGGTGGCCGAGCTCGCGCGCGATCACTTCCCGGGAGTGCGGCCAGGTGGAGGCCGCGTGCGGATAGTCGCTCGACCACATGAAGGTGTCCTGCCCCCAGCGCTGCATGAGGAGGCCGCCGGTCGGGTCGCTGAAAAAAGTCGCGTAGACCTGCTCGGCAATGTATTCGCCGGGGAGCTTTTTCATGTACGGGAGGTCGAGCTTGACGCGATGGCGCACCCAGTACTTGTCCCATTCGTGCGAGAAGAACGGGATCCAGCCGACCTCATTCTCGACGTAGACGAACTTGAGCTTGGGAAAGCGCGCGGTGACGCCGCCGAAGATGAGATCGAACAGCGTGTTGGCCGCGTCGTTCAATTTGGTGTTGACGGTCGCGCGAAAGATGTCGAGCCCCTTGCGCTCGAAGCGGCTGTAGTTGAAGCCGGTGAGGATGTGGAGGTTGACCGGCATGTTGAGCGCCTCGGCCGCCTCCCAGAACGGGTCGTAATAGTCGCTCGTGAACGGGAGATTTTCCGGCGGCACCTGCCAGACGAGGCAGCCGACGAGCCCCGCCTTTTTGCAGCGCTCCAGCTCCTTGACCGCGTTCTTGAGATTGTAGAGCGAGATCGACGGGATGCCGACGAGCCGTCCGGGCGCGACCTGGCAGTAGTCGATGAGCCAGTCGTTGGCGATCCGGAAGCAGGCCTCCTGGAGTTCGGCGTCTTCCAGCGCGAAGAGGCGCAGACCGAACGTCGGGTAGAGCACCTCGGCGGAGACGCCGTCGACCGCCATCTCGCTGAGGCGCGCCTTGGGATCCCAGCCGCCGGGCTTCTCGCCCGGCGAGTTGCGCGGCGGGAACTTGGGATAGCGCGCAAGCAGCGACGGCGGCAGATTTTTTTCCCAGAGGTCGACCGGCTCCATGATGTGGGAATCGGCGGAGACGATGATCTCGTCGGCCACGGCGGACGGGACTTCTTTTTTGGCGGCGGCGATCGTCATGCGGTCACTTCCTTTCCATCCCGATATATATGGATGGAGGTTTTTCGATTGAACTTTCCTCATCTACACCAGCCGCGCCATTGATTCAAGCTCGATTCCATCGGCCCGCCGCCGAGAACGGCTCTAGCGTTCCTGGATCGATCGAATGTAAAAGACGAGCCCCAGAATTCGCCCGGCAATGGTGGCCCGCGCCGCGACGCCTCCGCCTTCGGTCTCGGCCTTAAAGCGCGCTCCCCAGATCGGCATCGACCGGTTGCCGTGGCCGGCGATATCCTCGCGGCCGTCGATCGTGCTGTAGACGCGCCAGAACGGGAATTCGCCGCGGCTCTTGACGCTGAGTCGCGTTAAGTCGGACGGCTGGATGGTCAAATATTTGACCATGATGCCGTCGCCTCTTCCGTCCCGGCCGTGACACACCGCGCAATGCATCTGATATTCGATCTCGCCGCCAGCGATGACCTCGCTCTCCTGAGCTCGCGCAAGCGGCGCGCCCGCCCCCATGAGCAAAATCAAGCTCGATCCCGCCGCACCGCTCTTCCAGATCGTTAAACGATTCATGCTTTAAGCACGTACCGTCATTATGCCGCCGGGTCAACGGGAGCGCGGCAAAGCCGCGAGCGGGCCCCCGCGAGGTCATCCCTGTCAGGGTAACATCCGCGTCCCATGATCCGTTAAAATACCGAAAAGCGCCGGCAAAATCCCCGCAATCCCGTACGGTAAAATTTTTTACATTGACAAGCGAATGCGGTCGTGGTTTGAGTATCACCACATGTAAGCTCAGGACGCCCGGCTTGGTTCTCGCCCGGCATCGAGTGCCGAGGGTCCGGCAATTTTGGACCAGCCATGCTCCCGCGACTGCGCCACTTGTTCTCCCGCTTCGAACGGCCTCTCAGGCTTCGCACCCAGCTCATCGCCGTCATCCTCGCCGCGACCATGCCGCTGCTCGTCTTCGCGGTTTTCATGATCTACCGCGTCGCGAACGACGAGCGCGCGAGCTTCCGCTACGGCGTCGTCGAACGCACGCGCGCCATGTTAAGCGTCGTCGACACCGAGCTCAAAAGCTCGATCACCACGCTCGAGGCCCTCGCCACGTCCAACGAATTGGACGGCGACGACATTGGCGGCTTTTACGAGGACGCCTCGCGCGTGCTCCAATCGCAGGGCGACTGGATCACGATCAGCCTCGCCGATGCCTCGGGTCAAGAGATCATGAACCTCTTGCGGCTCCACGGCGACGGCGCGGCGGCGGTCGTCAATCCCGCCGAAATCGATTCCGTCGTGCGCACGGGCAGGCCGATGATCGGCGGGGTGCTGCGCGGGCCGCTCTCCGGCGAGACCGCGGTGGCCGTGCGCGTGCCGGTCGTCCGGCGCGGCGTGATCCGCTACGTGCTCTCGACGATGGTCAAGGCGGATTCCATTGCGGCGCTACTCTCAAAGCAGAAGCTCCCCGAGAATTGGATCATCATGGTAATCGACGCGCAGCACCGCGTGGTCACCCGCACGCTCCATCCCGAGCTGGCGGTCGGGGCCGTGGCCGCCGAAGGGCTGCGCGAGTCGCTGTCGCGCTCGGACGAGGGGTGGGCGCGCGGCGCGTCGCTCGAGGGCGTGGAAGTCTATCGATCCTATGTCCGCTCGCAGTACAGCGGCTGGACCGCGGCCATGAGCATCCCCGTCGCGGTCGTGGACACGCCGCTCCGCGGTCCGATGTTTTACGTCGCGCTGTTCGGCGCCGGACTGCTCGTCCTCGCCGTCGCGGGCGCGCTCTGGATCGGCGGCAGCAGCGCGAGATCGATTGAGGCGCTGTCGAGCCTCGCCGGCGGACTAGCGGCGGGCAAGTACGACGCGCCGGCCGAGGAGCCGGCGCCGAGCCGGATCGCGGAAGTGCAGAATTTGAGCGCCGCCTTTCAGTCCGCGCGGCGGCTCATTCGCGAGCGCGCGGAAGAGCGCGACCGCTTCGAGCGCGAGCTGTGGCGCCAGGCGAGCCTCTTGGAGCTCACGCACGACGCGATCTTTGTCTGGGACTGGCCGACCCGGCGCATCCAATACTGGAACCACGGCGCCGAGACGCTCTACGGCTATTCGCGCGAGGAGGCGGTCGGGCGGACGCTCCGCGATCTGCTCAAGACGTATCATCCGCGCGGCATCGGCTTTGTCGGCGCGATTCTCGAAAAAGAGGGCGAATGGTTCGGCGAGGTCGGGCACACGACGCGCGACGGCCGGCAGATCACGGTGGAGGCGCGCCTCATCCGCAGCAGCGAATCCGGCGGCAGCGAGTTCGTGCTCGAGACCGTGCGCGACGTGAGCGAAAGGAACCGCGGCGAGAGGAGGCGGCGCATCCGCAACGCGGCGATCTCGATCCTCGCCGACGCTCCGGCGCTCGCCGAGGCCGCGCCGCGGCTTCTTCGCGTGCTCTGCGAATCGGTGCGCTGGGACCTGGGCGCGCTCTGGCTCGTCGACCGCGAGGCGGACGAGCTCGCCTGCTTCGAGATATGGCAGATGCCGACGCGCGAGGCGCCGGAGTTCGCGGCCGCGACGCGGCAGGCGCGCTTCACCCGCGGCGCGGAATTCCCCGGACGCGTCTGGCAGAGCGGCGAAGTCACCTGGGTTTCTTACCTCGCGCGCGAAGGCGAGTTCGCGCGGCGCGCCGCGGCGGAAAAAGACGGGCTCCGTGCCGGCTTTTGCTTTCCGATCAAGCTCGGCGACGACGTGCTCGGCGTGATCGAATGCTTCGGGCGCGAGATCCGGCCGCCCGAGGAGGATCTTCTGCCCTCGCTTTCCACGATCGGCAATCAGCTCGGCTCTTTCATCGAGCGCAAGCGCGCCGAGGACGCGCTCATGCGCCTCAACGAGGAGCTGGAGGAGCGCGTCGACCAGCGCACCGCCGAGCTCCTGCAGAGCCGCGAGCAGCAGGAGACCCTCGAAGAGCAGTTGCGCCAGGCGCAGAAAATGGAGTCGCTCGGCACGCTGGCGGGCGGCATCGCGCACGACTTCAACAATATCCTCGGCATCATCTTGGGCTACGCGCGCGAGATGCGCAGCGGCACGGGCATCGATCCGCTGGGCGGGCTCGACGTCATCCTCGACGCCGCGGACCGTGGCTCCAAGGTGGTGAAGCAGCTGCTCGCCTTCGCGCGCAAGCCCACGGTCGCCGAGGCGCCGATCGATCTCAACACGCTCGCGAGCAACACGGTGAGCATCATCCGGCCGGTCTTTCCCAAGACGATCGCCTGCGCGCTCGAGCTCGAGCCCGGGCTACCGCTCGTTCACGGCGACGAAAACCAGCTCCAGCAGGCGCTCATCAATGTCTGCCTCAACGCGCGCGATGCGATGCCGCAGGGCGGCACGCTCACGATCCGCACGGCGCGCGACGGCGAGCGCGTGTGCCTGGCGATCGCCGATCAGGGCGTCGGCATGGACGATCATACCAAGCGGCGCGTGTTCGAGCCGTTCTTCACGACCAAGCAGCCGACCGGCGGCACCGGCCTCGGCCTGTCGGTCGTCTACGGCATCGTCAAGGCGCACGGCGGCACCGCCGAGGTGGAGAGCGAGCCGGGGCGCGGCACCACCCTGAAACTCTTTTTTCCCGTGCCCGCGCGCCTTCCCGCGCTCCCGGCCGCGCGCACCGCCCCGCCGCGGGCCGTGCGCGGCCGCGGCGAGACGATTCTCGTCGTCGACGACGAGCCGCATCTCCGCGAGCTCATCTGCGCGGGCGCCGAGCGCCGCGGCTTTCGCGCGCTCGCCGCGCGCGACGGCGACGAGGCGGTGGAGGTCTACCGAGTCCACCGCGACGCGATCGCCGTCGTCGTTCTCGACTGGGGCCTCCCCGGCCTCGACGGCGCCGCCGTCTTGGCGAGGCTCAAGGAGATGAATCCCGACGTCGACGTGATCGGCATCAGCGGCTATCTCGAGCTCGACATGAAGGAGCGCATGGTCGCGCTCGGCGTGCGTGAATTTCTTCACAAGCCGTGCGCGCCGGAAGAAATCTTCGAAAAGATCGGCCAGTTGTGCCGCCGCCGGCGGCTGCGCTCGATTCCCGCGGCCTGACCGATTCTCCGCCTCCCTCTCCCGCCTTCAGCTCCGGCGGCGCTCGTATCCGCGTGCGGGTTTAGGTAACATAGGATTCCATGGATCATTTTCTCACCGCCGCGTGGCAGGCGGCGCAGATGGCGGGCGCGCTCATCCGCGAGAATTGGCAGCGAGCCCATGCCGTCGAATACAAATCCGCCATCGATCTCGTCACCGCGACCGACCGCGCCTCCGAGGAGACGATCGTCGCGCATTTAGCAAAGCGCTATCCGGGCCACTCGATCCTCGCCGAGGAGGCGACCGCGATCGTCGCGCCGGGCAGCGTCTACCGCTGGATCGTCGATCCGCTCGACGGCACCACCAACTTCGCGCATTCCTTCCCGCACTTCGCGGTCTCGATCGCGCTCGAGCGCGAGAAGGAAATTATTTTAGGATTGATCTACGACCCGCTCCGCGACGAGGGCTTCAGCGCGCTGGCGGGCCAAGGCGCGCTCTTGAACGACAAGCCGATCCGGGTCTCGAAGACCGCCGAGCTCGACAAGTCGCTGCTCGCAACCGGCTTTCCCTACGATCATCGCGAGGACCCGGACTACTATTTAAAATATTTCCGCAGCTTCACCCGCCAGGCGCAGGGCATCCGCCGCGCCGGCTCCGCCGCGCTCGATCTCTGCTACGTCGCGGCCGGCCGCCTCGACGGCTTCTGGGAGCTGAAGTTAAAGCCGTGGGACATCGCCGCCGGCGCGCTCATCGTCAGCGAGGCCGGCGGCGTCATGAGCAACTTTTCCGGCGGCAAATTCTCCATCGACGGCGACGAGACGCTCGCATCGAACGGATTGATTCATGATGAGATGATCCGCGCGCTGGAGGAGGCGGAGGAATGAGTTCGAGACTTGCTGATGGTAAATTTTAAGAAAGAAGCGAAGCTTCAGGCGATCATGCCGATTGGAATGGTGTTGCTGGGGCTTTTAGCGGCGCTAGTTTTACCCAATTATTTGCGAACGACCGTCGATAGGCGTTCGCAAGCCGTGCATGCGACTATCGCAATTCTTATTACCGCGCTCGACGCTTACAAGCAGGATGTCGGCAGCTACCCAACGACTGAGCAGGGCTTATCAGCTTTGCTCGTAAGGCCCGAAGGGGCTGTGAGTTGGAATGGTCCTTACTTGTCAAAAAATATTCCCAACGATCCCTGGGGCCGTTCTTACATTTATAAATGGTCTCCTGACAAGATTCCCGACCCGGCACGCGTATCACATTGGAAGCCGATGATCCTTTCTTTTGGCGCTGACGGCGCGCCCGGCGGCACGGGCGAGAACGCCGACATCATCGGCGAATGACGCCGCGCAAAGCTTTTCTTGATCGCCGGCAAAACGGAGCCGGCATCAGCCTACACTCGGCTTAAAAACCTTTCTCGCGTCCCTTGTTTTCGTGCTGTCCTTTTTGATTTTCGTGCTGGCCCTTCTGCGGCTCGGCCTTCCCCTCGCGGATTCCCTTCTCCACATGCTGCCCTTTGTCCTGATGCTGCCCGTTGTTGCCGTGAAAGCCTTTTTCCTCGACCTGCCCTTTTTTCACGGGATTCGCCTTCCCTTCGCGAATCCCCTTCTCCTCGTGCAGCCCCTTGTCTTTGTGCTGCCCTCGATCCAAGCCGCTATCCTGGCGCCCTTTGACGACGAAGTCGGCGCGGTCGCGCGCCTTGAAGCCGCCGTGCGACTGCTTCTCGAGAACCGTCGAGTGCACCTCGCGGACGTGAACGTCGACCGGCTTATAGGTGTATTTCTGCTTGTAAATGATCACCTGCTGCGACGGCGACGGGTAGCGCTCTCTCACGTATTCCCTCTGGAAGAGCGGCAGCGGCGCCGTAACGTAGCGTCTCCGATCCCAATGCTCCCAGTCGCGCCGGCGGACTTCCCATTCGCCGCCCCACTGAATGCCCCAGCGCGGCGGGCGCTCGAGCTCCCAGCCGACCCAATACGCCGGCCGCACGCGGTAGTAGCGGTACGGCACCACGAGAATCGGCTGCGGCACGTAGAACGGCTCGACGTAAACCCACGGGCCGTTGTACCACGAGCTCGAATACCAGTAGCCGTCTTCGACGTTGAAGACCCAGAACAGCCCGTCGTAGAAGAAATAGTTGCCGCGCACGTCCGGCGCGTAATAGACCGGGTAGTTGGGAACGACCACGAGCTGCGGAAACACCGGCAGGTTGACTCCTACGTTCACGAAGACCTGAGCCTCACCGGCGATCGGGCCGAGCAGACCGATGAACAGCGCGACGACGATAAGTTTAGCGACCTTTTTCATGCACCCCCCTTTTCGATGGCAACCGTCCCCAATCGACCTTGGGGCCGCATAATACAGCAAGTCGACTGATCGCTTCAAATTCAAAATCTCGGGGCCTGAGAAAACGGCGATCGAGGCGGGCGAAACGTGACGCTATTTAGGGTCGGCGTCCTTCAGCGCTTCGGCGGCGTTGCGCATTAATTCGTGCATCTTGGGCATGAATTCCGCCGTGCGGGTTTGCATCGCCTGCATCATCTGCTGGAGCACGATCGGCATCTTCGTCAACAGCGCCTTCCCCGAGTCGGTTTTGTAGAACTTGAGCATACCGTCGATCTCTTCCTGCGTGAAATTCTTTCGATAGATCTCGATCATCGTCGGCTCGAACGCGTCGGGGCTCATCTCCTGCTTGAACAACGCGACCATTCGCGCCCGCATTTCCGCGAGGATCTTCTCCTGCTCGGGCGTGAGCTTGCGGCCGCCGGCGACTTGACGCAAGGACGCCTCCATCCCGGCGTCCATCTGCTTCAACATCAGCTCGACGATTTTGCCGCGGTCGGTGAGGCCGATGAGCTCTTTGATCGATTCCTCGGTCGGCGGCGGATCGGCCGCGAGCGCGATGGAAACAGCGAACCAAACAAAGACAACGGCAAACGGAATTTTCTTCACGAAAGGACCTCCGACGCTTATTAACGATCGATTTATTCTTCGATTCCCACGGAGCAGCCGTGCCGGCTGATTATTCGATCCGTCGCACGGCGCGTTGCACGCGCTCAATTATTATTACCCAGGTTCGTGCCGCCGGTGAAAGGCACGCCGACGGCGGTCGTGACGTTGTCGCGGAATTTTCCCCAATTGCCGTTCCCTCCGTAGATGCCGAAATCGGCTTCGTTGATGCGGTTGTTGACGATCGTGAAGTTGAGGCCGCCGGCAAGATAAATGCCGGTCGTTGTGCCGCCGCCGTAGGCGGTGTTGACGTGGGTGTTGGTGATGTCGTTGTCGAGAATGCGCGTACCGTCGCCCGCGACGATCATTCCCCAGGTGCTCGCGGCGAGACCGGGGTCCGCCGAGCCGCCCGTCTGGATAATATGATTCTTGCGGATAACGCTGTCGTAGGCGATGACATACATGCCGGAGGTGCGGTTCTCGATCAACCGCATGTTCTCCACCAGAATATGATGGCTCGGGCGGACGCGCGTGTTGACGTAACCAAGCGGCGTATAGAGATAGATGCCGTAGTTGAAGCCGCGAAGCGTGCCGTTTCGAATCGTCACGTTCCTCCGATTGTAAGCCATAATCCCGTAGGAGAACGCGTTGCCCTTCGGCGTGCCGTCGAGCGTGGCGCCGTTCAAATCGAAGACGACATTATCCGATGAGATGGTGATGAGCACGCCTTTCGGGAGCGGAAAGTCGATGTACTTGAAGCCGAGGCAGTAAACTCCGGGCGCGTTAATGTTCGCGGGAAAGGCGGTGACGGGCAGACACGACGGATAGCCCCAGCCGGTCGGGCCGCCGGCAGCGGCGATGCGCGCGGCGGCGATCGTCAGCGCGATCGCAAGCACGCCGGCCATACCGATTTTAAAAGCATTCATGATCGTCCTCCTACGAAATCGCGGCTGCATTATTATAATAATTTTTGCGCTCGGCAAGCTGAAAATCGCCGCCGCTGTATTTCCTCAGCGCGCGCTGTTATAGGAAAAGGAGAGACAAGGAGACAAAATGTTTGAACCCGATAGACGGCTGTTCGTCGGTATGAAGCTCTCGTCGAAGCTACAGCGGGAATTCGAGAGCTGCTCTCCCGGCACCGAGCATTACTTCAAAAACGGCGGCCCCGAGGCGCTCGAGATCGTCACCGAGGGGGAGGAGAAATTTATCGGCAGGGTCCTGCGCGACGGTTTTCCGGCGCGCGACATCGAGAACGTGAGCCGCAACGTGCGCAGCATCGTCATGCTGATTACGCACGGCGCGCAGATCGACGAAGATTCGATTCGCATCTACGGCCGCTAAACGCCGGCCGCCGGGCTATCGCGTCGTTGCGCTGAGGCTCGCTCAGCGTGATCTCGACGCGCTCGCTAGGCCGACGAGCCCACTTTGGGCCGCCACCTGTCGAAGCGTCGCTCCAATTTGTCCACCGCCTCGGTCAAGATCATTCCGGATGCGGCGAAAATCAGGACGCCGACGAAGACCTTATCGGTCTGGAAGGTCGCTCCCGCCACCGTGATCATAAAACCGATGCCCGCGGTCGCGGCATAGAGCTCGCCAACCATCACGCCGACGAGCGCGCGGCCGATTCCGAGCCGGAGTCCCGTCAGGATAAAAGGCACCGTCGAAGGCAGCACCACGCAGGCGAAAACCTTCCACTGCGAGGCGCCGAAGCTCGTGGCCGCGTTCAGCAGGCTCTTCGGCGTCGTCTTGACCCCGTCGCGCGCGTTGATGAGCATCGGGAAAACCGCGCCGAGAAAGACGATGCCGATCTTAGAGGTGATGCCGATGCCGAGCCAGATGATGATGAGCGGCAAGAGCGCGACGCGCGGCGTTGCGTTCATCGCGTTGACGAAAGGATCGAAGATGTAGCTCATCTTCTTGTACCAGCCGACGGCGATGCCGAAGGGAATCGCGATCACGACCGAAAGCATATAGCCCCAGAAAAATTCGACTCCGCTGACGTAAAGATCGTTATAGATGTCGCCTTCGGCGAACAGGCCGTAAGCGGCTTTCGCGACCAGCGACGGCGCGCTCATGAACATCGGGTTGACGCGCAAAATCGGGATCGGGTTGTAAACACTCCAGGCTCCGCCCATGAATTCCCAGAAGACCATGAACAGGCTGACGGATAGAAGGCCGAGGATCTTCTTTTCCTGGTTGAGATAGAATTTATAGAGCGCGGATGCGTCGGCGACCTTGACATCCAACAGTATTTCTTCGCCCATTGCATCGGCCATGAGTGCTCCTCCCTTGGCCCGGCTGAACTCCCGCCCATTAAACGCAAAGAGGCGGTTACCCTGAAGGGACCGCCTCTGCGATACTCGGCCACTTTGTGGTCGAGCGTTTGCTTTTTAGACGTGGGCCGCCAGTCGCTATGTCGAGCTGTACTATAACAGGCCCGGTAGGATTAAGATAGGTGCTTCTTCAGACCCCCGCTGGGCCTGATTTCGCGGCCGGCCGCCCGCCGCACGGCGCGCGCAAATCCCATGGAACGGCTCGCTTGCGAGTCGGTCAAATTAATATTATTCCTAAAACGGATCAGGGAGGTTTTCATGGCCATGATCGATGCCGACACGCACGTGGACGAGTCCGACGATACCTGGGCCGGGCTGCTCGGAACGCCTTACGCGAAATACATTCCGGTGACCGTCTCGGTCACCCCCGAGGAGGCCAAGCGCGCGGGCTTCAGCGCGACGACCGCGCGGTCATGGGTCGTCGAAGGGCGTCTGCAGAACCGCGCGCTCCGCGACGAGATCAACCATCCGCCGCGCGTCCGGCGCGAGCTCGAGGACGTGGCCGGGCGCGTCAAGCACATGGACGAAATGGGCGTCGACGTGCAGGTGATCTTCCCGACGTTTTTCATCCGCTACAACACGCGCAATCTCGAAGCCGAGCACGCGCTCACGACGACCTACAACCGCTGGCTCGCGGCGAAGTGCGCGGCGACGAACGGCCGGCTCCGCTGGGCCGCCGTGCTGCCGCTGCTCGATCCCGTCAAAGCCGCCGAGGAGGTGCGCTGGGCGAAGGCGAACGGCGCCTGCGCCATCTTCAAGCGCGGCTTCGACCTCGACCGCAAGGTCACCGACCCTTATTTCTTTCCGATCTACGAAGAGGCCGAGGCGCAGGACCTCGCGCTCTGCATCCACACCGGCCATCCGCTGCCGGGGACGGAATGGGACCGCGGCTTTCCCATCATCCACTCGCTGACGGAGATCGTGACGACCAAGCTGCCGGAGAAATTCCCCAAGCTCCGCTTCGGCTTGATCGAGGCGGGCGCGTCGTGGATTCCCTACTCCGTCTCGATGATGGCGGCGACGCTCCGCGCGCAGCAGCGCGGCCGCGGCTATCGCTTCACGCGCATGTTCGACCTGAGCCAGGACCTTTTCCGGAAAAACCGAATCTTCGTCACGCTGGACGCTATCGACGAGATCGAGCATCTGCTCAAGTTCGGCACCGAAGACAATCTCATGATGGGCACCGACTACAGCCATACCGATATTTCGGCGAACTTGAGTGCGCTTCAGGAAGTGCGCGACTGGGTCGATCAGGGGCGCGTGAGCGAGAGCGTCGCGCGGAAGATCCTCGAGACGAACCCGAAGAATTTTTACGGACTGTAAAGAAACGCACCGTATGGACCGCGGCAGCTTGACGCGCTTCAATATACTGCTCGCGTTGGCGCTGCTTCTGTTCTTCGTTGTCCTAGGTTTGCTTTGGGTGTTTGTCACGATGCCGCTGTGCGATCCGCTGGGTTGGAAACCGCCCTGCCCTCCTAGAGACTTCTGAGTTAGAGCGATAACAGCAGTCATGGACCTCGCAGGTAAAGTCGCCCTCGTCACCGGCGCCGGACGCGGCATCGGCAAGGCGATCGCGCTCGCCTTCGCGCGCAATGGCGCGGACATGGTCGCGGTCTCGCGGACGAAAGAAGAGATCGATGCGGCCGCGCGCGAGGTGAAGGCATTAGGGCGCGAGGCGCTCGCGCTTCCCGCCGACGTGTCGCGCGACGTCGACGTCGCGGCGCTCGCCGCGGCGGTGGAGAAGCGCTTCGGCCGCCTCGATGTGCTCGTCAACAACGCGGCGCTGCGCATGATTCACCTGGGCAAGCGCGACAGCTATCTCGTTCCGCTCGAAGCATTGTCGATCGAGGACTGGGATCGCACGATCGCCGTGAATCTCCGCGGCCCGTTTCTCTGCGCGAAGCTTTTCCTGCCGCTGCTCAAGAAAGCGGGGGCTGCGAGCATCATCAATATCTCCGCCGGCGGCGGGAAGCGCGGCATGCCCGGCCGGCTCCCCTACTGCGCCTCGAAGTTCGGCCTCGAAGGACTCACGCAATCGCTCGCGGCGGAGCTCAAATCGTTCAACATCGCCGTCAACTCGCTCTCGCCCGGCGCGATCTCGATCTTGACGGATCGCGAGAAGATCGACGAGCTGAAAAAAAATCCCGATCAGCTTTTCATGCGGCCGGAGATCATGGCGTCGCCGGCGCTCTTTCTCGCGCGCCAGGACGGCGCCGGCTTAACCGGCGCGCACGTCGAGGCGCTCCAATGGATTCGCGAGAACGGCCTCGGCGATATACAAGACTGGAAAGCGAAACTTTAGCGAAGGAGGCACAGCGTGGCGATCAAGATTTACAAAGAGAAAATGAAATACCTCGATCAGATGACCGAGGAGCTGCCGAAGAAAACCGATCCGAAGGATTACCGCTCGACGCCGAACGTGACGATCAGTTGGGTCGAGAACTGCTCGGGCAGAACCAAGATCCGCGACCAGGAGCTCGTTTGCGACGAGAACGCGCACAGCACCGGCTTCGGCAAGGGCGTGAGCCCGGCGCACACGTTTCTCGCCGGCTTCGGCTTCAGCCACTTCACGCAGTGGGGGCGCGCGGCGGGCGTGCTCGATTTGGAGATCGATTCATTGGAGGAGCAGGTGCGCGGCTGGTTCGACCGGCGCGGCGAATACCTCTACGAGCAGGGCTACCAGCACAAAGGAATCGAGGAGATCACCTTCGAGGTGAAGATCGAGAGCAAAGAGAGCCCGGAGAAGATCCGCGAGTTCGCCAAATGGGCCGACCGCTCGCCGCCGCACGCGACGCTCCGCCGCGCGGTGCGCCTGGTCGGAATTTTTCACCTGAACGGCCGCTGGCTCACGACGGCGATTTATCACCCGGATCGGACGGAGTGGAGATAGCGAGATTTTTGGGCACGGCACGCCGTGCCCCTACAAAGAAAAATTCGATGGCGGCATTACTTCCCCTTTGTCATGGGAATGTGGTGGGCGCTGTCGTTGCATTGATGTCTTCTTTGACAATCCGTAGGGGCACGGCGTGCCGTGCCCTCTCGATTTCCATCGCAGTGGCATTATTCCTAGCGACCGCGGC
>DATJFG010000130.1:0-18615 GCA_035495775.1 Verrucomicrobiia bacterium | reverse complement strand
GCCGCGCGCTCCTACGACGTCGAGCTCAAGACGCTCGCCAAGGACGGCCAGATGAGCGACGCCGAGCTGGAAGCTCAAATGGAAAGATTGGGCGACAAGAAGCGGCCCCTGGATGAAATCAGGGATTTTTCCCACGCGCGCGCGGCGCTGAAGGAGCTGGGACTATGATCTACTACGGCACCTGCCACTGCGGCACGGTCCGCTTCGAGGTCGAAGCGCCTGAGACGATCACGGCGCAGGATTGCAACTGCTCGATCTGCTCGAAATTCGGCTTTCTGCATCTCATCGTGCCGAAGTCCAAGTTCAAGCTACTTAGCGGCGAAGAAAATTTAACGACCTACACATTCAACACAGGAATCGCGCAGCACAAATTCTGCAAGACCTGCGGCGTAAAATCGTTTTACATCCCGCGCTCGAACCCCGACGGCGTCGATGTTAACGTCCGCTGCCTGGAACCGCAGCCGAAGGAGCTGGTCATCGAGAAGTTCGACGGCAGGAATTGGGAGCAACACGCTAGTGACCTGGCGCATTTGACGAAGAATAAATGGATGGACGATCAATAGAGCCGACCGGCAGCCACGACTTCGGTCCGTGCGAATGTTGCGGCAAGAATAGCCGCACTGTCTGGGGATATGTTTATCGCGGAGGTGTCACAGAGGCCGTGTATTACGTCCACTGGTCGCTCGGTAAGGTCGCCGAATACGGCGCGCATTTTGATCTTATTATTGGGCAATGGGGAGACGGGAGCGAGGACGCCGATCGACAAACGGTCTCTCTCGAATTTCAACCGGGGCTCGGTGTCATGGTCAAAGATGCGGGATCGCGGAAGATCGCGAGCGAACGCATTGCGGGAAAAGCTATGAGTCGAGAGGACGTGATCGGCACGTCGCTGGCGCAACAGGCGTTCGATATCTTCGATACGATTTGGCTTCAGGACGGCCGCATCGCAGAAGTAACGCAATCAGAATCTGCGGTAAATAAGACGAAAAACTGAATTGCCGAGTATTAGAAGGTGCTTCACTTCGGCAAAAAATCCTCCAGTCTCACCGTCTCCCATCCCATCGGCTTCAGTCTCTGAAACGGCATTCTCGCTTCCTTGCCTGCGCAAAGCGGCGGCTTGGTGGCGTCGATGATGACCTTGCCGCCGACGCGGTGCCAGTAGGGGCCGCCGGGCGGCACCGGCTCCTCGCCGGTTGGGTCCATCGGGTGCATGCGCACGCCGGGGATGACGGTGATGTCCTCCGACGGATTGCAGCGCGTGTTGATCGCCCACAGCACCTCCCAGTAGTTGAAAATATCCACGTCCTCGTCGACGGCGATGGCGATCTTGGGATGGAGGATCGGGCTCGACAAGACGCCCATCAGCACCTGCTTCGCCTCGCCGTAGAAGCGCGGCGTCATCTGCACGACGATGCCGAAGAGGCCCGGCAGCACCAATAGATTGTGCAGGTTCACGTAGCCGCCGATGTTCTTGATGTGATTGTAGACCGCGACGCCGAAGGGGACTTTGTGGAAGATGCAGCCCTCGACCTCCGAGCCGTTCTGGATCGCCTTGAAGATCGCGTCGCGCCGCATCGTGATGCAGTCGATCTCGATCACGGGATTTTTTCCCATGCCGGCGACGTAGTAGTCGTGGAATTCGGAGAACGGCCCCTCTTCCTCGCGCACGTTCGGCAGAATTCTCCCTTCGAGGACAATCTCCGCGTCGTAGGGAACCTCGAGGTCGTTGGTCTCGCACTTGACGACGCGCGCCGGCTCGCCGATGAGGCCGCCGGCCAATTCGAGCTCGTCCATCTCGAACGCCCCGGTCGTCGCCGCTGCCATATAATATAAAGGATGGTGGCCGATGAAGATCGCGATCGGCATCGGCTCGTTCCGCTCTTCGTGCTTATTTAAAATCGCGCGCGTGTGGCGCGGCACGATGAGCGCGCCCAGCTTGCGCGGGCCTTTGATCTGCAGGCGGTGGAACGCGACGTTGCGCACGCCGCTGTCCGGATCGCGCGCGACCATGAGGCCCGAGGCGATGTAAGGCGTCTCTTCGCTGCCGGCGACGTGCGCGGGGAGTTTTTTCAGATCGACCTGATCGCCCTTGATAATCACCTCTTTCACCGGGCCGGTCCGGACGAGCTCGGTCGGATGGCGCAGCTGCGCGCGCGCGGCGGCGGTCGGAACGAGCTTCTCGACCGTCGTGCCGTAGGCGAGCGCCGCGTGGCGCAGATTCGCCGGCGCCATGCCGAGGCTCTTCCAGTTGGGAAAGCCCTTCAGGTTATCGAATAGCAGCGCCTTTTCGCGCGATTGATATAGGAGCGCGCCCATCTGCGTGTGCGGGTCGACCGGCTTGCTGATTCTTACGAGCTCGCCGGCCCGGTCGAGCTCATCGATCCATGTGCGCATATCCTTGGGCATGCTCTTTCCTCCCTATCAATTCGGCTCGAAACGTTTTAACGTTCTATGATATAAGCCTCAGTCGTTTCAACCAGCCGCCTATTGGACCAGCTTACGACTTTTGAGTTGAAAAAGTCCGCAACCCGAAGCGCTTTACACGATTTTTCAGGGCTGATATCACTGCGGGATAATTGCCAACGGGGGACTCCTAAAAGGAATGGACATGCCAATCGGTTATAGCCGCACGCGCGAGACCGCGCTGCTCTCGATCGCGTTTCTCTGCTTCTTTTTATCCGGCGCCGCCGGCCTCATCTACGAGGTGGTCTGGACGCGGATGCTGACGCAGATCTTCGGCAACACCACCTACGCGATCGCGACGGTGCTAGCGGCGTTCATGGCCGGCCTCGCCGTCGGGAGCTATCTCTTCGGCCGGATCGCCGACCGCGGCAAGAACGATTTTCTCCTCTACGGCATGCTCGAGGCCGGCGTCGGCATCTATGGTCTCGCCGTGCCGTGGCTGTTTCAGGCAGGGCGGCAGATCTATGTGCCGCTTTACGGGCTCAACGAGGCCTATCCCTTCGTCTTCAACCTGCTGCTGTTCGTTTTGTCCTTCGTCCTCCTCGTCCTGCCGACGATGCTGATGGGCGCGACGCTGCCGGTGTTGAGCCGGTTTTTCATCCGCAGCTATGAGCAGATCGGCAAACGCGTCGGCGATCTCTACGGCACGAACACGCTCGGCGCGGTGCTCGGCTGCGCGGTCTCCGGCTATTATCTGATCCCGAGCTTCGGCATGCGCCGCACGGTCTTCGTCGCCGCCGGCCTTAACCTTTTGATCGCGGTCGTGATCTTCATCGTCGATGCGCTGAGAGAAAAAGGCCTTGAGTCGCCCGCCGCCGCGGCCGTGGATGCCGCCGCGCCGGTCGATGCGGAGATCGCCGCGGCGCCTTCGCATCTGGCCTGGGTTCTGCTGCTCTCTTTCGGCCTTTCCGGCATGGCGGCCCTCGTCTACGAGAACGCCTGGACCCGCGCGCTTACGCTCGTGATCGGGAGCTCGATCTATTCCTTTACGACGATGCTCGTCACTTTCCTCGTCGGGCTCGCGCTCGGCGGCTTTCTCTACGGGCGGCTCATGGGCGAGCGTGAAGTGCGGCTCAGCACGTTCGGGCTGATCGAGATCCTGGTCGGCTTGAGCGCGCTCGCGACCATCCCGCTCTTCGGCAAGCTGCCGCTCATCTTCCTCCGGCTGATGCACGGCTTCGGCGACTCGTTCAACCTCTTTCTCTCGATCCAGGTCTTGACCTCGGCGCTCGTGATGTTCCTGCCGACGCTGCTCCTCGGCATGACGTTTCCCCTGGTCGCGCGGCTTTTTACGCAGAGCCTCTACCGCGTCGGCTCGAGTGTCGGGACCTCTTACGCCGCCAACACCGTCGGCGCGATCGTCGGCGCCTTCGCCGGCGGCTTCATCTTCATTCCGCTCATCGGCGTGCAGAATTCCATCATCCTCGCCGTCATCTTGAACCTCGTCGTGGGCTGGTTTTTGATGGTCGCCGACCCGCGCTTATCTCCGGCGCCGCGCTTCGCCATGGGCGCCGTCGTCCTCGCGGCGATCGTGCTGATCTATTTCCGCACGCCGCCCTGGGACAAGCACGTCATGACGAGCGGCGTCACGGTCTACAGCGATCGCTACGAGAAGCTCTCGCGCGATTCGCTCCGCGTGGAAGAGATGCACCGCGACGATATCCTTTATTACCGCGAGGGGCTTACCGCGACGGTGAGCGTCCATCAGAGCGCGGGCAGCGACTACCGCTACTTCCGCACCAACGGCAAGATCGACGGCTCGTACGGCGATTCTCTCAGCCAGCTCATGACCGGCTACATCCCGATGCTGCTCCGCCCCAAGGGCGGCGAGCGCGCCGCCGTCATCGGCCTCGGCACGGGCATGACCACGCACGCGGTGGCGGCATTCCCCATCAAGGAGGTCGAGGTGCTCGAGATCGAGCCCGCGATGAAGCAGGCGACGACTTTTTTCAACGAGAAGTCGTCGTCGGGTCCGGGCAACGGCAAGATTCTGGAGAATCCCAAAGTCCGGGTCATCCCGACCGACGGCCGGAACTATATTCTCGCGACGCCGAAGAGGTACGACGTGATCGCGGCCGAGCCGTCCAATCCATGGATCGCCGGCATCGCGAATCTTTACACTCGCGAGTTCTACGGAGTGGTGAAATCGAAGCTCAAGCCGGACGGCATCTTCGGCCAGTGGTTCCACAACTACTCGATGTCGCCGGACGATTTTAAGATGGTCTTTCACACGTTCACCGACGCGTTTCCCTACGTCACCGTCTGGGGCATGAAGGAGAGCGACTTTCTCATGGTCGGCTCGACGCAGCCGCAGGTCTTCCGCTATCCGGAGCTGAAGGAGGTCTTCGACAAGAACCCGATTCTTAAGTCCGACTTCGAGGAATTGGGCTTGAGCGATCCCTACGCGGTGCTCGGCTTCTACCGCATGGGGCGCGAGGGCGCGCGCGCCTTCGCCGAAGGCGCGTCGTTCAATACCGACGACGGCGCGCAGCTCGAATTTTCCGCGCCGAGGAACCTCGGGCGCGCGACCTCCGAGCTCAACCGCCAGCTGATGGCGGACTATCTGAGCGCGCCCCCGTGGCTGGACGCGCCGGAGCTCTCCGAGGCGCTGCGCCACTTCTACATGGCGCAGGCGCATGAAGCGAACAGCTGGCATTCCCGCGCGCTCCAGGAGATCGAGAAGGCGATCGCGCTCGAGCCCGCCCGCGCGGATTTCTACGTGCTGAAGACGCACATCCTCCTCGAAGCCGAAAAAAATTCCGAGGCGCTGAAGGCGGCGATGCAGGCGATGGAGCGCTCGCCCCAGACCGTGCCGGCGATCCTCGCGCTCTCGGGGGATTTTTATCTCAGCGAGGCGAAGCAGGTCTACGCCAAGGCGATCGAGCTCGGCATGAAGTCCTTTCAGCCCTATCTCGGGCTCGGGAACATCGCGATTTACAACCACGACGTCCCCGAGGCGGAAAAATGGATCGCGCAGGCGAGCGCGATAGAGCCCGATCATCAAAAGGTCCTGCTGGCGCAAGGGCGGCTGGCGCTGGAGAAACACGACTTGCCGGGGGCCAGGAAGCTTTTGGAGCGGGCGCGGGAGAAGGGGGAAAGATCCGATTCGCTTTACCTGGCGATGGCGGAGACCTACCGGCAGCAGCAGGCGTGGCCGGAGGCCGTCGACGCCTATAAAGCCGCGCTCAGGCTCCGCCGAACGAATACGGAAATCCGCCGCAAGCTCGGAGTCGCGCTGGCGAAAACCGGCGACGTCAGCGGGGCCGAAGAGAAGTTCCGCGAAGTGCTGGCAACGAGCGCGGACGATGCGGACTCCTGGCGCGAGCTACAAAAATTGGGGAAAAGGTATTAAAAAGGGCGACAGAACCCTATAAATTAGTTCGATGGCGGGGATGCTCCAAGAGAAGATCGGCGTGATCGGCGCCGGTAAGATCGGCTCGGCGATCGTGCGCGGCGTCGTCGCCGCCGGGCTCGCGCGCCCGGAGCGCATCATGGCGAGCGACGTGAGCAAGGCGCTGCGCCAGGCGCTCGCGGCGGAGGTCGGTGTCGAAGTCACGCCGAGCAATTTGAAGCTCTGCGACTTCGCCGACATCGTGATCCTCGCGGTCAAGCCCCAGGTCATCGATTCCGTCACCGAGGAGATCGCGAAGAAGGTCGGCAAGACCAAGCTCGTCGTCTCGGTCGCGGCCGGCGTGCCGCTTTCCCGGCTCGAGAAAAATCTCGCCAAGGGCGCGCGCGTCGTGCGCGTCATGCCGAACATCACCTGCGTGGTCGGCGCAGGAGCGTCCGGCTATGCGGGCGGCGCCGCCGCCACCGCCGCGGATCTCGAAAAAGTCGGCGCGATCCTCAACAGCTTCGGCGTCGGCCTCCCGCTCGAAGAGAAATATCTCGATGCCGTCACGGGGCTTTCCGGCAGCGGCCCCGCCTACGTCTTTCTCTTCATCGAGTCGCTCGCCGACGGCGGCGTCCAGATGGGGCTCAGCCGCGATGTCGCGCTCAAGCTCGCGCTCCAGACCGTCTACGGCGCGGCGCGCATGGCGCTCGAGAGCGGCAAGCACCTGGGCGAGCTCCGCGATGAGGTGACCTCGCCGGGCGGCACGACCATCGCCGGGCTTTATGCGCTCGAAAAAGGCAGGCTCCGCGGCACCGTCATGGAGGCGGTGCTGCAGGCGACGCGGCGCTCCCAGGAATTGGGCAAAGGACAATCGTGATGGCCCGCGGCGACGTCGACAGCGAAGTCCGGATTCTCGCGCAGATCGCCGAAACCATGGGGACGTCTATGCCGTTCAACGACGTCCTCACGACCGCGATGCGCTTCGCGACGGCGCTCATGCGCGCCGACGGCTCGTCGATCCTGGTGATCGAGCGCGAGAGCGGCAGCCTGAATTTCTTCATCGCGCTCGGGGAAAAGGCCGAGCAGCTGCGCAACATCAAGCTCAAGCCCGGCGAGGGCATCGCCGGCTTCGTCGTCGAGACGGGGCTCCCGCTGGTCGTTTCGGACGTCAACCGCGAGCCGCGCTTCTCGCAGCGGGTCGATCAGGAGACCGGTTTCAAGACGCGCTCGATCGCCTGCGTGCCGCTCCGATTCAAAGGCGAGCTCATGGGAGTGATCGAGGTCGTCAGCAAAAAGCCCGGCGCCTTCGGCGACAAGGAGCTCGACATGCTCGCCGTGATCGGCGGGCCGATCGCCGTCATGCTCGAGAACGCGCGTCTCATCCGCGAGATCGTGCGGCTCCACGACGAACTCACGCACGCCTCGCGCGCCAAGGCCGAGGTCCTCGCTACGATGACGCACGAGATGCGCACGCCGATCAACATCGTCATCGGCAATCTCGATCTCGTGCTCCGCGGCTATCTCGGCGAAGTCTCGGAGCGGCAGCGGAAATGCCTCGAGACCGCGCTGCGCAATTCCGGCGAGGCGCTGAACCTCGTGACGAGCCTGCTCGACCTCTCGCGCTTCGAGGCGGGGCGATACGTGATCCACGTCGAGGAGTTCCGCCTCGAGGACATCTGGAGCGAGCTCGAGACCTTTTTCCAGGTCGGCCTCTCCGGCAAGCCGGTCAAGCTTTTCTGGACGATCGAAGGAAAGCTGCCCGCCCTTCACAGCGACCGCATGAAGGTGAAGGAGGTCTTGAGCAACATCGTCTTCAACGCGGTCAAGTACACCGACCGCGGCGAGGTGCGTGTGACGGCGGCCCCGAGCGACGGCGGCCGGCAGATCGCCGTCGAGGTCAAAGATACCGGCGTCGGCATTCCCAAGGATTCGCTCGAGTACATCTTTGAGCCGTTCCGCCAGGCGGAAGGCTCGGCGACGCGGAGCCTGGGCGGGGTCGGCCTCGGCCTCGCGATCGCCAAAAGACTGATCGAGCTGCTCAACGGCAACGTCGAGGTCGAAAGCGAAATCGGCACGGGCACGACGTTCCGCGTCGTGCTGCCGACGCGTTACGAAAGTTAGTTCTGGTTTCAGCTCTCGAGTTTCAAGTTAGGAACGGCCGTGAATAGTAAGCGCGTGACGATAGCCGCCGTACTGCTTTTAACACTGACCGGCTCTCTGATTTTTAGATCGCACGGCAAGGACCCGACGGGCATTGTATCCTTAGGTCTCTTAACGTGTTTGTTGCTCTACGCTTTGTGGCCTTTCCCACAAAAATACAAAAGCTTTTCGTGGGCGGATTATCAAAAGGCAGTTTCACGATGCGTCGGCGGTCTTCCCGAATTGCCCATACCGGGCAAAAGGAAGCGGACAAAGAAAAACATTTAAGTGCCAAGTATCACGCTTCCACTTACGATCTTGAAACTAGAAACTCGAAACCTGAAACTCCCTGAAACTCCAAAGTTTCGCCGCTTCTTGACTCTCTACCCATCTTTAGCTAACTTCGCGACTGATACTTTTCAATCCCGCTACGACTAAGGGAGGATCGATGCAGACCGCTAAATGGCTCGTAATTCTGTCGCTGCTGTTTTGGGGCGCGGGCGCCGCGATGGCGCAGGAAGAAAAAGAAAAGAAAGCCAAGGCCAAGGACGTCGAGGTCGAGGCCGTCATCAGCGCCGTCGGGCAGCGGACCATCACCTTTCAGGTCGAGCGCAAGGGCAAAGTGCGCGAAGAGGTCGTCGGCATCGACGAGAACACCGACATCGAGAAGGACGGCTCGAAAGTGAAGTTGAAGGATCTGCAGCAGACCGACAAGGCGCTGATCAAATACGAACCCGACGCCTATCTCCCCGCCCAATCCGTCAAAGTCACCGGCAAAGGCGAGATCCAGAAAACCAGCTCGGAGGATTAGCTCCGGAGGTGCGACCTCCGGTCGGCGCCGATCACCGCTAGGTCGAGCGACTCTTCTTCTCGTAGAATATGGAAGGAGAGGCGCTCGCCCGGTTTTTTCTTCCACATCTCCCGATAGAGCTCCGCGCGCGAGCGGATCTCCTGCGTCTCCACTTTGAGGATGATGTCGCCTTCTTTGAGGCCGGATTTTTCCGCCGGTCCGCCGGGCACGACGCCCGCGACGACGACGTGGCCGCCCATGAGCTGCGAGTAGAGGCCGAGCCAGGCGCGGGGCGGGCGGCTCTTCACGCGGCCGTACTGCTTGAGCTCGGACTCGTACTTCAAATACATCTCGATCGGAATCGCGAGCGTGGGCTTGCCGATGTCGCCCAGGTTGAGCGAGACGACGCCCATCAATTTGCCCGCGAAGTCGGCCAGCGTGCCGCCGCCGAAGCCCGGGTTCGGCGCGGTGACGCGGATGCTCTTTTCCAGCATGTATTCCCAGTGGCCGTCGTAGCCCTCGAAGGAAGTGACGTAGCCGCCGCTCGTTCTCCGCTGCGCGTCGCCGCCGCTCGCGACGATGAGCGCGGGCGCGCCCAGCTGAATCGATTCCGCCGCCGCGGGCCGGAGGAACGGGAAATCGCCGCCGGGAATCTTCACCAGAGCAAGGCCGCTCTCCTGATCGTCGGCGGCGATCTCGCCGGGATACGATTCGCCGTCGGCGGTCGTCACGACGATCGCCTTCGCGCCGACGACGACGTAGTGGACCGTGAGGATATAGCCCGCGCGGTCGACGATCGTCCCCGATCCCGAGCGCTCGGCGCCCAGGTTCCGGGCCGAGGGATGGTCCTCCGGCACCGAGACGCGAAGGTCCACAGTTGCCGGCAGAAGCGAATGGATGAGTCCCAAATGGCCGTTCAAGCCCGAACCTCCGCGCTTGAAACTTGGAAACCTGAAACTTCTCCGGCCAATCTTCCCTGCCACGCGTCGCGCGCCAGGAGCGCGCGCTGGATCGCGTTGTGCGTGCCGATCTTATCGATCGACCACTCCGGCGCGACGGTGAGCGCGCGGTAGGTCTCGCCGGAAAGGCGATGGATGAGAATCTCCGGCGCGAGTCGTTCGAGAAAGTCCACCACCAGCGCCGCGTATTCTTCGCGGGTCATCAAGGGAAACGGCTCGCGCAGATACATCTCCGCCAGCGCCGTGTCGCGGATCACGTGCAGGTTGTGGAGCTTGAGGCCGTCGACGCCGAGCGCGTTTAAGAGCGGCGCCGCCGCGAGCATCTCCGCGCGCGTCTCGTTGGGAAAGCCCAGGATCAAGTGGGAGCAGACGCGGAGCCCGCGGGCTTTGGCGCGGCCGACCGCGTCGACGAAATCGGCGAGGTCGTGGCCGCGATTGATCCAGCGAAGCGTTTGGTCGTGCATCGATTCGAGCCCCATCTCGAGCCAGAGATAGGTCTCGCGCGAAAGCTCGGCCAGGAGATCGAGCACGTCCTCGCCGACGCAGTCGGGCCGGGTCGAGACCGCGAGCCCGACGACGCCGGGAAAAGCGAGCGCCTCGCGATAGAGCCGCCCGAGCTTTTCCAGCGGCCCGTAGGTGTTGGAGTAGCTCTGAAAATAGGCGATGAAGTTCTCCGCGCGGTGGCGGCGGCGGAGCGCCGCGGTGCCCTCGGCCAGCTGCTCGGTTACCGTCGTTCCGGCGCGGAAGCTCTCCGGCGTATGGCTTGCGTTGTTGCAGTAGATGCAGCCGCCGACCGCGACCTTGCCGTCGCGGTTCGGGCAGGTGAAATCCATGCGGATGCCGACCTTGTTGACGCGCGCCGCGAAAACATTTTTGAGCGCGCGGTTGAACGAGTTGTAGCGCTTGCCGCCCCAGCGGCCGTCGAGATCGGATGGAAAATTCATAGCTGAGCCGGAATTCAAAAACGCTAACAGAACGGTAAGTGAGACTCAAGAGAGCCGGCGGCGCCGTTGACAATCGGCCGCCGGCCCGGGACAATCGCGGCATGGAATCCCACCTCATCCTCCGCGCCGCCGACTTCGCGGCGCGAAAGCACCGCCTGCAGAAGCGAAAGGACGAAGAGTCCTCGCCGTACGTGAACCATCCGCTCGCGGTCGCGCTGCTCCTCGCCGAGGTGGGCGGCGTGACCGATACCGAGGTGCTCGCGGCGGCGATCCTCCACGACACGCTCGAGGATACCGAGACGACGCCCGCGGAGCTCGAGGCGGCGTTCGGCGCGCGGGTGCGCGGGCTCGTCGAGGCGGTCACCGACGACAAGTCGCTCCGCAAGGCCGAGCGCAAGCGGCTCCAGATCGATCACGCCGCCGGCCTTCCGCCCGACGCGGTGCTTATCAAGCTCGGGGACAAGATCGCCAACGTCGTCGACGTGACCCATTCGCCGCCGACGATGTGGGACCTCGCGCGCCGCAAGGAATATCTCGACTGGGCCGCCGCGGTCGTCGTTAACTGCCCCAAGGTCAACGCCGCCCTCGAAGCGCGCTTCGCCGAGGCCTTGGAAGAAGGAAGGCGCAAGCTCGGCGCGTGACGCGCACGAATCGGCATGCTTGCGGTTTGACGGCGCCCTTCGACTAATGATAAACACGCGCAAACTGATTAACAGGGGGTTTGATGAAGCGTAAAAATTTATTCGCCATTTTAATTTTCCTTGCGGCCGCATGTCTGTTTTCGCTCCGCGCTTTTTCGGCCGCGCCCGCGCACGACTCGCCGGAAGGGAAACAGATCGTCGCGCTCGTCGACAAGGCGGCGGCCTTGGTCGAGAGCAAAGGCAAGGAGGCGTTTCCCGAGCTCAAAAAAGACAAGAAGTGGTACAACGACAAGACCTACGTGTTCGTCGACGGCATGGACGGGCTCGTGCTCGTCAACCCGCCGTCGCCGGAGATCGAGGGGAAAAATCTCCTCGATTGGAAGGACGCCAAAGGCAAACAAATCGTGCGCGAGTTTATCCGGCTGGGAAAAACCAAAGGCTCCGGCTGGGTCGATTACTATTGGCCCAAGCCGGGCGAGCAGAAGCCGTCGAAGAAAATGAGCTATGTGAAAAAGGCGAAGCTGCCGACCGGCGAAGAGGTCATCGTCGGCGCCGGCATCTACGGCGAATAATCGGCCGGATCTATTCCGCGATCGCCGCGAGATACGCGTCGCGCATCGCCCGGATCGCATCGGGGCAATTCGACGCGTCGGCCAGGGCGGCGAGCGCCGTGAGCGCGGCGTCGTCGCATTCGAGGAGGTATTCGCCGCTCGGGCGCCTAAGCGCCGAGGTCTTCAAGCGCCATTCCGCTTCCGAGCCGCGCCGGGCGCGCGCGGCAAGCCGCTCGTGCCACTCGGGCTTGAGCCTTAACAGCACGCGGACGCCGCGCGGGCTTTTTTCTCCCGCGTCGGCGACGTCGACGAGCTGGTGCAGCCGGCTCGGCTCCGCGCCGCCCCGGGGCGCGATGAAAGGGCGCGCGCCGCAGGACGGGCACGGAACGACGAGCGAAAGGCCGTTCACCGCGTCGAACGCCACGTCCTCCACGGTGAAGCGCTCACGGCAGTCGTAGCAGCACAGCCCGACCGTCCAGGTGTTTCCCCACGTCACGGTGAATTCAGAATAGGACGAAAAGAGCGCGCCAGCCATTCGGGTGGTTACCTCAAAAAAGCCGGAAAAATACCGCAGGACGCCCGCCGCGGCCGATCGATCTTAATCCGATGAAAGACGCCGGGGCGTCATCTCTCGCCGCGCCAGCGGCGCGGGCGCCACTCCCGCGCGTGCCTGGGATTGGCTTGGAAATGCGTCGAAATCAGGTTTTGATAGAGCCATCGTCTCCCGACTCGTTTGCGCATCAAGCAAAATCCTCCTTACGCGCCAGCGTGAACTCAAAGAGCGGGCGAGTCAAGAAAAATTTCGGTTAAATCGCGGCGGTACGAAGCGCGATTTTGCGCCGGGCCGACCGGCGGCGCCGCGCGGAGCCCGATCGCGCCTCTCTATCTTAATCCCGCCGGCCCTGTTATACTTTCAGGCACTGGCGGCCCACGAGAACCAGCAAACCCCGGCGACCCAACCTTCCGGGGCATTGCAGAGGCGGTCCTTCGGGCAACCGCCTCTTTGAGTTTCATGGCCGCGATCAGGCGGCGGTTTGCGCAAAGGAGATCTTAAATGCGGCTGAGCGTCGGCAGCAAGGTCAGTTATCCGCTTCAAGGGCCCTGTCTCATCGGGCCGGTCGTGACGAAAATCGTCGACGGCGCCCCCGCCAACTTTCATCATCTCATCCTGCTCGGCGGCGGCGGCGCCGAGTTCTTCGTGCCGTACGGCCAGGCCCTGGCCAAGGGCGTGCGGCGGCTGATCGATAAATCCGAGGTCCCCGCCGTGCTCGAGCGCCTGAAAAAACCGCGCACGGCCGGCGGCGGCCACCGCGCCGCCGATCAGTTCAAGCTCTGCGCCTCGGGCTCCGCGCTGGAGCTCGCCGAGGCGATCGCCTCGCTCACCGCGATGCGCGGGATGAATCGCTTCGTCGCCACCGACTACGGCATGCTCGAGCGGGCGCGGCGGCTGCTCATTCGCGAAATCGCCGAGGTGATGGGCGAGAGCGACGCGGCGGCCGAGGCGAGAATCGACGCGGCGCTCGGCGAGCCGCACGGCGGAGCGGTGCAGCCGAAAAAACGGCGCGCGCGCGCCAAAGCGCGGAGCGCCGCATGAGCCGGCGGCGAAGTTCACGGCGGCGGAAAAGACGCGTCGGCGGCGAAGCTTCCCCGCCGCGCACGCAACATCATTATTCCTGGGTGAAGCCGCTCAAGGCGCGGCCCCCCGAGCCGTTTTTCGACGCCGGGGGGCGCGCCACGCTCTGTCCCGAGACCGCGCTGCTCTGCGCGGTGCTGGAAGACGCCTTCGAATGCCTCTACAGCGCCAAAGACCCGCAGGTTGCCGCCGACGCGCGCGAGTGGTTTTTCGCCGAGCGCGGGCCGGCGCTCTTCTCGTTTCTCTCGATCTGCGAGGCGCTCGAGCTCGACGCCGAGGACATACGCCGGAGGCTCCGCAGCGGCCATCGCATCGGCGTCGACGCGGAGCTGAAAAAGAAAGCGAAGAACGCGACCGGCGCGGCGGCGGCGCGTCCGCGGCCGCTCAAATCGCTCGGCGCGGGCCGGCCGCGTACGCTGGCGCGAAAATAGCCTGCGCGAAACTATTTTCCCCGCGCGATTGACAACGCGCGCGAAAGCGCGTAGGGTTAATCATCCAATTCAGTAAAAGGTCTCCTGAAACGGAATCGACTCGAACGAGACCTCGTCAGTCTCTCCTTGCGAAAATAGCCTAAACGGTAAACCGACCAGAGCCCCGGCCTTTACACCGCCCGTTCTGCTCCATTTAGCTTAAGCTTCCAGGGTCAAAGACATCAACAGTTTCTCACTAGGAGGAGAACATGGGTAATAAACTATACGTAGGCGGGCTGCCTTATTCGGTGACCGAAGGGCGGCTCGAGGAAATCTTTTCGCCGCACGGCACGATCGCTTCGGCGCGCCTGATTTCCGATAAATTCACTGGCCAGTCGCGCGGCTTCGGCTTCGTCGAGATGGCCACCAGCCAGGAGGCCGAGACCGCGATCGCCGCATTGAACGGCACGCAGCTCGACGGCCGAACGCTGGTCGTCAACGAGGCCAAGCCGATGGAGCGCCGCGACGGCGCCGGCGGCAGCCGCAACGGCAATGGCGGCGGCCGCAACGGCGGTCAACGCTGGTAAAACAGCCGCGCTGAAAAGCGCAACAGAAGGGGGCAACCGTCGGTTTGCCCCCTTTTTTTTGCCCCAAGCCGCCGTTTTCGTGGAACTATAATTTTATTTTTGAAAGTACCTTGTGCATCGCCCGCAAAGCTCCATACTTATGAGAGCATGGATAAAGGCACCTGGACGTTTCGCTGTCGGAAGTGCGCGACCGCTTTCGAATTGCTGTTGACCGAACAGGACAGCGCCAACGATCTCGCCAAGGAGCGGCGCTGCCCGACCTGCGGCCTGGTCCCGAGCGATCCCGCCGGGCGCGAAGCACTCGGCGGCGAGCGCTGGCACAAAGTCATCGGCTACCGCCCGGAAAAAAATTCCCGCCCGTTCATCCTACCGGCGCGCCGCGCCGAGTCGCTTTAATAGAATATTTTGCCGAGTTTGCCGCGCTTGACGGCGCGGCGATGGAAAATTTTATTCCGCGATTGCCGCGTTTTATTCCGCGATTGCCGCGAGATAGGCCGCGCGCATCGCCCGGATCGCCTCCGGGCAGCTCGACGCCTCCGCCAGCGCGGCCAGCGCCGCGAGCTCGCCGCCGTCGCAGCGCGTCAGATATTCGCCTTCCATCCAGATCGAATTCTGCAGGCACGCCTTCGCCGCGGAGCCGGGGAGCGCGCGCGCCGCGAGGCGGTTGAACCAATCGGGCTTTAAGAGGAACAGAACGTGGAGCGGCTTGGGGTCCGGCGCCGGCTCGTCGGTGATCTCCATCAGGTGATGCAGCCGGCTCGGCTCGGCGGCACCGTGCGCCGCGATGAACGGGCGCGCGCCGCAGACGGGACAGGGAGCGACGAGCGAGACGCCGTTCACATTATCGAACGCGACTTGATCGACGATAAACGCGCCGCCGCAGCGATAGCAGCGGAGTCCCACCGTCCACCTGTTGCCCCAAACCACAGCAGGGCAGGATAAGATCAAAAGACCGTGGGATTCCATCGGGTGGTTACCCGAGAAACCGCCGGAAAAGACCCGATGCTCCGGCTGCGCCGCGGCACGAGGCAATTTTGGAAAGACCCGGCGAGATGCTATCTTAATGGGCCGAAGGCCGGATATCTCAGCCTCGGGAGGCGATCATGACCGAAGCGCTGCGCAAAGCGCCGGACGAGAAGTTCTGCTCGGAGTGCGGGGCGATCATCAAGGCGAAAGCGGAGATCTGCCCCAAGTGCGGCGTGCGGCAGCTGCCGGCGCGCGACTTCGCCGGCATCGCGCCCAACGGCAGAAGCAAGCTCGCCGCCGCGCTCTTCGCGCTGATCCTGGGCGGCCTCGGCATCCACAAGTTCTACCTCGGCCAGGTCGGCTGGGGCATCCTCTATCTGGTGTTTTTCTGGACCGTCATTCCCGCCATCGTCGGCTTCATCGAAGGGATCATGCTGCTCGCGATGAGCCAGCCGGAGTTCGACGAGAAGTACGGGAGAATCTAAGCGGTCATTTGGGGTGAAGCGGTCTAGGCCGCGCCGATCGCCGCCAGATAAGCCTCGCGCATCGCCCGGATCGCCTCCGGGCAGCGCGACGCGTCCGCCAGCGCGGCGAGCGCCGCGAGCTCCTCGTCGTCGCATTCGAGGACGTATTCGCCGCCGCCGCGCGGCGCGCAATGCTTGAGGCACCACTCCGCCTGCGAGCCGCGGCAGGCGCGCGCGCCGAGGCGCTCGTACCACTCGGGCTTAAGGCGGACGACGACGCGCACGCCGGCCGCGGTTTCCTCGGGCTCCTCGTTGAGCTCCACGAGCTGGTGCAGCCGGCTCCTCTCCCCGCCGCCCGCCGTGACGACGGGGCGCGCGCCGCACGATGCGCACGGGACGACCATCGAGAGGCCGTTGAGCTTATCGAAGGCGACCTCCTCCACGGTGAACGTCGCCCCGCAGCTATAGCAGCGGAGCGCCGCCGTCCAGTTGTTGCCCCAGACCACGACCGTAGGATACAACCAACGGCCGCCGCGTCAACTGGCTCCCGATAGTCCTGACCCTGCCCCCGTGTTGTAACCCAGCCGGCAAATCGGATAGCATTCACTTCGTTGCGGCGAAGATCGCCGAAAAAAAACGGAGGACGGCATGAAGCTCCTGAGAATCGTTTCGATATTTTTTTTCCTCGCCGCGGCGCCGCTCGCCGCCGTCGACGCCGAGGCGACGCCGGTGAATTTCGGCGTCACGTTTCGCAACGCCCGCCTGGCCGCGCTCTGGATCGCCGAGGAGGAGGGCTTCTTCAAGAAGCAGGGGCTCGAAGTGAAGGCCGTCAACATCGCCGGCGGCACGCAGGGCGCGCAGATGATGATCGCCGGGAGCCTCGACGTCTCCTACGACGACCCCATCTCCTGCATCACGGCGACGGCCGGCGGCGTCCAGGTGGTCGATGTCTTCGCCGGCACGCCCACCATGCCCTATCTCCTGGTCGGCGCCCCCGGCGTGAAATCGATGGCGGATCTGAAGGGCAAGCGGGTCGGCTCGTCGGGCCTCGGGCTCTCCGCCTCGCGCCTGGCGCTGCTCGTCGGGCTCAAGCGCTTCGGCCTGGACGTGGACAAAGACCAGATCACGGTCGTCGCGGCGGGGCAGGAGCCGGAGCGCATCGCCGGACTCTCGGCCGGCGCGATCGCCGCCACCGTTCTATCGCCGGAGTTTCGCGCCAAGGTGAGCGAGCTCGGGCTCAATCTGCTCGCCGATCTCCGCACGCTCAACATCTCCTGGGAGACCGCCTCGGTCATCACCACAGCCAAGAACATGCAGACGAAGCGCGACCTCGTCGAGCGGGTCGTCCGCGCGCTGCTCGAAGCCCACGCCTACATTCTCCATCCCTCCCACCGCGCGCGCATGATCGAGCTCCTCACCTCCCAGCTCGCGCTCAAGTCGCAGCAGGAAGCGGCGTCGGCCTACGACGACCTCGTCAAGTATTACATCCTCAAGAAGCCCTACCCGAACCGCGAGGGGATCACGAACATCATCGCCGAGGTCGCCAAATCGGTGCCCAAGGCCTCCGGCCTCAAGTACGAGGACGTCGCCGACCCGAGCCTGATCGAGAAGCTCGACAAGAGCGGCTTCATCGACGGCCTGTACAAGTAGCAGGCGCGATGAATTCTCATAAAAGCAAATAAATGAGCGCTAAAAAATAAACCAGGTTGTCATTGTATTCCCGGACCACGGGGCCTACTGTGGATGCATGGCTAGAATTACGATCGAAGATTGTCTCGGCGGCGTCTCCAGCCGCTTCGAGCTCGTGGTGCTCGCGACCAAGCGGACGCGGCAGCTCCTGAAAGGCGCCAAGCCGCTCCTCCAATGCGACAACCGCGACATCGTCACGGCGCTGCGCGAGATCGCCGCCGGCAAAGTCCGCTGGGCGAAACCCACCGTCCCCTAACGGCGATAAGCTTGTAACTCTTTCCCGCCTGCGAGACCGGCGGGCTATCCGTGAAATATTTTCGGTTCGCGAGCGAAAGCCCGCGGGGTCAGACCGGCTCGTCCGGCGGCGCCGCGAGCGCCGTCCGCGCCTCGTCGGGCGCGATCGTGAGCACATAGGAGCCGCGCGGCCACTCCGCGGCCTCGGGCTCTTCGTCTTCCCGGCCGATGCACACGACGACGCGGTCGCAGGCGGCGGCGAAGCCCGAGAGGTCGGCGCCGCCGATCACCACCGCCGCGCGCACGAGCTGCCGCGGCGCCAGCCCCAGCCGATCCACGCACCAGGCGACGCTCCGGTCCGCCTGCTTGTGGCCGCGCATCGGAAAGGTCGATTCCTTCACAAACCAGATTTTTGCCATCAGTCAGTGTACCGGAAACCGCCCGCCCGAAAAAGGGGACGAATCATCCGCGGCGCGCGGGAATTCTCGAAACATGGATCGCCAAATTTCACTTCTTCTCCTCCTCGCCGCCGTCCGGCGCGGGGATCGAGATCGCCGGCGGCTCCGACGGCTCCGGCCGCTTCTCCGCCTCGGCCAGCGTCTCGCCGGGCCCGAGGATGCGGATATCGAATCCCGTCGGCCCGCTGGGATAGCCGTCGTGCGCCAGGCGATGATACTTCTCCGGCCTCAGCGCCCGCAGCATGAACATCACGAGCTGGTCCGAGTAGCTCTTGTACCAGTTCTTGATGTCGCCGCGATACGTGATCGGCACGTCGTGCCCCTGCCACGCGCGCCGCAGCACCTCCTCCTCG
>DATJFG010000129.1:0-42713 GCA_035495775.1 Verrucomicrobiia bacterium | reverse complement strand
CACGCCCGTTAAGCGCACGCCCGGAGTTTCCGATTCGGAAAAATCGGGAATCGAGCCGAAATAGGCGCCGTAGCCGCCGCCTGAGGCCCGCGCGGCTTGCGACGGCGCTTGCGTGCGCACGAAGGTGAGCGGCGCGGGCCGCTCGTCCAACCGACTCGCGGTTCTGAAGACTAGCCGCGCGACTTTTTCGAGTCCTTCGGCATTGATTTTATCCGCCGTGTCGGATGGCCGATGATAATCCTCATGAGGGCCGGTAAAGAACATGAGCACGGGAATGGATGCGGCATAGAAGGACGTCTGATCGGACGGCCCGTATCCGTCGCCGCTGTAGCTAGGCTGAAGGGTCGAGCCGGCGACTGCCTCTGCGACGAGCGGGCGAAATTCCGCCGCGGTGTCGACGCCCATGACGTAAATTTTGTCGTCGAGCATTCGGCCGATCATATCCATGTTGATCATCGCGTACGTTTTTTCCAACGGCCATGGCGGATTTTTGACATAATGCGCCGAGCCCAAGAGACCGATCTCCTCGCCGGAGAAGGCGGCGAAGACGAGCGTGCGCCCGCTTCCCGCGCGCGCGAACGCACGCGCCAGCCCGATGACACCGGCGACTCCGGAGGCGTTGTCGTCGGCGCCGGGATGAATCGCGCCGAACTGGTCGGGAGCGAGCGAGTGCTCGCCCCCGCGGCCGAGATGGTCGTAGTGGGCGCCGATCACGATCGCCTGCTCGCGCAAATTCGGGTCTTTACCGGGAAGGATGCCGAGCACATTTTTCGCGCGGCCTTTTTCCCGCACGAGATTGACGCTGATCTGGACGTTGACTCCCGAGATAGCAAAGGAGCGCGGCGCGAGCGCCGCATCGATCTCCTTCTGCAGCTCCGAAAGCTCCTTGCCGGCGGGGCGCAGCATTTGCTCCGCGACGCTTCGGAGCGCGTTGACGGCGATGATGCCGGCGGACGCGCCGCTGCCGCCGCGGATCGCGAACAGCTCCTCGCGCTCGCCGGTGTGGCCGTTCGGGTCGGTGACGACTATGATGGCGCGCGCGCCGTGCTCACGCGCGTTCAGAACCTTGTATCGGAAGTCGGTATAACGAAAGGCATCGGGACGGCGAAAAGGGGAGTCGGGATTTTTTTCCTGCGGCTCGTGCGTCATGACGAGGACAAACTTGTCCTTGACGTCGATCCCCGCATAGTCGTCGTAATTGAGCTCCGGTGCGGTAACGCCGTAGCCGGCGAATACGACTTCTCCGGCGAACTTTCCTTCATCGGAGGAACCGAACGGCCGGAACGATTCATCCGCCCGAAAATCCACGGACTGGGCGCCGACTTTCAGCGTCAGGCGATTATCCCGCCCGAGCCTCACGCCGAGCGCGATCTCGAACGATTGGAAATAGCCGCGCCGATCGCCCGCGGGTTTGACCCCGATCTTCTTGAACTCGCCGGCAATGTAATCGGCGGCGCGCGCTTCCCCCGCGGTTCCCGCGCCGCGGCCTTCCATCTCCGGCGCGGCGAGGAGCTGGATCGTGCGCAGAAGATCGGCGCCGCGGATCGACTCCTCGGAGGCCGCGAGATCGCCGCCGCGGCCATTCGCGGCGCGCGCCGTCGAAGGCGACAGGAAAAGCGCGAGAACGAAGAATATCGCGAGGCGATTGAAGCCTATTAACTTACCGCCACTCATCAACAGACGCGGTCTTATGGTACGTGGCGCCCATGATGCGCCAGTAGGGATTGGTCTCGCCGCCGACGACCGCGACGTGGATGTCTTTGGTGAGAAACATCTGGATCGGCTCGTTCGGCGCCGCCTTGAGGCGCGACGCCCACGGCTCCTCGCCGAAAGTCGCGCGCGGATAGACGTAGTTCTGCGCGAGCTGATAATCCCAGAAGATCTCCGCCGGCATGCGCGCGTGGTCGTCGATCCACGCGATCAGCTCCCGCTTCGACTTGAAGCCGCCGCGATCGATGAACATCCGCGCCGCGAGCGGATCGAGGAGAAACACCGGCGGCGTGCGCGGGTCGAGCCCGCGCAGCATGTTGCCGACGTGCTCGCGCCAGTGCTTCTCGCGGAGCCCGAGTGAAAATGCGGTTGCGCGGCAGCCGGTGAAGAGACTCACCGCGCTATCCGACGCCTTAAAGCCGTGGTCGACGTGAAACGGCTCCCACGGGCTCCGCTCCTCGTTCTCTGGAAACGTCACGCTGCCGTAGGCGTACGCGTTGCCCATCGACCCCATGTACGTGTGGCCCGGCTCGGAGCCGCCCTGGAGGTTCTGCGACAATAAATTGTAAGCGCGGCCGATCGTCGCGTTGGCGTGGTTGTACGGCGCGAGCGCGCCGAGGCCCGCGTTCATGCCGATTTCATTTCTGATCGGCCCGTTGACGATCGCCATCGTCGCCATCGAGCTCGTCGAGCTGCCGCGCGCGCTCACGCCGCTGGCCGCCATGGCGAGGATCACGGGCAGATATTCCGGCTTGGCGCCGGCCATCACCGCGTTGACCGCGACCTTTTCGACCGTGTACTCCCAATATTCGCGGAAATCGGTCGGGCGCATGTGGCCGACGATTTCGTCGGGCCGGCGGTGCGTACCCTTGAGCATCGCCGCGACGCGCTCCTCGGTCGGAAGCACGATCGGCAGCTGATCGGTCCAACGCTTCTCGCGGAAAAGAACTTGCAAGTCGTCTTCACTGCCGGAATCGACCAGGCGCGCCGTCGTGCGCTCGAACTCGGCGCCGGCGAGCTCGCCTTCGCCGAACGGCTGCGTCAGCCCCTCGACGATCTCCTGCATCACCGGGCGCTCTGTCACCGGGTCTTGGCCTTCGACGTAGGCGCGGAGCTCGGCAGGCGATTTGCCGATCACGGGCTGCGGCACGAAGACCTGGCGCATGTGCGGCATGCCGTTCGCGCCCGCGACCGATCGCACTACCCATTTGAAGACGGAAGTGTGCACGGCGACGGTCGGGACGCCATAGTCGTGATCGATTCTCATTCCGTGCGCGGCGACCGCCGGCGCGCACGTGCTTCAGTGGCCGACGCCGATGATCGCGGCGTCGCCGTTGGCCTTGATCTCCTCCCAGGTTCCCGGCGAGTCCTTGGTGTAGACGCTCGAAATCCGCGTGAGGACCGTCTTCACGCTCGGCATCCGATCGTGAAACCAGTTCTGGATCTCTTTCAACAGCAGCTCGGAGTCGTCGAAGCGGCAGTCGACGAGATAAACGGTCTTGCCGTCTAGGGTGTCGACGCGCGGCGCGAGGGACTGGCGGGTGATCTTCGGCGCGTAGCCGGTCGGGTTCAGCACGGTCAGCGTCTCACGTCCGCTCATGGCGATCCTCCGGAATTTTCAATTGATGCCAAGGCAATGGATATTCCGCGGGCCGAAAGTTGTCAATCTTACGCGGGCAGGTGCTATCGCTTGGTCAGACTCTCGGTCGGCCGCTCGGCGGCCTGGCAGCTTTTCGCATCGTGGCACTTCGCTGCCGCTGTGAGCGTTTCGTGCAGCGCCTTTTTGACTCCGGCCGACAGCGCGGTGAAGTTGTTGTGCAACTCGTTTGGATCGGCGGCGAGGTCGTAGTGCTCTTTGTCGCCGTCTTCGTACTCGACATAAAGGAAGGAGCGCGACCGGATCGCCTCATAGCTCGGCGGATTGCCGCTGCGCCGCGCGGGCGCGTCGGGATCGGCCGCGTCTTCGTCCGGGCCGTGGTGGTGCTCGACGAGCGCCAGCGTGCGCCAGCGCGGTGGCTTGCGGCCGTGGAGCAGCGGCGCCAGGCTGTGGCCGTCGACGGCGGCGGAGCCGCTCGCTCCGGCGAGCTCGGTGAAGGTCGGATTCAGATCGATGTTCTCGACGATCTCCTGGATGGTGAGGTCGGCGGGGACCCCCGGGCCGGTAACGATGAGTGGAACGCGGATGTCGCTGTCGAAGGCGGTCATTTTCCCGGGCATCAGCCGGTGTTCGCCCATGTGTAATCCGTTATCGGAGCTGAATATGAAGTAAGTATTTTTTTCCGCGCCGATCGCGGCGACCGCCGCTTGGAGCGCGCCGATCATCGCGTCGATCGCGAGCACTGACTGTGCGCGTTTGCGGAAATCCCCATCGATCTCAGCGATATCGGTCTTGGACAGCGCCCGGTCGCGGTACGGAAGGAGCCAGTGCGGCGCGTTCGGTTGGGGCGCAGCGTTAAACGCCGGGCTGCGGGGCGCGCGCAGCCCCGGAAACGTCGTGGCGTCGCGCGGCGCGGGCGTATACGGCGCGTGCGGCGCGAAGGTGGCGACTTCGAGAAAAAAAGGCGTGCCCGCCGATTGCTTGACGAAGTGGGTTGCCGCCTTGGAAAGGACGTCGGTGAGATAATCGTCCCGTTTCTGGCCGTAGTGATGGACTTTGCCGTCGCGATTGAGGCTGTAGTTGAACTCTCTATAAGCACGCCCGGCGACGGTCCAGGTCGTCCAGCCCGGCTCCGCTGGATGCTTTCCTGGCTCGTAGCCGTTGAGATATTTGCCCAGCATCGCGGTGCGATAACCTGTCGCCGACAGCGCGACGGCAAAGCTCGCGCGCTCGAGGCCGCGCCGGTGAAATCCGAGATAGCCTCCGTCGTCACCGGTGTTCCGATAGATGCCGGTATCGTGGGGATAGCGGCCGGTGAAAATCGACGCGCGCGATGGGCAGCAGAGCGAATCGGTCACGAACGCGTTGGCGAATGTGACGCCGTCCTGCTGCATCTTGCGCACGTGCGACATGTACGGCACGAGATTCCACGCGAGGTCGTCGGTGAGGATGAAAATGATATTAGGCCGTCGTCCATCCGCCGGCGGCTTCGCCGCGGCGCCTTGGGCTTCGGGCTCATGTGCCGTCGCGGCTATCGGGGCTTCCTTCGTCGAGGCCGCCTTCTCGCAGGCCGCCAGCATCGCTTCGCAAGGTCCGCCAGCGCGCGGCGCGCGCGCGACGGAAGCTCCGAACGCGAGAATCATCGCCGGGGCAGCGGCGATGGCAAAAACCAATCGTCTCATCGGAAACTCGGCAACGCCGGACTCGATCTATGAAAGCACATACGGCGGAAAAGAAAAGCGGCCGCAGAGGCAAGCGGCCTGCACGGGGATCAAAGCTCCGCGGCGACACGAAAGCCGTAATCGGCGTAGTGGTAGCTCGGATCGAGCGAGCTGCGCGCGGCGCAGCGGCTGAATTTCACCTGATGGCGCCAGGAGCCGCCGCGCGACGATCTGCGCGCGCCGGATCGAGCGCCGGGCGGGTTCTTCTCGGGCGACAGGCGATAATAATCCGCGGCGTAAAAATCGCTGCACCATTCATGCACGCTCGCGCACATGTCGTATAGATCGAAGCCATTCGGTCGATACAGACCGACGCGCGGCGGGCCGCCGTTCTCGATATCGCAGCCGGGACAATCGCCCGCATCGGGCAGCTCGTCGCCCCAGGGATATCGCCGGCCGTCTGCGCCGCCGCGCGCGGCGCGCTCCCATTCCGCCTCGGTGGGCAGACGGAATTTTACGCCGCTCGTTTGGCTCAGCCATTCGCAATAGGCCGTTGCCTCGCGCCACGTGACGCCCACCACGGGTTTGAGCGCGTCGGCGAAAGGCTTTTCCGTCCAGAACGGCGGCGGCGCGCCGCCGGCGTTCTCCACGTAAATTTTATACTCGCGGTTGGTCACGGGAAATTTTCCGAGACCGAACGCATCGACATAGGCGCGATGCACGGGCTTTTCGTTGTCCATGCCGTCTTCGGAGCCCATGAGAAAAGCCCCGGCTGGAATGACGACGGTGATTGGAATAAATTCGTTTTTCATCGCCGCCATGCTAAAAGCTCGTAATCGGGCGCGGCTTTGATGTCAATCAAATCGAAAACGACTGTGGACGCCAACGTGCGGCGCGCGCGCCTTTGCATTCTGGGCGCGGCGGTGCTGTGGAGCCTCGCCGGCGTCTTCATCAAAGCGCTCGCGCTGAATCCGCTGACAATCGTCTTCTACCGAAGCCTCTTCGCCGCGCTTTTCTTCGCGCCGCTGGTCCAAGGGCGAAGCGGCAGGCTGAGCGCGCCGCTTTGGGCCTCGGCGCTCAGCTACACGGCGGCCGTGAGCGCCTTTGTGGCCGCGAACAAGCTTACGAGCGCGGCGAACGCGATCGTGCTGCAATACACCGCGCCGATTTTCGTCTTTATCTTCGCTCGGCTGCTCTTTCGCGAGAAAATTTCGCGGCCCAATCTCGTCGCGCTCGCCGTCTGCACGCTCGGCGTCGGAATCATCTATGCCGGGAGCGCATCGCCGGACCTCCAAGGCGTCGGCGTCGCGCTGTTCTCCGGCCTTTGCTTCGCCATTTATATGACCAACCTGCGCTTTTTAAAGAATACCGACGCGCGCTGGCTCACGTTCGCGAACAATCTCGCCTGCAGTCTTGTGCTGCTGCCGTGGGTCGCGGGAGCGCTCTCGATCACGGCCTATGACGCGGCGATTCTCGTCGTCATGGGCGTCGTTCAGCTCGGCATCCCTTACTTTCTTTTCTCCAAAGGGCTGGAAAAGATCTCGCTCCAGGAGGCGTCGCTCATCGTGCTGGTCGAGCCGGTGCTGAATCCCGTCTGGGTCGCAGCGTCCTACGGCGAAGTGCCCGGCGCCGCGACGCTCGCCGGCGGCGCGCTGATTCTCACGAGCCTCGCCGCGCGGTATGGGATTGCAGCTAAAGAACGTTTTCGGAGAGATCCTTCGCTTCGTTCAGGATGACAGAAGGCCTCAAGTGCGAACAATCTCTCCGAAGGGCGTTTCACTTTCGTGGAAATTTTATGATAGGTTCTTCGGGTTAACTCACTTTTAAAGGAGGCGAACTCAATGGACTGGGGAATGAAAAACAGGCTCTCACGCATCATCAAAGCGGAAGACGGCCGCGCCGTCATGCTGGCGGTCGACCATGGCTATTTCCTCGGGCCAACGAGCGGTCTCGAAGAGCCGCGCAAGACGATCGCGCCGCTTCTCGCGCACGCGGATTCGCTCATGCTCACGCGCGGCGTGCTGAGAACTTCGGTCGATCCGGCGGCGAATGTGCCGGTCGTTCTGCGCGTTTCGGGCGGCACGAGCATCTTGAAAGAGTTGTCTAACGAGGAGATCACCGTCTCAATCGAGGACGCGATCCGCCTCAACGTCTCGGCGATGGCGCTTTCGATCTTCGTCGGCTCGGAATTTGAAAAGCAGACGCTCGTGAGCCTCGCCAAGCTGGTCGACGAAGGCGAGCGCCACGGCATCCCCGTCCTCGCGGTCACCGCCGTCGGAAAAGACATGGCGCGCGACGTGCGCTATCTCGGGCTCGCGTGCCGCATCGCGGCGGAATTGGGCGCGCATATCGTCAAGACCTATCACTGCGAGGAGTTCGAAAAGCTGATCGAGAGCTGTCCGATCCCGGTCATCATCGCCGGCGGCAAAAAGACTCCCGAGCTCGAGGCACTCGAGCTCACGTCCAACGCCGTTCGCGACGGGGCGGTCGGCGTCGACATGGGGCGCAATATCTTCCAGTCGGACAGCCCGATCGGCATGATCCGCGCGGTGCGCGCGATCGTTCACGAAAAGGCGACGGTCAAACAGGCGTACGAGATTTATCAGAGCTCGAAGGGCGGAAAAGCCAGGAAGGCCGGGTAGCTGTCCCGATATGCGCGTCGCGATGTATTACAACAACCGCGACGTGCGGTTGGAAGAGATGGCGGTGCCGGCGATCGGTCCCGGCGAGCTGCTGGTGCGCGTCAAGGCGAGCGGCATTTGCGGCACCGATGTGATGGAATGGTATCGCATCAAAAAAGCGCCGCTCGTGCTCGGGCACGAGATCGCCGGCGAGATCGCGGCCGTCGGCGCAGGGGTGAGCGGCTACCGCGTAGGCGACCGCGTCTTCGTCTCGCACCATGTCCCCTGCATGAAGTGCCGCTACTGCCTTAAAGGACACCATTCCGTCTGCGACCTGCTTCGCAGCACGCATTTCGACCCGGGCGGCTTCGCCGAATATCTGCGCGTGCCAAAGATCAACGTCGAGCTCGGCACCTTCCGCCTGCCCGAGGCGATCTCGTACGAGGACGGCTCGTTCATCGAGCCGCTGGGCTGCGTCGTGCGGGCGCAGCGTTTCGCCGAAATGGCCGCCGGCCAGAGCGTCCTCGTCGTCGGCAGCGGCATCTCCGGGCTGCTCCACATCAAGCTTGCGCGGGCGCGCGGCGCCGCGCTGATCGTCGCGACGGACGTGAACGATTTTCGCCTCCATGCGGCAAAGAACATGGGCGCCGACGCGGCGCTCACCGCCGGCAGCGATGTGCCCGAGAAGCTTCGCGCGCTGAACGACGGACGGCTCGCCGACCTCGTCATCGTTTGCACCGGCGCAAACGCGGCGATCGCGCAGGCGCTCAAATCTGTCGAGCGCGGCGGGACGATCCTTTTCTTCGCCCCGACCGCCGCAGGCGTGGATGTGCCGATTCCGCTCTACGATCTATGGCGCGACGAGATCGCGATCGTGACTTCTTATGCGGCGAGCCCCGACGATATCCGCGAGGCGATCGACTTGCTCGAGAGCCGCCGCGTCGCCGTCGGCGACATGATCACGCACAGATTGGGGCTTGCCGAGGCGGGCGTGGGATTCGATCTCGTCGCCGGCGCGCGCGATTCGATCAAGGTGATTATCGATCCGGCGCGCTAGCCGCCGATGTCACTTGCCGTAAAGCTTGGCGATATAGCCGCTCTTCTGAATTTCGTCCAATAAACTCGAGTCGATGAAATCCTTCGCCTGAGCGGCCTTTGCCTTGGGCGTGCCGATGGATTCGAGAGCGTTTTGAATGCCCTTCAAGTCCGGCGCCGGATTTTCGCGCAGGCTCCGCGCATTTCGCTCGTAGATCCATTTCAGCGTCTGCGGGTCGGTGATGCCCTCGATTCTTTGCAGGACTTCCTGCGCGAGCTCGGGACGCGTCTTGAATAGATAAATGCCCTCCACATATGCCTCGAGAAACCGGCGCAGAACGTCGCGCTGCTTTTTAATGAAGGACGTCGGCACGACGAGTCCGAAGCGCGCGTAGTCCAGCGGAATCTCGGAGAGATCGGCGAGCACGCGGCAGCAGTTGGAAGCGAGGATTTTGTGAATCGAATCCGGGCTTACGAGCGCGGCGTCGACCTGGCCTGCGACGAGGGCCGCGATGCGCGTAGGCGTGTTGCCGGACTGGATAAACGCGAGGTCTTTTTCCGGGTCGAGCTTCCAGAAGCGGACGACCATTCGCGTGGTCAAGTCCGAGGCCGAGCCGAAGCGGCTGATCGCGACTTTCTTGCCCTTGAGCTCTTCCGCTGTCTTGATCGACGCGCGCACGACGAAAAAGTGCTCGAGCCGGTTGACGGTCACGCCGATGATGCTGACGTCCATCAAGCCGGCGACCTTCAGGTTGAGCTGCGCCGGAACATCGGAATCGGAGATGACGATATGACCGCCCAGCATCGCCTGCGTCAGGACGGTGCCGCTGTTAAAATAAACCGGCCTGACGTCGAGCCCGCGGCGCGTCCAGAGGCCGCCTTTTTGTATCACGCCCATGAGGTCGGTGCTGATGCCGCTGCCGCTGTAGCCGAGAGAGACGGTGGCGGGGGCTTGGCCGGCCGCCGGTTGGATCGACGCCGAGAGAAAAACGGCGATCCAGAAAAGCGCCGAGCACACGCCTATAAGCTTCTCTTGCATCGTGTTGGAGCCGTGTTTCTAAAGCCGTGACGCTTACTTGCCGTAAAGCTTCGCGACGTAGCCGCTCTTCTGAATCTCGTCTAAAAGGCTCGAATCGATATAATCCTTCGCCTGCGCGCCTTTCGCCTTGGGCGTGCCGATCGAATCGATCGCTGCCTGGATCCCTTTGGGCTCCGGCGACGGCACCTCCCGCAGGCTCTTGGAGATCCGGTCGTAGACCCACTTGGCGATCTGCGGATCGGTGAGACCGTCTTCCTTGAGCGCTTCGAGCGCGACTTCGGGGCGTGTCTTGAAGATGTGAATGCCTTCGATATAAGACTCGAGAAACTTGCGCGCGGTATCGCGCTGCGTCTTGATGAACGCCGCCGGCATGACGATGCCGAAACGGGCATAGTCGAACGGAATCTCCGAGAGATCGGCGAACACGCGGCAGCAGCCGGAGGCGATCACCTTGTGGAGCGAGTCGGGGCTGACGAGCGCCGCGTCCACTTGACCGCTCACCAGCGCGGCGATCCGCGTCGGAGTATTGCCGGACTGAATAAAAGCCAGGTCTTTTTCAGGATCGAGCCTCCAGAATCGGACGACCATGCGCGTGGTCACGTCCGACGCCGAGCCGAAGCGGCTGATCGCGACTTTCTTCCCTCTCAAGTCCTCGGCCGATTTGATCGCCGAGCGCACCACGAAAAAATGCTCGAGACGGTTGATGGTGACGGCGACGACACTCACGTCCATGATGCCGGAGACTTTGAGGTTCAACTGTGCGGGGACGTCGGAATCGGACGCCACAATATGGCCGCCGAGCATCGCCTGCGTCAGCGTCGTGCCGCTGTTGAAATAGACCGGACGCACGTCGAGGCCGCGTTTGTGCCAGAGCCTCGTTTTCTCCATGACGCGCCGGAGGTCGGTGCTGATGCCGCTGCCGCTGTAGCCCAACGAAATAACCGTCGGCGTCTGTCCGGCCGCCGGCATAGCGATCCAAACAGACAACAACACGCCTAGGAGCAAACCTGGGATGCGCTTATCCATCCAGACCTCTTTTTTCATCCATGACGCCGAAAAAGGCTGCCGTCAGAATATTGACGCAGCGGCTTAGAGCGATGAAGCGATATGCCATCTTTAATTTTATTATGTATCAACGGAAAACCCGCCAAGAGTTCGACGCCATATTTTAATAGCAACTTTTGTCACTTGCTACCACAGATTGTCTGCGTATTACCGGCGAATGCCTTGTTGGCGTCCGAATGCACACATGAAAACGCTTGGTTAACTCTCTTGGCCTGTTCTGGCATATCGATTGCTCGCCAGTGCTAAGCCATGGAGGTGCCAGCAATGAATGGCGAGCAAATGGAACTCAGATTTCTAACCTTGGCCGAGGCGGCCATTATTCTTCAGGTCTCTAAGCGGACCATCCTTCGCATGATTCAGAAAAAGGAGGTGCCCGCGCTGAAGGTCGGCGGCCAATGGCGGATGCGCGAAAGCCAGCTCCGGCGGTGGGCGGAAGAGAAAGAAAGCGTTCTCGCAGCCTTCGAGTAAGAGCTCAACGGAGCGATAACGTGGTTCTCTTCCCCTGCAAGACGGAGGCTTTGGAAGAATCCCCCCGCCAAGGCCTCGACGAAAAGCTTCTCGAGCGCCTGCGCGACAAGCAAACCGCGGAGCTCGAGACGCGCTTTAGCGAGCTGCAGGTCTTGCACGAACTCAGCAAGACCATACTCTCCTCGCCGGATATTCAATCGACGCTCTTCGCCGCGTTGAAAAACGTGCTCGCTGCGAGCCGGCTCGACATCGGCAATATCCGCTTATTCGATAGTGCCGGGCGAGTCGAACACGACGCTTACCTTGGTTACCAGGACGAACGCAATACCCGCCGTCATCGCATGGATGCAAAGGAGAGTAGAGGCAGTATCTTGGCTCCGCGCGTCATGGCTTTGAATCGTACGGTAGCCTTGAGCGACATCGCGAAGATCGAAGGGCTCCGTACTTTAAAGGCGGAAGATGTCAAATCGGCCATTCTCGTACCGATCGCGACGGAAAAAGAGACTCTCGGCATCATCGAGGTCGGCAGCCGAATGCCAAGAGAGTTTCGACCGGACGAAGTGCGTCTGCTGGAAGCCATGGGGGCACAACTCGGTGTCGCGATGCAAAAGGCGCGGCTCTTCGAGGAGATCCGATTAGGCGCGGAGGAGACGCACCGCCGGCAGGTGGAGCAGGCCGCGATCAACGCGATCGCGATGGCGACGACGCAGTCGCTGCACGTCGAAGAATTGCTCAAAATCGCGCTCGCCAAGGTGCTCGAAGTCACCGGTCGAGAAAGGGGCAGCGTCAAGCTCAAAGATCCGGCGACCGGGAAAGTCTTCCTCGCGGCGCATCAGGGGATGTCTGAACAGTACGCCCGGACGATTCGCAGTCATTTAGCTCCGGAAGAAAAGGCGGCGGAGATTTTCAACTCCGGAGAAGTCGTCGTCATCCATGATCCGGAAAAAAATATCTTCAATATAGCGGACCGCGAAGCGGGGCTTCGCTCCCTCGTCTGGGTCCCTTTGAAAGCCCGCGGCGAGATCATCGGCATTCTCAACGTCTCGACGCCGCAAGACGAGCCGTTTACCGCTCGTGAGATCGAGCTCCTGAAGAACATCGGCAACGTCATCGGCATCGCCGTCGAGAACGCGCGACTTTTCGAAGAAACCGAGCGGCGCGAGCGCGAGCAAACGGCGCTCTACGATGAGCTCAAGCAAAAGGTCGAAGAGCTGCAGCGCGCCAACAAGGTGAAAGACGAGTTCTTGAGCGTCATGTCGCATGAGTTGAGGACGCCGCTCAACGTCGTCATCGGCTATGCCGGACTCATTCGCGAGGGCATGCTCGGAATGACGAACCCCGAACAGAACAAAGCGCTCGATAAGCTCGTGAGCCGAACCAACGACCTGCTTGCGATGATCACGAGCATGCTGTACGCAGCGAGCCTCGAGGCTAACGAGGTCGAGCTGGACAATGTCCAGATCGCTCTCGGCGATCTTCTGGACGACCTCAAACGCAAATATGCAGTTCCCGGCAAGCCGATCGGCGTGGAATGGAATTATCCGGCCGATCTTCCGGTCGTCTATTCCGACCGCGGCAAGATCAAATCCATTCTCCAAAACATCATCGATAACGCCATCAAATTCACCGAGAAAGGGCGCGTGACCGTCAGCGCTCGGCTCGCTCCCAGCGCGAAGCGGAACGGCAGCGGCAACGCGAAAGCCGCCGAGGACGGCGATCGGATCGAGTTCAGGATATCTGATACCGGGATCGGCATATCGCCCGAAAAAATCCCGGTCATTTTCGATAAGTTTCGCCAAGCGGACAGCTCCGAGACGCGCCAGTTCGGCGGTGTCGGTTTGGGGCTATACATCGCCCGAAGCTTTACCGATTTACTCGACGGAAAGATTTCCGTCGAAAGCGTTTTGGGAAGCGGCTCGACGTTTATCGTGCGTTTGCCGTGCCGGCGACCAGCCGACAAAGCGGTCGTCGACGGCGGCGCGGGGGCTGGATTCTCTCGTTTGGATTAATATGGCGGCCGGCATCAAAAAATTGACTTTCTCGGATCTGCGGATACGCCTTGTGTTGCTGGTGCTGCTGGCGGTGATTCCGGCGCTCGGCGTCATCTTTTATGCCGCCGGGGAGCAGCGCCGCGCGACCGCCGTCGAGGCGCAGCAGGGGGCGCTCAGGCTCGCGCGGTTGGTGTCGGCCAACCAGGAAGTCCTCATCGCCGGCGCGAGGCAGCTTTTGACCGCGTTGGCGGATGCTCCGGCCCTCCGCCCGGGCAGTCCATCGTGCAACACATTTCTCAAAACGCTGCTCGAGAAATATCCATACTACGCGAATTTGGCGATCGCCGATGCCGAGGGTTGGCAGACATGCAGCGCCGTGCCGCTCCCCGGCCCGGCGGTCAACATCGGAGACCGCCCCTACTTTCGCCGCACGATAGAGCGGGGCGATTTCGCACTCGGCGACTACCAGATCGGCCGCGTGACCGGAAAGGCGACAATCAACGCCGCGTATCCGCTCCGCGATGAGCATGGGGCGATCACCGGCGTGATCTTCGCGGCGATCGATTTGGCCTGGCTCCAGCGCGTTGCCGCCCAGACGCATTTACCGGCTGGCACAACCGTAACGCTCGTCGACCGCAACGGCACCATCTTCGTCCGCTATCCCGATTTGGGAAGCTGGATCGGCCAAGCCATGTCCGACGGGCCTCTACGCCTGGCGATTCAGGCGCAAAACGGCGAAGGAACCTCGGATGCCCGCGGGCTCGACGGGGTCGAGCGGCTCTATGGTTTTATACCGTTCCTCGACGGCGCTGCGACGGTCATCGTTGGCATGCCGAAGGAGCTGGCATTCGCGGCCGCCGACCGGATCATGGCCGAGAGTCTTGAATGGCTGGTCCTGGCCTCTTTGTTGGCTCTTGTGGGCGCGTGGTGGGGCGGCAACTGGCTGATCGTCCGTCACGTGAAGAGATTGACCGACGCCTCTGAGCAGCTCGGCCAAGGCGATCTTGGCGCGCGCGTTGTTCTGCCGAACGTCGGCGGAGAAATGCAGCAGCTCGCCGCCGCGTTCAACCGCATGGCCGAAGGGCTTGAGCAGCGCGAGACCGAGACGCGCCGCGCCCAAGCGGAGCTTCGGCGGCATCTGGAAAAGAACACGGCGCTGCGCGAGATCCAATCGGCCCTGACCTCGACGCTCGACCTTCAAGTGGTGCTCAAAGTTTTGCTCCAGAAAATAGCGCTGCTCTGGCCCGGCATGGCGGCTCTCGTCTGGCTTAAGAACGCGGAGACCGGCGCATGGGAACGGACGGCTTGCTGGAATTTCGACGAGGCGGCGTGGAAAGGACGCGATTCCAAGACGCTGCCGCCGGTCGTCAAAGACGTGATCGAAAGCCGCAGCCCGGTTATTATTTCCGATGCCGCAGCCGATCCACGCATGCTCCATGCCGAATTCTTCCGGCGTCAGGGCCTGGTTTCGTATCTTGGACTGCCGCTGGTCGTCAAGGGTGAGACTCTGGGAATACTTTCATTTCTCAGGCGCGAAAAACGCAGCTTCGAGACCGAAGAGATCGAATTTTGCACGACGCTTGCCGGCCAAGCCGCTGTCGCGATCCATAATTCGCAGCTGCACGCCGAGACCAAGAGGCAGACTCTGGAGCTCGAAAAGGCGAACCGCGGTCTCAAGCGCCAAGAGGCGATCCAAGCGCTGCTCAAGGAGCTCAATCAGGATATCGCCTCCAAAGATCTCGACACTTTGCTGAAAAAGCTCACCGATAAAGTCCGTGAGTTCTTCAAGGTCGATATCGCCGATGTGCGGGTGCGCGACCACGGCTCGCAAATCTTGGGAATTTCCGGCATCGACGAGCAGGAGATGCGCGGCGGCGCCACCGGCAAGGGCGGCGGCTCGCGCTGGGTGATTGAGAATCGCCGGCCGTTGGTTCTGCCGAACATCAGCCAAGTGAAAAATCCGCCGATCGGGCAAACGGCCCGCCGCCTGGGAATCCAAGGCTATCTGTCCGTGCCGCTGTTTTCGCGCCGGGGCGAAGTCGTCGGCGTTCTCAGGGCCCTCAGCTATCGCCCGAGAGAATTTCTGCCGGAAGAAATCGACCTCCTACAGCAGATGAGCAACGGCGCGGCCGTCGCGTTCGAAAATTCGCGGCTGCTGGAGCAGACGCGGCAACAGGCCGAAGCGCTCAGTCAGGCGAGCAAAGTCAAAAACGAGTTTTTGGGCTTCGTCTCCCACGAGCTGCGCACGCCGATCAATATCATCATGGGCTATGCGGCGCTCATGGAAGGCGGCTTCTGCGGCGAATCGAACCCGGAACAGACGAAGGTCATCGAAAAAATCGTCGTGAATTCCCGCACGCTTCTCAGCATGATCGATCAGCTTTTGGAAGCGACGAAGATCGAAGCCGGCGCCGTCAAGCCCGACCTCCAAAACGTTTCACTCAGCGACTTTGTCGACGAGCTGCGGTCCGTCTATTCGGTGCCGACGCAAAAAGAGATCGGTCTCGTTTGGGAGTACCCGCCCGATCTGCCGGTCGTTTCCACCGACCCGGAAAAGCTGCGGCACGTTCTTACCAACCTGCTCGGCAACGCCGTGAAATACACCGAGAGAGGGACGATCGTGCTGTCGGCGCGCCATCAACCCGACGACGGCTTCGTCGAGTTCCAGATTGCCGACACCGGCATCGGCATTCCGGCCGAAGAGCTGCCGCACATTTTCGACATGTTCTCGCAGGTGCGCTCATCGCGCCCGCGCTCGTCCGGCGGTGTCGGCCTCGGGCTGCATATCGTGAAGAAGTTCACCGAGCTTTTGGGCGGCGACATCAGCGTCGCGAGCGAGCAGGGCGCGGGGTCCACCTTCACACTCAAGATTCCCTGCGCGAACGGAAACGGCCCGTCCGAGAACCACGCCCAGCCATTTATCGGAGCTCAGGCCGACTAAAACTCTCCTATACCGTTCGCACGCTGCAATTTTTGCCTAACGGAAAATTTTTTTGCAGCCCCGCCGCCGTTGATCCGCACGATAATGCCGTTTTTGGCTTCGCTCATGCACAAATTGAGCGGTTGTCGACCAGAAATGCTGGTACGGCCTTTGCTCACCCACCGGCTAGGTATTTCGGCCTCTGGCCGTATTCGCAGACCGAGGGGTAGCAATGAAAGCGTTAAAGGCCGCGCTCGGGCAATTAAAAGTCAAAGCGCGCTCGACGGCACGTCGCTGGGTTTACCAGCGGACGACATTCGCCCTCGCGCTGATGTTTGGCGTAGCAGCAGCGGCCACTTTGTGGCAGCTGTCGCACCTTTCCTCGCACCTCGTTGAGACCGGCGCTCTCCAAGCGACCTCGATCTATTCTCAATCGATCACCGACCTGCGCAGCTTCTATAATTCCGAGGTCGTTGAACGGCTGCGCCCGCTCGGTATCGAGGCGACGGACAATTACGCCGCAAAACATGGCACCATTCCGATTCCTGCCACGTTCACGATCGAGTTCGGTAAGTATATCGTTGAGAAAAGCTCGGCGACGCAGATCCGGATTTTCAGCGAATATCCTTTTCATTTTCGGACCGAAACCGGTCCTCGCGATGCTTTCGAGAAAGAGGCGCTGGCTGAGCTGCAGCGTCACCCTGACAAGCCGTTTTACCGTTTCGAGAATTTTCAAGGACATCCGTCGCTCCGTTACGCGACTGCGATATCGATGCAGGCGAGCTGCATCCCGTGCCATAACAGCCATCCCGAAAGCCCGAAAACCAACTGGCGAGTCGGCGACATTCGCGGCGTGCAGGAGATTATTCAGAAGCTTGACGGCGCCGCCGCCGAGCAGACCAAAGCCGGCCTTAAGAATACGTTCATCCTGCTCGCGACGATGGGGATTCTCGGCATCGGCGGTCTCGGCCTCGTGCTCGGCAGGATTCGCCGCACTTCCGCCGAACTCGAACAGAGGATCACCGAGCGCGCCGCCGCGGAAGCTCGCCTCGAGGCGCTGCATGAGATCAATCTAGCGAGCACCTCGACTCTCGACCTCCGCGCCGTGCTCGATATGTTGTTGGAGAAATCCGACAAGATGCTGCCGTTCATCGCCGCAACGACCATCCGGCTTCTCAACCGTCAGACCGGCATTCTCGAACCGGTCGCCTGCCGCAATCTCGACGAGGCGCGCTGGAAAGCCGAGACGGCCCCCGGGGACTACGGGATTGGGCGTATGCTGCCGGAAACAGACAAACCGGTGATGGTGTTGAACGCGCAGACCGATCCGCGGTCGTTGTCCTCGGCGCTGCTCCGCAGCCAGGGGCTCGTCTCTTATCTCCGCGTGCCTCTAACGGCCAAAGGCCGGGTCCTCGGCGTTATCACTTTTTTTACCAAGGTGGAGCACCGCTTCACCGATGAAGAAACCGACTTTTTGACCGCTCTGGCTGCCCAGGCGGCGATGGCGATCTACAACGCGCAGCTCTACGAAGAGACCGCGGCGGCGAAAAGTGAACTCGAATTAGCCAATACGATGCTCAAAAGTCAGACAGTCGAGCTGGCGCGTTCCAACGCGGAGCTGGAGCAGTTCGCCTACGTGGCATCGCACGACCTGCAGGAGCCGCTGCGCATGGTGGCGAGTTATACCCAGCTTTTGGCACGGCGCTATGGCCATAAGCTCGACGCGGATGCCGACGAGTTCATCGGTTACGCCGTCGCGGGTGTCAACCGGATGCAGAACTTGATCCAAGATCTGCTCGAATATTCGAAAATCGGCAACCGGGATCATTTTGAACATGTCGACTGCGCGAGCTTGGTGCAGCAGGCGCTCGGGAATTTGAGACCGACCATCGAGGAATCCCGCGCCGAAGTCGTCACCGAACCGTTGCCGATGGTCACCGGAGACGGCCACCAACTGAAGCAGTTGTTTCAAAATCTTATCGGCAATGCCATCAAGTTTCGCAACCACGCAGCGCCTAAAGTCCACGTTTCGGCGCGGCTCGACGGCGACGAATGGATCTTTTCGATCCACGATAACGGCATCGGCTTCGACCCTCAGTTTGCCGACCGAATCTTCGTGATCTTCCAACGGTTGCATAGTAAAGAGCGATACGCCGGAACCGGCATCGGACTCGCCATCTGTAAAAAAATCGTCGAGCGCCACAACGGACGCATCTGGGCGGAATCGAAGCCCGGCGAAGGCGCGACATTTTATTTCACCATTCCGGCTTGAGAGGTGCCATGTCTCACACAGCAATTGTAAGACCGGTTGAAATTCTCCTCGTCGAGGACAATCCCGGAGATGCAAGACTCACGCGCGAGGCTTTCAAGGAGGCGCGGGTCGCCAGCCACCTTAGCGTCGTCGGCGACGGCGTTGAGGCGCTCGCTTTTCTGCGACGCCAAGGGAAGTTTGCCGCGGCCGCCCGGCCCGACATGATCCTGCTTGATTTGAATCTGCCGAAAAAAAGCGGTCTCGAAGTCTTGGCCGACGTCAAAATAGACGCCGAACTGCGCCGCACGCCGGTCGTCATTCTTTCGACCTCGCGGGCGGAGCAGGACATCACTCGGAGCTACGATCTCTACGCCAATTGCTACATCACCAAGCCGGTTAATCTCGAGGAATTTATCGCAGTCGTGAAATCGATCGAGGAATTCTGGCTCGCGACCGTGCAGTTGCCATGCGAGGGTCGACCGCGCGATTGCTAAGATCCGCGCATGGAAACGAAGGTCGAATCGATGGATGGGCTTGCGCGGCCGCCGCGGCGGCGAATGGCGCGCCTCGCGGAAATGCTTCCCAGAGGCAAGTCGCTTCCCGACGATCTATGGGAGCGCCGCCATCGCTTCCTCTTATGGCTCGCGTGGTTTCACGCGGTCGTCATCGCGCTGATCGGCCCTATCGTCGGCTATCCATTTGAAAGCGGCTTAGGCGCGTACTTCCGCGACGGAACGACCAACCACACCTTGCTTGAGGGTCTCGTTGTCGTCGTGTTCGCGCTGCTCGCGGCAGCGCCTCTCGGCCGCGCTTATAAAGCGACGGCGGTGGGCCTCTCGTTGATGAGCGCATCGGCGATTCTCGTGCACCTTTCCGGCGGCTACATCGAGGTTCATTTCCACTTCTTCGTCATGCTCGCCTTTCTCGCCCTCTATCAGGATTGGGTGCCGTACCTCATCGCGGTCGCTTACGTCGCCATACATCACGGGTTGATCGGAACGATATGGCCGGCCGAGGTTTTCAATCACGCCGCGGCCATTGATGCTCCCTGGACCTGGGCCGGCATCCATGCGTTTTTTGTCCTGGCAGCGGCCGCCGGAACGATCATCGCCTGGCGCTTCAACGAGTCTGCGTTTGCGCGCAATCAGCTCATCCTCGATGTCGTCGGCGACGGCATCTGCGGCTTAGACGTCGACGGCAAAATCACCTTCGCCAATCCCGCGGCCGTGCGCATGTTCGGCCTGGCCGAGCAAGAAATCATCGGCAAGCCGATGGCCGACGTTGTCGGACATGCGCGCGTCGACGGCAGCGACTTTCCCGGCGGTGCCTCGCCGATCATCCGCGGGCTGCGGCATGCGGCCTCCTGCGTGTCATCGGATGAGATCTTCGGGCGCCGCGACGGGACGAGCTTCGTCGTCGATTACGTCAGCAATCCCATCTTCGAACGCGGCGTGTTCTCCGGCGCGGTCGTCGCATTCACCGATGTGACCCATCGCAAACATGCCCAGGAGGAGTTGAGGGAGCGTTACCACGAACTCTCCGCTCTCAATGAGATCGGGCAGATGATTTTCATGTCGAACGACGTCAAGGCCGTCTTCGGCGACATACTCGAGCGCGCGCTGGCGCTGGTGGCCGCCGACCTCGGCAATGTTCGACTCTTTAATCCGGACGGCCGCATGCCGGTCGGCGCATATCGAGGCTACCGCAAGACGGAGAACATCAGCCGCTACGAAGCGAGCGGCGGCTCTCCGGTCCCGGGCGGTTTTCTCCGCCGCGTTATCGCCTCGAGAAAAAGCATCGTCATCGATAACGTCGCAGACACGGAGGGACTGCAGACATTTAAGAGTGAAGGGGCATGCTCGGCGATGATTGTGCCGATTACGACTCTGGAAGAGACGCTCGGCGTCATCGAGGTCGCGAGCCGTACGGGGCGGAAATTCCGCCTCGATGATATCCGGATCTTGGAGGCGATCGGCCATCAGGTCGGTATCGCACTGCAGAAGGCTCGGCTCATCGCAGAGGCGGAGCGCCGGGCGCGCGAGCAGGAGGCGCTCAACGCAATCGCGACGGCGACGAGCCAGAGCTTGAATTTCGATGAGACACTGCAGACTTCGCTGGATAAAGTTCTCGAGGTGACCGGCCGCGAGCAGGGCTATATTCGGTTGAAAGATCCAACGACCGACGACCTTTCCCTCGCCGCCCATCGCGGGATCTCGCCGCGTTACGTCGAATCGCTGCTCAACAACCGCCGAGTCAGCGGCAAGAGCCAACAGGTCTTCCGGTCCGGCGAGCCGCTGGTCGTCAACGACGTCGAGAGCGGGGACATTCGCGAGGAGATTCGCCGCGAGGGGACCCGCGCTTTAGTCTGGGTGCCGCTGAAAGTCAGGGGAGTGATCGTCGGCATCATGAACGTCTCCACGACGCGCAGCGCGCCGTTCGAGCCGCGCGACGTCGAACTCCTCAAGGCGACCGGCAACGTTATCGGAGTCTCGCTGGAGAACGCCCGTCTTTTCCGGGAGGCGGAGCAGAGGAATCATCAGCTCCAGTCGCTCTACGCGGTGGCCAGCGCCGCGGCGCGGTCTTTGGATACCGGCGTGCTGATGCAGGTGGCGCTCGAAACCACGATCGAGATTCTGGGCGTCGATGCGGGGCGATTTTATGTGATCGACGAGCAGAGCGGGCGCCTCCGGCTCGCCGCCCACCACGGAATTCCCGAGCACGAACTCGCGAGGATCGCGGAGTACGCCATGGGAGAGGGCATTGTCGGCAGGATCGCCACCGAATCCCGCCCGCTGATGTTTTCCGACATCGAGTCCGATCCCAGCTATCTCTCGGTCGCGCGCGGCGCAATCGGCCAGCGCTTGGGCTTCCGATCGGCGGGCGGTCTGCCGATCACCGTCAAAGACCGGACCGTCGGAGTCGTTTACGTTTACGGCCGGCGGGTGCGGGAGTTCTCGACCCGCGACATCGAACTGTTTTCCGCCATCGGCGCGCAGATCGGCTTCGCGCTCGAAAACAGCCGGTTGTTCGGCGAGCTCTCGAACAAGGCCGCCGAGTTGGAGCGCTCGAATTCAGAATTGCAGAACTTCGCTTACATCGCATCGCACGATCTGCAGGAGCCGCTGAGAATGGTCGCGAGCTACATGCAGCTTTTATCGCGTCGCTATAAAGGGAAACTCGACTCCGACGCGGACGAGTTCATCCGCTTCGCGGTGGACGGCGCGCAGCGAATGCAGTCGCTCATCAACGCGCTGCTCTCGTATTCCCGAGTCGGCACGCAGGGGAAGGCCTTCGAGCTCACCGACTGCGAGAAGGTTCTCGACGGCACGCTCGCGTCGCTCAAAAAAGCGATCGAGGAGAGCGACGCCGAAATCACCCGCGGCGCTCTGCCGACCGTCATGGGCGACCCCGCGCAGCTCGGCCAATTGTTTCAAAATCTCATCGGCAACGCGATCAAGTTCCGCAATCACGGCCGGCCTGCCGTGCGCATCGCGGCCGAGCGGCGAGGAAAAGAATGGCTTTTCTCGGTCGCCGACAACGGCATCGGCATCGACGCGAAATACGCCGAGCGCGTTTTCGTCATGTTCCAGCGCCTTCATTCCAAGGACGACTATCCCGGCACCGGCATCGGGCTCGCGGTGTGCAAAAAAATCGTCGAGCGTCACGGTGGCAAGATTTGGGTCGAATCCGTGCCGGGCGCGGGTTCGAGGTTTTATTTCACGATCCCGGGCTAAAGATTTCGAAAGGAGCGCCGATATGGTCTTAGGAAGGATTAACGAAAGCGCCAGGATCCTTTTGGTGGAGGATAATCCGGGCGACGTCCGCTTGACGATCGAAGCCCTCAAGGAGGGGAAAATTCTCAACGAGGTGAGTGTCGTGGAAGATGGAGTCGAGGCGCTCGCGTTTCTCAGGCGCGACGGCAAGTACAGCGATGCCCGGAGGCCCGATCTCATCCTGCTCGATTTGAACCTGCCTAAAAAGGACGGCCGCGAGGTATTGGGGGAGATCAAGCAAGACGGCGACCTGAAAAAAATCCCGGTGGTCGTGCTCACGACTTCGGCGGCGGAGCGCGACATTCTGCGCGCATACAATCTGCACGCGAACTGTTACATCACCAAGCCGGTCGATCTCGAGCAATTCATTCGGGTCGTGCAGGTCATCGAGGATTTTTGGCTCACGATCGTCAAACTGCCCCAGGAGAGCGCGTGAACCCAGCGCCCATCAAAGTTCTGCTGGTCGAAGACAACCCGGGCGACGCCCGCCTGCTGAAGGAGGAGCTTGCCGACGCGGGAGGCGCCGGCTTCGAGGTAACGCACGCCGTTCGGCTCAGCGCGGCGCTCGAGCGCCTGCAGCGGGAGCGCTTTTCGATCATCCTGCTGGATCTTTCGCTTCCGGACGGTCGCGGCCTCGAGACGCTGTTCAGCGTGCAAGAACACGCTTCAAATCTGCCCATCGTCGTGCTGACCGGCATGGAGAGCGAAGAGCTCGCCGCGGAAGCGCTGCGCAAGGGCGCGCAGGACTATCTCGTCAAAGGCACCGTCGACAGCGATCTCCTGGTGCGCTCTATCCGCTACGCCATCGAGCGGCAGCGCGCCGACGAAGAGCTGCAAGCCAACTTGCGGCGGTTGAAGGCCCTGCAAGAGATCGAGCGCGCGATCTCGACCCTCGACCTCCACACCGTGCTCGACGTTCTGCTCCAAAAACTCGATATTCTGCTGCCCTATTCCGCCACGACGGTAAGACTCTTCAGCAAGGCGAGCGGAATGCTCGAGCCGATCGCGTGCCGCAACGTTCCGGAAGAGGAGTGGAAGGCGGAGCGCTGGCGCGGCGGCCGCGGCATTCCGAATATCGTCTTCGAAAGCAAGAGCGCGTGGACCTCCGTCAACGTCCAGAGCGACCCGCGCGTGCGCGACCGCGAATTTTTCCGCCGCCACGGCCTCGTCTCCTACCTCGGTCTGCCGCTGATCGCCAAGAACGAGGTGCTCGGGGTGATTTCCTTCTATACCAAGCAGGAGCATGTGTTCAGCGACGCTGAGGTCGAGTTCCTGTCCACCCTTGCCGACCAGGCGGCGATCGCGATTCAAAATTCGCAGCTCTATGAGGAGATTCGAAATTCGCGCGACGCGATGGAGCAGGCGAACAAGATCAAGGAAGAATTCCTGAGCGTCATGTCGCATGAGCTCCGCACACCGCTAAACGCAATCCTCGGCTACACCGAAATGGTCCGCGACGGCATGCAGGGGCCCGTAAACGACGAGCAGGAGAGATGCCTGAAGAAGGTCGTCAGTCGCGCCCGCGAGCTGCTGACGATGATCAACGGCATCCTGCAGGTGACCTCCATGGAGGCGCCGCGCAGCCGCGGCGAGAGCTATCCCGTCAATCTAAGCGAGTTCTTCGAGGAGCTTCGCTCCGCCTATGTCTTTCCATCCAATCAGGAGGTCACGCTCCACTGGCGCTACGACGAGCTGCCGATGTTCGAGACCGATCCGGAGCGATTGAGGCATATTCTTCAGAATCTCATTAACAACGCCGTCAAGTTCACGCCCAAAGGCGATGTCGTCGTCTCGGCGCGACATCTGAGCGAACGCCACCGGATGGAATTTAAGGTGAGCGATACCGGGATCGGCATTCCTCAAGAGAAGATGCCGATCATCTTCGAGAAGTTTCGCCAGGTGGACAGCTCCGAGACGCGCTCTTACGGCGGAGTCGGCCTCGGACTTTACATCGTGAAGCAATACGTCGAGGGGTTGGGCGGGATGATCGAGGTCGACAGCACCGTCGGCAAGGGCTCCACCTTCACCGTCACGCTGCCCTTCGTGAGCGAGGCGCTGAGCGCCGCCGGCAACGGCACGTCGGCGTAAAAGTCACACCGGCATCAGGCCGTGCTTCTTCGGCGGCCGATCCTCTTTTTTCTCACGCAGAATTTCCAGCGACTGGATCAAACGGCGGCGCGTTTCGGCGGGCCGGACGACACCCTGGGCGAATTGCTTTTCCAACGCCTCGAACGGGCCGCTGAAGCGCTCGGCGTATTCGTCCAGCTTTTCTTGACGCGTCTTTTCGGGATCGCTCGACTGCTCGATCTCTTTCTTGTAGAGAACGTTGACGGCGGCGCCGCCGCCCATGACCGCCAGCTCGACGCCGGGCCAAACGAGCACCTGGTCGGCGCCCATCTCGCGCGTGCACATCGCCTGCTTGGCGCCGCCGTAGCCCTTGCGCAGCACGACGGTGATCTTGGGCACGGTCGCCTCGGCGTAGGCGTAAAGCAGCTTCGCGCCGTGGCGGATGATGCCCTTTTGTTCCTGCTGCTTGCCGGGAAAAAATCCCGGCACGTCCATCAGCGTCACAATCGGAATATTAAACGCGTCGCAGAAGCGTATGAACCGCGCGCCCTTGTCCGCGGCGTCGACATCGAGGCTCCCGGCCAGAAACATGGCCTGATTGGCGACGAACCCGACGGGATGTCCGTCGAGACGCACGAGTCCGATGACGAGATTACGCGCGAACTTGGGCTTCAATTCCAAAAAGTCGCCGTCGTCGGCGAGGTCGCGGATCACCTGCGTCACGTTATAGGCGCGCCGCATATCGTCCGGCACGATCTTCTCAAGCTTTTCGGCGCGCCGCGCGGGATCGTCGGTCGGGGTTTTTCGCGGCGGCGCGGCGGAAAAGTTCTGCGGTAAGAAGCCAATGAGGCGACGGATCATCGCCAGGCATTCCGCGTCGTCCTTTGCCGTGAGATCGGCGACGCCGGAGACCTCCGCATGCACCTTCGCGCCGCCCAGCTCTTCCAGCGAGACCTGCTCGCCCAATACTTCCTTGATGACCGCCGGGCCGGTGATGAACATCTGGCTCGAGCCTTGGACCATTGCGATGAAATCGGTGAGCGCGGGCGAATAGGCCGAGACGCCGATGCACGGCCCCATGATCGCGGAGATCTGCGGCACCGTGCCCGACGCGATGCTGTTCTCGAAGAAGATCTTGCCGATCGCGGCGGTGACGGTGAGCCCTTCCTGGATGCGCGCGCCGGGCGAGTCGTAAAGGCCGATCAGCGGCACGCCCGCGCGCCGCGCCGTCTGGATCGCGTAGGCGATCTTTTCCCCGTGCGCGCTGCCGACGGTGCCGGCGAGCACAGCGCGGTCCTGGGCGAAAACATAGACCGGCCGGCCGTCGATCTTGCCGAAGCCGGTGATGACGCCGTCGCCGGGCTGGCGCTTCTCCGCCATCCCGAAGTCGACGACCTGGGTCGCCGCGAGCATGAACTCCTCGACGAAGGTCTCCGGATCGAGCAGCTTTTCGATGCGCTCGCGCGCGGTGAGCTTTTTCTCGGCGTGCTGCTTATCGACCGCCTTCGCCTCGCCTTCGCGCGCGCGGCGCTCGAGCTCCGCGAGTTTCTTTTCGAGATGATCCTTGTCCGGCATGCTACCCGCCGATGATGCCCATGCCCTGCAGCACGGAAAGCATCACGGCGGCGGCGATGACCGAGCCGATCTGCCCGCCGGCGTTGGCGCTCATCGCGTGCATGAGGAGGTAGCTTTTTTTATTATATTTCTGGCCCTCGACCTGGACGACGCGCGCCGACATGGGAAACGCCGAGATGCCGGCGGCGCCGATCAGCGGGTTGATCTTGCCGCCGGTTAAGAAGCACATCGCTTTGCCGAAGAGAAGGCCGACGGCGGTGTCGAGGGCGATCGCAATGAAGCCGAGCGCTAGCACGAGCAGCGTCTGCGGACGCAGGAAGTTCGCCGCTTCCATCGTGGCGCCGATCGAGAGGCCGAGCAGCAGGGTCACGATATTGGTGATCTCGTTTTCCGAGGCGCTTTTCAAGCGCTCGACGACGCCGCTTTCCTTCATGAGGTTGCCGAGCATGACCGTGCCGATGAGCGGCGCGCCCTTGGGCGCCAGGATCGAGGCGAAGATCGTCACCACGATGGGAAAGAGAATCTTGATCGTCTTCGACACCGGCCGCTGCGCCACGCCCATGACGATCTTTCTCTCTTTCTCGGTCGTCAGCGCGCGCATGATCGGCGGCTGAATCAGCGGCACGAGCGACATATACGAGTAAGCGGCGACCGAGACCGCGCCGAGCATCTGCGGCGCGAATTTAGAGCTCACGTAGATCGCCGTCGGTCCGTCGCAGGCGCCGATGATCGCGACGGCGACCGCATCGAGCCGGTCGAAGCCCACCGCGAGCGCCAGCAGCAAGGTCAGAAAAATACCGAACTGGCCCGCCGCGCCGAGCAGGATAATCTTCGGATTTTCGAGCAGCGGCTGGAAGTCCGTCATGGCGCCGATGCCGACGAAGATGAGCAGGGGGAAAATCTCGGTGAGCACGCCGAAGTCGTAAAAAAAACGCAGGAACCCTTCCTTGCCCATCATGTCGGCGAGCGGGATGTTGACCAGGATCGCGCCGAAGCCGATCGGGACGAGGAGCAGCGGCTCATAGCCTTTGCGGATACCGAGGTAGAGGAGTCCGCAGCCGACAAGAATCATCACGGCCTGGCCGGCGGTCAGGCTGGCGACGCCGAGGAAGAGGCCTTGCAGGCCCGAGACGAATGCCGATTCCACCCTTACTCCTCCTTAGCGGCCGCGCGGTACGGAAAGATTTTTTTGAGCAGCAGGATGAGGAGACTTAAGATCCAGAGTACGAGCATCGTCCCGCCCATGCCGAGAAGCGCCAGAGTCCAGCCGAAAGTCCAGGTATCCATAGGCGCGATCCTTTCGCCGGATATCAATCGATGACGGCGAGCTCCTGCTCGGCCTCGACGGCCTGGCCAGGCGTCACCTTGACCTCTTTGACGACGCCGCCGGCTGGCGCCACAACCGGGATTTCCATCTTCATCGCTTCAAGCACCAAGATGACGTCGTCTTCCTCGACGCGCTCACCGGCCTGTTTCTCGATCTTCAGCACCTTTCCCACCATGGGGGCGATCACGGATGTGGCCAAGGGAACCTCCCAATCGAATAGTTTCGCGTTCCGGCTGCGGAAATTCCAGCGTAGCGAGGCATCCGATGCGCGAAACTAAAAAGTAAATTTTTAGCTGCCATTTAGTAGAGTTTCCACCGCATTGTCAACATCGGTTCGCTCCCTGCTCGGTTGATTTCGCCCTTTTTATGCTATAAGAGCGATTGCTAAGAAGCGAAAGCGAGGTTACTTTCATGGCGAAACCGATGGCGCAGAGCGAAAATGTGATGGACAACATCCCCTACTACGACAAATGGCAGCTGGGAGAGGGGATTCCCATCGCCAAAACCTTTTTTGTCCAAGATCTGAGAAAGGTGCCGCTCGCGCATTGGGAGCGAACCGGCGGCGAAGGCGCGTTCATCAACATGGAAGGGGCGGAAGGCGCAACCGGCGCGTACGTCTGTGAGATTCCCGCCGGCAAGAATCTGAAGCCGCAGCGCCAGATCTTCGAAGAGATGATCTATGTGCTCAAGGGGCGCGGCGCGACGACGATCTGGAACGACAAAGGGGCCAAGCAGACGTTCGAATGGCAGGAGGGGAGCTTGTTCGCACTGCCGCTGAACGCGTGGCACCAGCACTTCAACGGCCAGGGCAGTGAGCCGGTGCGGTTTTTCTCCGTCAATAGCATGCCGATCGTCTTCAACCTCTTTCATAACGATGAATTCATCTTCAATGTCCCCTACGATTTCACCGACCGCTTCGACGGCGAGCCCGATTACTTCAGCGGCAAGGGCAAATCGCATCCCGGGCGCGTCTGGGAGACGAACTTCATCGCCGATGCGCGGAACTTCAAACTCGAGGAGTGGAAGGAGCGCGGGGGAGGCGGCACCAATGTGATGCTCGAGATGGCCAGCGGCTCGATGGCGGCGCACATCTCGGAATTTCCTGTCGGCACCTATAAGAAAGCGCACCGCCACGGCCCCGGATTCAACGTCATCATCATCAAGGGCAAAGGGTTTTCGCTCTTCTGGCGCGAGGGCCAGCCGATCAAGCGCTACGACTGGCAGGACGGCAGCGTTTTTACGCCGCCGCCGATGATGTTCCATCAGCATTTCAACACCGGCGCCACACCGGCGCGCTATCTGCCCCCGCGCCTGGGCAGCCTCAAGTACAGCCTGGGCGAGCAGTTCGGCGATATCTCGAAAGTCGACAAGGATGTCAAATCGGGTGGCAACCAGATCGAGTATCACGACGAAGACTCGAACATCCGCAAGATGTTCGAGGAAGAGCTGGCGAAGTCCGGCACCACGAGCCGGATGAATCCGGATTTCTATAAGAAAAAATAAAAAGTCGCTCAGGACACGAGCGTTCTGGACGCGGCCGATAGGTCGCTAGGGTGCGGCCTCTCGGGACGCGGCCGAGGGGGCAGTGCCATGATTCGAAACGATTGTGTGGGAGGTCCAAGTCCCTCAATTCCGCGCCCTCGCTCCAGGAAGAAAAAAATCACGAAGACGTCTTCGCTTCCGCCGTTGCAAAAACATAAAATCGTAGCCGACCTGAAATGACCTCTGCAGTTCTCCTGGTCATTTTCGCCTATCTCCTCGGCTCCGTGCCGACCGGCTACATTCTCGGTTATTTCTCGGGAATTGACGTGCGCCGGGCGGGCAGCGGCAACGTCGGCGCAACCAATGTGGCTCGCGTCGCCGGGAAAAAGCTCGGCTTGCTGACGCTCGTCGGCGATACAGCGAAGGGCTTTGTCCCCGTTTGCCTCGCGCGCGCGATCGGGCTGGACGATGCCGTAATCGCGCTTGTCGCTCTGGCGGCCTTTTTAGGCCACCTTTTTCCGGTTTTTCTGAAATTTCAGGGTGGAAAAGGGGTCGCGACGGCTCTCGGCGGCCTTACAGCGCTCGCGCCAGCCGCCACGGGACTCGCGCTGCTGATCTTTATCGTCGTGGTTGGCGCCAGCCGCATCGTCTCGCTGGCCTCGATGATCGCAGCCGCCGCGGCTCCAATGGCGGCGTGGCTGTTAGCCTATCCGCTGTCTGTGGTCGCGGTGGCGGCCGCGATGGCGCTGATCATCGTTTGGCGCCATCATCAGAATATTAAACGCCTGCTGTCCGGGGTCGAACCGAAGTTCAGCTTTAAATCGACCCGCGTCTAGTATTCGCGCGGCGGCGGCGGTTGCTGCTGTTCTCTTCGCAGCCGCTCCTGTTCGGCGCGGTTGCGGTCGATCTGGCGCTGCTGGTCGGCCTGGATCTGCTCGTTTCTCTGCATATTATCGCCGATCAAGGCGCCCGCCCCGGCGCCTAGAGCGCCGCCGACCAGCGCGCCGGCAGCCGGATGGCCGACGGTGGCCCCGATGATGCCTCCGGCCGCGGCCCCGCCCACGGCCCCGACGGCGGTGGCCTTCTCGCGCGTCGTCCAAGGCGTGGAGCAGCCGATCGCCCCGGTCAACAAAACGACAGCCGTCAGAGCAGTCAAAGTATGTTTCATTAATCCTCCTTTAACCTCTCCGGTTGTTTACGCGATTCAGGTAATTTTACCAGACAGTCGTAGGTGGATCAAGATTTGTTCGGAAAAAGCGCTTTGATTGACATCATGGACTTTAAAAGCCTATGATTATTGTTTAAGCTGCAAGAAAGGACCGAAATGCCTCAGATTACGCAAGAAAACGTGCTCGACGCGCTGCGCAAAGTACAGGACCCTGAGCTTCACCGCGATATCGTGACGCTCGGTATGGTGAAGAACCTGGATGTGTCCAACGGCAAGGTACGCTTCACCGTCGAGCTCACCACGCCGGCTTGCCCGCTCAGGGAGACGATCGATGCGGACTGCCGCCGCGCCCTCGCCGGGATCGGCGTCGACAATTTTGACATCTCCTTCGGCGCGCAGGTGCGCGGCAGCAAGTCGGGCGCGGGTCAGGTCGATCTGTTGCCGACGGTCAAAAACGTCGTCTTGATCGCCGCCGGCAAAGGCGGCGTCGGCAAATCGACCGTCGCGGCGAACCTCGCGGTCGCGCTTAAAAAGCACGGCGCGACGGTGGGCCTGCTCGATGCCGATATCTACGGCCCCTCGGTGCCGATCCTGATGGGCGTCAAAGACAATCCGGAAAAGGTTGCGGTCATGGGCGGCTACAAGCTGAAGCCGCCGATCGCCCACGGCCTGCCCGTCATGTCGATCGGCTTTTTCCTCGAGCCCGACCAGGCGGTCATCTGGCGCGGGCCGATGCTGGGCAAGGCGCTGCAGCAATTGATGGCCGACGTGGAATGGGGGCCGCTCGATTATCTGATCGTCGATATGCCGCCGGGGACCGGCGACGTGCAGATCACCTTTTCCCAGCAGTTGAAGGTCACCGGCGCGGTCCTCGTCGCGACGCCGCAGCAGGTCGCGCTTGCCGATGTAATCCGGGCGAAGTCGATGTTCGACAAGGTGATGGTGCCGATCGTCGGCCTCATCGAGAACATGAGCTATTTCATCTGCGACAACTGCAACAAAAAGCACGAGATCTTCTCGCGCGGCGGCGCCGAGCGCGCGGCGGAGAATTTCAAAATCCCGTTCCTGGGCGAAATCCCGATCACGCCCGCGCTGCGCGAATGGGGCGACAAAGGCGTGCCGATCCTGGTCCAGCAGCCGGATTCCGAAGTGAGCAAAATCTTCATGGACGTCGCCGCCAAGCTCGCCGGCCGCATCTCGATCATCTCCGAAGCGGCGCGGAAGGCGCAGTCTCTCAAGATCATCTCGACGTAAAGCTCATGGCGCTCCCTTATCCAGTCGAGATCAACCACATCAAGGCCCAGCGCGTCGTGCGCATCACCTGGGACGACGGCCACGTGGGCGAATACGCGCTCGAAGATCTGCGCGGCTTCTGCCCATGCGCCGGCTGCCAGGGGCACAGCGGCGACATCAAATTCGTTTACGTCCCCGATGCCGAGCTCGCGGAAATCAGTCCCGTCGGAAATTACGCGATCCTGTTCCACTGGCAGGACGGCCACGAGACCGGCATCTACACTTTTCCGTACTTGCGATCGCTCTGCCCGTGCGCCGAGTGCAAGCGCCAGGCGAGCGAGCAAAGATAGGAGCTTCTCATGGCGACGAAAGAAGAAGTGTATGAAGTCCTGCGCATGTGCTACGACCCGGAGATTCCGGTCAACATCGTCGACTTAGGCCTCATCTACGATGTCCAGATCGACGGCGGCACGGTGAACGTCAAGATGACGCTCACGGCGCCGGGCTGCGGCATGGGAGGCATGATCGCCGGCCAGGCGCGGCAGAAAATTCTCGACAATGTCGACGGCGTCGAAGAGGCGAACGTCGATCTCGTCTGGGATCCGCCGTGGGACCCGAGCCGCATCAGCGACGAGGCGAAGGAGAAGCTGGGGATCGGGTAGGGCGGATCAGTCGAAGGTTAAACTAAATAGACCGCTACTAGGTACGCAAGTAGAAGCACAGCTATTAGACCGTAAAAGACGCTAAAAAGTAGATTCTCCTTGCCTGTCCCTTTCTTCCCCCAGGCGACGCCGAGGGCGGAGGCAATTACGGAAAGAATCAGCATATAAAGAATCTGTGCAGGTAAAGTTCGTCCAAATAGCTTTAGTTCCGCGCGATTGATGTTTTCGCCAATAAGGAAAGAAATCAATTTAAAGTGAAAAAGCGCCCAGTCGCATGCAGCGATAAGGACGGCCGCATAAAAAACGATTGTTAGCAGGGGTTTCATTTTTTCCGATCTTCATATCGACTTCAGCTTTCCAGCGGCTTCAGCGCAAGAATTTCCCGCCACCGATACTCCAAACAGTCGCAGTCCGTCAAACGGAGTCTGCTCTAAGCTTAGCCGCTTGACACCCCGCCGAAAAACCCGTCATCTAGAGGAATGGAAGACCACCCTCTGCTCCGCCCCGTCGAGGCGTTTCCCGTCCAGCAGGACGGGAAAACGTACATCTGCCTGAGAGATCCGGCGCACTTCGCCGAGACGCTCGTCGTCACGCCCGTGGGATATTTCCTCATCGCGCACTTCGACGGCCAACATTCGCTGGTCGACATTCAGGAAGCGTACGCGAAGCGCATCGGTCAGATCCTCGCGAGCGAGGAGCTGCAAAAATTGATTGAGGCGCTCGACCAGAACTATTTTCTCTACAACCAGCGCTTCCTCGACCGGCAGAAAGAGATCGTCGACGAATTTCGCCGCCAGCCGGTGCGCGCGCCCGCGCATGTCGGCGGCGTGTACAGCGATCAGCCGGAGCAGCTGAAATCCCAGCTGCTCGGCCATTTCAAGGCGGCGAACGGACCGGGCGAGGCCAAATCGAACGGCGCGCGCGCGAGGCCGAAGGCGATTGTGGCGCCGCACATCGACTTTCACCGCGGCGGCCCGTGCTATGCCTGGGCCTACAAAGAATTGATCGAGAGCCCGGGCGCGGATCTCTATATTCTCCTCGGCACCTCGCACTGCGCCGGCGAGAGCCCGTTCGTCGCGACGCGGAAGGATTTCGCCACGCCGATCGGCGCCGTCGAGACCGATAAAACTTTCGTCGATCGATTGCAGCAGGCGTACCAAGGCGATCTCTTCGCGGATGAATACCTGCACCGCACCGAGCACTCGCTCGAGTTTCAAGCGGTTTATTTAAAATACGCGGCCGCCGAGCACGCGCGGCTAACGGGCGAAGAGAGGCCCTTCAAGATCGTGCCGATCCTCGTCACGTCTTTTCATGCCAACGTCAGAAGCCGATCGTTGCCGGAAAAAGATCCGCGCATCGGAGATTTCCTCAAAGTCCTCGGCGATCTGGCGGCGAAGGAGTCGCGGCGTGTGTGCTTCGTCGCCGGAGTCGATCTCGCGCACGTCGGAGCCCAGTTCGGCGACCGCGATCCGATCACGCCGGACTTTCTGAAATGGGTCGAGGCCGAGGATCTAAAATCGATCGACAAGCTCACCGCCGCCGACCCGGAAGGGTTTTTCCAGGAGATCGCGAAAGACGAAGACCGCCGGCGCATCTGCGGCTTCTCGCCGCTCTATTCGCTCGCCTATCTGATGCAAGGCGGGCAGGGGAGACTCCTCAAGTACGATCAGGCGTTCACGCAGGAGACCGGCTCGGCGGTGACGTTCACGAGCATGGTATATGATTGACTCTCCTGCGGTTTTTAAGTTCCTTCCCCGACCAGATTTGACTTCCGGCTTATATAGGCGTTAAGCTCGGCCTCATCCGTTTGTTCTTTATCGTAAGGAGGCCGGTCATGCAGATTTTCCGCATGCCGCATTCGTACGCGATCGCCGTATTCGCCGCCGCTGCGCTCTTCGCCGGCTGCGCCGTCGAATCTCACCGCGCCATCATACCGGAGACGGTTGCGAGCGCCGGCGTACCGTACAACGGGCCGCGCTACGCGCTGGTCGTTGCGAAGTTTCAAAACCGCTCGACCTACATGCAGGGAATCTTTACCGAAGGCGACCACCTCGGCAACCAGGCGAAGACGATCCTCAAGACGCACTTACAAAATACCGGACGCTTTGTCCTCGTCGATCGCGAGAACATGAGGGAAATCGCCGAGGAGGCGCGGATTCGCGGCGTCAGCCAGGAGCTCAAGGGCGCGCAGGTGGCGCTCGCGGGCGACGTGACGGAGTTCGGCCGGCGGGTCGTCGGCGACACGGAATTCTTCGGCATACTGGGCCACGGCAAGCGCCAGGTCGCCTACGCCAAAGTTGCCCTCAACATCGTCGATGTGCACACCTCGGAAGTCATCTACGCGGTCCAGGGCGCCGGCGAATACGAGCTCAGCAACCGCGAAATCGTCGGCTTCGGCTCTTACGCCGGTTACGATTCCACCCTGAACGGCAAGGTTTTGAATCTCGCGATCACCGAAGCTGTCAACAATCTCGTCGCCGGCGTCGAACGTGGCGATTGGTCTCCCGCTAAAGGCAAATAAATCCATGCGCGAGCTGCGCGTCGCCTTTGCCGTCGCGGCGCTCTTTGTCCTGAGCGCGTGCGTGAAGCAGCCCCTTTACGCGTGGGGTCGCTACGAAGATCTGGTTTACCAGATGTACATGAAGCCGGGGGAGGCGGATCCGGTCACGCAAACGGCGAAGCTCAACGAGGACATCCAAAAGGCCAACGCCGAAGGCAAGCCGGTGCCGCCCGGCCTCCACGCCCATCTCGCCTATCTTTATTACCAGCAGGGAGACCTCGGCGCCGCGAGGCAGGAGTTCCAGATCGAAAAAAAGCTCTTTCCCGAATCAGCCGCGTTCATCGACGGCGTGCTGCAGCGGATGGACCGAAAGGCGGGCGAGGGATGAAGAGGAACCTCGCCGCCGCATTCCTATTCGCGCTCCTTACGTCGCTTTCCGCGTGCGTACCCAAGCCGGACTACACACTTTACCGGAGCCGCTTGCCGCGCTCGATCCTCGTCCTGCCGCCCCTCAACTCGTCGACGACTGTCGAGGCGAGTTACATCTTCCTCTCCACGGCCTCGCGCCCGCTAGCCGAGGCGGGCTACTATGTTTTTCCCGTCGCCGTGGTCGACGCGTTCATGAAAGAAAACGGGCTGCCCACGCCCGACGAGATGAACGGCGTGTCGCTCAAGAAGATCAAGGAGGTCTTTGGCGCCGACGCGGTGCTTTATTTCACGATCGAGCAGTGGGGGCAGAAATATTATGTGATTTCTTCGCAAACCGTCGTCCGTGCGAACGCCCGGCTGGTCGACGTGGAGACCGGCCAGACGCTCTGGACCGGCAAAGCTCAGGCCGTACGCGACTCCGGCGCCGGCGCGCCGGGCGGCATCATCGGCGCGCTCGTCGCTGCGGCGATTCATCAGATCGTTTTTTCCATGCTCGATCAAACCCATGAGCTCGCTCGCTTCGCCAACAGCACTATGGTCTTCAACAAAGACAACGGCCTCCTCTTGGGGCCGCGCCATCCGGAGTACTCTACCGACCAGCGCGGACGGTGAAAATAACATTCGCGTAGGCGTCTCTTTCGCGCCCGCTTTAAGTTTAAGTGCGAATAAATGAAGATTCTGTTCAGGCCCTACGCTTTAGCGGCGCTGATCGTTTTCGCTATCGCTGTCAGCTCGCTCCTCGCACAAGACAGAGAATATTTCGTCAACGGGCAAACAGTCCCGGAGCGCGTCTACCGAGCCGCGACGCTGACAAATGACGCGCTGGGGCTGATCAAAGCGGACCGCCTCGGCGACGCGAAAGAAAAACTTCTCGAAGCATTGCGCCTTGCGCCGGAGTTTTCCGCCGCGCGCTACAATCTCGGCGTGGTGTTGACGAAACTGGGGGAAAAGGACGCGGCGGCCGCCCAGTTCACGGCCGTGGTGTCAGCGGGATCCGAGGTGCCGGAAGCTTGGGTCTCGCTCGCGGCGTTGCATTATGACCGCCAAAAATACGACGACGCTCTTGCCCTGCTGGACGACGCAGCGCGCCGGTTCCCCGTCGCGACCTGGGATAAGATTCCCGAATATTATTTTAATCGCGGCCTTGCGCTCGCCAAGGTCGGCCGCACAGCGGAGGCGATCGAAGCGTTCAAGCTCGTTCTTTCGGCCGACCCCGAGCGAGCGCTCACATGGTTGAACCTAGGGACTTTGTATCAAGAGAGCGGAGAGCTCGAAGACAGCATTGCGCATTACAGAGAATTTCTTCGCCGGGCTCCCCAAGGTCCGGATGCGCCTGTCGTGGCCGATTCGATCAAAAACATCGAAAGCGAGCTGCGGCTGGCCAAATCCAGACCGCCAGCCGAACCGAACGCTGAAGATTATTATTTTTCGGCCACGCAGGGACGGGCGAAGAGTTGGCCCAGCCGGTCGATGCCTCTTCGCGTGTATATTCACGGCGGCGAAGGAGCGGCCGGATTCCAGGCGCGCTACATCGATATACTCAAAACGGCCTTCGACGAATGGAGCCGCGCCTCGGAGGGGCGGGTGAGGTTCCATATCACCGACCGAATACGGGATGCGGACATCGAATGCTTATGGACCAGCGACCCGAGCCAGCTAAGAAATCGCTCCGAAGGGGGCGAGACGCGCGTCTATTTTCGGGAAAACAGCGGGATTTACGACGCCCAAATATTTATTCTGACCGTGCCGATCACCCGTTCGAGTGCGGTCACCGATTCCTCGATACATTTTATCGCGCTGCACGAGATCGGCCATGCGCTCGGGATGATGGGTCATAGCACCGATCCCCACGATGTCATGTACTTTTCCATGTCTGTCGCGGACAAGGAGCACAGACTTTCCGCGCGCGATAAGAAAACGCTGCTGCGTCTCTACGGGCGGAAATAGATTGTCGAGGCGCTTCGCGAAATTCAGTACATGTTCGCGCCGCCGTCGACGTTGATCGTCTGGCCGGTGATGAAGTCGCTGTCGTCGGAGGCGAGGAAGATAACGGTGCCAACCAAGTCGTCGGGCTTCTGGTCGCGCTGGAAGGAGCGCTTCTTCCGGCGGTCGGCGAGCTGCTCGGGCGTGAGCGTCCCTTCCTGCTGCGGGCTCGAGAGCGTGAGGCCGGGCGTGATCGCGTTGACGCAGATGTTGTCGCCGCCGAGCTCGCGCGCGAGCGCGCGCGTAAAGCCGATGACGCCGGCCTTCGATGTCACATAGTGAAGGTAAAAGGGCGTGCCGCCGAGCGCCGTGCCGGAGGAGATGTTGATCACCTTGCCCTTGCCCTGGCGCTTCATCGCCGGATAGACCGCCTGCATGCAGAGGAATAGTCCCTTCACGTTCACCGCCATGACCCGGTCCCATTCCTCGACTTCGATTTCCATGAACGGTTTTTTCTTGATCGCGGAGTAGAGCGCCGCGTTGTTGACGAGAATGTCGATGCGGCCGTAGCGCGCGAGCGCGGCATCGGCCATCGCGCGGGTCTTTTCCTCCGAGGTCACGTCGACCGGAACGGCGATCGCTTCGCCGCCCTGCTGCTTGATCTCTTCCGCGACGCGCTTCGCCTCGCCGTCTTGAATGTCCGCAGCGACGACTTTGGCGCCTTCGCGCGCGAGCGCGAGGCAATAGGCGCGGCCGATGCCGACGCCGCCGCCGGTGACGATAGCGATCTTGTCTTTGAGGCGCATCAAATCTCCAGGTGATAAAAATTTTTCGGGTTGTCGTGGAGGATCATCTTCTTCTCGGCGTCGGAGAGATCCTCGCGCGCGAGGAACTCCGGGATGTCGCGCTTGAACATGTCCGGCAGGCGCTCGTGCGGATAATCCGACGGCCACATGAGACAGCGCGGATTGAACTGGCGCAGCACCTGGATCAGCGCGCGCTCCTCGACCTCGCAGGTTGCCCACACCTGGCCCGAGCGGATGTATTCGCTCGGCTTTTTTTTGAGCGCCGGCGCGCCCGCGCGGTGCGGTTTCTCATATTCCTCGTCCATCCGGTCCATCATGTAGGGAATCCAGCCCGAGCCCGCTTCAAGATATGCGACGCGGACTTTCGGGAAGCGCTCGAAGACGCCTTCGAAAATCATGTGCGTGAACTGGATCAAAATAGCGAAGGGATGCTCGAGGGTGTGGACCTGGATGAACTTGTCGAAGAAGTCGAAGCCCATGCCGCGGCTCGGCGCGCCGTGGACCGTAAGCGGCATGTCCAGCCGCTCCGCCGCGCGGTAGATCGGGTCGAAGTCTTTATGGCCGTAGCCCTTATTCAGAATCGTCACCGCCGGCATCAGGCCCGCGACGAGGCCCAGCTCTTTCGCCCGCTCCAGTTCCTTCGCCGCCTCTTCCGGCACCTGCACCGGTAGCAGGGCGACGGCCTTCAAGCGCGGGCTCTCGCGCGTATAGCGCGCCGCCACCCAATTGTTGTAGGCGCGCGCGACGCCGCAGGCCCAGTTGTGATCTTGAATGAGTCCGAGCGCGAGGCCGGCGGTGGGGTAGAGCACGGTCATGTCGACGCCGAGCTCGTCTAAAAAGCCGAGCCAGCGCGACGCCGGGACATCGACTTCTTTTCCCGCGGCGGAAAAACCGCGGTGCCAGCCGTCGAGCGAAGGGAAGAAGCCGTAGGTCTCGTTCCGCTTCATCTCGCGGTAGCGGCCTTCGAGGAAGTCGGCCAGCTCGTAATCCTTTTCGAGCACGTGGCCGTCGGCGTCGACGATCGGATAGCCGGGTTTCATCTCATAAGCCGTAGAGCGCCCGCGCGTTGTCGCTTAAGATCTTTTGCTTGATCGCGGGCGCGATATCGTTCCTTGTCTTGAACGTCTTGATCGCGTCGACGTCGCTCGACGTATCGGTGTGGCCGTAATCGGTGCCGATCACGAGACAGTCTTCGCCCGCCTGAGCGACGATGTACGGTACGTCGTCGGAATTCTCGCAGGTCACGAACATGCGGTATTCGCTGACGCCGCGCTCCGGCCATTTGCGCCCGAGCGCCTTGAAGCGGTTCTTCGCTTCGTGCACGACCCATGGCAGCCACTGCGCGCTCGCCTCGATGAAGCCGATGCGAAGCTTGGGAAAATTCACGAGCACGTCGCTCAGCAGGAGATCGCTGAAGGCGGCGACCGTCGGGATGCGGAATTTATGAAACGCCGCGGCGGTAAAGACCGGATGTTTGACCAAGTCGACCATCCAGGAGTTTCCGTTCGATATATGGATCGCGATCGCCATGTCTTGGCGGCTCGCCTCGTCGTAGATCGGATAGAAATAGGGATCGACGAGCAGCCGATTGCCCTCGATCGGCCGCATGAGCACGGCGACGGCGCCGTTCTCTTTGCCGAAGCGGATCTGATCGAGCGCGTCGGGTATCGAGAGCGTCGGCGCCATGCAGGACCAGCGGAGCCGGCCTTTGCCCTGGCGCCAGATGTCGGCGAGCCAGCGGTTGTAGCTCTTGCACAGCGCCACCTCGACTGCCGGGCGGTCGGTCGCCGGCTCGATGAACATCGTGTTGTGAAGGACCTGCACGTCGATCCCGGTGCGGTCCATGTGCTCGAGCCGGAGGTCGACGTTGCCGAGCTCGCGCGCCTCCTGCGAGTCGGCGAATTTCCGCCCCGCCAGATCCATGCGCTTCTTGAGCTCCGTCTCGGAAAAGGCCGGGAAGCGAAAGCCGCGGACCTTCCCGTCGATCAACCAGAACTGGAGCTTGATGCCGTCTTCTTCCGGAGCTTCCAGTGGAACCGGCCGAAACTGCCGCTCGGAGGGGTCCATATATTCCCAAGTACGGCTCGACTCCACGACGTGTGCGTCGGCGTCTATGACGGGATTTTCAGATGGGGTTTGCATGGCGTGGTCCTTTCTTGCCGGGATGCGCGCTTGCCAGCGGGCAGCAAAATTCTATCCAATCGAGCCGCGCCGTGTCAATGTTGCATGCCTGTGGCGAAAAGACTAGTTATAGCCGTTACAGAAGGAGAAAATCATGGCCGCTTCGGATCTCGACAGCGCCTATCAGTGGAATTACCGTCCGCGCGTGCCGCGCCGCCCCGAATGGTTCAAGGAGTGGCCCGGCGGCAACCGCATCGCGTTCACGCTCAATATCATGCACGAATGGGAGTCGGTGCCGGGCGCGCTCACGGTGCGCAAGCGCGAGATGTCGACGCGGGAAAACCGCCTCGACTTCCTGGCGCTCGGCGCGCGTCAGTATGGCGTCAATTTCGGCCTCCCGCGGCTGCTCGACATCCTCGACCGCTCCGGCGTCAAGGCGACGATCTTGGCGAGCGGCCTCACCGCCGAGCTTTTTCCCGAATCGGTGAAGGAAGCCGCCGCGCGCGGCCACGAGATTGCCTGCCACCATTGGGACCAGAGCGTCCATCCTTACGAGTACAAGACGCGCGAGGAAGAAGAGGCGGCGATCCGCAAATCGATCGAGGTGATCGAGCGCGCGGCCGGCACGCGGCCGACCGGCTACATGTCTCCCGGACCGCGGCCGAGCCCTTTCACGCTCGAGCTCAGCGCCGCGCTCGGCTTTATCTGGAACGGCGATTACTGCGATTCCGACTTCCCGTACATCATCGATGTCAACGGCCGCAAGCTCGTCTCGGTCGGCTATGTGCGGCCGGCGTACAGCGACAACGATATCGTCGCGCTCGGACTCAAAGGCGCGTTGCAGCAGCTTAAAGACGAGTTCGACGCGCATTACGAAGAATCGCGACGCCATCCGATGAAGTTCCGCTACGCCGTTCATTCGTTCACGGGCGGCCGCCCGGGTCTGGCGAAGGTGCTCGAAGACTTTATCGTCTATGTGAAGAGCCGCTCGGGCGTCTGGTTCTGCCGATCGCAGGAAATGGCGGATTACTGGCTCAGGCAAACCGCCGCGCGCTAACGCGACGGTCGAATCAGCGCCTTGGTGGGATAGAGTTCGGGGAACTCGCCGCCGACTGCGCGGATCGCGCGCTCGATCTCCTCGAGCGGAAAGACGTGGCTCACCATCTCCTCGACGGGAAACTTCGTCGCTTCGAGGAGGCGCATCGTCGCCTCGACCGCGTCGTTGTCCGCGGTAAACGCCCCCTGGATCCGCAGTTCCTTCCAGACGATCTTGTCGATTGCCATCGGCGTCAGCGTCTGATCGCCGGTGAGCCCGGCGAGCACGACCGTCGCCTGGCGGCGCGCGCACTCGACGGAAAGCGGAATTGCCTTCGGACTGCCCGATACATCGACAACCACGTCCGCCATCGCGCCGCCGGTCTCCTCGCGCACGACATCGACCACATTTTCCTTTTCAACGTCGATCGTCCGGTCGGCGCCGAAGCGGCGCGCGAGCTTAAGCCGCGGCGCGTCGCGCCCGATGCCTGTGATAAAGACGCGAGCGGCGCCCGCCTGCTTGGCGGCGAAGGCGCACGCGAGCCCCTGCTGTCCCGGCCCCTGGACAAGAACGTAATCGCCCATCTTGACGCCGCCGTGGCGGAGCGCCCATTGATAGCCGTTCGCCATCACGGCGCCGACGAGCACCGCCGCCTCGGCGGGGAGCGCGTCGCTGACTTTGGTCGCGAGCGCGTCGGGCGCTAGATAGACATAGTCGGCGAAGCCGCCGAAGAGATGCGGCGGATTCGCGGAGCTGGTGCGCCCGCCGTAGCTCGTGCGCTTCTTGCAGAAGCGGTCGGCGCCGCGCCGGCAGTCGGCGCAGCGGCCGCAGCCGCGCGCGCCCTTTAAGATCACGCGGTCGCCTTCCTTGAGACCGTGAATCTCCGCGGCGGCACGGCCGAGCTTTTCGACGCGCGCCAAAATCTCATGCCCGAGGATGATCGGCAGCGGCAGGTCGAGCCGGCCGTGAAAATATTTGACGTCCGTGCCGCAGATGCCGGCGCGCTCGACGGCGAGGAGCCCACCGTCGGGCGGAATGTCCGGGATGGGATACTCGCGGAGCTCGAGCTTATTCGGCGCGACGAGCGTCGCGGCGCGGCAGCGCTGCATTTACAATCCTTCGATCTTCTTGAGCGTCTCGGCGTAGTCGCCGAGCGCCTTCTCCAGCAGGTAATCGGGCTCGAAGCCCAGCTGCTCGCGCGCGCGGGAGAGATCGTGCGGGATGCGGTCCTCCGGATAGGGCATCGGCCGCGCGCCGCGCGTAAGCGTGATGTCGACTTTGGGAAAATGGCGCTTGAGCGCCGAGAGAATATCATCGCCGGTCGACCGCTGGCCCGTGCCGATGTGAAAAATATTTTCTTTTAAATTGTCCTTGATCGTCGCGAGCACAGCGCCCTTCGCCGCGTCCTTGCCATAGAGCAATTCCGCCGGGCCGTACGGCCAGTTTATCTTCGCCGCCTCCCCTTTGATCGCCGCGCGGATCATCAACTGGATCGCCTGCTCGCGCGTCGCCTTGAGCCCCGCCGGCGAAGGGCCGTAGAGCGCCGCGAACCGAACGGTGACGAACTCGAAGCCGAAGCGCTTCGCGTAGGCGCGGCCGAGGAACTCTCCTCCCGCCTTGGCGGCGGCGTAGATCGAGAGCGGATTCAGCGGAATCGTCTCGTCGATCTTCTTCGGCCCGCCCTCGCCGATCTCGGCATGGTAGACCGTGCCGGAACTCGAGAAGACGACGCGCTTGACGCCTTCGAGACGCGACGCTTCGAGCATGTTCACCGTGCCCATCAAATTCAGCTGCACGCCGCCGTACGGACGCCGCTGGACCTCTTCGCCCAAAAATGCCGCGAGATGGAGCACGCGGCCGATTTTATGCTCGCGCAGCGCCGTGATGATGCCGGGCAGATCGCCGACGTCGCCGCGCACGACGGGAATCTCCGCCGGGTCGACGCCGACGGCTCGGAGTAATCTGTCGTTCAGCGCCACGTCGAAGAGCACCGGGCGCTCGCCGCGGTCGAGCAGCATGCGCGCCGCATTGGCGCCGACCAGGCCGCTGCCGCCGGTAATTAAAATCGCATCGCCAGCCATAAAAGGTCTCCTTATTTTATTTAATGCCGTATTCTTTCGTCAGTTTGTCGATAAAGCCGCTCTCGTCCAATTCCTTGATGAGGCTCGGGTCGGCGAAGCGGTCCGGATTTTCCTTCAAGATGCGCGGATCTTTTCGCCCGACTTCCTGAATCGGCAGCGCGTAGTATTCCTT
>DATJFG010000128.1:0-24601 GCA_035495775.1 Verrucomicrobiia bacterium | reverse complement strand
CATGGTGCCCGAGGCGCTCGAACGCCTTCTGCACGCTGTGGAGGTTCCCCATGCCGTAGTCGACGATCGCGATCATAAGCTTCCTTTGGTCGAGAGCACCCCTTTGATACGCGGGTCCATGCGCGTCGCCTGCCCCAACGCGCGCGCGGTCGCCTTGAAGCATGCCTCGATGATGTGATGCGGGTTCTCGCCCTGCGACACGTTGATGTGGAGATTCATGCCGAGCTGGTTCGCCAGCGCCTGGAAAAACTCGTGCGGCAGATCGGTGTCGAAGTCGCCGACGCGTCCGGCGCGGATCTTCACGTTGTAGGCGAGATACGGCCGGCCGGAGAGATCGACCACGACGTTCGCCAGCGCCTCGTCCAGCGGCACGGTCGCCTCGCCGAAGCGGCCGATCCCCTGCTTGTCGCCGAGCGCCTCCTTGAACGCCTGCCCGAGCGTGAGGCCGACGTCTTCGACCGTGTGATGATAATCGACCTCGATGTCGCCCTTCGCCTGGATCTTGATGTCGAACAGGCCGTGGCGCGTGAATATCTCCAGCATGTGGTTGAAAAACGGAATGCCGGTCTCGATCTCGGCGTTGCCGCCGCCGTCGAGCTCGATCTCCGCGGCGATGCGCGTCTCTTTGGTGTTGCGCTCGGTCTTAGCCGATCGTCCCATGGCTCTCTCCTTATTTTTTAAAGCGCGCCTCGACCGCGCGCGCATGGTCGTCCAATCCCTCGAGCCGCGCGAGACGCGCAATCTCCGGCGCGAGCGTCCGCAGCGCGCGCTTCTCCGCCCGGATCACGCTCATGCGCTTGAAAAAATCGTACGTGCCGAGCGGTGAGAAAAACCGCGCGCTGCCGCCGGTCGGCAGCACGTGATTCGGCCCCGCCATGTAATCGCCGAGCGGCGGCGCGGAATACGGCCCGACGAACAGCGCGCCCGCGTTTCGAATCAACCGCGCCCAGCGCTCGGGCTCGCGCAGAATCAGCTCGATGTGCTCCGGCGCGATCGAGTTTGCGATCTCGACCGCCTCGGTAAGGCCGCGGCAGACGATAATCGCGCCGTAGTTCTCCAACGCCTTCAGCGTGATCGCCCGGCGCTTGCCGTCGCGCGTCTGCCTCTCGATGGCTGCGCGGATGCGCTCGGCGAGAGCAGCGGAGGGCGTGACGCAGAGCGCCGCCGCCAACTCGTCGTGCTCCGCCTGCGACAGCATATCGGCGGCGACGTGCTCGGGATCGGCGGAGCTGTCGGCCAACAATAAAATCTCGCTCGGCCCGGCAATCGAATCGATCGCGACCTCGCCGAAGACGAGCCGCTTCGCGGTCGCCACATAGATGTTCCCCGGCCCGACGATCTTATCCACCTTGGGAATCGACTCGGTGCCGTAGGCGAGCGCGGCGATCGCCTGCGCGCCGCCGACGCGAAAGACGCGGTCGACGCCGGCGATCTTCGCCGCCGCGAGGATCAGCGGATTCACTTCTCCGTCGCGTCCCGGGGGCGAGGCCATCACGATTTCCTTCACGCCCGCGACCTTGGCGGGGATCGCGTTCATCAACACCGTCGATGGATACGACGCCTTGCCGCCGGGGACATAGACGCCGACGCGCGCGAGCGGCGCGATCCGCTGGCCGAGATAGATGCCGATCGGGTCGCGATAGCCCCAGCTCTTCTCCACCTGCCGACGGTGAAACGCCGCGATGCGCTTCGCCGCGAGGCGCAGCGTGCGGAGGTCACGCGCCGGAACGATCTTCAGCGCGGCGCTCATTTCCTTCTTCGATACTTCGACGGTTCGGCGGGTGAGCGCGACCCCGTCGAAGCGCCGCGTGAAATCGAACAGCGCGCGGTCTCCTTTATCCCTCACGGCGCGGACGATGGCCGCGACGGTCTCATCGACGCCGGCGCCGGCGCCTTTGTTGCGCCGCATGATTTTCAGCAACGCGGCGTCGAAGCCGCGATCGCTGGTCTTGACGAGCTGGATTTTCACGCCTTCACCCGCTTGATCTCCGCGCCGAGCGCGCCGAGCTTTTTTTCGACGCGCTCATAGCCGCGGTCGAGGTGATAGACGCGCGCGATCTCGGTGTAGCCTTCGGCCACGAGCCCGGCGAGGATGAGCGACATGCTGGCGCGGAGATCGGTCGCCATCACGTTGGCGCCCGAGAGCTTCTGGACGCCTCTCACCACCGCGCGGTTGCCTTCGAGGCGAATGTCGGCGCCCATACGGATCAATTCCAGCGCGTGCATGAAGCGGTTCTCGAAAATATTCTCCGTCATCACGCTGACGCCCTCGGCCACCGACATGAGAACCATCATCTGCGCCTGCAGATCGGTCGGGAAACCGGGATAGGGCAGCGTCGCGATGTCGACGCTTTTGATTCCATCGCCTTTGACATGGACGCGATCCGCTTCGACTGCGAGCGCGACGCCGGCTTCCCCCAGCTTCGAGATAAACGCGTCGAGATGATCGGGGCGCATGTCGCGCACGAGCACGTCGCCGCCGGTGACCGCCGCCGCGACGATGAGGCTCCCCGCCTCGATGCGGTCGGGAATCACGCGGTGCTCGACGCCGCGGAGCTTGCGCGCGCCTTCGATATGAATCGTGCCGGTGCCCGCGCCCGCGACGCCCGCGCCCATTTTGCTCAAGACGGCGGCGAGGTCCTGGATCTCGGGCTCCCGCGCGGCGTTCTCGATCACCGTCGTCCCGTCGGCGAGGGCCGCCGCCATCATGAGATTCTCCGTCGCGCCGACCGACGGCGCGTCGAGATAGATCTTCGCGCCTTTGAGCTTCTTCGCCTTCGCCTCGACATAGCCGTGGACGAGATCGATCTCCGCGCCCATCTCGGCCAATCCCTTGATATGGAGGTTCACCGGGCGCGCGCCGATCGCGCAGCCGCCGGGGGTCGAGACGCGCGCCTCGCCGAAGCGGGCGAGAAGCGGCCCCAAAACCAGGAACGATGCGCGCATCGTCTTGACGAGCTCGTAGGAGGCTTCGAGCTTGTCGACGGCGCGCGCCTGCAACGTGACGCAGCCCGGCTTCTCCTCTTCGACGGCTACGCCGAGGCCTTTCAAGAGCCTGAGCGCCGTCTTAATGTCGACGAGGTCGGGAATGCCCTCGAAAGTGCACGGCTCGTCGGTCAAGAGCGAGGCGATGAGGATCGGCAGCGCGGCGTTCTTCGAGCCGCTCACCGCCGCTTCGCCTTTCAAGCGACGCCCGCCGGTGACGATGATCTTATCCATTTAGGCCATCGCTCGCGCGCTTACCACGCGCTCCGAGCCCGCCAGATCCTTATCGACGCGGACGGAAGAAAATCCCGCGTCCGTGAGAAGCCGCGCGACCTCTTCGCCCATGACGGCGCCGATCTCGATGGCGAGAAAACCGCCGGCGGATAAATAGCGCGGCGCTTCGCGCGCGATGCGCCGATAGAAGTCGAGGCCGTCGGCGCCGCCGTCGAGCGCCAGGCGCGGCTCATAGTCGCGCACGTCGCGCGGCAGCGCCGCGATATCCTCGCGCCGGATATACGGCGGATTGGAGACGATCAGGTCGAACCATCCGGCCAGCTCCGCGACCGGCGCGAACAGATCGCCGGCGAGAAAACGAATCTTTTGCTCCACGTTGTGTCGCCGCGCGTTGCTGCGCGCGATCTCCAGCGCGTCGGGAGAAACGTCCGTCGCAACGATTTCCGCGCCGGGAATTTCTTCCGCCAGAGCGACGGCGATCACGCCGCTTCCCGTGCCGACATCGAGGATGCGGAGCCTGCGATCCTTCAGCAGACGCCGTCCGGCAAAGCCGAGCGCCGTCTCGACCAGCAGCTCGGTCTCCGGCCGCGGCGTCAGCACCGCCGGCGTCACAATGAAGTCGAGCGACCAGAACTCGCGCCGGCCGATGATATAGGACACCGGCTCGCCGCGCTCGCGACGCGCGATCAACGAGCGAAAGCGCGCCAGCTCGCTGTCGTCGAGCGCGCGGTCGTCCTTCATATAAAGCCCACCGCGCTCGACTCCGAGCATACTCGCTAAGAGTATCTCCGCGTCGAGGCGCGCGCTCTCGATGCCTGCGGCTGAAAGCCGCGCCGCGGCGTTTTTCAGCGCCGACGATATCGTCGCCGCATTTTCGCTTTGAATATCCGCATTCATCTAACCCGCCTGCAGCGCCTCGGCCTGGTAGTGCGTGTTGAGCGCGTCGATCAATTCTTCTAGCTCGCCTTCGATGACGCGGTCGAGCTTGTAGAGCGTGAAGTTGATGCGGTGGTCGGTGATCCGCCCCTGGGGAAAATTGTAGGTGCGGATGCGCTCGCTGCGGTCGCCGCTCCCGACCATGAGCTTGCGCGTCGCGGCGATCTCCGAGCTCTGCTCCTCCTGCTTTTTCTCCAGCAGGCGCGCGCGCAGAATTTTCAGGGCCTTGGCGCGATTTTTGTGCTGTGATTTTTCGTCCTGGCACGAGACTACGAGCCCGGTCGGGATGTGCGTCATGCGCACGGCCGAATCGGTTGTGTTGACGCTCTGCCCGCCGGGACCGGAAGCGCGCATGACGTCCACCTTCAAATCCTTGGGATCGATATTCACCTCGACCTCGTCCGCTTCGGGGAGCACGGCGACGGTGACGGTGGAGGTGTGGATGCGCCCCGAGCCTTCGGTCACCGGGACGCGCTGCACACGGTGCACGCCGCCCTCGAATTTGAGGCGGCTGTAGGCGCCCTTCCCTTCGACGAGCAGAATGATTTCTTTCAGGCCGCCCAAGCCGGTCGCGTTCGAGCTCATGACCTCGACGCGCCAGCCGCGGTTCTCGGCGTAGCGCGTGTACATGCGCGAGAGCTCGGCCGCGAACAGCGCCGCCTCGTCGCCTCCGGTGCCGGCGCGGATCTCGAAGATGACGTTCTTGCTGTCGTTGGGGTCTTTGGGCAGGAGGAGATATTTGAGCCGCGCCTCGAGCTGCTCCTTGCGCTCCCGCAGCAGCGCGAGCTCCTCCTTCGCCATCTCCCGCATCGCCTCGTCGTTCTCTTCGAGCAGCTCCTTGTTCGATTCGATCTCCCGCTCGGTCTTCTTCCAGTCGCGGTAACAGAGGACGAGCTCCTCCAGATCGGCGCGCTCCTTGGCGATTTTCGAATACTCCCGGGATTTCCCGGGCAGAGACGGATCGCTCATCAGGCTTTCGAGCTGCGTGTAGCGCTTTTCGACTTCCGCAAGTTTGTCCAGCATGGCTTTCTTTCAGTCCGGCGATGCAAATAAAAAAGGGCAAAGGACCTTACTGCCCTTTGCCCTTTCCGTTCCGAGCTCGCTAGTAATTCACATTCAGTCTGCGAATCTCCGCCGGTCTAGTTGGTCTTGCTTTTGATGCCGTACTTGCGTCTGTACTTCTCTACCCGGCCGGCCGCATCGATGAATTTTTGCTTACCCGTGAAGAAAGGGTGGCAATCGGAGCAGATCTCCACGTGGATCGTGGGCACCGTGGAGCGGGTCTCGACCACGTGGCCGCACGCGCAGATGATCTTCGCCGCTTTGTATTCTGGATGGATCTTTTCTTTCATAACCAAAGAAATATAACACGGCCGGCGGAGGGTTTCAAACCCGACCGCCGCGCCGGCTTACTTCAGTATCTCCTTCAGCTTCGGCACGAGCGTCGGATCGACGTTGAAGACCTCGCGCACGGCCTTTTCCAGCGACGCGCCGTCGAGCGGGTTGATGTCGAGCTTGGCCTTTTCCGCGTCGGCCAGAAACTCGGGGTCCTTCATCGTATCCATGAAGCCCTTGCGCAGCAGCTCGATCCGGTCCTTGGGCGTGCCCGGCGGCACGACGTAGGGGCGCGCGGTCGGGCCGACAGTGTGGACGATCGCGCGGATGAGCTTTTTGCCCTCGTCGCTCTTGGCGAAGCTGATATCGAGCGGAACTTTGGGCAGGTCCGGGTGAGGCTTCGGGACGTTCTGCATGACGATCACGATACTGCCGGCCTCGAGCTCGTTTTTCCAGGTCGCCTTGAACGATTCCCACGAGTTGCAAATGCCCTGCACCTCGCCGCTGTTGAAGGCGAGCTTGACGGTCGCCGTCCCCGAATAGCCGGTGACGAGCTGCATCGGCAGGCCGATCGCCTCCTTTAAGATCTTGGGGATATCGTCGGTCGCCGAGCCGGCGCCGACGCCGCCGAGTTTGACGACGGTTTTGGAGCTCAGCCACTGCTCGGCGCTCGTGATGCCGAGCGATTTCGAGAGGCCCATGACGTAATTGTCCTGGCCCGGCGCGCCGACGAAGCCAAACTTGACCGACTCGAACTCAACGCCGGGCTTGCCGAGAAACTGCTGCAAAAAAAGCCCGCCGATGAAGTGTCCAATCGTGAGACCGTCGGGCTTCGCCACCCTATAGATATGGTTGGCGGAGATCAGGAACCCCGCGCCGGGCATGTTGTCGACGACGAACGTCGGATTTCCCGGGATGTGCTTTCCCATGTGGCGCGCGATCGTCCGCGAATAGGTGTCGTAGCCGCCGCCGGCGGCGGCGCCGACGATGACGCGCACGGTCTTGCCTTTGTAAAAGGAGTCCTGCGCGAAGGTTGTGGCAGAGTAGCTGACGAGGAGGAAGCTAAAGAGGATCGAGAAAGTCTTCAGCGCGCGTGAGGCCATAGGAGTTCCTCCTTTAAAGCGAATCGGCCGATGCGTCTTGGCCTATCGCCCATAACAAGACCCAGGGAGGATGTCAAAGGTGTTGCAGGAGGCAAACCGAAGAGTGTTTCGACGGGCTCAGCACGAACGGAATTTATTACTGTCACCAAACGACATTCTTCTTCCGTTCGCCCTGAGCATGTCGAAGGGCTCCGAAGATAAGCTCGGAGAGATTCTTCGCGAAGTTTATCCTGAGCCTAGCCGAAGGGCTCAGAATGACAAAGAAGCTTGTGTCATCCTGAACGAAGTGAAGGATCTCTCCGGAAAATTTCGCGCCGCTCACGGCCTCTCGATCGCCAGCGGCTCGTAGACCGCTTCGCCGCGAATCGCCATCGTCGGCACGAGCGCCTGGCGCGCGGCGAGTGTGCCGGCCTGGGAATCGCGCGCCTGCCATTCGCGCTCTTCGAGCCGCAAAATAGATAAATCGGCAAGGTCGCCGACGCGGATCGTTCCCAAGTCAGCGCGGCCGAGCAAGCGCGCGGCGTTCGCCGTCGCCATCGTGACGACCTCATTGAGGGAGAAGCCGAGCGCGAGCAGCTTCGCCATCGTCGTCGGCAGATCGTAGACCGGGCCCGCGCGGTTGCCGCGGTGGCCGTCGGTCGAAACGCCGTCGGGCTTAAGCCCCTGATCGAGCACGCGCCGCGCGACGTCGAAATTCAGGTTATGGAGACCGTGGCCGACGTCGAACAGCACGCCGGAGTCGCGGGCCTCTCCGACTTGCGGCCACAATCTGCCGTTCCCGTCGAGCAGCCCGCCGCGGTGCACGGTGAACATGTGCGTGACGATGTCACCGGGCTTTAGATAAGCGAGGACATTGACGACCGGCGGCGGCTCGGCGGTGTTGCTCCAGCTCTCGCCGATGTGGACGAGCAGCGGGAGATGGAGATTATCGCCGAGGCGGCGCGCGCGCCTAAGCGGCTCGAGCCCCGCCTTGCCGAGCGCGGCGCCGGTCGCCATCACCTTGATGCCGACAACCATGTCGCGGTTTTTTTCCACCGCCGCCTCGATCTTCGCCTCGTCGATGAGGCGCGGGTCTTCCAGCGTGCTGTAGCCGGGTCCGGCGACCGATCCCAATGTCGAGAGATTGACGTAGGCGAGCACGCGCGTGCGCGCCGGCTCGGCGATGTGGCGGCGAAAGATCGGAAACAGGCTGTGGCCGGTGCTGCCGGCATCGACCACCGTGGTCACGCCGGAGCCGACGCCGAAGACGTCGGGGTCGGCGCCAAAGGCGCCGAGGCCGGTCATGAGATGGAGATGGACGTCGATCAATCCCGGCACGACGAGGAGACCGCGCGCGTCGATCGCCTTAGTGCCGGCGGCTTCGAGACCCGGCGCGATCACCGCGACGCGGCCGTCGCGAATCAAAATATCGAAGCGGCCGTCGATCTCCGCGGCCGGATCGAGCACGCGGCCGTTTTTGAGCAACAGCTCGGCCATTAATTCACTTGCGCCATTCCATGACTTCGAGGCGGACGCCCTCGGGCCCTTCGAAAAAGCAGACGTGGCGGCCGTCCGGCAGCCGGCGCTCCTCGAGGATGCGTGCGCCGGCGGCTTTTAGCTTCTCCACTTCGCCGTGGACGTCGTCGGTGTCGAGCGCGAGGTGCTCCATGCCGTAATGCTGTTCGAGCTTTTGCTCTTCGAGAAAATCGGTCACGTTGACGCCGAGGCCGTGGAGATCGAGGCGAATGGCGACCTTGCCGCCGCTCTTGTTTTCCGCGGCGATCTTGGCGCCAAGGTTTTTGACGAACCAATCCGCGGTCTTCCGCGGATCGCGCGTCTTGATATGGATATGATTGATCTGAAACGCCATCGGCCACCTCCGGTTTTGTTGTAAGGCAACCTTAGACGCTAGAGCGGGCAAAAAAAAGGGGCTAATATCTTTCCCTTCGGGGGAAGAACCTCTAGATAAAAACGATGAAGCGCGCGAGCGGCATTCTCCTACACATCACCTCCCTCCCCTCGCCTTTCGGCATCGGCGACCTGGGGCCCGCGGCCTATCGCTTCGCCGATTTTCTCGCCGAGGCGCGCCAGACCTACTGGCAGATCCTGCCGCTCACGGCGACGAGCGACGTCAACGGCTATTCGCCCTACGCGAGCCCGTCGGCGTTCGCCGGCAATCCGATGCTCGTGAGCCCCGAGGCGCTCCTCGCCGAGGATCTCATCGCGCGCGAGGACATCGAGGAGCATCCGCCATTTCCCAATGAGCGGGTCGATTACAAGAGCGCGGTTCCCTATAAGACGCGGATGCTCAATAAAGCTTTCGAGCGCTACCAGGCGCGCGGCTCGAAAGACATCATCTTCGAGAAATTCTGCCACGATCAGAGCGACTGGCTCGAGGACTACAGCCTCTTCGCCGCGCTCAAGGAGGAATTCAAGAGTGTCGCCTGGACGGAGTGGCCTCCGGCGCTCGTCGACCGCGAGAAGAGCGCGGTGACGCAGTGGAAAAAGCGCTGCCGCGAGCACATGAAAAGGGAACAGTTCTTCCAGTATCTCTTCTTCAAGCAGTGGACGGCGCTCAAGCACTACTGCAACAAGAAAAATATTTCATTCATCGGTGATATCCCGATCTACGTCGGCGCCGACAGTGCCGACGTCTGGGTCTGCTCGCATCTCTTCAAGCTCGACAAGGACAAGCGGCCGACGGTGGTGGCGGGCGTGCCGCCGGACTATTTCAGCGAGACCGGGCAGCTCTGGGGCAACCCGGTCTACCGCTGGGACGTACTCAAGCAGAGCCGCTACGCCTGGTGGATGAAGCGGCTGCGCCACAACCTCGCGTGCTTCGATGGCATCCGCCTCGATCACTTCCGCGGCTTCGTACAATACTGGGAAGTCCCGGCCGGCGAGCGCACGGCGAAGAACGGCAAATGGGTGAAGGCGGCCGGCGAAGATTTCTTCGCCTCCCTAGTCCTCCAGTTCCCTGACGTGCCGATCTTCGCCGAGGACCTGGGGCTCATCACGCCCGACGTGCGCGCGGTCATGAAGCGCTTCGGCTTCGCCGGCATGAAGCTTTTGATTTTCGGCTTCGGCGATGACATGACGCAGAATCCTTACGCGCTCCACAATCACGACAAAAATTCGCTCGTCTATACCGGCACGCACGACAACAATACGGCCAAGGGCTGGTTCGTCGAAGAGGCGAACGCCGCCGACCGCGCGCGGCTCGCGGCCTATATCGGCCACGGCGTCGACGAAAAACAGGTGCATTGGGAGATGACGCGCCTCGCGCTCATGTCGGTCGCGGAGACGGCGATCATCCCGATGCAGGATCTTCTCGGACTCGGGTCGGAGGCGCGGATGAACCGTCCGGCGACGACCGACGGCAACTGGGCCTGGCGCGTTTCGCCCGAGCAATTGAACCCGGCGCTCGCTGCCGAGCTCGCCAAACTGACTGCCTTATACGGCCGCGTCCCAGCCCCGGAGAAGTCCGCAAATTGACTCGCACCCGACGCGACGATATACCTTCTTCTGACGATATATTTCTAAGGAGGAACCGTGGAAGTTCTCGGCATGGTCATGGCGGGCGGCAGGGGCAATCGCCTCTATCCGCTGACGCGCGACCGCGCCAAGCCGGCGGTGCCCTTCGGCGGCAAATTCCGCATCATCGACTTCGTTCTCTCGAACTTCGTCAACTCCGGCATCTACTCGATCTACGTCCTCACGCAGTTCAAAGCGCAATCGCTCGTCGAGCATCTTCAGGAAGGCTGGCAGGTGGGCGGCCTCATCCGCGATTACTACTGCACGCCGGTACCGGCGCAGATGCGCTCCGGCGTCGACTGGTACCGCGGCACGGCGGACGCCGTCTATCAGAACCTCCACCTCGTCAAGCGGCGGCATCCGAGAGCCGTCGCGGTTTTCGGCGCCGATCACGTCTACAAGATGAACATCCGCCAGATGGCCGAGGCGCATTGGGGGCAGCACGCCGAGGTGTCGATCGCCGCGCTCCCTGTGCCGATCGAGAACGCGACGGAGTTCGGCGTCATGCAGGTGGACGATAAGTGGCGCGTGCTCGGCTTCGAGGAGAAGCCGAAGAACCCCAAGCCGATTCCCGGCGAGCCCGACATGGCGCTCGTCTCGATGGGCAATTATATCTTCGACACCCCGCTGCTGGTCGAGGCGCTGGAGCGGGACGCGCCGAAGACGACGAGCAATCACGACTTCGGCATCGACATCATCCCGGAGCTTCTGCGCGCGGGGAACAAAATCTACGCGTACGATTTCCGCGCCAACCGCATTCCGAACGTCGCGAAGGGCGAAGAGGTGAGCTACTGGCGCGATATCGGGACGGTCGAGGCTTACTTCGAGGCCAACATGGAGCTCCGCGATGTGAACCCGTCGCTCAATCTTTACAACCGAAGCTGGCCGATCCGCACCGTGAGCTACAGCGACCCGCCGGCGAAGTTCGTCTTCGACGAGGACGGCCGTCGCGGCATGGCGCTGAACTCGATCGTGTCGGAAGGCTCGATCATCACCGGCACGGTGGTCAAGAGCTCCGTCCTCGGACGCAACGTGCGCATCCACAGCTATTCCGAGATCGAAGACGTCATCCTCATGAACCAGGTCGAGATCGGGCGCGGCTGCCGGATCCGGCGCGTCATCATCGACAAGAACGTCTACATCCCGCCGGGCACGGAGATCGGCTACAACACCGACAAAGACCGCGAGAAGTATTTCGTGAGCAAGACCGGAATCACGGTGATTCCGCGCGACGAGCCGAGGCGGGTCAACCCCTCGGATCAGACGATTATTCCGTAAACCCGCAACAGGCCGCCACATGAACGCTCCCGCCGACGTGGTCTTCCTGCTCGACGTCGACAACACCCTGGTCGACAATGATCGCGTGACGGGCGACCTGCTGCACCACATCGAGCGCGAGTTCGGGGCCGAGCGGCGCGACCGCTACCAGGCGATCTTCGAAGAGCTGCGCGCGGAGCTCGGCTACGCCGACTATTTGGGCGCGCTCCAGCGCTACCGCCTCGACGACACGTGCGACCCGCGCGTCCTGCGGATGTCCTCCTACCTGCTGGATTACCCGTTCGCCAACCGGCTCTACCCCGGCTCGCTCGACGTCGTCGAGCATCTCGGCCAATGGGGGCAGACGGTCATTCTCTCTGACGGCGACGTGGTGTTTCAGCCGCGCAAGGTCGAACGCTCGGGCCTGTGGGAGGCGGTCGAGGGGCGCGTGCTCATCTACATTCACAAGGAAGAGATGCTACAGGACGTCGAGCGGCAGTACCCCGCGGGTCATTACGTGATGGTGGACGACAAGCTGCGCATTCTCGCTGCGATGAAGAAAATCCTCGGCGACCGCGTGACGACCGTCTTTCCGCGCCAGGGACACTATGCGCTCGATCCGGAAGTGATTAAGGCCTACCCTCCGGCCGACATCGCGATCGAGAATATCGGTGATCTGGTCGATTACGATCTGCCCGCCCTGCTCGGCGGCAAGCGTTGAAGCGATCGAGTCCGCTACGGTAGATAGCTTAGATCGATGAGCTGGCGCGGCGCGATGTTCTTGGCCTTGGGATTTTCCTTGGCGAGCTCGTCGAGCGCGAGCTGGAGCCCCTTGAGCGTCGGCCTGCCGTCGTCGGGCAGCGCGCGCGAGCGCGTGGCGTAGTCGCTCTCGGCCAGCGGCCGGTCGTCGGTCCTGAGCGCCTCCATGATCTTTTTGATCGCGTCGTCGCGATGCGTTTTGTAGTACCGTATGCCTTCGAGGTAGGCGCTGAGGAAGCGCCTGACGGCTTCGCCGCGGCTCTTGAGATAGTCCTCGCGCGCCACGATCGCCGTCATCTGATACTCGATATCCTTCTCCGCGAGATCCATGAGCACCTTCAGGCCGAGCTTGCGCCCGACGTTGCTGTAGCCCGAGACCAGCGCCGTCGCATCGATACTCCCCGACTGGAGCGCGGCGAGCCGGCTCGCGGAGCCGCCGACCTGAATGATCTTGACGTCGCTCTTCGGATTCAGGCCGAACTGCGACAGCACCATGCGGGTCGCCAGCTCGTCGATGCTGCCGAAGCGCGTGATGCCGACGATCTTTCCCTTGAGATCGGCCGGCGTCGCGATATCGCCGCGCGCCATGAAGGTGTAGGGAAAGCGGTTGTTCACGCCGGCGACGATCTTGATGTCGGCGCCTTCGATATAGCCGTGCAGGAAGGGTGTGGCGCCGGTGGCGAGAAGGTCGAGGCTCCCGCCCACCAGCGCTTGCGTCGCCAGCGTGCCGCCGCTCGTGATCAGCACGACCTCGACGGCGAGGTCGTGTTTTTTTAGAATACCGGCGTCTTTCGCCAGCGCGAGGATGATCTTTTCCGTGCTGATCGCCGCCGTCGTGCCATGGCGGATATTGATCACCTCGGCGCGCGCGCCGGCGGCGAAGAGCCAAAAGATCGCGAGTGGAAAAAGAAGCTGTCTCGAATGCACCCGGCTATAACGTCTCCAGGAACGCAATCAAATCAGACTTTTCCTGATCCGTAAAGCCGATGCCGAAGCGCTGGTCGTAAAAATCGACGACTGTCTTCAAGTCCGCCGCCGAGCCGTTGTGAAAATAGGGCGCCCGCGCCGCAAGGTCGCGGAGAACCGGCCCCTTGAAGCGGCCGATGTCTTTCCATTTGCCTGTAATCAGCGCGCGGCCGGGATCGGTCGTTTGCTTCAGATCCCCGGTCGTTTTGTTGCGCAGCGTATAGAGCGGCATGTCGGGTGTGCGCCTCGACGCGTCGGCGATGCCGATGTTGAGGGGCGCCGGAACGGAATGATCGCCCACATTCGGCGCATCGTGGCAGGTGGTGCAGCTACCGTTCACCACCGTCGGCTTGCCGAAGACGGCCTCGTCGTTGATGCCGCTGACGCCGCTGATGCGGATCAGCTTGGTATTGAAAAGATCCTCGCCGCGGGCCACGGCCCCGCGCGCATCGTTCTCGCCGCCGCCAGCAAGGCCGTGCCACGCGTCATAAATAGTGAAAACGTCGGGATTGAACGGCGCGCCCGTCTGGTTGTCGCCGAACAGGTCATTGATGCCGATGTAAAAAGGCTGGTGCGAGAGGTTCTCGGGTCCGCCGAGCGCGCCCTTGACGGTGAGACGGCCCGCGTTGTTGTCGAGGATCTGCGCGGTAAAAAGGCCGGTCTCGAAGTCGACGATGCTTTCGCGCTGCTCATTCGTCAGCGCGTTCCCTTGCGCGTGGCCCTGTGTCGCGCCGTTCGACTGGTCGCTCAGATCGAAATGGATCGTCTGCCCCGCGAAAGTCTCGCGGCCGTCCCACATCACCGTGCTGAGAAACGGCAGATTCGTCGAGGGCAGCGGGCGACGGAACAGCGACAACTCGGCGGCGCTGGCGAAGCCGTAGGGATCATCCACCGCGACGAGCTCGAACTCGCCGCCGGCAGGAATCCCGATGCCGACGCGGATCAGCGCCTTGGTAAGCAGCATGCTGTAGGCGGCGCGGCGCGCCCCGACGGTGGAAACATCGGCGTTCGGTGAATTCGAGCCGTCGTTGGTGCGAAAGATCGGATCCGTCCCCTGCGTCCGGTCGAAGCGCTTCTGCACGTCGGCCGGCGTCACGGTCCAGCCGTCTTCGATCGCGTGACACGTGGAGCAGCTGCGTCCGTTTGTCCCGAGGTTCTGAAAAAATTCGTTGCTCAAGTCGATCGGCTTGTGCGTGCTGAAGGTCGCGAGCGCGCCGGAAGGGTCTCGCAGCGGAAGATTGTTCGGGATGAGCGGCGATTCAGGCGCCGCGGTCTCTGGCCATGCGAACAGCATCGCCGCGAGGATCAAAGGGGCCGTCGAGAAAGACTTAAGAATCGCCCTTCGGGAAGATTGCTGGTTGCGCCTCATTGCGTTGCCCGCCATGCCTTGCTGCCCATCCTGCCGACTCCCCTTCCGCTACCTTAAGCAGAAGGAAAGCCCTTAGCATGCAATATTGATAATGGTCAATAAGGTATTTACCTGAATGCTATTATGGGAAAAGACTGAGGCAGCGGCTTAAGAAAATCGAGGAAATCCTGACATTTCTTGGCAATCGTTGATCGTTACGACCGTGGGTCGATCACCCCATGGAAAATTTTTCTCACCCGTTACGATTCTCCGCGCCGCGACCGAAGATTTTTCTCTAGATGAGGATCGGCGAAATAAAAATCGCCGCGAGTCGGGAGTTATTCCCCCGGCTGTTGGCACGTCCGTTGCGAAATAAGAAAGGCAGAGACGTGAACAACGTCGAATTTTCTTCAGGAGGTGTGCATTATGAAATATGCGTATAGAACTTTTGCTTTGGGAGGCATTCTGGCTGGATCGTTGATTGCGGCGCCGGCCTACGCGCACGGCGATAAATATTCGCGCGGCGATGATACGTCGCAGTCGTATTCATGGAACGACGATACTTTTTCGTCATCGGATGAAGGCACATCGTTCTCGATGAACGACGAAAGTCCGCAGTCGACAAACGATTCGGACCCTGGGACGATCGCCAATGACCAGCTCCGGCAGGACCAGGAGAATCTCGCGCGCGACATGAGCTCGGGCGCCGCCGACGATCAGATTGCCCGGGATCAGCGGGCGATAGAGATGGATCAACAGGGAGCTCAGGATAGCGTCGCCTTCTCGGGCGAGGGTGGCGTCACGATGGGTCCCAGCAGCTAACGTATAGGGAAGGGGACGAAGAGGAAAAGGGCGGATCGAGTCCGGCCGTCGGTACTTACCGGCGGCCGGACTTTTTTTATTCGCGCGCGGCTGCGGGGCGCGCCCCAAGAATTTTCCGGTAAAGCTCGACGTATTCCTTCGCCGACCTTTCCCACGAAAAATCCGCCGCCATGCCGTTGGCGACGACCTGCTTCCAGACTTTTTTATTCATGTAGACCGCGATCGCGCGCTTGATCGCCGAGAGAAATGCCTCGCCCGAATAGTGCGCGAACTTAAAGCCGTTGCCTTTCCCGGAGAGCGGATCGAAATCCTCGATGGTATCGTCGAGGCCGCCGGTCGCGCGCACGACGGGGACCGTGCCGTATTTCAAGCTGTAGACCTGGTTCAAGCCGCATGGCTCGAAGCGCGACGGCATCAAGAACATGTCGACGCCGGCCTCGATCTTGTGCGCCAACGCGTTGTCGAAGCCGATCTCGACACCGATCTTTTCCGGATGCGCCGCGGGCAGCTTCGCGAGCGCCGCCTGATATTTGGGGTCGCCCGCGCCGAGAATCACGATCTGCAAATCCATGGCGAGAAGCTCGTCGATGATGTCGAGAAGTAGATCGAGCCCTTTCTGGTCGACCAGCCGCGACACGATGCCGAGCAGCGGCGCCGAGGATCTCCGCGGCAAGCCGTAGAGCTGCTGCAGATCTTTCTTGCACTCCGACTTGCCGCGGAGATTCGCGACGCTGTATTTCTTCTTGATATGCGGGTCGTTCTCCGGGCTCCATTCGCGATAATCCACCCCGTTCAAAATGCCGTAGAGGTCGCGCCGGCGGTCAGCGAGCACGCCTTCGAGGCCTGAGCCGTATTCGGGCGTGAGGATTTCTTGGGCGTATTTACGGCTCACGGTCGTCAGTGCGTCGGCGAAGAGAATGCCGCCTTTTAAAAAATTAATGCGACCGTAAAACTCCAGGTACTTGGGGTGAAAATAGCTCGCGTCGATGCCGAGGAGCGGCCATTCGGAATATGGAAATACCCCCTGGTGCGCGAGGTTGTGGATCGTCAGGATCGTTTTCGGCTTGAGCCTTTTCGCGCCGAGCCGGGTCAACACCGGCACGACGGCGGACTGCCAATCGTGGCAGTGAATCACGTCCCACGGACCGCTCGACGCGGCGAACTCCAGCGCCGCCTTGGAAAAAAACGCGAAGCGCTCGGCGTTGTCGGGATAATCGCCCTCCGGCGTGCCATAAAAGTCCGGCCGGCGGAAATAATCGTCGTTACCGATGAGGTAGACCGGAGCGCCGCCCTTGGCGGCGACTTTCGAGACCTTCGCCGCGGTTTTCGTGCCGTCGAGCGCGACGCCGATTTCGATACCGGTCGCTTCCGGACGGAATTTTTCCATGACGCTCTGATAGCCGGGGAGGACAACGGCGGTCTCGACGCCAAGCTCGCCGAGCGCGCGCGCGAGCGCCCCGACGACGTCGCCCAGACCGCCGGTCTTGGCGAAGGGAACGCACTCCGAAGCGACCATAAGGATTTTCATAACGAAAGACGCGCCGGCTCAACACCGATCGGCCGAGGAATCTAAAGCGCGATTTCGCGCAGGAGCTGCGCCGCCATCTCCGGCGGCATCGGATTGATGTAAAAGCCGGTGCCCCACTCGAAGCCCGCCACCTGCGTGAGCTTGGGCATGACTTCCATGTGCCAGTGGTAGTGGCCGTTCTCGACTTCCTGAAACGGCATCGAATGGACGATGTAGTTAAACGGCGGATCGTTGAGCGTGCGGTTCAGCCGAACGACCGCTTCGCGCAGAATGCGCGAGAGCGCGACGTATTCGAGCTTGGTCGCGTGCTCGAAGTAGGACGAGTGTTTTTTTGGCAGGATCCAGGTCTCGAACGGGAAGCGCGGCGCAAACGGGCAGATGAGCACGAAGCTCTCGTTCTCGCTCACCACGCGAACGCGGTCTTCGATCTCCTGGCGCACGATGTCGCAGTAGATGCAGCGCTCTTTGTATTTGTAATATTCCTGCGCGCCCATGAGCTCGTCGCTCACCGTGCGCGGCACGATCGGCAGCGCGATCAGCTGCGAGTGCGTGTGCTCCATCGTCGCGCCCGCCTCCGCGCCCTGGTTCTTGAAGATGAGCACGTAGCGAAAGCGCTTGTCTTCGCGCAGATCGAGGATGCGGTCGCGGTACGCCCAGAGCAGCTCTTCGTACTGCTTTTCTTTCAACGCGCCGACGTTGGTCTCGTGGACCGGCGTCTCGATGATGACCTCATGGGCGCCGATGCCGTTCATGAGGTCGTAGACACCCTCGCCGCGGCGGTCGAGGTTCCCCTCGATCATGAGCGCTGGGAACTTGTTCGGCACGACCCGGAGCGTCCAGCCGGGCCCGTCGCGCTGCGACCCGCCGGGCCGGTAAGCGGCGATTTCCGGCGGCGTTAAGCCCTCGTTGCCTTCGCAAAATGGACAAGGGCCGGGCCGCGGGGGCGGCTTGGGCCGCTCGGTCTGGGCGGGACGCTTGGCCCGCTCGGTCGAAATAATGACCCAGCGGCCGATAACGGGATCTTTTCTAAGCTCGGGCATACCGAAAACATAATTATTTCACTTAATTGCGGCTTTGTCCATTCCCGCGTCGTCGTCGGTCAATAGTCTGGATTGATTGCCCGATAAACCGTATGATCCGCGCCACGATGGACGGTCTGAAGCCGCTTCGCCTCGTCGAAGACCGGATGGCGGCTTTCGGTGTGGTAATAGACCACGACGAGGTCGCCGGCGACGGCTTCGACGGCGCGCTCGATATTGCCGCTCACGGTCTCGAGCGTGCGGCCTTTGAACGGATTGAAAAGAAACAGCACCGCCGGCCCTTCTGGAATGGGAAAGGCGGCGGCGTTCATGCAGAGGGTTTTCACGCGCGCGCACCGTTTTTTCCCGCGGTAAGCGGCGAGGTTCCGCTCGGCGATGCGATTGAGCGCCGGTGAAAATTCGACGCCGATGATCTCTTGAAAGGGAAAATCGGCCGCGTAGAGCAGCACCGCGCCTTTGCCTGACCCCATATCGACGAACGTGTAGCGCTCGTAATCGAGTCCGAGATTCTTGATGATGCGCCTAAACGCCGCGCGCGGCGTGGGTTCGTAACCGCCGGTTTCCTGGGCATTCGCCTCCGGCGCCCCCAGATCTTCCGGCTCGATGAATCCCGTCGTGTCGACGCCGTGCCTCCGGTCGAAACGGTGCTGCGGCTCGAAATAGAGCCGCAACGGGCGCGTCGTTTCGATGAGCCCCTGTGGAAGCAAACGCTTGAGGGCGGTCTTGTAACCCATACGGCTCCGTCAGTTTAACCAGCGCGGCGGCTTCGGCCAAGAGGGTCGAAGCATTTCTGGCATCGACCGGCGGATCATGCGATGGTTGACGCCTATGGAGCGCGCGTACGACGCGGTCGTTATCGGCGCCGGCCCCAACGGCTTGGCCGCGGCGATCGTTCTGGCGCAGGCGGGCCGCTCGGTCGTCGTCTTCGAAGCGGAGCCGGAGCCCGGCGGCGGCGCCCGGTCGGCGGAGCTCACGCTTCCCGGCTTTATTCACGATCTGTGCTCGGCGGTTCATCCGCTCGCGTTCGCCTCGCCGTTTTTTCGCGCCCTGCCGCTCGCCGATTTCGGCCTCGAGTGGATCGAGCCGCCGGCGCCCGTCGCGCACCCGCTGGAGGACGGCTCGGCGGTCGTCCTCGAACGATCGCTCGACGCGACCGCCGCCGCGCTCGGCGGCGACGGCGAAGCGTATCGGAAGCTCTTCGCGCCGCTGACGCGCAACTGGGATCGGCTGCTGCCCGATTTTTTGTCCCCGCCGCGCTTTCCCAACCATCCCGTGGCCATGTCCGCCTTCGGTGTCCGCGCGCTCCGCTCGGCGCGCGCCCTTGCCGAAAAGCATTTCCGCGGCGCCAAGGCCCGCGCGCTGTTCGCCGGCCTCGCGGCGCACTCGATGCTGCCGCTCGAGAATTCATTGAGCGCGGGGTTCGGTCTGGTCTTGGGCGCGGCGGGCCACGCGGTCGGCTGGCCGGTGCCGCGCGGCGGCGCGCAGAAAATCGCCGATGCGCTCGCGGCCCATCTCCGATCGCTCGGCGGCGAAATCGTCACGGGGCGACGCATCGAATCGCTCGACGAGCTGCCGGAAAGCCGCGCGGTTCTCTGCGACGTGACTCCGCGGCAGCTTTTAAAAATCGCCGGCAAGACACTGCCGGATGATTTTCGCGCGCGGCTTGCGCGCTACCGCTATGGCATGGGCGTTTTTAAAGTGGATTGGGCGCTCGGTGCGCCGATCCCGTGGCGGAGCGAGGCGTGCCGGCGGGCCGGCACGGTGCACATCGGCGGCACGCTGGAAGAGATCGCCGATAGCGAGCGCGCGGCATGGGAAGGAAGATCGTGCGCGTGCCCCTTCGTGCTGCTCGCGCAGCCGTCGCTCTTCGACGCGGCGCGCGCGCCGGCGGGAAAACACACCGTGTGGACCTACTGTCACGTGCCGCACGGCTCGACCGAAGATATGACGGACAAGATCGCCGCTCAGATCGAGCGGTTCGCGCCCGGTTTCGGCGCGCGCGTGCTCGCGCGCCATTCCCATGCGCCGGCCGATCTCGAGCGGCGCAACGCCAACCTCGTCGGCGGCGACATCAACGGCGGCGCCGCGACGCTGAGACAATTCTTTCTCCGGCCGACGGCGCGGCTCTACGCAACGCCGGTCAAGGGATTGTATCTTTGCTCGGCTTCGACGCCGCCAGGCGGCGGCGTCCACGGGATGTGCGGCTACTTCGCGGCGAAAAGGACGCTGAAAGAATGCTTCTAGATTAGGAGCCCTTGGGCAAGGTAGGGCGAAGGGAAAAGAAGTACTTTGTCAGAGAAGAATCATTCCGTTCGTGCTGAGCCTGTCGAAGCGCTCTTCGCAATGACATACTAAGCAGAAGACTAGTTAAAACATATAAAATCATTTCTCGGCTGATGCGGGCGCGCGACCGCTCTATGACAGCGAGAGACCTTCCCGCCTCACCGCTGTCTTGCCAGAAAATACGCCAGATCGAGGAGCTGCTCGTCGCCGATCGGATAGAGCACGTCCGCCATCGAGGCGTCGTAGCCGCGGCGCGTGTTGTTTTTGTAATCGGCGAGCGCCTTGGCGAGATAATCCTCGCGCTGGCCGGCGAGCCGTGGGTCGTCGTCTCCGCCGCCGTAAGTCGCGCCGTGGCAGAAATTGCAGCGCTGCTGCTCGATGACAGCGCGGGCGCGCTCCATGCGGCCGCTGTCGACGGCTCCGGCCGGCGGCAGCGGCGGCGGCAGCTTGGAAAAGTATGCCGCCATCGCCTTGAGATCGGCATCGGTCAGGCCGCTCAGCATCTCGTTCATCGGCGCCACCACGCGCAGCTTGTCGCGGAACATAAGCAGCTGCACGGTGAGAAAAAATTCCGGCTGGCCGCCGAGCGACGGGACCAGAGGCGTTTGCGAGCTTCCGTTCGCGCCGTGGCACGCGAGGCATGGGGCGATGCGTTGCTCGATCGGCTCCGCGGCGGCGGCTGAGCGCGCGGCGCCGAGAACGAGCAGAGCGGCGGCGCAGAAACGACTGAGCGCGAGCGTTGTTGGTCGGCTCAATTTCCCGGAGCTTTGCTGTTGTCGTAGCTGACGCGGTAAACCGCGCCGGCGTGATCGTCCGAGACGAGCAGCGAGCCGTCTTTCATCACCTGGACGTCGACCGGCCGGCCGGAAAACTCGTTGTTCTTCAGAAAACCCGTGAGAAACGGCTCGACCGATTTGACGCTGCCGTCCTTGTTGAGCTTCGCGACGACGACGTCGCCACCGATCTTCTTCGTCCGGTTCCACGAGCCGTGGCGCGCGATAAAGATCGCGTTCTGATACTCGGCCGGAAACATTTTGCCCATGTAGAAGCGCATGCCGAGTGCCGCGGCGTGCGGCCCGAGCAGCGCGACCGGCTTTTCGAACTCGTCGCACGAGCGCCCCCAGCCCAATTCGCGGTCGGTGAAATTTCCTTGATGGCAATACGGAAAGCCGAAGTGCTGCCCCATCTTTGTGACGCGGTTGAGCTCGTCTTCGGGAAGGTCCTCCGACAGCCAGTCGCGGCCGTTGTCGGTGAAATAAAGCTCTTTCGTCGCCGGGTTCCAGTCGAAGCCGACCGAGTTGCGCACGCCGCGCACGTACACCTCGGCCCTGCCGCCGTCGAGACTGATGCGCCGCAGCTGGCCATTGGTCGCCGGCGGCTCGCAGATGTTGCAGGGCGAGCCGACGTTGACGTAGAGCATGTTGTCCGGCCCCAGCGCCATGAACTTCCAGCCGTGCGACTGATGGTTCAAGAAATCGCTGTAGATGACGACCGGCTTCGGCGGGCTGTCCAAATTATCTTCGATCTTTTCGAGCTTGGAGATGCGCGTCCCCTCGGCGATGTAGAGCGTCCCCTGGTGAAACGCAAGCCCGTTCGGCCGGTCGAGCCCCGCGGCGATGACTTTCGCCTCGCGCTTGCCGTTCCTCTCGACGACCGCGTAGACCTTGTCGAGCACGCGGTTGCTGACGAACACCGTCCCCTTGTCCCCGATGCGGAGCGAGCGGGCGTTCGGGATGCCGCTCGCGTACACTTCCGCCTTGAACCCTTTGGGCAGCTTGAGCTCCGCGACCGGCAGCTTATCCGCCGGGGCGCCGAATGGGAGCGGCGCGACGTTCTTGAGCTTCTGCGCGACTTCGGCGTTCGGAATGTCGGGCCGGCCGGGGACCGTCGTCGGCTCCGGCTGCACCGGCGGCGTCGGTTTCGGCGCGCCGGGCGCCGCGGTGGACGGCGCGCCGCCGGGCTGCGCCGTCTGGTCTGTGGGCTGCTGGGCAAAACTAGGAGCGACCAAAACGGCGCTGAGCGCAACGGTCAATAAAAGCCGCTGTGATCGGATCAAGCGCGTGACCATAAAGACCCTCCTGGTAACAGTCGGTTGAGGCCGGAGTTCGGCCAGAAAATATACGCCCATATCGACCACGTCAATACAGGGCCGCAAGACTGCTTTCACTGTGCTAGATTATCTTCCGCATGCGTAGACCGGACCTTCCCATCTTCGAAATCGAACCGCGGCTCCTCGAAACGCTCAAAGGTACTAGGCGGCTGATTCTCACCGCGCCGACCGGCTCCGGCAAATCGACGCAAGTGCCGCAGATGCTGCTCGACGGCGGAGCGCTCGGCGAGAAACAGATCGTCGTCCTGCAGCCGCGCCGCCTGCCGACGCGCATGCTCGCCCGCTGGGTGGCCGAAGTGCGCGGCGCAAGGCTCGGCGGCGAGGTCGGCTACCAGATGCGTCTCGACAACGTGAGCTCGCCGGCGACGCGCATCTGCTACGCCACCGAGGGGGTCGTGCTCCGGCGCATGCTCGCCGATCCCGAGCTGAAAGACGTCGGCGCGATCGTCTTCGACGAATTCCACGAGCGCCATCTTTACGGCGACTTGACGCTCGCGCGCGCGCTCGAAATCCAGCAGTCGTCTCGTCCCGATCTCATCATCATCGTCATGTCGGCGACGCTGGACGTCGCGGCGGTCGAAAAATATCTCGCGCCCTGCGCCACGCTGTCCTCTGAAGGCCGCGCCTATCCCGTCGCCGTCGAATACCTCCCGAAGCCGGCGGCGAACACTCCGGTTTGGGAGGCGGCGGTGCGGGAGCTCACGCGCCTCGTGCGCGAGCATGAAGGCGACGCGCTCGTTTTCATGCCCGGCGCGTACGAAATCGCCCGCACCATCGAGGCCGCGCGCGCCGCGCTCGGGCGTGACTTCACGGTCCTGCCGCTGCACGGCGAGCTTCCGCCGAAAGATCAGGATGCCGCGGTCGCGCGCTCCGACCGTCGCAAAGTGGTCGTCGCGACCAACGTCGCGGAAACTTCGCTCACGATCGAAGGCATTCGCCTGGTGATCGACAGCGGGCTCGCGCGCATTCCCCGCTACGATCCGTACCGCGGCATCAATACGCTGCTGATCGAAAAGATCAGCCGCGCCGCCGCCGACCAGCGCGCCGGGCGCGCGGGGCGCACCGCGCCGGGACACTGTATTAGGCTTTGGACGGCGCACGAGCACACGGGCCGGCCGGCGCAGGAAATCCCGGAAGTGAAGCGGCTGGACCTGGCGGAGGTGGTGCTGACGCTCAAGGCGGGCGGCGTCGTCGATGTGAAAAACTTTCGCTGGCTGGAGCCGCCGGAGCCGCGCGCGCTCGAGCGCGCCGAGACGCTGCTCGCAGATCTCGGCGCGATCGACGCCGCCGGCGCGATCACGCCGCTCGGCCGGCGCATGCTCGCCTTTCCCGCCCATCCGCGCTACGCGCGCATGCTGCTCGCGGCGGAAGAATACGGCTCGGTGCGCGAGGTCGCGCTCATCGCGGCGCTGACTCAAGGGCGGGACCTGCTCATGCGCCGCCAGGGGGAGGACGTCGAAAAGCGGCGCGAGGAGATTTTTGCCGGCGCCGGCGAATCGGATTTTTTCGTCCTCATGCGCGCCTGGCAGGACGCGGAAAAACAACGCTTCGACGCCGAGCGCTGCCGGCGCGCGGGCGTGAACGCGCAGGCGGCGCGGCAGGTGGGTTTGGTCTTCGAGCAGTTCCTGCGCATCGCGAAGGAAGAGGGCTTGGACGTGCGCGAGAAGCAGGCCGCGCCGGAGGCGATCGAGCGCTCGGTGCTCCTCGGCTTCTCCGATCACCTGGCGCGGCGCATCGGCGCGTCGGAGCGCTGCGAGCTGGTGCACGGCCGGCGCGGCACGCTCGCACGCGAGAGCGTCGTCAAAGCGCCGCTCTTCGTCGCGGCGGAGATTCGCGAGGTGGAAAAGGGCGGAAGAGAGCGCAACCTGAGCGTCTTTTTGAGCCTGGCGACGGCGGTCAAGGAAGAATGGCTGCGCGAGCTTTTTCCCGGCGATGTCAAACAGGCGCGCGCCGTCGCCTACGATGCCACGCTGAAGCGAGTCGTCGCCCGCAGCGAGACTCGCTTTCGCGATCTCGTCTTGAGCGAAGAAACGATCGGCGACGCCCGGCCGGACGAAGCGGCGCCGATTCTCGCCCGCGAAATCATCGGCGGCCGGTTAACGCTGGAGAGTTGGGATGAGTCGGTGGAAGAATGGCTTCTGCGCGTCGATCGGCTGTGCGGGTGGATGCCCGAGCTCGAGCTGCCGTCGATCGGCGACCAGGACCGCGCGGCCATCATCGAACAGCTCTGCGACGGCGCGGTGAGCTACGGGGAGATTCGAAACCGGCCCGTTCTTCCGGTCGTCAAATCATGCCTCTCGCGCCAGCAGCAGTCATGGGTTGAAGAATACGCGCCCGAGCGCATCAAGCTCCCGAACGGACGCGCGGTCAAAGTCGCTTATG
>DATJFG010000127.1:0-14840 GCA_035495775.1 Verrucomicrobiia bacterium | reverse complement strand
CGGCTTTTCCAGGAAGCGCAGGCGCTCCACTTTCGCCAATTGCTGCTTGAAGACATCGCCGGCGAAATTCCGCGCGCGCACGTCCTCGCCCTGAAAGCGCTGCTGGTCTTCCGGCTTGAGCTTGCCGGTCAAGAGCCCGCGTCTCAGCGGCACGCGCACGATGATGCCGACGTTCGCCTTTTGCGCCGCGGGAAAAACCTGTTCGCCCGCAGACTGGTCGAGCAGGTTGTATTCGAGCTGGATCGTCTCGGCCTTGCCGCCTTCGATCGCCGCCAGCGCCTCCTCGACGCTGTTGATCGAGACGCCGTAGTGGCGGATCTTGCCCTCTTTTTTCCGCTTGTCGAGCAGCTCCCAGATCTCGCCGCCGCGCATGACGTCGATCGTCGGATTGTGCAGCTGATAGAGATCGATCGCGTCGGTCCGCAATCTTTCCAGGCTCTCGTGCATGACGCGGTCGATATAATCGACGGCGAAAATGCGCTTGCCCTTATTCGGGCCGACCATGACGTTGCCGCCCTTGGTCGCGAGGATGACTTTATCGCGCTTGCCCTTGAGCGCCTTGCCGAGCAGCGTCTCGGAATATCCCGCGCCGTAGGCGTCGGACGTGTCGATGAAGTTGATGCCGAGCTCCAGCGCCTTGTCGATCGCGCCGAGCGACTCCTCGTCCTTCATCGGGCCGAAATGGCCCGCGTGGACCATCGTGCCGAGGCCGATGACGCTGACTTTATAGCCGGTCTTTCCGAGCGTGCGGTATTCCATGGCTCCTCCGAATCAACTTTTCCTTTTCCTGGAATTCGGCGATAATTGCAACCCGTTAAAGAGCATCACATGGGCTATGTCGAACGCAACCTCGCCGGCGGTGAGAAGATCATCCACCGGACGAAATTACATCCGGTCATGTTCGTTTTGCCGCTCATTTTTTTCCTCGTAGCACTTTTCTGCTTTATTGCGGGGCTTTGGGTTTCGGCCGGGATTTTCATTCAGTCGGCGCTAATAATCGGCTTTGTGATGGTTTTGGATTATATGCGGTCCGAATGCGTCGTCACAAGTCGATGTGTGATGGGCCGGATCACTCGCGGTAAACAGAAATATCCGGAAGTGCCGCTGATCGATTTGCACGCGGTCGAATTCAAGCCGGGTAATTTAAGCCGGCTGTTCGATTACGGAACGGTTGTCATAACCGACAGACGAGGCGCCGTGTACGAATTCCCGGGCGTTCCCGGCGAGTTCTACCGCCAGATAGAGGCCCGTCTCGCGCGCAATCAGCGAATCCTAAAGTGAAGCTTCGTCCGCTGCGCCGGGCACAGCCGTCGCGCGCGGCTCGAAGCGGCGGTGGAGAGATCCGCTCAGCGCCGCGAAGGAAATAAACAGCACCCCCGCCGCGGCGAACGCGACGGAAAATCCGTAATTCTGCGCGAGCCAGCCCATCAGCATCGGTATCACCAGCGGGCAGATGATCCAGCCGAGGCCGCTGACCGCCATCGCCATTGTGCGGTCGCCGGCGCGGCTGAACTCCGTGGCCTCGACTTGATAGAGGAGGTCCATGAAGCTGCCGGCGCAGCCGGCGCCGACGATCGCGGCGCCGATCGCCGCCGCGTTCTGCACGCTGCCCGTGACGATGAGCGACAGTCCGAGCCCCGCCATGCCGAGCGCGTAGATCTGCCTACGGCGCGGCATCGTGATGAGGCCGGCGAGCGCGAAGCCGATCGCGATCGGCCCCACGGTGCGAAGCGCCGAGAGCGCGCCGATCCATTGATCGCGGTAGCCGATGAACTCGAGATAGAGCGGATACATCGATTGGCTCATCACAGAGGGCAGCGAGGCGGCGAAGGAGACCGACACCGCGAGCCAGATGTGCCGCTGGACGAGAAAGCGTCCGATGCCGCCGGCGACATGGACGAGCCTGCGACCGTGCGGCTTCGGCTCTGTATGCGGGAAGACGAAAGTCAGGACGAGGCACATTGCCGAGAGCGCGATGATCGCCGTGAAGGCCTCGGCGAAGCCCATCAGTCCCAGGATGACGCCGCCGAGCGTCAATCCGGTGAAGCCGCCCGCGTAGTTCCACGCGGAGAGGCGGCCGAGCTTTTTCCCGTGGTGGGCGCCGGGAAGCTGGCTCACGAGCGATTGGATCGAAATCCAGAATGTGCTGCGCGAGCAGAAGGCGAGCGACTGCGCGACGGCGATGAGCAGATAGCGGTCGGCTCCGAGCAGCGTCGTTCCCGCCAGTCCCATGAGGAGAAAACAGATGCGCAGCGTGCGGCGCTCGCCGAATCGGTCGGAGAACGCGCCGCCGCCGAAGCGGACCACGAGCTCGATCAAAACCGGCAGCGAGACGAGGCTGCTGATCGTGACGATCGAATAGCCGAGCGAGAGGCCATAGAGCGGCACCAAGACCTGGAGCGCGCCCATGCAGACGTTCCAGAGAAAGCCGCTGGCATAGAGAGCGATGACGCGCGCGCTCGCGGCTCCTCCGGTGGACATTAACTGGACGCGGCTTGGCCGTCGGTCGTCTGCAAAAGATAGGTTTGAATGAATTTATCGAGGTCGCCGTCGAGCACGCGGTCGGCGTCGCCGATCTCGACGCCGGTGCGGTGGTCCTTCACCATGCGGTAGGGGGCGAGCACGTAGGAGCGGATCTGCATACCCCAGGCGATGTCTTTCTTGGTCTTGTGATAGACCTCCATCTTTTCTCTCTGCTTCTCGAGCTCGACCTCGTAGAGGCGCGAGCGCAGGATCTTCATCGCCATCGCCTTGTTTTTGTGCTGCGAGCGCTCGTTCTGGCAGGCGACGACGATATTGGTCGGAAGGTGCGTGATGCGCACCGCCGAATCGGTCTTGTTGACGTGCTGGCCACCGGCGCCGCTCGAACGATAGGTGTCGATGCGGAGGTCGGCTTCGTTGATCTCGACTTTGATCGTGTCGTCGACCTCGGGATAGACGAAGACGGAAGCGAAAGAGGTATGCCGCCGCGAGTTGGCGTCGAAAGGCGAGATGCGCACGAGCCGGTGAATGCCCGCCTCGGCTTTCAGATAGCCGTAGGCGTATTGGCCTTCGATCGTGAAGGTGACGCTCTTGACGCCCGCTTCCTCGCCGGGCTGGTATTCGAGGATCTCGTGGCGGTAGCCCTTGCGGTCGGCCCAGCGGAGATACATGCGCAGCAGGATCTCCGCCCAGTCCTGCGCCTCGGTGCCGCCGGCGCCGGGATGGAGCTCCACGATCGCGTTGCGCGCGTCGTCGGGGTCGCCGAGCATCTGCTTGAGCTCGACCTCCGTCAGTTCCTCGGCGACCTTGGCGACTTTGGCGGCCGCCTCGGTGAGCGCCTCCTCGCTCTTCTCGTCCCTGGAGAGATCGAGAAAGAAGCGCGCCTCTTCCAGCTCGGCGCGATATTTCTCCCACGAATCGAGGGCGTTCTTAATGCCGGCCTGCTCTTTGAGGATCGTTTGCGCCTTGTCGGCGTCGTTCCAGAAATCGGGCTTGGAGGTGAGCTGGTTCAGCTCTTCGAGGCGTTTCTTCTTGCTGTCGAAGTCAAAGACGCCTCCGGAGCTGGTCGAGCCGCTCCTCGAGGCGGGTGAGCTGGGCGTGGGTTTCCTCGTACATAAAGATGAATTCCTAAAGCGGGTTTATTATAGCGCCGCACCGCTCTTTCCACAAAGCGCGCGGGAGATTTTTTTTTCCAGCGCGCGCATGATCATCGCGTCTTTGCGCGAGCGCTCGTGATCATAGCCGAGAAGATGCAGGATGCCGTGGATCAACAGCCGCTCGATCTCCTCGGCCAGCGTCCAGCCGCCGGTCTTCGCCTGCTCGCGCGCCTGGTCGATCGAGATGACGACGTCGCCCAGCAGTCTGGGGCCGCCGTTCGCATGATTTTTAGCGGAGAAAGAAAGAACGTCGGTCGCCTTGGGTTTGTGGCGGTATTTTCGGTTGAGCTTTCGAATCGCGCCGTTGTCGACGAAAGCGAGGCTCAACTCGCTGTCGCTTTGATCGATGAAGGCGAGAATCCTTTGCGCCGTGCGCTTGATGCGGCGGAGCGGCAGCTTCCGCCCGCGCACGTGGCTCACGATGTCGACGCTCATGAAGGGTTGTTGCCGCCGTCCGGCTTCACGTCGCGCTCGTAGGCGGCGATGATGTCCTGGACCAGGCGGTGGCGCGCGACGTCGCGTTCGGTGAAGGTGACGAAGCGGATGCCTTCGACGTCGTTGAGGATGCGCCAGGCTTCCTTCAGCCCCGACGGCTTGCCGGCGGGGAGGTCGATCTGCGTTACGTCGCCGGTGATGACCGCTTTCGATCCGTAGCCCAGGCGCGTCAAAAACATCTTCATCTGTTCCGGGGTCGTGTTCTGCGCCTCGTCGAGGATCACGAACGAGTCATTCAGGGTCCGTCCGCGCATGAAGGCGAGCGGCGCGACCTCGATCGTCCCGCGCTCGACCAGCTTGTGCGCGCGGTCGAATTCGACCATGTCGTGGAGCGCATCGTAAAGCGGCCTGAGATAGGGATTAACCTTCTCGGCCAAATCGCCGGGGAGAAAACCCAGCTTCTCGCCGGCTTCGACCGCCGGGCGCGTCAGGATGATGCGCACATAGTTGTTCTTCATCAGCTCCGCCACCGCCATCGCCATCGCGAGGTAGGTCTTGCCGGTGCCCGCGGGGCCGATGCCGAAGACGATGTCGTAGCGGCGGATCGCGTCGATGTAGGCCTTCTGCGCCACGCTCTTCGGCGTGATCGTGCGCTTGTGCGACGAGATGTAGATCGTGTCGAGAAAGATGTCCTGCAGGTTGGCGCGCCGGTCGCCGCTTAAGATGCGCACGGCGTAGTCGACGTCGCTCCCGTAGACCGGATAATTTTTTTCCAGCAGGGCGTAGAGCTGCTTCAATATCTTCGCCGCGAGTTCGCTCTCGACCGGATCGCCTTCGACCTCGATGCTCGATCCGCGCACGTGAAGCTTGACGCCGAGGCTGTGCTGGATGATCTTCAGATGCTCGTCGTGCTGTCCCAAAAGATCGCGGAAATGATGCGGGTCGGGAAAATCGATCCGCGTCTTGTGCTCTTCGCCCGTCGCTCGCCGGCTTTCTTCTTTCACTCGTTTTCTCCCATGATCTGCAGCACGATCTCGCGGTTGCGCGGCCGGTTGTCGAAATCGAGCAGCACGATCTGCTGCCAGGTCCCGAGCAGTAAATTGCCGCCGTCGATCGGCACCTGGAGCGACGGCCCGAGCAGTGACGAGCGCAAATGGGAATAGCCGTTGTCGTCGCCCCAGCGGTCGTCGTGGTGATAGCGGCGGTCGGAAGGGATAAGCTTCTCCAGCAGCTCTTTCAAATCCTGGAGCACGCCGGATTCATATTCGATAGTCGTGAGCGAGGCGGTCGAGCCCGAGACGAAGAGCGTCGCCAAGCCGCGGTGAATTTTATGCCGTTCGAGCTCGTCTTTGACTTTCGCCGTGATATCGATGATGTCGCAGTGGCCCTGGGTTTTCTCGCGGATTTTAGCGGTGTGGATCTGCATCAAGGGATTATTCGACCCTCTAAGAAGCCTTAACAATTTCCCTGACTTTGTCCAGGGCCTGGTCCACCTTGGAAGGGTCCTTGCCGCCGGCCTGGGCGAAGTCGGGCCGTCCGCCGCCGCCGCCGCCGACGATCGGCGCGACCTGCTTGATAATATTCCCCGCGTGATAGCGCGAGGTCAGGTCTTTCGAGACCGACGCGACCATGGAGACGTTGGTATCGCCGGCGCTCACGAGAAAAACGACGCCGGAGCCGAGCTTGTCTTTCACCTGATCGGCGAGCTCGCGGAGCTGGTTCGCGTCGACTTTGTCGACCTTCGATACGACGATCGTGGCGCCGTCGACCTGCTGTTTTTTCGCGAGCAGCTCGGGGATTTGATGCTTGCCCTGCTGGCCCCGCAGCGTCTCGATCTCGCGCTCGAGTTCGCGCTGCTGCTGGAGCAAGCGTTTCACGCGCTCCACAGCGTCGTCCGGCGCGGCGCGGAGCAGTCCGGCGATCTCTTTGAGGCGCTGCTCGTAGGAGCGGACGAGATCCAGCGCGCCCTCGCCGGTGACCGCCTCGACGCGGCGCACGCCGGCGGCGACGCCGCCCTCGGTCTGAAGCTTGAAGACGCCGATCTCGCCCGAGCGGTGGACGTGCGTGCCGCCGCAGAGCTCGGTCGAGAAATCGCCGATCCTGACCACGCGCACCACGTCGCCGTACTTGTCGCCGAAAAAGGCGAGCGCGCCGCGGCGCACCGCCTCGTCATAGCTCGTTTCTTCGATGTTCACGTCGGCGTCGACGCGAATCCGCTCGTTGACCCGCTGCTCGATATCGGCCAATTTCTCATCGGCGATCGAGCCGGTGTGGCTGAAGTCGAAGCGCAGCCGGTCGGGGGCGACGAGCGATCCCGCCTGGCGCACGTGCTGCCCGAGCTCCTCGCGCAGGACCGAATGGAGGATGTGCGTCGCGGAATGGTTGAGCGCGGTGCGCCGCCGATATTTAGGATCGACGGCGAGCCCGACCTTGTCGCCGACCTGGACGCGTCCTTTGACGACCTTGCCGCGATGGACGACGAGCTGCGGCGTCGGCCGCTGCGTGTCGAGAATTTCCATGAGATCGCCGCGCGCGGTGCGGATCGTGCCGCGGTCGCCCATCTGACCGCCCGACTCGCCATAAAAGGGCGTCTCGGCGGTGATGATCTCGACCTCCATGCCCTCAACGGCTTCGCGCTTGCCTGCGCCGCCGGTGTACATCGCGAGAACCTCCGATTCGGCTTCGAGCCGGTCGTAGCCGATGAAGCGCACCGGGCGGTCGAGCGCGATCTTCGTTTCGCCCTGTGCGACCTCGCGCGCGTCGCGCGCTCGGCTCCGCTGCTCGTCCATCAAGCGCTCGAAGCCGCCGACGTCGACGAGAATTCCTTCGTTGCGGAGGATGTCCTCGGTCAAATCCAGCGGGAAGCCGTACGTGTCGTAGAGTTTGAAGGCGACCTCGCCGGAAAGCATCCCGCGTTTTCCCTTTTTGAGCTCCGCGACCGCTTCCTCCAATAGCCCAAGTCCTTTTTCCAGCGTCTCGGCGAAGCGCTCCTCCTCGATGAGAATCACCTCGGCGATGCGCTTTTGCTCCTGGCGCAGCTCGGGGTAGGCGTCGCCCATGATTTCCACGACGGCGCGCGAGAGCTTATGCAGAAACGGCTCGGTCAGGCCGAGGATGCGGCCGTGGCGCGCCGCGCGGCGGAGCAGCCGCCGGAGCACGTAGCCGCGCCCTTCGTTCGACGGTGTCACACCGTCGGCGATGAGAAAGCTCACGGCGCGGCTGTGGTCGGCGATCACGCGGAACGAGATGTCCGTGGCCTCATCGTTGCCGTACTTTTTCCCCGCGAGCTTCTCGGCCGCGGCGATGAGGCGCCGCATGGAATCGATGTCGTAGTTCGAGAGCACGCCCTGGAGCACCGCGGTGATGCGCTCGAAGCCCATGCCGGTGTCGACGTGCTTGGCGGGAAGCTCTTCGAGCGAGCGGTCCTCTTTGCGGTTGTATTGAATGAAGACGAGATTCCAGAGCTCGATAAACCGCGCGCAGTCGCCATTCACCCGGCAGATGTGGCCGGCAACCCCCTTCTGGTCGCAGGCATCGGGGCCGCGGTCGAGGTGGATCTCGCTGCACGGGCCGCACGGCCCGGTCTCGCCCATCTCCCAAAAATTGTCCTTCTCGCCGAAGCGGAGCACGCGCTCCTTCGGGAGGCCGCTGATCTGGAGCCAGAGCCGCTCCGCCTCGTCGTCGTTCTTATAGACGGTGGCCCAGAGATGATCCGGCGGCAGCTTCCATTCTTTGGTGAGCAGCTCCCACGCCCACTCGATCGCCTCTTTCTTGTAATAGTCGCCGAACGACCAGTTGCCGAGCATCTCGAAAAAGGTGTGGTGATAAGTGTCGCGGCCGACCGCTTCGAGATCGTTGTGCTTGCCGCTGATGCGGAGGCATTTCTGCGCGTCCGCCGCGCGCACGTACGGCGGCTTCTCCACGCCCAGAAAGATGTTCTTGAACGGGACCATGCCGGCGTTGGTGAAGAGCAGCGTCGGGTCCTTCTCGGGCACGAGCGAGGCGCTCCGCAGGATCGTGTGGCCTTTCTTGGCGAAGAAATCGAGAAAGGATTTTCGAATTTCGTTTCCGGTTGCCATTCCGTCAATCATCTCCCACCGGCTGCCGTAATATCTCCGAGATCACGGCGTCCTTGTAGCCGCGGCGTCTTAAAAACCCCACCGCGCGGCGCGCGATTTTCAAATCGTTCAAATCCTGGCCGCGAAAGCGCCGCTCCAGAAGCGCCCGCGCGCGCGTCTTGCCCTGCTCGGCTCCGAAGCTTTCTTCGAGAATGCGCTCGATCAGCGGCTTCGCGACGCCTTTGAGTCTCAGCTCGCGCTCGAGCCGGAGCGGGCCGTAACTGCGATTTTCTATTCTACCCTGCGCGAAACTGCGGGCAAAGGCCTCGTCGTCGAGGAGCTTCAAGCTCCGGAGCTTTTCCAGAGCGGCTTCGATCTCGTGAGGAGGAAAACCGGCCCGGGCGAGTCGCGCGCTCAACTCCGCCGCGCTGCGCGGGCGATAGGCGAGAAACCGCAGCGCGCGGTTATAAGCTTCGTCGGCGTCGCCGCTTCGCAGTTTTGAATTTTGAATTTTAAATTTTGAATTACGCAGTCCGGAATTCATCATTCAACATTCAAAACGCGAGATTTTATCTGCTCTTGCTCTTCTCCTTCTGCTTATCCGGCGCCATCGCCGCTGCCGGTTCAGGCGCGTGCGCCCGCTTGACGCCCGCCTTGTCGAGGATCTTCTCGCGGATATCTTTCGCGATATCGGGATGGGCCTTTAAAAATTCCTTGGCGCTGTCGCGTCCCTGGCCGATGCGGTCGCCGTTGAACGAGTACCACGCGCCGCTCTTTTCCACGATGCCCATATCGCTGCCGATGTCGACGAGCTCGCCTTCGAGCGAGATGCCGGTGCCGTAGAGGATGTCGAACTCCGCCTCCTTGAACGGCGGCGCCATCTTGTTCTTGACGACCTTGACGCGCGTGCGGCCGCCGACGACCGCGTCCGCCTCCTTGAGCGCGCCGATGCGCCGGATGTCCATGCGCACGGAGGCATAGAATTTGAGCGCGTTGCCGCCGGTGGTCGTCTCGGGGTTACCGAACATCACGCCGATCTTCATGCGGATCTGGTTGATGAAGATAACGACGGTCTGCGAGCGCGCAATCGTCGCCGTGAGCTTGCGCAGCGCCTGCGACATGAGGCGCGCCTGGAGACCCATGTGAGCGTCGCCCATCTCCCCCTCGATCTCCGCCTTGGGGACGAGGGCCGCGACCGAGTCGACGACCAGCACGTCGACCGCGCCGCTCCGGACCAGCGTCTCGGCGATCTCGAGCGCCTGCTCGCCGTGGTCGGGCTGGGAGATCAACAGATCGTCGGTGTGGACGCCTAATTTTTTCGCGTAGGCCAGGTCGAGCGCGTGCTCCGCGTCGATATAGGCGCCGATGCCGCCGGCCTTCTGCGCCTCAGCGACGATGTGGAGCGCGAGCGTCGTTTTGCCGGAGGATTCCGGCCCGTAGATCTCGAGCACGCGTCCGCGCGGCACGCCGCCGATGCCGAGCGCGAGGTCGAGTCCGAGCGAGCCGGTGGAGACGATCGCGACGTCCTTGATCAGCCCGCCTTCGCCGAGCTTCATGATCGCGCCCTTGCCGAACTGTTTCTCGATCTGGCTGACGGCGAGATCGATCGCCTTCTCGCGATTGGTATCCATTCAATCCTCCCTGATTAATCCTTTCGCAGCGGAAAAACCGTCAACACCGTGTACACCGCCCCGCGCGGGTTGAGCACGCTCTGGAACAACACCGCCTCGTCGACCGCCGACGCGCCGAAGTCGTGATGCCGCCAGCGGTCGAGCTCGCTGCGCAGCGCGTCATCGCCGCGGGCGGTTTCGCGCCAGCGCCCGATCGTCAGGTGCGGTTTGAATTCGCGCGCTTCGCGCCGAAAGCCCAGCGGCTCGAGGGCGGCATCAGTCGCCGCGGCGAGGCTCGGCAGCGCCCCGCCCTCCAGGCCGGCCCAGAGCACCCTGGGCCTCCTTATAGCAGGAAATACGCCCAAACCTCTACACGAAACCGTGAAGCGCGGCAGCGCTGCGAGCGCCTTCTTGAGCGCGCTTTGGATGCCGGGTATCTTCGCCTCTTCGACGGCGCCCAAAAACTTGAGCGTGAGATGCAGGCCCTCGCGCTTGATCCAGCGGATGTCGCTGAGAATCGGCTCCAGCTCCGCTTGAGCCTGACAGAGGCGATCGGCGACTTCGGGTGCGATTCGGATCGCAACAAAGAGGCGCGCCACGGCTAGAGCAAGGCCGTCCTGAGCCAGTTGAGCGCCGCCTGCGCGCCGCCGTTGATCACGCGCTCGCGGTCGCCGGAAAACTTAAAGAGCCGCGCCTCGCTGCCGTCGCGCCGCGCAAGCCCCATCCAGACCGTGCCGACGGGCTTGGCCTCGCTGCCGCCCGCGGGCCCGGCGATGCCGGTCGTGCTGAGCGCGATGTCGGCCGCGCTCGCGCCAAGCGCGCCCTCGGCCATCTCGATGGCCGTTTCGCGGCTGACCGCGCCGTGCTCGTCAAGCGTCATTTGCTTGACGCCGAGAAAATGAACCTTCGACTCGTTCGAGTAGCTCACGACCGAGCTTTTGAAATAGTCCGAGCTTCCCGGAACCCGCGTGATGCGCGCCGCGATCGCGCCGCCCGTGCACGACTCGGCGAGCGCGAGCCACCAGCCCTTTTCTCGCAGCAGCTTGCCGACGATCTCTTCGAGCGTCATGTCCGCTTCGGCATAAACATGTCCGCCGAGCGCCCGCCTGATCTGCGCCGTCAGCTCTGCGAAGTCATGGTCGCTCTGTCCGCCTCGGACGGTCAGCTTCAACGTCAGGTCGGGATAGTGCGCCCGAAAAGAGAGCCGGCCCTGTGGTGGTAAAGAAACGGCCTTGACCAAGTCGTCGAGCTTCGACTCCGTCAAGCCGTTGATCTTGAACGTCGCGACCGACACTTCGCCGGCGCCGCTCGCTTCGGCGATCCACGGAAGGACGGAATCTCTGAGCATCGCCTCCATTTCTCGCGGCACGCCGGAGAGCCAGATGAGTGTCTTGCCGCCCCGCTCGACGCGAAAGCCGGGCGCGGTGCCGACCGAGTTGGGAACGATCGCCGCGCCCTCCGGGAACATCGCCTGCTTTAAATTGTTCTCGGTCCACGGAAAACCGCGCGCCTCGAAGCGGCGCTTGAGGGCGTCGGCGATCGACCGATCGGTGACGAGCGCGCGGCCGAAGTATTCCGCGACGACCGCGGTCGTGAGATCGTCCGCCGTCGGACCTAGACCGCCGGTGCCGATCACGAGGTCGCCGAGGCGGAGCGCCTGATCCAATGCCCACACGAGGCGCTCCTTCGTGTCGCCGACCTTGAGCACTGCGACGACCTCCAGCCCCAGAGAGAACAAGCGCTCCGCGATGCGGGTGGAGTTGGTGTCGACGACTCTGCCGGTCGTGAGCTCGTCGCCGGTGCTTAAGATTGCTGCCTTTCGGATCATAAAAGGTTCCACGCCAACGCAAGACGGACAAGCAGGAGACTATACAGACCGGCGACGACATCATCCAGCACGATGCCTGTGCCTCCGGGCAGTCGCTCCGCACGCTTGGCGGGATAAGGCTTAATGATATCGAAAAAACGGAACAGAATGAAAGCGGCGACGAGGGGCGCAAACCTTGCCGGCGCGGCGAAGCTCGCGACCATGAAGCCGGCGATCTCGTCGACGACGATCTTCTGGCAGTCTTTTTCGCCGAAAACCGCCTCGGCCTTGTCCGCCGACCAGATGGCGAGAACCGTGAAGGCGGCAAGCGTCAGCACCGCCAGCGCCGGCGAATCACCGGCGAGGCGGTTGAGCGCGAGCGAGAGGGGAATCGCGATCAGTGTGCCGGCAGTACCCGGCGCCCACGGCACATACCCCGCGCCTGCACCGGTAGCCAGAAATAGAATTATACGCTGCAGATTACGAAAGCGGCGTCGCCGCCAGTTGGGTGAAGAAAAGTTGCTTGCGGCTCTCAAAAACCCTGAGCAGGGCCGGCTCGATCCGATATTCCGCCGGCGGGTCGAAATTCAAGGGGTCGAGGTATTCGTTGTTGTGATTGACTTCGAAGTGGAGGTGCGGCCCGGTGCTCAACCCGGTCGACCCGACAAAGCCGATGATCTGGCCCTTCAAAACCTTGACGCCGCTGCGAATGCCGTTCGCCAACCTTTGCAGGTGCGCGTAGCGCGACGAGTAATTGCCGTCGTGCTCGACCTCGATCAAACGGCCGTAGCCGCCTTTCTTCCAGCCGGCAAAGAGGATCTTGCCCTCGGCGATCGCGCGCACCGGCGTCCCGAGCTTGGCCGCGAAATCGATGCCGTGATGCGGCCGGTCGATGCCGAGAATCGGATGAAGCCGGGATTCGGAAAACGTCGAGGTGATTTCGATGAAGTTGAGGGGGAATCGGAGAAATGCCCGCGCCAGCGTCCGGCCGTTGACGTCGTAGTATGCGCCCTGGCCCTTTTCCTTTTCGAAGTACATCGCGAAGTAGCGCCGGCCGGAGTTCATCAGCTCGGCGGCGAGGATGCGGAACGTCGGCTTCGTGTTGACGCCGGGACGGGAGCGCTGCTCGTAGACGACCTTAAAACTGTCCCCTTTTTGCATTTCCCTATCGAAGTCGACTTCCCAGGAAAACATGTCGGCGAGTTGGGAGAGCAGCCCGGGATTGAGACCGACGCGGGCGCCGTCGTTGAGTAAGGTACTCTCGATGACGCCGCCGGCGGTCTTGATCTCAACGTCGTAGGGCTTCTCGCGCTTGCTGAAAACGATCCCGCGCATGCCGCGTTCCCAGGTAAGGATTGAGTCCGCGCTCTGCTCGACCTCGATGGCCTTCAGCTGTTCTCTGCCCTTTTCCGGCTGCGTGAGGTAAAGCTCGACTTCTTTGCCCGGCCGGAAAGCGCTCAGCGGGAGATTTCTCTGAATCGACTGCTGCCAGCGCCGGCGATCTTGAAGCGACACGCCGTAGTGCGCCAGCACCTTCGTGAGCGTATCACCGGGCTGAATCTTGTAGCTGACTCTTTTGAGCGCGCGGAGCGCCTCGGGAACTCCCAAGTCCTGATCGGGCGGGGGAAGAACGGGGGCGCCGAGTTTCTTTGGTGTCTCTTTAAGGTTGGGTAGAAGTGATTCTGCGTTATCAGAAGCGAAAGTCTGTCCGGCTGGAGTTGAAGCCGGGGGCAGCACCAGCACCCCGATGAGAGTACCAGTCGTGAGGATGAGTCTGAAAGCCATGAGATCGAGGGCTGAGCGCGTTTTTTAGCGCCTAATTTCTACATTCGTCTCTTTCGAGCGTTTCGCAAAAGTTCGCTGTTTTTAACCCGTTTTGACGGGAGTTGTCAACACAGTAATTTCCCTGAGGGGATTTAAGGTGATTTTCGCACGCTAGCCTGCGTTTAGCAGGAGACGCCGCACAAAGATCTCGCCGAGAAAGAGCAGGGCGGCGGCGAAAATGAGATAAGAATGTAGTGGCGTCACTCGCTGTGCGAGCGGCGCTAAGTTGGCTGGCGTTATCCCAGCCGGATTCACCGCTCCCCCCGTCCCACGGGCGATCCGCTCCAGCAGCGCCATATTGAAGTCGCTCGTCGGGACTTCCGCCCTATTCTCGGGTCTGTGGGTATAACCCAGCGAAGGATAGGTCACCCTTCGGTCACGACGCTCCTCCTGCAATTCAATGCGGTAATCACCCGACGCGGTGAAGGGCAGCGCCGCCTGATAGTGTCCGGGCGCGAGCCGCTTAAGCATGCCGTCGCCTTTAACGCCTTTAGGTCCCGTGTAAGCATAATGGAATGGATTGCCGTCCAATTCCGCGGAGTAGAGATAAAAGTCTAAAATCGCTTGATCGCCGGATTGATTAAGGCGTGCCTCATGCGGCGGCAACGTCTCGCGCTGCGGCTTGAGCCATTCGAAGACGCGCCCCCAGAACCTTTCGAGGCCGCTCCAGCCGATCCAATCGCGCGACCAGCGGCCCGACTGATCGATGGTTAAGACGGCGACTTTTCCCTTGCCATAATTCCATGAGGCAAGGATCGGATCGTCCTTGCCTTCGCTGTGTACCATGAGATCGAGACGGGCATCTTTCTTAAGCTCCGATTCTACATGTCCCCCGATCAGCGGAAACTGCTGCGTCGCGAGCGCCGCCAGGATGTCGGAATTCGCCGCCGCCACGGGTCTGAACTGACGCGCCTGTGCTTTTTGGGGAGGTGAAGCGGTCTTTGCTTCGCGTTCGAAGTCGAACGTCGGAAAATCTTTCAGGTTTCTTGGAATATGATATTTTCCGCCGCCGTATGTCGCGATGCGCTTGACCAGAGCTTCATCCACGCCACGCCCGACGCCGACGGCGGAGACGACGATCTTCGCCTCGTTTCTCATTCGCGTGACCAGGTCGGTGTACTCACTCGGTCGGCCGCCGACGTTATCGGCGTCAGTGATGAGAATCGCGTATTTGGCGTCGGCGGTCTGCCGTTGAAGCTGCGCCATCGCCTCGCGGAGCGCCGGGATAATCTCCGTATTGCCCTTCGGTACCAGCCGATCGATCTGGGCCCCAAAGCTTGCGCGGACTTTCTTGACTGTATCTATCTGGACCACCGGGAACGGCGCGGTGTCGAAGCCCAGTACGCCGATGTAGTCCTCGTCGCCAAGCTGCGAGATGACCCGCTTCGCAATCTCCTTGGCGTAGAGAATGCGGTTTTCCCCCAATGGATTGGTCTCAGGGTCCATACTTTTAGATTTGTCGATCACG
>DATJFG010000126.1:0-6692 GCA_035495775.1 Verrucomicrobiia bacterium | reverse complement strand
TATGCGTGAAGACCTGGCCCGGATTCCCTGTAGACTTCTCCTTCTTATCGCCCCAATCGATCGTGACGGCATTCGGCGGGAAAATAATCGAATCGTCCACCGATGAATCCGTGAGCGTCACGGTGAAACCACTGATGTTCGTTGCAGCCGAGATGATCGGGCCGGGATTATGCATGTCCTTGGCATAATGGGCGAGACCCTCCTTGGTGTAGTAAGGCGCGCCATTCTTGGTCGCGTCCGGACCGAAGCTGCCGCCGTGGCACTGCCCGCAGGCATAGTCGACGTCGACCCAGACCGCGTTCGTATAGCTCCCGTCAGGGGCCGTGTTCGCGATCTTCTTGGTCGCCGTGGCGCCGACGCCGAACTCCGCCGCGGTCGGGAAGGTGCTGTAGCCGGCGTCGGAGTTGATCCTATACACGTGCATCGGAAAGCCCGAAGGAGTCGCCTTCGGCATATGGCACGTCACGCACGCTTCATAGGGCTCCGGAACATCCAACGGCGTTCCTTGGCCAGTCGGATGCCACAGTCGCTGAATCGAATTGGTATGGCAGTCGGTGCATACTTTCCTGAGAGCCGCCTCTCTTGTCTCAGCGACAAAGAGGCTGTTGTGAACGTCGTGGCAGGTGACGCAGGTGCCCTGTAGGTCCGAGCGCCACGACCCTACGCCGTAGAGGCCCTCACAATCCGCCTGCGTCTTTATTTCCTTGATCTCTCCGCCGACGATCATGGTCTTCGCCGGGCTGGAACTCGTCGGTGACTGCCAGCAGGTAGAGCCCTGGAATTTGCTGCTGTACTTGGAGGCGTTTCCGTTCTCGTTGCCCGTCGTGTCCTGCAGATCGTACTTTCCAAGCGCATTCGGCACGATACTTCCGGTGAACCTCGCGTGCGAGCTGTTCAAGAACGAGTTCCCGATCACATGGCCGTTGAACTCGGGAATATACGAAACTGACGGCGGATCGGCGGGGTTTCCGGTCCCGGTATTCTTCACCGGAATATATTCCGGGTGGTTCAGATCCGCGTCGGGGCCGGTGCCATTCAGCGTCTTCGCGATGCTCTGATGGCAGCCGAAACAGAGATTGGTGCGGCCGACGCCGTTTGCGAGCGCGCCCATGCCGCCGGAGGTGACATGGGTCGACGGAAACGCGCTCGCCGCAATCTGCGTGTCCGTCACTTTAACGGCGGTTGCATTATGGCACCTTGCGCATTGAATGCCCTCGAGATTCCACTTGCCCGCACCCGTGAAATTGATCAACGGGAAAGAATCTGTCGGCTGAGGCGGAGTAAAACCGGGCGTGCCGATTCCCTGCACGCCGACGAGCGGATACCAGGTACCCCCAGCGCCGGTGCAGGCTCCTGATGACGTGTATGAGGAAAGGCTGCAAAGGCCGCTGCTCGCGTTGCTCCAGCCCGTGGTGTGGCAGGCGGCGCAGCTGTAGTTGCTCGTTCCGTTGTACTTTGCCGACCCGTTGATATTGACAATCACATCCAGACCGGCCGGCGGAGGCGCCATCCAATCGCCGAAGATGTATAGAAGATCCTGCCACGCGCCGTTGATCCACGCCTTCGCGTTAGTGAAATCGAGCGGCCCGGTCGCGGCGTCGGTATAAGGCTCTATGTCGCCCTCGATATTCGGTCCGGCCCAGATCTTCCCGGGCGTGACCTTCCTCAGCATATTTTTATGCCCCGTCTTTAAATAGCTGTCTTTCCATCTCTCGGCCGGACCGTTGTATTGCGTCAGTGTGCTGTGGCAGTGGAGACAGCCGTTATCAGCATCCGGGGCCTGCCTCGTTAAATCCCATGCGGCAATCGTTGAAGGCTTTGGATTGCCGCCACTGTCTTTAGTCGCAACGGTAGTCGTAGAACTCGGCTGACCGATCCAATTGGCCCAGCTGCCGCCGTTCGCGAGGCAGTCGCCCATGGTGGTGTAAGCGCTCAGGTCCACGAACGTGCCGGTTGAGACTGTGCTGCCGTTGGCTTTTGTCATCGTGGAAGTCGGGTAACCGGCGATACCCTTGGCGTAGGTGCACTTGCTGCTGGCGTATGACCAGTCATACGTGGTCGACGAGTTGAACCCCGAATTCGGGTGCCCGCTGCTGTCGCTGGCGGGACATTGTGTCGCGGGAGTCGCAAAAGCGGTCGTCATGTTCATCGAGGCGTAACAGAACCCCGCGTCCGCGGTGCTCGTGCCTTTGGTGCCGAAGGCTAAGGGAGTGCCATCGGCATCCTGACCTTTGAATTGTCTTCCGTACGCGACGCAGGCGCCGCCGAAGCCGGGAGTCGGATAGGTTCCGGGAGCTCCCGGATATGGAGCCGTGGTCGATGTTTGTTTCCATGTGCCGCCTAAAGCCGTGCACATCGAATAAGTGCGGTCCAAGTCCGTCAGCGGTATGCCGTTGCCGGATCCGTCGACGCATATGCTGGTCGTGATCGAATGTTTCGCGCCGTCGACGTTTCCAACAGCGCCGGCGACGGTGCAGGGAGCGGAATCGTAGCATTTATTTTCCGATCCGCCGACCCATGTGAGGCTGCCTTTCGTGCTCGGTCGCGTGCCTGTGCAATTCGCCGACGAGTTACAGGCTAAATTCCCGGCGGCTCCGCAAGTGCTCGTGGATGTGACATCGAGCGGCGCCATACTCGTCAATCCGGTGGTGTAATAGATGCATTGCCTCGAGTTGGTGATACCGCTGGCGATATCGAGCGTGCCGTCGAGATGAACGCCGACGACGCAGACCATATCGTTCGGTGTGAGCCACGTGCCTGTGACTCCGTTTTGAACAGCTCCATCGCCTTGGTATGCCGCCATCGCGTGTCCGCTAATTAGCAGCAGCGGCAACGCGACCGTCAAAAAAGCTGCCATGTGAAGGAGTTTGCGTTTCATCTTTTTTCTTCCTCTTTTTTCAGCTCGGGCTTCTCCAGGTGATCACTCACCCGCCGAGAGCCGCGAGCCGACCGCTTTGGTGCTAGAGGAAGAGCAAGACCTATGCCGCAAAGAGCGTCGGCTTGTCTTGAAGAAAATTCGCAGTGAAATTGGACTATCGTCGAAAATGGTAATAGCCCGAAAGAGCTATGATTCTCGTAACATGGCTCGGGTGATTTCCTTAAATTTAAGAATTAAGGAAGCCTAGTTTGCAGGTATGCGAAACCGATTTTGGATTTCGATACGCGAGGAAACTCGACGGAGATCCAAGAGATGCTCCGCATCGTTTCAGGAGTTGGGAGTTTCACCGCCCGTGAGGCCTTCTTTGAGCGCGAGCGTGGCGGCCTGGACGCGGTTTTCGACTTGCAGCTTGCCGAGAATATTCTTGAGATGGTTCTTGACGGTGTTCTCGGCGACGTTCAATTTCTGGCCGATCTCTTTGTTAGTGAGTCCTTGAGTTAAGAACTGCAGCACTTCACGTTCTCTGTCGGTGAGATCTTCTCGATTGTCGCGGCCTTCTTGCGGCGGCTCGGCAAACTCGCCGATGATTTTATTTGCCGTAACTTGCGAGATTGCCGCCTCGCCGGCGGCAATGCCGCGAAGAGTAGCGAATAGCGCTTCCGGTTTCACATTCTTCAATATGTATCCGTCGGCGCCGGCTTTGATCGCTTCAAAAAGTTTCTTTTCGGTCTCGAGGATCGTCAGCATGACAATCTTGATCCAAGGAAGAGCCTTGCGGATGCGCCGCGTCGCCTCAAGGCCGTCGCAGCGCGGCATGGAAATATCCATGAGAACGAGTTCCGGTTTGAGCTCTTTCGCCTTGGCCAAGGCTTCGATTCCATCCTGCGCTTCTCCGACGATCTCAAAGCCGCCTTCCTTCGCCAAGAGCGCCGCGAGCCCTGTGCGGAAAAGCGGGTGGTCGTCAACCAACAGGACCCGTATCGAATTCATGGCGTCCTCTCATCGAGAGGCAGACATACAACAACTTGAGTCCCTTTTCCGGATACGCTGTTTATCGTGAGTTTTCCGCCGGCGGCTTCGGCGCGCTCCCGCATCGTTTTAAGACCCAAGTGCAGGCCGTTGTCGGGCGAATCTGACAAGACAAAGCCCCTGCCGTCGTCCTCTATCATGATCTGGCCGAAACCGTCGGCGGCTTCAAGGTTCACGGTACCATGACGCGCCTGTGCGTGCTTGAACACATTGGTCAGCGCTTCGTGGACGATTCGAATCAACTGAACTTCGACATCCGGAGCAAACCGCAAAGCCTCGGGCCGGGCGACTTTCAGCGACACCGGGATCTTCGTCATGTGACTGTAGTCGTGGAGATACTCGGTGAGCGTCGGAATGAGCCCGAGGCTCTTCGACACCATCGTGTGCAGGCCGAAGATCGCCTGACGGAGCTCTTCATATGCGCGCCCGGTGATTTTATGAATTTCTACAAAAGCGTCCCGCGCGCGCGCCGCGTCCGATGGTAAGTTTGCCTCCGCCTCGTTTAATTTGATTTGCAGAACGGCGAGTTCCTGCGCGAGCGTGTCGTGCAGCTCCTGCGCGATCCTCTCCCGTTCTTTAAGCGTCGCCATCCCCCGCAGTTCCTGTTCGTTCTCTTTCAGGCGATCGACCATGACGTTGAACGCATGACTGAGCTGTCCGATTTCATCTCTGGACGCCACGGTCACCTTTTCACCACGATTACCGGCGGCGATTTCTCCGGCCGCAAGTGACAATCGACGCAGCGGTTGAGCGATGCCGCGGAAAAAAAACATACTCGAGGCTATGATCAAAAGCGATCCGCCGGCGACAAAACCGCCGTACAGCCAAAAAACCACCTCCATCTTCCACGAGTTGCTCTGAACCAGCTCGTCCATATGCGATCGATGGGCGGCTGTCATGCCGTGCGCGAGCGCCTGTATCCGAGCCGAGGTTTCTCCCAAAGCACGCAGCTCCGCGAGGGGCGGCTGAATTGCCGATGTTTCTTGGGTCCGACCAACGACCCTCTGCGAATGCACATCCAAATCTCCGATCTCCCGGGAGAATTCCGTCATGAGAACGGCTTCGGCGCCGTCTTTGCCATAGCGCTCCAGCAACGCGCGGAGCTCCATAAAATAGGCGGCGCGGCCGTCTTCGCTAAAGGACGCCAAATGAAGCGCGGCATTGTCGATTTCCTCGATCATATGGTGAACCATGTAGTGAATTCGATTGATGACGTCGAGACGCTCGCTTTCTTTTTTCACCTCCTGGACGGAGATAAAGATCACGCGGGTAAAATAGAGCGAGGTGCCGCCGACAACGACAACGAGCACAAACAGCGTCAATAAAAACAGACTAAGCCTGCGGTCGATGCGGGCGGGAAATGCCGTAGAGTCCTGAGACATACGCAATACCTGAATTATTCCCACTAAAAATGAGCAAAGCGCATGCCACACTAAAGGCCCCGATATCTGCGATAAGCAAGACGATTTACTATGTGAAAGCATTATTTTTTATCGGTTTTCTTAGCTTTGAAAATCATGCACACCTTTTTCCCATGCATTGGAATATCCGCATCGCGCTTTTTGTCCAAACTCGCTGCAATTTCGATCACTTTCGACGTGTATGCGACCCCGCACATCTCCGCCGCAGCCAGCTTGTATTGCTTGTCGGTGAATTGCTGAAAGTGTTTTGGGCTATTCAGATGCAGTTTGATTTTCGATCAAACCATCTGCGAGATCTAGAATAAATCCGGGATTAGAAGAAATTGGCGGAGAGGGAGGGATTTGAACCCCCGGTACCCTTCCGGGTACACTTGATTTCGAGTCAAGCGCCTTCAACCGGGCTCGGCCACCTCTCCGCTGTGGGAAGTTTTAAACTTTGCGCCTACTCATAGCTTCGCTGCGAACTGATCGGCGAACGCTTCTCGCTTCTTATTTCTTAAATCGATAAAAAAGTCGCTCAAGATCGCCCCGCATTCGTTCTCAAGAACACCGGCGGTCACCGGCACGCGGTGATTGAGCCGCGGGTCTTCGCACAGCCGATAGAGCGAGCGAACAGCGCCCGCTTTTGGATCGCGGCAGCCGAAAATCAGCCGCGCGATGCGCGCCTGAAGCAACGCGCCGACGCACATGATGCAGGGCTCGAGCGTGACGTAAATGGAGCATTGCTCCAGCCGCCAGCTCTTGAGCTCCTGTGACGCCCTTTCCAGCGCGATCGTCTCAGCATGCGCCGTCGGGCTCTGAAGCTCTTCGCGGCGGTTATACGCGCGCGCGATAATCGCGTCGTCCGCAACGACGATCGCGCCGACGGGTATCTCTCCCGCCGCCGCGGCGAGCCTCGCTTCGGCGAGCGCCTGTTCCATGTAAAAAGCGTCCGTCGACTGAATTTCGGTCATAAACTTCAAAAACGATAACACAAAAAAAGCGTCAATCACAGCAGCTTGACACGGCCGGCTGCGCTCTTTACTCTCGCACCTCAGACGATGCAAAACTTGCTCAAAAGCTCGGCGGCTGCCGCGATCGCCGCGGCGGGCAATAAGGTCCTGCGCCAGCTGCTGATCGGCACCGGCCTGGCCGCGCTCGTCTTCTTCGCGCATCAACGCGGTCTTCTGAATGTCTTAGAATACAAAACCCTCGACTTGCGTTTTCAAATCCGCGGCCCGATTGCGCACAAGCTCCCGATCGTCATCGTCAATATCGACCAGGACTCGTTCGACGAGCTCGACATGCCCTGGCCGTGGCCGCGGACGCTCCACGCCGAACTGATTCGCAAGCTCAAGACAGCCGGCGCGAAGGTCATCGCCTTC
>DATJFG010000125.1:0-4823 GCA_035495775.1 Verrucomicrobiia bacterium | reverse complement strand
TGAAATGGGGCGTATGGATGTACGTCTTCATGGCGATCGTGCCTGCATTTCGAGGCAATCAATCGCCTTCGCCGTCACGACTTCTGTGGCAAGCAGGTCTGTGGGCGTGCGGCGGCGCTCTGTTCGGTGCAGGAACCTGGTATTTTTCCGAATGGCGATTTCTAAGAGAGAAGCGCGAGAAAAAACGGTGAGAGCCCACCGCGAGGCGCGCTACCTCGCCGTCGCCGCGATCAGCAAGGACCAGGTCGAGAGCTACGCGAAAAGGAAGGGGATGACGGTGCAAGAGGTGGAGCGATGGCTCGGGCCGGTGCTCGGGTACGAGGCGGGGAAGTGAGCATAAATCGAGCGCTTCGGGCCGTAACTTTCTTTCTTGCACTTTTGTTTGTGACTGGGTGTTGGAAGTCGGTACTAGTCGAAAAAATTCCCGGCACATATGTCGCGGCGTATCCATTCGGCAGGGAGACGCTCGTACTGAACTCCGACGGCAGCTTTAGTCAGAAAGTCGAAATACCCGGGGAGCCGCCGGTCACGTCGTCCGGCACATGGACATTCGATACAAAAGACAGTCGCATAAAATTCAAAGGTTTAGTATTTGTCGTGGACGGTTTCGGACACCTCAAGCGGGATTGGCGTACAAGCCAGCCGGACTTTGCATCTCTACCGGCCGAGATTCTTTGGTTTAAAATCACGATCAATTCTGGTGCTGAATATCCCTACGTCAAGCAATGAAGAGAGGTTCTGCCGCGCACCTTCGCCGTTGCCGCGCTCGGCAGAGACCAGGTGGAGAGCTACGCGAAGCGGAAAAGGATGACGGTAAGCGAGATTGAGCGATGGCTGCTTCTGACCCCGACAAAAATTTTCACGGCTCGATCGCGAAGCTCTACGATACGGTTCTGGTGCCGCTGATCTTCGAGCCGTACGCGGCGGACCTGGCCCGCCGGCTGAGCGGCGTATCCGCCTCGAATGTATTGGAAATCGCCACCGGAACCGGCGCAGTCACCCGCGCTCTCGCAGCGGCGCTCCCCCGAATCGTCGCAATCGTCGCGACCGATCTCAATCAGGCGATGCTCGATCAAGCTGCCGCAGTGGGGACGGCGCGGCCGGTCGAGTGGCGTCAAGCGGACGCCATGCAGCTGCCGTTCGGCGAGGACACCTTCGACGCCGTCGTCTGCCAGTTCGGCGCCATGTTCTTTCCCGACAAGGCGAAGGCATTCTCGGAGGCGCGCCGCGTGCTGCGGAGCGGAGGCGTTTTCATCTTCAGCGTATGGGATCGGATCGAGGAGAACGAGTTCGCCGATATCGTCACGAGAGCGGTGGGAACGCTCTTCCCCGGCGATCCGCCGCGCTTTCTGGCGCGCACGCCGCACGGCTATCACGATCGCGAGGCCGTCCGGCGCGATGTGACGGCCGGGGGATTCGCCGCCGCCCCGCGCATAGATACAGTCGCGGCGCGCAGCCGCGCGGCCTCGCCGGACATCCCGGCGGTCGCATATTGTCAGGGAACGCCGCTCAGAAATGAGATCGAGGCGCGCGATCCCGGAAAGCTCGCCGAGGCGACCGCGGTCGCGAGCCGCGCGATTGCGGCGCGTTTCGGCAGCGGCGCCGTCGACGGCAAAATCTCGGCGCACGTCGTCACTGTGAAAAAGTAGCGAGAGCCGGACGACATAAAGGCCGTGCGGCAACGCGCCGCTAACGATCGAGATTGGGCACGGCACGCCGTGCCCCTACATAAAACGGAACGCTGAAGATCGCATTTGTTATGCTGAGGGGGGCATCTCTCCGAATCCGGAAGGACTCTTCGGCTGCGGCGGCTCAATGACAAGCGGTATCGCAGCCTTTCGTAGGGGCACGGTGTGCCCGTGCCCCGTGGTATTCGGAGCCTTTCGACTTCGTTCCGCTCGCGGGTTCCCCGGCGTTGCGCGCCGTCTTAATTTAGTATATACATAATTAGATGTTCGATTGGGATGCCCGCAAGGCGGCGGCCAATCAGCGAAAGCACGGAGTTTCGTTCGAGGAAGCGGCTTCGGCGTTCCTCGACCCGGACGGCCTCGACGGCGACGATCTGGCCCATTCGGCTGCCGAGGCGCGAAGATTGCGCCTGGCGCGGAGCGCTTCGGGGCGGGTGCTGGTTATAGCGTACACGATAAGGAGACAAGGCGATGAAGAGATCACGAGGATCATCAGCGCGCGGCGCGCGAGCCGCAAAGAAAGGAAAAGCTACGCGCAAGATTGATTTCTCCGACATACCGGAGCTCTCCGAGCGGCAGCTTGCGCGTATGCGCCGCGTCGGACGGCCAACGTTGGGCGACGAGCCGAGGAAGCTGATCGCGATCCGCCTGGACGCGAGCGTGCTCGGCTGGCTGCGCCGGACGGCGAAGAAGAAAGGATTGCCTTACCAGTCGTTGGTCAACGAGATCCTCGCCGGCGAGATGAGGAAGGCGAGCTAGCATCGGCCGCGAGGCGAGCACCTTCGCCGTCAACGCGATCGGCAAAGACCAGGTCGAGAGCTACGCCGGTCGCAAGATTTGCCTCCAAGCCTTCGCCTGTTTACTTGACTTCAATACCGGCCATGTACTACGGATTTCTATCAATTTTGTGGGGAGGTGGGGAAATGGGGAATATTCATTCTATTCGGTTAACGGCATTGCTGATCGGCGCGCTCGCGCTGTGGGCCTCGGGAAACGTATTCGCGCAAGCGGGAATTCTCGGGGTCAGGTCTTGTTTCTTGAATTGTCATCTTTGAAGGCCATTTTTTGTGATCAAACGCCAAGACTATGATCGAAAACTTACTTCTCAGTCAGGAAGTAATAGTCCGCCGTGTAGGGTACTCGTGAAGTTGTCCCGACGCTAGATTGGGAACAAGGGGTTTTAGGCGCTGCGCCGCCGGCGGTGTTTAGGCGCTGTACGCTGGTCATCTTGCTGAACGAGCCTTCCGGGCCGACGGACTTCGCGGCGAGCATCAGCCAGGGTATGGCGTCGGCCCGCGGCGCGGCGGCGCTTTCCTTCACTGTGCCCGCGACCTTGCTGCCGTCGGTCGCTTCCCAATGCGGACCGGCATAGTGTCTGCCGATTTTCTTCCCGCTCGCATCGAACAGATCGGCCTCCGGAGCGACGAATGCCCATTCGTAGGCGCCGGCTTGGCCCTGTTTCGCCCGGCACTCGTAGATTTGCACGCCTTTGGCGGAAGCGATCATCGCCAGCGATTCGTTGGCGCGAGGCTTGAGGTTGTCCGGCACGTCGACCGTGGCGGCCTTTTGCTGACTCGCGCAAGCCGTGAGGAGGAGAGACAGAAAAGCCGCCATGCATATACGGTACATGGGATTTCTCCTTGACTGCCGTATGTCTGATCGTCTATGTCCCGAGATTATACCCGCAGTCGCCGAAGGACAAACTGAGCGGTAATTCCGGGGACACAATACTAATTTCTCCGTTGGACATTTTTCCGCCGCCGCGCTAATCAGGCCCAATGCATCACTTCGCGCGAGCTGTCGCATTCGTGATCGCAAGCATAGCGGGGGGCGCCATGTCGCACGCGGCCGAGATCATCGTCCTGGCGAGCCAGGGCAATCCGCCCGGGCTGAACGAGCTCGCCGCCGCCTTCGCGCGCGAGAGCGGGCACAAGGTGACGGTGCTGCAGGAAACCGGCAAGGCGCTGGAGGAGCGGATCGCGAGCGGGCCCGCGGACCTGATCGCGGGCGGTCCCGAGGCGATCGAGGCGCTCGTCAAGAAAGGCCGGATCGTCGCCGGCAGCGCGACGCCCTATATGCTCGCTCCGCTCGGCGTCTCGGTCCGCGCCGGCGCGCCCAAGCCCGACATCGGCACGGTCGAGGCCTACGCGAAGGCATTGTTGGCGGCGAAGTCGATCGGCTATTCACGCGGCTGCAGCGGCGACAACGCCGCTAAGGGAATCGCTGAGCTCGGGCTCACCGAGCAGCTGAAGCCGAAGATCGTTCTCACCGGCGGCGGCAGCGGCCCGGTCACCTTCTTCCTCGCGCGCGGCGACTTCGAGCTCGGCATTCAGCAGACCAACATCATGGTGGGCGCGCCGGGGACCGATTTCGTCGGGCCCGTGCCCGGACGCCTGAACCTGCCGTGCCCCAACAGCATCGGTTTGCTGACGGTCTCCAAGGAGCGAGACGCCGCGCAGGCGCTGATCAAGTTCATGATCTCGCCGGCGGCCGCGCCGCTCCTGCGCAAGGTGCATGAGGAGCCGGCCAAGAACTGATGAGGCGCGCACCTTCGCTGTCGCCGCGATCGGCAAAGACCAGGTCGAGAGCCACGCGAAGCGGGAAGAGGATGACAAGAAGCTGGGAGAAAAACCTCGGCGAAGAAGAGGTGCGTCAACTTGACACGCTTTTCATGAGTGCCCCAAAATCGCGCTAAAATTCAAACACGGAATTCCGAAGCCGGTAAAGAAATAAGCTGGGACCCGTGCCGGCGGCGTCCCGTAATCGTCCCAGGGCCGCCGCCGGCCGTATCGTCCGCGCCCTGGTTAGTAGCGCGGTCTATCCTGATCGGGGCCGCGGTCTCTGTCCCGATCTCTGTCTCTGTCTTCGCCGCGGTTCCGGTTGTCGTCGCGATGGCCGGGATAATCCCTGCGGATGCGATCGTGGTCCAGATGCGGCTCGCGGTTCCAGTTGAGTCTCACTCGGTCGCGCTCGCGAAGGACGTAGCGATCCGGCACCCGACGATCGTGGTGCCAATTTCCGCCTTCGTACCAGTAGTACAATCCCACGCTCGGATAGAAGTACACCTCATAATCGGGATAGTAATAATACTCGCCGCGGCCGCCGGCGTACTGGGGCTCCGCGACAACGCAGCCG
>DATJFG010000124.1:0-45501 GCA_035495775.1 Verrucomicrobiia bacterium | reverse complement strand
TTTCGACGCCGATCGCGATCTGGAAATCCCCGCCGAGCGGCGCGGACTGGGCCTCGTCTTCCAGTCTTACGCCGTCTGGCCGCACCGGACGGTTTTCGAAAACGTCGCCTACGGCCTCAAGCTCCGGCGCATGGCGCGCGCGGAGATCAAGACCAAAGTCGACGGCATGCTCCAGCGCCTCGGCCTGAGCGGCATGGCGGCGCGCTATCCGCATCAGCTCTCCGGCGGACAGCAGCAGCGGGTCGCGCTCGCGCGCGCCCTCGCCTACGGCCCGCCGGTGCTGCTGCTCGATGAGCCGCTGTCGAATCTCGACGCCAAGCTCCGCGACGAGGCGCGCCACTGGATCCGCGAGATCATCAAAGAGACGCATTCCGCCGCGCTCTACGTCACGCACGATCAGACCGAGGCGCTGGCGATCGCCGACCGCATCATGGTGCTCGACCAGGGCATCGTGCAGCAGGAGGGAAATCCCGAGGCGATCTACGCGCGTCCCGCGAGCCCGTTCGTCGCAGAGTTCGTCGGCAGCAACAACCGGATCGCTGGAAAAATCGCCGCCAGCGACGGCCGGCGGGCAACCCTGGCCGGAGCGGGCTGGAGTCTTGCGGGCGAGCTCCGCGCGACGAAAAAAATCGGCGACGAAGCGCTCGGGGTCGTGCGCGTCGAGCGGCTGCGCGTGGCCGACGGCGGCGGCGATAATAAAATCAAAATGACGCTCAAGTCGGCGTCGTATCTCGGCGAGCGCTGGGAATATCTTTTGGCCGCAGGCGGTCTGCAGCTCCGCGTCTGGGGGCACGAGTCACTGCCCGCGGGAGAATATTGGGTCGAGATCCCGGCCGACGCGTTATGGCTGTTCTGATATGGAAGTCGAGCTTCCGCGCGATGCGCAGAAACGTTTGATGGATCTCGCCCGCGCGACGTTGGAGAATTTCGTCTGCGACATCGACGCGCCGATGGAGAAAATCGACGATCCCGACCTGCTCTCGGAACAATATGGCGCGTTCGTGAGCCTCCACCGCGGACGCGAGCTCCGGGGCTGCATCGGCAGCTGCTTTCCGAGCGCGCCGCTTTACGAAACCGTGATCGAAATGACCGAAGCGGCCGCCTCGCGCGACGCGCGCGTCGCCGCGATCGCCCCGGCGGAGCTGGCGCAAATCGAGATCGAAATTTCCGTGCTGGGGCCGCTCGTCAAAGCCGAGGATCCGCGGGCTCTGGAAATCGGCCGTCACGGCCTCTACATCTCCAGCGGCGGCCGGCGCGGCGTCCTGCTGCCGCAGGTGGCGACCGAGTACGGCTGGACCATGGAAAAGTTTTTGGAACAGACATGCCTCAAGGCCGGCCTCGATAAACTCGCGTGGAAGCGGCCGGAAACGGAGGTTCTCGCTTTCACCACGTTGATTATCAAGGAGGAGCGATGAGACGGCGAGCGTTTCTCGGCCTGACGACTCTGCTGCTGTTGCTGCCGCGGCGGCTGGTAGAGGCCTTCTGCAATCCGGCGCTCGTGGAGCTCTTCGACAAAGAGCGCGCGCTCGTCCAGGCGCGCGGCGGACGCGCGACGCCCAAGCTCGGGAGCTACTTCGTCGAATGGTTCGGTCATTCGAGCTTCTTGATCCAATCCGGCAGCGAGACGCGCGTCGTCACCGATCCGAATCTCGACGTGACGCCCGGCATCCAGGCCGACGCGGTGACGGTGAGCAACGATCACATCACCCACAACAACGTCGGCGCGGTCTCCGGCGATCCGATCATTTTACGCGGAATTACGCTGCGCCAGACCTGGAATCCGATTCGGACGACGGTCAAAGACATCGCCATCGTCAATCTGCCGAGCCAGCGCGGCCCCGCGTGGGGCGCGGTCGCGAATTCGATTTTTATTTACGAGATGGGGAGTCTCTGCCTCGCCCATCTCGGGAACCTGGGCCACCTGCTCACGCCGGAGCAGGAGAAGGTCTTAAACCGCGTCGATGTGCTCATGACGCCGATCGACGCGATGACAAACCTCGGCTTCGAAGACGTCCTCAAAGTGATCGAGCATGTGAAGCCCCCGATCGTCATTCCCATGCACTACGACATCGAGCGTCAGGCGGAACTCTTCGCCGCCTTCGCCAAGGCGCGCTACCCGGTGCGTCATATCGACGATTCTCGCCTCGTGCTCAGCCGCTCGACCCTTCCCCCCTCGACCGAGGTTCTGATCCTGAAACACCCGCGCTCGCCGTTTTCCTTCGAGTGACCGCGCTTTGCCCGCAATCGGCGCACGGTTGATTTACTTCGGCAACTTTTGATGATATAAAATTGAAGTTTTTACTCGTGCCAAGGAAGGATTTACCGTGGCTCCGATCGATATTGACTTCTTTCGCCGCCTGCTCAATGAACGGAAGCAGGAGCTTTTGACTGAAGCGGAAAAAACCGTCGACGGGATGGACGGCAACGCGAACTTTCCGGATCCGACCGACCGCGCGGCGCTCGAATCGGATAGGAACTTTACGCTGCGCATCCGCGACCGCGAGCGCAAATTGATCGCCAAGATCGAGGAGGCGCTGCGGCGCCTCGAAGACGGCAGCTACGGCGTTTGCGAGGAGTGCGGCGAGACGATCGGGACGGAGCGGCTCAAGGCCCGGCCGGTCACAACGCTCTGCATTCAATGCAAATCGGCGCAGGAAGTGGACGAGAGAAAGAACCGGGCGATTTGACGATGGCCTTAAAAGTCAAAAAGGCTGTCATTCCGGTCGCCGGCCTGGGCACGCGGCTTTTGCCGGCGACCAAGACGATCCCCAAAGAGATGCTGCCGATCGTCGATACGCCGGCGATCCAGTACGTCGTCCAGGAAGCGGTCGACTCGGGGCTCAGCGAGATGATCTTCGTCACCGCGCGCGGCAAGGACATCATCGAGGACCATTTCGACTTCGCGCCCGAGCTCGAGCAGGTGCTCGGCCAGCGCGGCCAGATCGAGACGCTCGAAAAGCTTTTGTCGATCTCGACGATGATCGACATCGTCTCGGTCCGGCAGAAGCAGCCGCTGGGATTGGGCCATGCCGTCCTTTCGGCGCGCCACCTCGTCGGCGATGAGCCTTTCGCCGTGCTCTTGTCCGACGATTTGATCGACGATCCGGTTCCGTGCGTGCGCCAGCTGTTGAACGTTTTCGAGGCGAAAGGCGAATCGGTCGTGGCGCTGCGGAGGGTGCCGCGGCCGGATGTGCGCCGCTACGGCATTATTCAAGGGCGAGAGATCGGCGCGCGCGTCTACGAGGTCGACGGGATGGTCGAAAAGCCCGATCCGAAGGACGCGCCTTCGGAGCTCGCGATCGTCGGCCGCTATGTTCTGCACCAGGATATTTTTTCGTGTCTGGAGAACGTCCGCCCCGGCAAAGGCGGCGAGATCCAGCTGACGGACGCGATGGCGGCTCTCAACCGGCAAAGAAAATTTTACGGCTACGAGTTTACCGGCGAACACTACGACATCGGCGATAAGCTCGGCTTCGTGCGCGCCACCGTCGCATATGCGCTGAAGCGGCCGGACCTAAAAAATCAGCTCAGAGAGTTTTTGCGCGCGATCGCATAAACGGGGCAGTAGCTCAGCTGGGAGAGCGCCGCGTTCGCAACGCGGAGGCCGTGGGTTCGACTCCCATCTGCTCCACCAAAATAAAAAAGCCGGGGATTTTTCCCCCGGCTTTTTTTTGTCTTCCCAAAAAAACGATTTAGTTGAAGTCGCTGCCCGGCGGGGCGTTGTCGAAAAGCTCGCCGCGCTTCCATGCGGGGGCGAAGCGCTGGCGAACCATCTCGATCAGCACGAGGTTGCTGAGCGCGAAGGCCTCGGCAGTGTCGTCGCTCCTCTCGAAGGCAAATTCACTGGCGGCCCTCCTGAGCTCTCCGATCGTCGCCTCGATTTGCCTCTGCTCGGTCTTCATAGGTTCTTCGCTCCTCTGAACCATTAGACGGAGGAGCGGGAAAAAAGTTCATCGGCGGCGAACGAAGCAGCCTGGCAAGGCGCGCTTTCGGCCATTTTTCTGAGTGAAAATAAAGTGTTAAACGGAGGCCGGCGCGGTTTCGTGAACCACCTCGCGCGGGTCTTTATCCTCGCGGAGCCCGACGAATCTGGCATGCCGCAGGTGGTTCGCCTCGGTCCAGTCGGTGTATTCGACTTGGGCGATGAGCTCGGGCTTGAGCCAGCGGCAGCGCCGCATCGCCTCGGCGGTGAGCGCTTCGCCGCGGCGCGCCCGCTTCTTTTCCGGCAGGTTGGCGAAGGGACACCCTTCGGTCTCGAGATCTTTGAAAAGCGCCGCGACCTCGCGCTTGACGCGCGGCACGAAGCCGTTCTTCACTTTGCCGACGAAGAGCAGCCGGCCGTTCTCATAGTAGCCGGCAAGCAGCGACTGAAAGCCGCCGCCGCCGGGGACGTAGCCGCCGATGACGAGTTCCTGCCCCTGGTCGACGCGATACTTCGTCCAGGCGCCGCTCCGCCGGCCAGGCTCGTAGCGCGAGTCCTTCCGCTTGGCGACGAGCCCTTCGAGGCCGAGCTTGCCGGCCGCGGCGATCAACTCCGCCGCGGTCCCGGCAAACGTCTGCGACAGCCTCAACGGGCCGTCGAGACGCGCCGCGATCTCCTCGAGGCGCTGCCGCCGCTTGACCAGCGGGAGACCGAGGAGGCTGCGACCGCCATCAATGAGAATATCGAAGAGATAGTACGTAATATTCTTATTGATGGCTTTGCGGCGCTGCAGCGCGTTGAACGCCGGGCGCCCCTTGGCGTCGAGCGCGACGATCTCGCCGTCGAGCACGGTGCCGTCGTCGAGCGGCGCGAGCGCCCGCGCGACCGCCGGAAACGCCGCGTTGAACGAGCGCCGGTTACGCGAAAAGAGCTCGACCTCCGCCCCCGTCTTGACAGCGAGGCAGCGGTAGCCGTCGAGCTTGATCTCGTAGAGCCACCCTTCGCCCTCCGGCAGCTTATCGACCGCCCGGCATTGCATCGGCTCGATGAACGCCGCCGGCTTTTCCGGCAGCTCGGCGAGATCGATCGCCGTCGCCGCCTCAGCCGGCGACTTCCTGCCGTTGCCGCGGTTGCTCTGCCATTCGGCGTCGCGCGCGGCGGCGATCGCGGCCATCGAGCGGCGCGTGAGCGCCGAGAAGTTGTCCTGCCGCGCCGACAGCGGCCTCATCGACTCGCCCGCCTTGATGAAAAGCCAGCTCTGCTTCCGGCCATCGTCCGCGCCGCCGCGCACCAGCACCCATTCGCCCTTGAGCTTTTTGCCGTTAAAACGGACGTGGAGCTTTCCCTGCCAGTAGTTGCCGTCGACGACCTCGTAGGTGCCGATGTCCCACACCATCACCGTGCCGCCGCCGTATTGCCCCTCGGGGATGATTCCCTCGAAGCGCGCGTACTCCATCGGGTGATCTTCTGTCGCCATCGCCAGCCGCTTCTCGCCCGCCTCGTACGGCGGCCCCTTCGGCACCGCCCAGGATTTCAAGACGCCGTGCATCTCCAGGCGGAGATCGTAATGCAGATGGCTCGCGTCGTGTTTCTGAATCACGAAGAGCCGCGGCCCCTCGGCTTTTTTTCGATCGGTTTTTTTCTGCGTCGGCGGCGGTTCCGGCGTCTTGGCGAAGTCGCGCTTCTCCCGATAGGTCTCGAGCGATCCGCCTCCGCCCGCGCGTCCCGGCGGAGCGCCGCGGCGCTCGAGCGCCAGAAAAGGCTCGGGCAGCTTCTGTTTGAGCTTCAAGAGGGGCGCGAAAAGATCTCCGGATTTTTTTAGGCGCCCCAGACATTCTTCGGGCTCGAAGAAAAATGCCGACGGGTCGCCCTTCTTCATCGCTTTCTTTAATTCGTCCCACGCGATCGGAAAGGCGACAAACGGCCGCGCGCGCTTGGCTCGAAGCGAGTAAACCGCGACCGTCGATTTCCGCTCCGAGTTCTGGCTCCAGTCGACGAAGACCTTGCCCCTGCGCTTCGCCTTGGCCATCTCGGAGATGACGAGGTCGGGGTGGTCGCGCTCGAGCGCCTCGGCGATCGACTTCGCGAACGGCTGGCTCGCCTCGTACGTCACGCGCGTATTGAGCGGCACGTGGAGATGAATCCCCTTCGAGCCCGACACCTTGACGAACGATTTGAGCTTCAGGCGCTCGAGGAGCTCGCGGATCATGAACGCGACCTCGCACGAGGCGAGAATGTCGGTCCCCTCGCCGGGGTCGAGATCGAACACGACCATCGTCGGCACGTCGAGACGCGGGGCCCGCGCGAGAAACGGATGAATCTCGAGGTTCGCCATGTTCGCCGACCAGACGAGCGTCGGGAGATCGTTGATGAGAATATACCGCGTCGTCGCCTCGACGCTCGTGCGCGGCACGGCGAAGGTCTCGATCCATTTGGGCGTGAACGACGGCGCGTTCTTCTCGTAAAAATGCTCGGCGTTGACGCCGTTGGGAAAGCGGATGCGCGTGATCGGCCGGTCTTTCAGATGCGGCAGCAAATAGCGAGCGACGCGCGTGTAATAATCGATCACCTGCCCCTTGGTGAAGCCATTCTCCGGGTACATCACCTTGTCGAGGTGCGTGAGCTCCAGCGCCCGGCGGCCGACGGTGAGGCGGCGCTTCTCCATATTTTAATTCATAGCCCATTTTCAGCCGCGGGAGGAGGCGCCGACATCTGCCGACGGCCCAGCGAGCGCCGCCGTCGAAGTTATCAGAGCGTCATAGACGGCGTGAGCGAAGCCGCGTCAAAGCCGAGCTAGCGGATCATTCGAAAAATCCTCCGCGCAAACAAAAAGGCAGGGGAACCGCCCTGCCTTTTTTGGATCTGCTGGCCGACCCGGAGATTCCCGGGCTCATGTTAACCCTTACAATTTCCGCGCTGTCGAAACACGTTTAGAGCATAATTTTTCCCCTGGCTCAGGCATAGACCCGATGACAGGCGTATTGGCGTCACCAACAACGGGTCTAAACTAGTAAATGGAGGTGTCGAAGCAGCGCTCCGATTGTCACGCCCGTCATTTTCCGACGCTGCTGAGCCGATTTGGACGAATCTTAACGCAGAAAGGAGTGATGACAAGGAATGGATGCTCTATCGATGCTCCGCGAGGACCACCGTAAGGTGAAGGATCTTTTTCGCCAATTCGAGGAAGCCCACGACAACGCCACAAAAAAAGAGATCGCCCAAACGGCGCTGAAAGAGCTCAAGGTCCATACGGCCCTGGAGGAGGAGCTTTTCTATCCTGCCGTACGGCAGGAGATCGATGAGGAGGAAAAGATCGACGAAGCGCTCGAAGAGCATCACGTCGCGAAGCTTCTGATCGCCGAGCTCTCCCGCATGAAGCCCAGCGACGGGCATTTCGACGCGAAGTTTAAAGTCCTCGCCGAAAGCGTCAAGCATCACATCGAGGAGGAGGAAGGCCAAGTCATCCCCGAGATTCAAGGCGAGCTCGACGGCGACGGCCTGGGCGAAAAGATGGCGGAGCGCAAGCAGGCCCTGGAAGGGCGGATGAGCGGCGCGTCGTCAGGCCGGGGCGGGTCGCGGAAATCGCCGCGCGGCGGCCGCGGGCGGAGCGGAAAGCGCCGCACCGGCACGAAGATGAAACGGCGCTAATCGAAGAAAAGGGATCAATCCTTAACTAACAAATCGAGGAGGCAAAGCCATGGAGAAAATCCAAAAATCAATCGACGTCGATTGCCCGATCAACACCGTGTACAACCAGTGGACGCAGTTCGAGGAGTTCCCGCGCTTCATGGAAGGCGTGAAGCAGGTGACGCAGCTCGACGACAAGCGGCTCCATTGGGTAGCCGAGATCGGCGGCAAGAAGAAAGAATGGGACGCGCGCATCGTCGAGCAGGTCCCGGATCGCAAGATCGCCTGGACGAGCGAGGCCGGCGAATTTACTTCGGGCATCGTGAGCTTTCAGCCGGCCGGCGGCAACCGCACACGGGTCAACTTGGAACTCGCGTACGATCCGAAGGGCTTCGTCGAGAATACCGGCGACGCGCTCGGTTTCGTCTCCGGCCGCGTGGAGAACGATCTCGAGCGCTTTAAAAAGTTTATCGAGCACCGCGGCCAGGAGACCGGCGGCTGGCGCGGGACGATTAAGTCATAACCGTGACAACTAAACAAAGGAGGCAGATTCCCATGTCGAAAACAGGTGTAAAGTTTCTAACTCTGGCCGTCGCGCTGCTCTTCGGCTGTAGCTTGGCGATGGCGGCGGACAAGCTGTCGATGGGCGACAGCCGGTTCATCAAAGATACCGCCAACGGCGGTTTGTTGGAAATCGATCTCGGCAAACTCGCGCAGCAGAAAGCCGAGAGCCAGCAGGTCAAAGACTTCGGCAAAAAGATGGAGCAGGACCATACCAAGGCGTCGACCGAGTTGAAGCAGCTCGCTTCGAGCAAGAACGTGCAGATCGCCGATAAGCTCGAAGGCAAGCAGAAATCGACTTACGATCGTCTGGCGAAGCTCTCGGGCGAGAAGTTCGACCGCGAGTATATGAAGACAATGATCGACGACCACAAGGCGGAAGTCGATAAGTTCAAGAAGCAGTCGGAGAAGGCCGACGACGCGGATGTGAGGAAGTTCGCGGCGAAGATCTTGCCGACGCTGGAGCAGCACCTCGAGCTGGCGCAGTCGACCGGTCAGCAGGTGGGCGCCGCGTCGCAGAACGGCGGCCTCAAGGGAATGCTGAACAAGCGCTAAGCTTTTCGCTTGCTCGTGATAAGGGCCGCGGGAGCGCATCCTTGGTTGCGCCGCCCGCGGCCCTTTTTTGTTCGATTGAACTCGCCGCCGTTTGACTCATCGAGCACGTATGATAGAATTTTTCTTTGCGCATATGAAAGCTCTACAGCGAACGGCGCTCGCCGTTTTTATCCTGCTGCTCGCCTCCGGAACGGCGCTCGCCGGACCGATAGACAATGCGAGCCAAGCCATTAATTACCTGATCGACTCCGTGCGCACTTCCGACTTGAGCTTCGTCCGCAACGGCAGCACCTACACCGCCCTCGAAGCGGCGGCGCATCTCAAGGCAAAGTACGATTACTTCCAAAAACAGATCAAGACGCCGGAGGATTTTATCCGCCTCGCGGGCAGCAAGAGCGAGCTTTCCGGCAGGGCGTATCTGGTTAAAACCGCCGACGGCCGGACGATCCCATCGGCCGAGTGGCTCGGGAGCCTGCTCGCCAGGTATCGGGCCGCGCTCGAAAGTTCCGGCGCGGTGACGATCCGGTCCCCGTCGGGCTTGTAAACATCGAATCCTCTTCCTGCCGAACGTCCTATGGCCTCCAACGGGATTGGCACCCTTCGCGGTGAGGCCCCCTCTTTCCGCTTTTTCTCCTGGCAAACGGTCTTTTTTTTAGCTATGAGTATCAGCGCTTAAAGACCCTTTTAGGTTAATTACGGCGCGGGGGCGCGGTGATGGAACTTTTCGAAGATCCCGAATTTTGGGTCCGCTGGTTCGGCATCGTCATCCTCGATCTGAGCCTCGGCGGCGATAACGCGCTGCTCATCGCTATGGCCGTCCGCAGGCTGCCGCCGCGCGAGCAGTTTTTCGGCCGCGTCGGCGGCATGCTGGGCGCGGTGGCGCTCCGCTTCGCGTTCATCGCCGTGATCGTCGAGCTGCTTACGGTTCCGTTCCTTCAGGCCGGCGGCGGGCTCGTCCTCGTCTGGATCGCGATCAAGCTCCTACGCCAGGACGCGGGCGGCGAGGGGCGCGAGGTGCACCACGGCACGACGCTCTGGGAAGCGATCTGGATCATCATCGTCGCCGATTTGGTGATGAGCCTCGATAACGTCCTTGCCGTCGCGGCCGCCTCGCATGGCAATCTCGCGCTGGTCATCTTCGGAATCGGCCTGTCGATCCCGATCATCGTCTGGGGCGCGGGCTTTCTCGCCCGGCTCATGAACCGCTTCCAATGGATCGTGTGGATCGGCGGCGGCGTGCTCGGCTGGGTCGCCGGCGAGATGCTGATCGAAGACAAGCACGTCCACGCCTGGGTCGATCCATGGAGTGGGCTCCTCGCCTGGACCGTTCCCGCCGCGCTCGCCGCCTCGCTCGTTTTCTTGGGCTGGTGGCTCGCCCGCTCGCTCGACGAAAAACCCCTGCCGGCCAAGATCATTTAATTTTCATGTCCAACGGGTCCTGGCTCGCATCGGCGGTAGTGCTATGTCTGCAATGGATCGCCGTCCGTCTTTTCGCGGCGGACCTGCCGCCGTGGGGAATTGCGGTCGCGAGCGGCGTCGGCATCTTCGGCGCGGCGTTCCTGCTCTCCTGGGCCTCGGAGCTCGCCCAGCTCGACATGCCGCAGTCGCTGGCGCTCGCCTTCCTGGCGCTCGTCGCCGTCCTGCCGGAGTACGCGGTCGACATGTACTTCGCTTGGCGGGCGGGGAAAGATCCGCAATACATCGCCTACGCCACGGCGAACATGACCGGCGCAAACCGGCTCCTCATCGGCGTCGGCTGGGCGGCGGTCGTGTTCACGTTTTGGCTGAAGACCCGAAGGACGTCCTTTTCTCTCGAGCCTTCGCACAAGATCGAGATCTTTTATCTCATGCTCGCGACGCTCTATTCGTTCATCCTGCCGTTCAAACACCGGCTCGATTGGATCGACGCCGGCGTGCTGATTACGATCTTCGTTTTCTATATTCGGGCCGCCTCGCGCGCCGCGCATGTCGAGCCGGAGCTCGAAGGGCCGCCGGGAATGATCGCCGCCTGGGGCACGGTCCGGCGCCGGACGGCGGCGGCCGCGCTTTTTCTGCTTTCGGGCGCGACCATCTTCATCGCCGCGGAGCCGTTCGCCGAGAGCCTGCTCGCCACCGGCCGAAGCTTTGGCATCGAGGAATTCCTGCTGGTGCAATGGCTCGCGCCGCTGGCATCGGAGTCGCCCGAGTTCATCGTCGCGATCCTCTTCGCGCTCAAGGCGAACCCCGGCGCGAGTCTCGGCACGCTGCTGTCGTCCAAGGTGAACCAGTGGACGCTGCTCATCGGCATGCTCCCGCTCGTCTACATGCTTTCGGCGGGGAAGACCTCGCCGATGGCGCTGGACGGGCGGCAGGCCGAAGAGATTTTTTTGACCGCGGCGCAGTCGCTCTTCGCCGTCGGCGTCCTCGCCAACCTCTCGTTTTCGCTCCGCGAGGGGGCGCTCCTTTTCGGACTCTTCGCGACACAGATCTTCATTCCCGACCCGCGCTTCCGTTATCTCTTTGCGTTTCTCTACATCGTCCTCACGGCGGGGTATTTCCTGCTGCGGCGCGAGGGGCGCCGTGCCTTCTTCGCTTTGATTAACCTGCGCGGAAAATAATTGCGCTAAAATTCACTCTTCGCGCAGCGGCAGCTTGCCGTTCCAGGGGTGAAGGCTCCAGGCGCCGGCGCCGCCGTATTCGAGGCGAACGATGCCGCCGGGCGCGACGTGGTAGGTGCGGTATTGGTTGAGCGGTGTGCCGAGAATGCGGCAGACGACGGCGAGGATGGGAAAATTGTGGCTTACGAGGACGAGCGTCTCGTCGTCGCGGTGGCGGCCGACGATACGGCCGAGCGCTTCCCAGGCGCGGCGGTCGACTTCAATCAGCGGCTCGCCGCCCGGGATGAGCGCCTCGGCCGGACGGTCGCGCCACACGCGGATGAATTCAGTATGGACGTTTCGAATCTCGACGAAGGTGAGCCCTTCGAGCTCGCCGTGGTCGAGCTCGCGAAGATTTTCTTCGATCTCCGCCCGGAGTCCATGCCTATGCGCGACCGCCGCGGCGGTGTCGCGCGCTCGCTTCAAATGGCTCGAATAGACGGCGGTGACGCTTTCATCGGCAAGCGCGGCGGCGGCCGCCTCGGCCTGCGCGCGGCCTGCCTCGTTCAGCTCGACGTCGGTGAGACCCTGGCATTTGCCCGCGAAGTTCCAATCGGTCGCGCCGTGACGCAGCAGGAAAATCCGCATGAGAGGCCGCGGGCCGGCTCAGCTCTCCTCCAGGAACGACTGCTCGACTTCGATGCGCGAGCGCGCCTTCAAGCTGTCGACGAACTTTTTGACCGCCGCCTGGCGCTTTTCCTGCAGCGCCTGTTGGATCAAGCGCTCCTTACCGCCGTCGAAGCGCGCCATGTCGGCGCCCTGGCTGCCCTTGAACGCAAAGAGATAGATATTGTTGCCCTGGACATAAAAAATATCCGCGACCGGATTGGCGGCGGAGATCGGGATGCCGCCCGGCTTGACGTCGGCGAGCTCGCCGACCTTGGGGATTTCCGCGTCGCCGCGGAGAAACCAGCCGGTCTCGCCGGCCTGCAGGCCGTTCGCCTTGGCGACCGCGTCGACGTTCTTTTCTTTCTTGAGCTGTTCGAGCATGGTCTTGGCCTTTTGCTTGGCGAGATCGAGCGCCTTCGCCTCTTTCACCTTGCGCTCGACGTCGGCGCGAATCGCCGTAAGCGGCGGCAGCGTGGGCTCCCGGCGCTCCACGACGCGCAGCAGATAATAGGCGTTGGGCGCCTCGACCGGCGCGCCGACCTCCTTGACGGCGAGCGCAAACGCCGCCCGCTTGAAAGCGTCCAGCGCGCCGATCTCGGGAAACGTATCGGCGGCGCCGAAGAGCGGGGTCTGCTTCGCCGCGAGACCGCGCTCTTTCGCCAGCAGCGACAGCTCGCTGCCCGACGTCGCTTTTTCGCGGTCCTGATCGGCGGCGCGGACCGCTTCGGTCTTTCCTTTTTCCGTCCTCAGCGTCTTGATGATTTCCGGAGTCGCTTCCTTGAGATCGGTTTTCTTTTCTTCCTTCACGTCTTCGACCTTAAAGATATGATAGCCGAGCGGGCTTTCGAGCACGCCGCTCACCTCGCCCTTTTTGAGCGCGAAGACCGGTCCGTCCAGGCTCGGCATCAGCTGGCCGCTGTTCACCCAACCCAAGTCGCCGCCCTGCGGGCCCGGATCGTCGGAATACTGCTTCACGATCTCGGCGAAATTCTTTCCCGCGCGCGCCTCGGCGAGCGCGGCTTCGGCCTTGGCGCGCGCGGCGGTCTTCTGGGCGGCGTCGGCGCCGGGGGAGCGTACGAGGATGTGGCGGAGCTTCAGCGCCTTTTTTTGCTCGAAGCGCGCCTCGCGGTTGCGATTGTAATAGTCCTCGATCTCCTTCGCCCCCACCTCGGCCTTGGCGGCGAAGTGATCGAACGGATACGCCACGTATTCGACCCGGACCTTGAGCGGCTCGGTAAGCGCGGCCTTGTTGCGGTCATAGTAGCTCTTGACGTCGGCGTCGGTGACGGCAGTCTGGGAGAGAAAATCGCCGGCGCCCAGGCGGATGAACGCGAAGGAAACTTTTTCCTGATCGAAGGCGTAGCGGTCGCGCACTTCAGCTTCGGAGACGCGCGCGTTGTCCTGCACGACGTCGAGGAGCTTCCGCATCAGGAGCTGCTCGCGCTGATCTTCTTCGAATTGGCCGGCGCTCACGCGGTTATTGTTGAGCAGCTGCAAATAGCGGTTTTTGCTGAAGCGCCCTTCGATCTGGAATTCCGGCGCGCGCCCGATCGCGCTCATGAGCTCGTCGTCGGAGACCGTGAGTCCGAGCCGGCGGGTCTCCTGAATCACCACGCGCCGGTCGATCATATCCTCCATGACCTTGCTCTTGAGCTTTAGCCCCTTGAGCATCTCGGGCGAGAGCTCGCCCTTCAGCATGTTGCGATAGTTGTCGAGCACTTTTTGATACTGGACCGCGAAGTCGCGCTGGCTGATCGGCTCGCCGTTGATGGAGGCGACCTTCTCCGCTCCCGAGTCGCCGGCGTTTCGGTTGCCGTAGAACGCGACGAAGACGATGACGATGATGGCGAGCAAAAACGTGACGACCCACGATCGCTTTTTCTTGCGTACAATGTCGAGCATGAAGACGAAGACCTTTCCCCGGAGTGCGGAATGAAAACTTTTTCATATTAAGGAATGACGCCCGCCATTGCAACCGAAGGCCGCGCGGCAGGGCGCGGGCGACGGCCGAAAACTTAACTTGCTTGGCGGCGGCAAATTTGTTATTTTCTCAGGAATCTCCCCTAAGTTCGCCGATAAAAGGAGCCCCTTTTTTGCATGTTCGATTCCCTATTTAGCCTCTTTTCCAACGATCTGGCCATCGATCTGGGAACCGCGAATACTCTGATTTACGTCAAGAACGAGGGGATCGTGTGCAACGAGCCCTCGGTCGTGGCGGTGCAGCATAAAAACGAGCGCGGGGGAAAGAAAGTCCTGGCGGTGGGCGCGGAAGCGAAGAAAATGCTCGGGCGCACGCCGGGGAGCATCGTGGCCATCCGGCCGCTGAAAGACGGCGTGATCGCCGATTTCGAGATCACCGAGGCGATGCTCCGCTACTTCATCCGCAAGGTGCAGAACCGCCACAGCTTCGTCCGGCCGCGCATCATCATCGGCGTGCCGTTCGGCATCACGGAAGTGGAGAAGCGCGCCGTGAGGGAATCGGCGACCTCCGCGGGAGCGCGCGAGGTGTATCTGATCGAAGAGCCGATGGCGGCGGCGATCGGCGCCGGCCTGCCGATCACCGAGCCCACCGGCAGCATGATCGTCGACATCGGCGGCGGCACCACCGAAGTCGCCGTGATCTCGCTTTCCGGCATCGTTTTTTCCCGCTCGATCCGCGTCGGCGGCGACAAAATGGACGAGGCGATCGCGCAGTTCATCAAGCGAAAATATAAATTGCTGGTCGGCGAGCGGACGGCCGAGCTGATCAAGATCACGATCGGCTCGGCGTATCCCGGCGACGAGATCCAGACGATGGAGATCAAGGGGCGCGACCTGGTTTCCGGCGTTCCCAAGACGGTCGTGATCACCGACAAGGAGATCCGCGACTCGCTCGTCGAGCCGCTCAACCAGATCGTCGAGGCGGTGCAGCTCTCGCTCGAGCGCACGCCGCCGGAACTCGCCTCGGATATCGTCGACCGCGGCATCGTGCTCGCGGGCGGCGGCTCGCTGCTCCGCAATCTGGACATGCTCATCCGCGAGGAGACCGGCCTGCCGGTGGTTCTCGCCGATGATCCCCTGACGGCGGTGGTGATGGGCGCGGGCAAGGCGCTGGACGAAATCTCCTTGCTGAAGGAGGTCGCCACGTCCTAGGCGTCCCTATGCCCGATCACGCGTCGAGCGGGGGATAAGAGTGCAATGCTTTCTTTCCTTCGCCGCAATCAGGTTCTGTTCAGCGCGTTCCTGTCGGTTCTCGTATCCCTCTACATCATCGCCCCGGCCGCCAAGGGCCAACACCGGTCCGACCCGATCGGCCCGCTGCTCATCGCCGTGATGCGGCCGCTGCAGTCGGGGATTCAGGCGTCCGTGATCGGCATCCGGGAGTTCTTTATGAACTACGCGGCGCTTCGCGGCGTCGCCACGGAAAACGATCGCCTCAAGACGCGCGTCCGCGAGCTCGAGGGAGAGAAAAGCCGGCTGCTGGAAGAAGAGGCGACCAACAAGCGGCTCCGCGAGCTGATGGAATTCCGCTCGGAGTGGGCGCCGAAGTCGATGACGGCCTCGGTCATCGCAAACAGCGCCAGCGCGTACTTCCACAGCTTGATCATCGATAAAGGGAAAAACGACGGCGTGGAGAGAGGCATGGCGGTGATCTCGGCGCTCGGCGTCGTCGGCCAGGTCGTGGCGGTGACCTCGAGAAACGCCAAGGTGCTGCTCGTCACCGATCCGCACAGCGGCGTCGATGCGATGGACCAGAGAAGCCGCGGCCGCGGCATCGTCTCGGGATCGCTCGAAAACGGCCCGGTCATGAAGTATGTCAAGAGGAGCGAAGATTTGAAGGAGGGCGACCGGCTCGTGACCTCCGGGCTCGACGGGGTTTTCCCCAAGGGGCTCATGATCGGCACGATCTCGAAGGTGAACAAGAAAAGCGTCGGCCTGTTTCAATACATCGAAGTGAGCCTCGCCGTCGATCCCGAGCGCGTCGAAGAAGTTCTCGTCGTGCGCGGCGTGCCGCCGGAGATCAAAGACTAAAAATTCATTTTCATGAAAGTCTCGCTCCTATTCCTCGCCGTCGGCTTTGTTCTGGTGCTGCTCCAGACGACGCTGCTTCATCTCGTGCCGTTCGGGCCGTTTGTGCCCGACCTCGCGCTCGTGCTTTGCGTGTACCTTGGACTCAACCATCCGACCGTCGGCGCGGTGATCGGTACTTTCATGCTGGGCTATTCCGTCGACGTATTTTCGAGCCCGGTTTTGGGCCTCAACGCCTTCGCGCTCTCGCTCGTCTTCATCACCGCCTATTTGAGCTCGCGGGCGATCTGGGTGCACAGCCCGCTGCTGAGCGCCTCGGTCGTGTTTCTCGCCTCGTGGGTGAAGGGCGCGTCGCTCATGCTCGTGTGGGCGACTTTTCTCACCATGGACCGCTACGGCTTCGGCACCGTAAAATATATCCTCATCGACGCGCTGCTCGCAGCGGTGCTCGCGCCGGCGCTCTTCGCGCTGCTGAACCGCGGCCAGAATTATCTCGAGCGCGTTCGAATGCCGGAAGAAATGGAATGATCACCCTCTCATCGCAAAAAGAAGTGCCGCCGGAGTTTCGCCGTCGCACGCAGCTGCTCGTCGCAGCCGTTTGCGCGATCTTTTTATTGCTCGGCATCCGGCTGCTCTTTCTCCAGGTGATCGACGGCGAGCGCTACACCTATCTCTCCGAGAACAACCGCATACGGCTTAAGAAAGTGCCGGGCACGCGCGGCATGGTCTTCGACCGCCGCGGCCAGCTGATGGTCGACAGCCGCCCGTCGTTCGATCTGCTCTTCGTCCCCGAAGACGCGCGGGAGCCCGAACAGATACTCGGCCGTCTCGCGCGCTATATCGGCCGGCCGGAACAGGACCTGTTGAAGCTCTACAAGGAAGATCAATACCGCGCGCCTTTCGAGGAGGTGGTCCTCGGCAAAGACGTCGACTGGCGCACCGTCGTCGCGGTCGAATCGCATCAGCTCGATCTGCCCGGCGTGTCGCTGCGCACGCGGCCGCGGCGCAATTACCTCGAGAGCGGCATGGCCGCCCATCTCGTCGGCTACCTGGGCGAGATCGGCCCGCGGCAGTTAAAGACGCAAAAGGTGAACGGCTACACCATGGGAGACGAGATCGGCCAGTCGGGGCTCGAGCGCCGCTGGGAGGAATTTCTCCGCGGCCAGAGCGGCGGCCAGCAGGTGGAAGTCGACGCGCTCGGTCGGCGCGTGAGAGTGCTGCACGAGGTCGAGGACGTCCCCGGCTACAACGTCGTGCTCACGCTCGACCGCGACGTGCAGCATGCGGCGCAGGAGGCGATGCAGGGAAAAGACGGGGCGATCGTGGCGCTCGACGTCCATACTGGCGCCGTGCTCGCCATGGTGAGCGCCCCGGCTTTCGATCCCAACGTGTTCGCGCGCGGCGTGACCGGAGAGGAGTGGCGCGGCTACATGAACGACCGCGCCCACCCGATGAATAACCGCGCGATCCAGGGGCAGTATCCGCCCGGGTCGACCTTCAAGATCGTTCTCTCGGTCGCCGCGCTCGAAGAAGGCGCAATCCAGGCGGATACACGCTTGGGCTGCGCCGGCTCGATGCCGTTCGGCAACCGCGTGTTCCACGACTGGAAAAAAGAGGGCCACGGCTCGGTCGATCTCCACCGCGGTATCGTGGAATCGTGCGACGTCTACTTCTACCAGGTCGGCAGCCGCCTCGGGGTCGACAAGATCGCCAAATGGGCGCGCGCGCTGGGACTCGGCGAAAAAACCGGCATCGATCTCGACGACGAGAAGCCCGGGCTTATCCCCGACTCCGAATGGAAACAGCGGCGCTTTCATCAGCCGTGGTTTCCCGGCGAGACGCCGTCGATCGCGATCGGCCAGGGCTACGTCACGGTGACGCCGCTCCAGATGGCGACGATGGTCGCGACGGTCGCCAACGGCGGGACGCTTTACCGGCCATGGTTCGTGCGCAAAGTGGAATCGCTCGACGGCGCGGTCCTGCGCGAGTACGGGCCCCAGCAGGTGCGCTCGATCGCCTTCAAGGAAGGCACGCTCGATCAAGTGCGCAGCGCGCTCGCAGACGTTGTCGCCACCCCCGCCGGCACCGGCGGCGCGGCGCGCTCGCAGATCGTAAAGATCGCCGGCAAGACCGGCACGGCGCAGGTCACGGAGATGAAGGGCGGAATGGTCAAGAGCGAGAACCTCACCTATCTCGCCCGCGACCACGCCTGGTTCGTGTCGTACGCGCCCGCGGAAAACCCGGAGATCGCCGTCGCCGTGATCGTCGAGCACGGCGGCCACGGCGGATCTGCCGCGGCGCCGCTCGCGAAAAAAGTCATCGAGACTTATCTCGAGACCAAGGGCGAGAAACCGCCGGCCGAGAAACAACCGGCGGCCGGCAAGCAGCTCGCCCGCGTCCAGGGAGACGCCGATGCCGATTGACCGCCGCCTCATCTCGCACTTCGATTGGACGGTGCTCGCGCTGGCGATCGGGCTCGTCTGCCTCGGTGTGCTCACGATCTACAGCGCGACCTACAGTATCACCGAGCACCGCGCGAGCGGGCTCGCGATGAAGCAGTTCTATTGGTTCCTGTTCGGCTTCGGCGTCATGGTCGCCGCGGCGACGCTCGACTACCATCACATCGACAACATCGCCTATCCGCTCTACGGCGTGACGCTCGTACTGCTGACGGTCGTCTATTTCACGGGGCACTCCGGCGGCGGCTCACAGCGCTGGATCCATCTCGGATTTTTCACGCTGCAGCCCTCCGAGGTCGCCAAGCTCGCGATCGTGCTCGCGCTCACGAAGTTTTTACAGTACGACGAGCCGCCCGGCGGCTATCGCCTGCAGGATCTCTGGGCGCCTTTTCTGCTCGTCGGCCCGCTCGCGGTCCTGACGCTCATCCAGCCCGATCTCGGCACGGCGATCATTCTCGTGGTGGTGTTTTTCAGCCTGATCTTGATGGGCGGGCTCCGCGTGCGCTCGTTTCTCTATCTCGCCGCGGCGGGCGTCGCCTTCATGCCGATCGCCTATCATTTCCTCAAGCCGTACCAGCGGAACCGCATCTGGACTTTCTTGAATCCCGATCTGGACCCGCTCGGCGCCGGCTACCACGTCATCCAGTCCAAGATCGCCGTCGGCTCCGGGCGGCTCCTCGGCAAAGGATTCCTCAACGGCACGCAGAACCGGCTCGACTTTCTGCCGGCGCAGCACACCGACTTCATCTTCGCCGTCTTCGCGGAAGAGTGGGGCTTGATCGGCTGTCTGATTCTGCTCGCGCTTTATTTCGCGCTCATGATCGCGGGGCTGAGGGTCGTCGCGCGCGCCAAGGACCGCATCGGCGCGCTGCTCGCGTTCGGCGTCGTCGCGATCTTTTTCTGGCAGGTCGTGATCAACGTCGCGATGGTGACGGGGCTCATGCCGGTGGTGGGAATTCCGCTGCCGCTCCTAAGCTACGGCGGCTCGTCGATGGTCACGATGATGGTGGCCGTCGGCCTGCTCATCAACGTGAGCATGCGGCGGTTCACATTCTAGAGTAATGTAGGGGCGGTTCGCGAACCGCCCCTACCCTTTTCGCAACCTTCTAGGATCAGGACAGCACGTTCCCGATCGCCTGCACGAGCTTCGCTTTCGGCACCGCGCCGACGATCTGTTCTTTCACGGTCCCGCCTTTCAAGATGAGGAGATTCGGAATGCCGCGCACGCCGTAGCGCGACGGCGTCAGCGGATTGTCGTCGACGTTCATCTTGGCGACCTTGAGCTTGCCGTCGTACTCGGCCGCCACTTCTTCGACCACCGGCGCGATCATTTTGCACGGGCCGCACCACGGCGCCCAGAAGTCGATCAGCACCGGCAGGTTCGATTTCAACACCTCGGTCTCGAACGTCGCGTCGCTTACTTCGGTTATTTTCGCCATATCTCTCCCCGGATTTAAAGTTTACAGACTGGTTAAAAATCTCAGCAGCGTCCTCACGCCGAAGCCGGTGCCGCCCTTGGTCGAGAGCAGCATTTCTTTTTCCGCGAACGCGGGACCGGCGATGTCGAGATGCGCCCACGGAATGCCGTCGACGAACTCCTGAAGAATCAGCGCCGCGGTGATCGCGCCGCCGTACGAGCCGCCGATGTTCTTCATATCGGCGACGCTGCTCTTGATCTCATCGCGATATTCCTTGACGAGCGGCAACTGCCAGAGCTTCTCGCCCGCCTCTTTGCCCGCGCGCATCAGCGCGTCGGCCAGCGGCTGATCGTTGCTGAAGAGCCCGGCGACTTCCGTGCCGAGCGCGACCATGCACGCGCCGGTGAGGGTCGCGAGATTGATCATGCAGTCGGGCTTGTCCTTCGCCGCGAGCGCCAGGCCGTCGGCGAGGATGAGCCGACCCTCGGCGTCGGTGTTGAGGACCTCGATCGTTTTGCCGTTCAAATACCGGATGATGTCTCCCGGCTTCTGCGCGCTGCCGCTCGGCAGGTTATCGGTCGTCGGGATATATCCGGTGACCTCCACCGCCGGCGCGAGCTCGGGCAGCCGGCTCATCGCGCCGATGATCGCGGCGCCGCCGGCCATATCGAGCTTCATCGTCTCCATGCCTTTGCCGCTCTTGAGCGACAGACCGCCGGAGTCGAACGTGATGCCCTTGCCGATCAACGCGACCCGTTTCTTCGCTTTCCCCTGCGGCCGGTAGCGGATGACGATGAAGCGCGGCTCTTCGACGCTGCCGCGATTGACCGCGAGCAGCCCGTTTAAATTCATCGACTGGATTTTTTTCTTATTCCACACCTCCGCGCTGAGGCCGCGGCCGCGGCAGAGCCGCTGCGCGGCTTCGCCGATGAAGCGCGCCGTGGCGACCGAAGGCGGCTCATTGACGAGATCGCGCGCGGCGAAAACGCCCGGCACCGCCTCGGCCGCGAGATCGACCGCGCGCTTGAGCGCCGCGCTCCGGCTTAAGCCAGGACGAAAGAGCGTCAGCGAGCGGACTTCGGAATGCGGTTTTCCGTCCGAGCGATATTTATGGAATTGATACGAGGCCAACAGGGCCCCTTCGGCGACCGCCCCGGCGGCGGCCTCAGCGTCCTTTTCGGGCACTAAGTAGAACGCGAGATCCTCCACGCCGAGCGCCGCCGCCTCCTTGCGCGCGCGCGCGCCGGCTTTTCTCCAGCTGTCGACGCCGATCTCTTCCGCCTTGCCGAGTCCGATCAGGAGGATGTTCGCCGCGCTGATTCTTCCGCCGGTGCCGTAGGCGAGCGCGCTCCCCTCCGCGCCAGTGAACTGGCTTTTTTTGAGCCGCGCCTGAAGGCCGCCGGCGAGGAGCCGGTCGAGCCGGCGGAGCGCCGGGTCGTCGAGCCGTTTTTCTCGAACCGGGACGGCCAGTAGGCCGGTTTTTATTTTCTCCGGCCGTTGATCTTGAAATTTGATCTCCATCGCATTTCCTCTTAACTGTGGATCAGGTTCATGAATTCGTTGCGCGTCTCCTGCCGGTGGCGAAAGGCGCCCAGCAGCGTGCTCGTGATGATGAGCGAATTTTGTTTTTCCACGCCGCGCATGCGCATGCACAGGTGCTCGGCCTCGATCACGACCCCGACGCCGAGCGGATTGAGCTTGTCCATGAGCGTCGTCGCGATCTGGCTCGTGAGCCGCTCCTGCACCTGGAGCCGGCGCGAGAAGACGTCGACGACGCGCGCGAGCTTGGAGACGCCGATAATCTTTCCCTGAGGCAGATAGGCGACGTGCGCCTTGCCGAAAAACGGCAGCAGATGATGCTCGCACAGCGAATAGAAATCGATGTTTTTCTGCACGATCATTTCCGAGTAATCCTCGGTGAAGACCGCGTTGTTGATGACCTCGTCGACATTCATCCGGTAGCCGCGCGTCAAAAACGCGAGCGCATCGCTCACGCGCTTCGGCGTGCGCAAGAGACCCTCGCGTCTGGGATCCTCGCCGATAGTCTCAAGAATCGAACGAATATGTTCTTCCATTAATTTCTCCACTGAGGTCTAAGGCTGTAGACGCGAGCAAAAGGCGCCGGACGACGTTGAATCTCGAGAAAAAAGACTAAAAAAACGTACCATTTAGACCCTGAGAGGTCAATCAATCGGGATTTCGATCGAATCGTTCTCTGCGCGAATTCGGGCGAAGACGGGTTACAGTCTTTTCAACAGCCAAGCCGGCGTCAGCCGAATCGCGTAGGTGTTGAGGACCGCGAAGTAGTCGGTCACGAGGAGAATTCCGATAACGATCAACAGAATTCCCGCCACGACGTGCACGTAGTGAATATAGCGGCGGAAGCTTTTCGAGAAATGGAAGAACGACTCGATCGCAAGCGCGCTGAGAAAGAACGGCACGCCGAGGCCGGCCGCATAGCTGCCGAGGAGAAAAATGCCCTCGGCCGGCGGCGAAGTCGCGGCCCAGGCAAGCACCGCGCCGAGAATCGGTCCCACGCAGGGAATCCACGCGACCGCAAAGGTGACGCCGATCAGCGCGGAGCCCAGGTAGCCGGCGGGCTTGTCCTTTAAATTCATTTGGAAGTAGCGCTCCAGCGCGGGGACTTTCAAGACACCGAGAAGGTAAACGCCGACGATGATGATGAGCACGCCGCCGGCGATGCGAATGATGGCGCGATAGCCGGCGAAGAGGCCGCCCAGGAAGCTGGCGGAGAGTCCCAGGGATACGAAGACGAGCGAAAAACCGAAGATGAAGGCGAGCGAGTTGAGCACGACGCGGCGCCGCACGGCCCCTTCGCCGCGCGGACCGATCATTTCATCGAGCGAAACGCCGGAGATAAACGAAAGATAGGATGGAATCACCGGCAGCACACAGGGAGAGAGAAACGAGAGCAGCCCGGAGCTGAACGCGACGACGAAGCTGATTTCGCTCATCGCTTGCCGTCGAGCAGCTCCTGGATGAGCTGCTTGGCGCCCGCGCCGTCCCACGCGGCCGGCCCCCAGATGCGCGCGAGCCCCTCGCCTTTGGGACCGATCAGATAAGTGGTCGGCAAGCCCCACGCGCCGTAGAGAAGCCCGACCTCGCCGTCGGGATCGAGCATGACGGGATAGGAGATCTTCAGCTCTTTGAGAAACGCGAGCGCATCCTTGCGGCTGTCCTTCACGTTGATCGCGACGATCGTGAAGCCTTTGTTTTTGTATTGATCGTAGAGCCGCTCCATCGCCGGCATTTCCTCGCGGCACGGAACGCACCAGCTCGCCCAGAAATTCAGCAGCACAAGCTTGCCGCGGTAGTCCTTGAGCCCGACTTTTTTCCCGGCCGAATCGACGAGGGTAAAATCGGGCGTCGGCGAGTTGTCTTTCATCGGCTCGAGATTCGGCACGATCTTGTAGTTGATCTTGCCGCCGGCCGGCGCCGCCGCCGACGGCGCGCGGACGGGCATCGCGACAAACGACGCCAGCAGTAAAGTCGCCGCGAGGCCGAGCTTCATACGGGACTTTCGTGGATCTTTTTCACTTCTTCGAGAAGCTTATCGTTCGGCACCAACGGCTCGCCGCGCTCGAGGATTTTCTTGTACCGGAGAACGCCGTTGCGATCGACGATGAAATAAGACCGCTGCGCGACCGTGCCGGCGAGCACGCCGTAGTTTTTGATTGTTTTCAGCTCCGCATCGCTCAGCAGCGGAAAATTGAGCTTGAGGAAATCGGCGAAGGCCTTCTGCGAAAAGGTCTGATTGGCGCTCACCCCGAGCACTTCGGCGCCGGCTAGGGCGAATTTCTCGTAGTCGTCCCGACTGGACGACAGCTCCTTGATTCAGGTCGGGGTGAAGTCCATCGGGTAAAATAGGATCACGACTTCCTTTTTCCCGGCGAAGTCTGCGAGCCGGATCGTGCCTCCCTGCGTGCTCACGAGCTCGAATGCGGGCGCCTTGTCGCCGACTTCGACGGCAGCGGCATAGGCGGGCAGAAAAAGAAGGAAGGCGACGAGCCATGCTGATATTCGTTTCATGTAGTGTAGAAATTATCCGAGGCAAGGGCGGTAAGCAAGCGGCGGAGCGTTCGATTCCGACCGCGTTCTCGCACCCGTCCTGGTGCGGCGAAGTTCGCCACAAATGGGGAATGTAGCTGATCAGCTTGGACGCAGCGTCATTGCGCCGGCGCAGCCGGCGGCTCTTCGATCAGAATCGCGCCGCCGATTTTTTGCACGATCCAGCGATGGAGGTCGCGCACGGTCTCTTGGCCGCCGTTCTCGCCGATAAGCCAATGCCCTCCGGGGTATTCGCGGAACTCGGCGCCGAGCCGCGCGGCCAAAGCTCTCGCCGCGGCGAGCGGCGCGACGGCGTCCGCGCTCGCCGCGGCGACGAGTGTCGGAAATCGAGCCGGCGCGATATCCGCGCGGCGCGCGAAAAACTCATTGATCAAAGCGGGGCTGTCGGCGACGAGACACTCGGCACCTTCGCCGTCCTTCGAGGGCGCGCCGAGCCAGAGCTTACGGAAATCGCTTTCCTCGACGCGAAACGGCCGGCGCAGAAAAAGCAGCGGGCGGTATTTGAGACGAAGCAGCTTCAACGCGCGCGGCAGCTCCGGCATCACGCTGTCCGGCGTCAGCGGCGCGAGCAGAATGAGCGCGGAGGCCTTCTCTCCTTCCAGCGCCTTGAGAGCGATGAGGGCGCCTAAATCGTGCGCGATGACAACCGGCGGAAAAGGAACGCTGCGAATGACTTCCTTGCTGTAGCTCACGCAATCTTCGACGCTCAAGCGCTTGAGCTCCGCCGCAGGGTTGTCGCCGAACCGCCCCGGCAAATTCACCGCCCGGCATTCCCAGCCGAGATTGGAAAAATGCGTCGCCCACGGCATCCAGCAGGCGCTGGAAGCCCACACGCCGTGAATCAAGATCAACGGAGCTTTGTATTTGTCCCTCTCCGGTGAATAAAGATCCATCGAGAGCTGGGAGCTCCGCTTTTCCATACCATTCTTAAAGTAAGTGGATACGGGAAAATAACAAGGCCCTCCGCTTTATCGAAGGGCCTTGTCGTTGAGCGGCTAGGACAGCCGCCCTATCGCCTGAGTATGAAGAGGGTTATTTCACCGCCGCCACACCACAACAAAACGGCTTACTTTTTCTTTTTCTTCTTGGCTTTTTTCTTTGCAGCCATAGGCGCCTCCTTGTTTAATTCCCCGGCAGGTATTCACCTGGAGGTAGGAGTATTGCTCAGGCGAGAAGATGTTCCTACAACCCTCCCATATTTTGAGATATTGAAATTATACAGACGCTAGTAATTGTGTGTCAAGATAAAAATGCTATTTTAAAATAAAAATCCTATTTAAAACGCGTGCGACATGGTTAATGGTTACCCGTGCGCAAGTTGAAAAAGCGCTTCGACCCGCTAGAACTACGAGAGGAAAAAAACATGGCCGATGACGTTCGCATCAATCGCGAGATCGTGCTCGAAGCCGACGCCGAAACGCTCGCGCGAATGCGCAAAGAAGGACACGCACGCGGCTTTACCGTCTATTGCGACGAGGGCGAGCGCGTCGGCGGCGAAAATAGCGCGCCGCCGCCGCTCGCCTACTTCGCGCTCTCGCTCGGCTTTTGACTGCTCACGCAAATTTCCCGGTACGGGGAAATGATGAAAACGAAGATCGACAAAGCGCGCGTCTTCGTCACGGCCAAGTTCAAGAGCGAGGGCTCGGTGCTCGCGGAAACGCTGCGCGCCGCGAGCCCCGGCTTCGCCACGCGGCTGGAGATCGAATCGAAAGAGCCGCCGGATAAGGTCGCCAGGGTCGTGCGCAACGCCGAGAACGGCTGCTATGTTTTGCAGACGATTCTCCAGCCGGTGCCCGTCGAGCGCAGCTTCAAATTGAACGGCAGCCCTTTCGATGCGGAAAAAAAATAATCGCGATAAAAAGGAGCAAACCGCCATGGCCAAACCGATGGAATTCATGGGTATCGAATACAAGGAAGGCAGCCTCGACGAGAAAATGTCGCAGCTCATCCGCTTCGCGGTGAATCTCGCGATCAATCACGAGCACGGCGCGAAGCTCCACCTCGATCGCGCGCGCCAGGCCGGCGCCACCGAAGACGAGATCTGGGAGACGGCGGTGTACGCGCTCCGCCCGGTCGCCGCGCAGGTGCGGAACTTCGCGCGGAAAATCATCGCCAACGATCCAAAATACGGCGGCGGCAGGTAAAAGCATCATGAATCAGTGGACGATCGAGGTTGGCGAGAATAATTTCGAGGCCGAAGTGCTCGAGCGCTCGCGGAGCGTGCCCGTGGTCGTCGATTTCTGGGCGCCGTGGTGCGGCCCCTGCCGCGTGCTCAGCCCGATTCTCGAGCGCTTGGCCGAGGAGCGCCGCGGCGATTTCATTCTCGCCAAGGTCAACGTCGATGATAATCCCGAGCTCGCGTCGGGCTTTCGCGTTCAAGGCATCCCGGCCGTCAAAATATTCTCCGACGGCGCGCTGGTGGATGAGTTCACCGGCGCTTTGCCCGAAGAGGCCGTGCGCGAAGTGCTCGCCGGAATTTTTCCTTCGCAAGCGGACCGCGACGCCGTGACGGCGGCGAAGCTCGCCGCCGAGGGCAAGCGCGAAGAGGCTAAGGCTATTTATGAAAAGACGCTCGCTTCGGAGCCCAATCACGACGAATCGCTGTTGGGCCTCGCCCGCTTCCTCGCGCCGGACGACGAGAAGCGGGCGGTCGAGCTCCTCGAACGCGTCGCTTTCACGAGCCCCGCGCGCGAGGAGGCCGACCGTTTGATCGCGCGTCTCAAGCTCCAGAGCGGCCGCGGCAGGGACGCGGCGAAGCTTCGCGCGGCCGTCGCCGCCGATCCGGAGAATCTCGAGGCGCGCTTCGAGCTCGCCGAGACGCTGGCGGCGGGCGAGAAATATGAAGAGGCGCTGAAAGAATTCCTCGAAGTGCTCAAGCGCGACCGGGGCTTCCGCGAGGACGCCGCGCGCAAGGCGATGCTCGCCATCTTCGAGGTGCTGGGGAACGAGCACGGCCTGACGGAAAAATACCGCTCGGAGCTCGCCAAGGTATTGTTTCGCTAGAAATCGCCGAACGGATTTTTTATGACGCGGGTTTTTTGGCCATCGAAGTGAGGCCGCATTTTTCCAGTTCGGCATACCAGAAGCGCTCGCCGTCGACCGCCATACAGCGCGGCGCGAACGGCAGCGGCAGCCGATCGATGATTTTCTCGCGCGACGGATCGTAGCGCGCGAAGAAGTATCGCGCCTGGGCCTCGTTCCAATGGCCCAAAGGGCCGGGGGCGACCTCGATCAGCCAGAGCTCATTGCGAAACGCCGCGGGGCTGAAGGTCTCGTGCTGCGTGCGCGCGATCCAATTCGTCTTGCCGGTTTTCGGATCGATGCAGAATAGCTTGCGGTTGTGCCGGTGCGGCAGCCATAATTTCTCGTCGTAAAGCGCGAGGCCCGACCCGGCGCCGTCGGGACAGCCGTAGCGCAGCGTTTCTTTCTCCTCGCCGAAAGACCAGAAGACGATCTGCCGGTCGAGCTTGCCGCCGGCGGCGAGCAGCCATAGGCCGCCTTCAGCCGGGCACACGTCGAAAACTTCATGAGTGTAAGCGAGCCTCGCATCCGTTTTTCCGCTGGCAGCATCGTGAGCGGCGACCGCGCGCTCCTCCGGCAGGGCGAGCCAGAGCAGGCTTCCATCGTGCGTCATACCGCTGATCGAGAGGCGCGCCGAATCCATGGCGTTAGGCTATGGGAATTCACCGATGCGATCAACGGCTGTTTCTTAAGCAATCTCGAAACCGGACGGCGAACGTATTATGATGATCCGAATGGCGCCGCGCCAAGACATCGAGCCTGAAGTGCGCGAACTCGCGCTTACGCTCTATCGCGAAGCGTCCACGCACAAGCCGTCGCTGTTCGAGCCGCAGGACTGGATCGGCCGCATGATCGACAACTCGCTGGCGGACGAGTCGCTGCGGACGGCGCTGTTCCGCTTCGTCGACGTGCTGCCGAGCCTCGATTCCGCCGCCGAGATCGGACGCCACCTGCGGGAATATTTCGCGCGCGTCGATCACGCGCTCGGCGGCCTCGTCTTTCTCGCCCAGGCGCTCGGGGCGGGCACGCTCGTCGCGCCGCTCGTGCGCCACAACGTCGTGCGCCTCGCGCGCCGCTTCATCGCCGAGGAGGACACCGATTCGCTCGTGGCGGTCCTCGAAGCGCTCCGCGCCGAGCCCGCCGCCTTCACGCTCGACGTGGTCGGCGAGGCGACGGTGAGCGAACGGGAAGCGGAGACGATGGAGCGCCGCTATCTAGATCTCATGCGCCGGCTCGCCGCCGCGGCCCGCGATTGGCATACGCTGCCGCAGATCGACGCTGGTGCTCGCGGCCTTCTGCCGCGGGTGAACTTGTCCGTCAAGCTTTCGGCGCTCTGCGCGCGCTTCGATCCGCTCGATCCCGATACGGAAACGAGCGTCCAGGGTCGCCTGCGTACGATTTTTCGCGAAGCCGCGCGGCTCGGCGCGGCGCTCACCGTCGACATGGAGCAGTACGCGTATAAGGATTTGACGCTCGCGATCTTTCACGCGCTGTTGGAGGAGAAGGAATTTCACCGCGCGCCGGCCGTCGCCATCGCCATGCAGGCGTACCTCCGCGACAGCGAGAACGACCTGCGTCACCTGATCCGCTGGGCGAAGGAGCACGGACGGCGCATCGGCGTGCGGCTCGTCAAGGGCGCTTATTGGGACAGCGAGATCGCCTGGGCCGCGCAGAAGAGCTGGCCGATTCCCGTTTTCCTGGAAAAAGCCGCCACCGATGAATCCTACGAGCGCCTGACGCGCATCCTGCTGGAAAATCATGATGTCGTCGACGCCGCCTTCGGTAGCCACAATCTCCGCAGCGTCGCGCATGCGATCGTCGTCGCGCGCGCGCTCGGCGTCCCGGATAGCGGCTACGAAATCCAGATGCTCTTCGGCATGGCCGAGCCGGTGCGCCGTGCTCTGATTCAAAACGGCCGGCGCGTGCGCGTCTACGTGCCCGTCGGCGAGCTGCTGCCAGGCATGGCCTATCTCATCCGCCGCCTCATGGAAAACACTTCGAATACCTCGTTCCTGCGCCAGACCTACGCGGAGGGGAAAGCCGTCGATGCGCTCGTCGCTGCGCCGATGCCGAGAAGGAAAACGCCGGCGATCTCAAAGCCGTCCACGAAGCGCGGCAGCTTCACCAACGAGCCGCCGCTCGATTTTTCCCGCCGCGAGGCGCGGGCGCGCTTCGCCGCCGCGCTGGATGATGTCGAGCGGCACTTAGGTGCAGATTATCCTTTGTGGATCGGCGGCGCCGAGAGGAAGACCGACAGTTGGATCGACTCGGTCAATCCCGCCGCGCCGGAGGAGATCGTCGGGCGCGCCGCCGCCGCGAACGCGACAGACATCGACGAGGCGATCGCCGCGGCGGCGGCTTTTTTTCCGAGCTGGCGCGCGACTCCGGCCGCAGAGCGCGCGGAGATTCTCTTCCGCGCCGCGGCAATCATGCGCGAGCGCCGCGTCGAGCTCGCCGCCTGGGAGGTTTTCGAAGTCGGCAAAGGGTGGCGCGAGGCGGACGCGGATGTCATCGAGGCGATCGATTATCTCGAATACTACGGCCGCGAGATGATCCGTCTCGCCGAGCCACGCGCGATGCAGCGGCTCCCGGGCGAAAGCAATGTATATTTTTACGAGCCTCGCGGCATCGCCACGGTGATTGCGCCGTGGAACTTTCCCCTCGCGATACCGACGGGCATGACGGCGGCGGCGCTCGTCGCCGGCAACTGCGCGATTTTGAAGCCCGCCGAGCAATCGCCGGTGATGGGCTCTCACCTCGTCGATATCCTCCGCACGGCCGGCCTGCCGCCGCTCGCCTGCCAGCTCGTTCAGGGGGGCGGCGAGATCGGCGCGCAGCTCGTGCGCCACCCGGCGATTCATCTGATCGCCTTCACCGGCTCGCGCGAGGTGGGATTGGAGATCCTTCGCGCCGCGGGCGCGCCGGGGCAGGATCATGTCAAGCGCGTCATCTGCGAGATGGGGGGTAAGAACGCGATCATCGTCGACGCCGACGCCGACCTCGACGAGGCGATCGCGCATATCATCGATTCGGCCTTCGGCTACCAAGGGCAGAAATGCTCCGCCGCCTCGCGGCTGATAATCCTCGAATCGGCGCATGACCATCTGCTCGAGCGGCTGGCCGAGGCCGTCAAGAGTCTTAAGATCGGTCCGACGAAAGATCCGCGGCACACGATCGGCCCGGTGATCGAGGCGGCCGCAAAGGCGCGCATCGCGGATTACATCGCGCTCGGCAAGCGCGAAGGAAAATGCGCGCTCGAGATGCCTGCGCCGGCAGAAGGCTACTTCGTCGGCCCGGCGATCTTCGAGGGCATCGAGCCGCACCATCGCCTCGCTCAAGAAGAGATCTTCGGTCCCGTGCTCGCCGTCATGCGCGCGCGAGACTTCGATCACGCGCTCGAACTCGCCAATACTTCTTCTTACGCGCTCACGGGCGGAGTCTTCTCGCGCTCGCCGGCGCATATCGAGCAGGCGCGGCGGGAATTTCACGTCGGCAACTTGTACATCAACCGCAGCATCACCGGCGCGGTCGTCGGCCGGCAGCCGTTCGGCGGCTTCAAGCTCTCGGGCATCGGCTCGAAAGCCGGCGGCCCCGATTACCTGCGGCAGTTTCTCGAGCCCACGACGGTGAGCGAAAACACGCTGCGCCACGGCTTCGTGCCGCCCGAAGAGCTGAGTGGGGATTAAATGGCAACCGCGAAACCCGCCTCGACCGTGCTGCTGGTCCGCCCCGATGTAAAGGGCGGCTTCGAGGTTTTGTTGACGCGCCGCCCGAGCGAGATGCGATTTTACGGCGGCTTTTACGTCTTTCCAGGGGGGACCATCGAGCCGCAGGACCGCTCGGAGGACGTCCTCGGACGCTGCCGCGGCCTCTCGGCCCGCGAAGCCGAAGAGATTTTAGGCAGCCATTTAGAATCCGATCTCGCCCTCGCCCACTGGGTGGCCGGTATTCGCGAGCTCTTCGAGGAGGTCGGCGTCATCCTGTGCACGGACGAGAACGGAGTCGAGGTCCAGAGCGACGGCGGCGGTCAGGAAAGATTCGAGGAAAGGCGCCGTGCGATCGTCGCCGGCTCGCTCGACTTCGGCGGCTTTTTGGCGGCGGAAAATTTGTTGATCGACCTCAAGCGCGCCGCCTACTTCTCCCACCGCGTCACGCCGGACGGCTATCCGTATCGCTTCGACGCCCGCTTCTTTCTCGCCGCTCTTCCCGAAGGGCAGAGCGCGCTCGAAAGCTCCGAAGAAGTCGAGCACAGTTTATGGATCGCGCCCGGAGAAGCGCTCAGAGAAGCGAATCGAAGCCTGCCGCTCATGCCCCCGACGACGACGATGCTGCAAAATCTCTGCGGCTACGAATCGTGGGAGAGTTTGGCGCAGAAGTTTTCGTTGAGGTAGAATACTCCCGCGAACCGTTAGCGAAGCGTGGACAAACCATCGTCCAAAGTCGAATATTGTAACTGAGGGATCAGCTCGTTCCGCGCGCGCTTCGTGTCGCCCCAATGCGACACGCGGCCGATGGTAATGAAGTCACGTGTCAGCGGCGACGGCTTTTTGGTGATCGCAGCGCCGAGCTCGCAGAGCGAAGCGACGATATAGACGCTCCACAGCGGCACGCGAAACGGCCGCCGGCAGTTCCACACGTCGCACGCCTTGTCTAAAAATTCTTGGAGCGTCACCGGCTTCTCGTCGCCGACGTGATAGATGCCGCGGATGCCGGGCTTGACGATCGCGGCTTCCGTCGCCCGGAGATAGTCGATCGTCGAGATGAGCTGAAACCAGACCGGCTCGCGCCACACGCCGAGAAGCCGCCGCTCTGCGAGCCAGCGCGCGGCGTCGATCATCAAAATCCCGCGTCCGTAGACCATGCCGAGGCGCAGCGCGACGGGCGTCGTTTGAGTTCCTTCGGTGCGCTCGAAGAGAAGCTTTTCTTCCGCCAGGCGCGTCGTCGCGTGCGCGGAGATCGGTTTTCGATCCATACGCCCCGTCGCGGGATTTGCCGGCGACGTCGGCCCTTCGACGTGGGGAAACGAGATCAGAATGATGCGCTTGACCTTGGCTTTTAGCGCCGCCTCGACGAGGTTCGAAAACCACTCGGTATTCGTCACCGGCAAGAATTTCTCCGGGCGCGGCGCGAAGAGAATGCCGGCGAAATGCACGACGACGTCCACATCCGCAACGGCGGGGGCGAGCGTGTCCGGTTTTGCTAAATCGGCCTGAACGGCCGTGACGCTCGGCGCGCTCAGAAGATCGTCTCCAAGCGGCTTCCGATGATACATCAATCGCAGCGGGTGCCCGGCTTTGACGAGATGGCGTGCGAGCAGCCCGCCGAGATTCCCCGCCGCGCCGGTGATGAGGATGGTGGGGGATTTTTCCGTCATCTACGACTATGACAGGCTCTCTACGGTGTGGTTACTGGAATCGTCGCTGACGCCATCTCCGGCGCAAAAATTCTTTTCGCCATCTCTCGCAGTATAGTCGATAGCGCTACGAGAAGGACGGCTGAAATCAAAAACCCAGCCATTGCTTTGTCGGCGTGTTTTGAAAAGCTCTCTTTGATCATCATAAAGCTGATTCCCTGCGTGGCGGCAAAGGCCTCACCGAATGACATCGCTATAAAAGCTATCGGCAGTGCATCATCGATTGTTAGCAAAGAACGATAAACGATAGGACGATCGCGAAAGCTCCACCACATCTGAATCATTGGAAAAAAACTGAGAAGCCCTACGGCGACTGCTTTGTGCCAGAAGAAAAGCCAGCCAGGTAAATGGGCGCCGATCATATACGTCATATAAGGTAGGTAGAGAAAGACAAACAAGTACACGACGATGGGTGAGACATATGTGAAGGGCAGCAAATTAAAAGTGTAAATTCGGACACGAGGAAGCATCAACAGGGTACCAAAAGCTACCAAAAGGCCACTGAAAGCAAGACCGACAATTATCTCCAGAAGCGAAAGGCCTATATGCCCCCAAACCTCTTCTTTTTCTATTAAAGAAAAAACTGCTGCAGCTGCATTAAATGGAGAAGTTTGGAATAAAAGAGGAAAAACCTGCGGCAACAGCTGCCAAGCAATAAAACAAACTATCGTCAGCAGCATAGCTCCAAACAGCGACTGGCGATTCGCGATGTCGAGTCCTTTAGCTATAAAAACTTCGCGCCGCCTTGTTGAAACATCGAACTTGGATCGAAACACCCAGTTTGTAAAAGCAAGAAAAGCTAGGACTAGGAACAGAACTTCGAGACCTCCGCTTGGATCAACTATTGATACGAAACGATACCATTGCCAGATTCCGATCCACAGCTGCGATACCAGCGAGAAAAAGAAAACCTGTAGAAAACTTTCTCTTCCGACGTATCTAAGAACATCAATGCCGCGGAATCCAAGCAGATAACGGGCGACGAGGTAGTGATACAAACTGCAAAGCAATGCCACCGGTAGGGTCAAAATGAAGCCGTTAAATGGATTTGCGAATAACAATAAAAACGGCAGCCATAAACCGAGCCGCAGGAAACGCAGTGTGATTTGCGTTAATAGTACGTTTCGAAAAATCAGGCTGCCAGCGCCGATTCCAACAAAGAACCCCGGGACAAAAAATAATATGATCTGCCGCAGTAGTTTGAGGAAGCCCAAAACTTCCTTGGGAACATCGAAAAATCTAAAAACTGTGAAGGGATGATAATATTGTGCAGGTTCTTTTATGCCGGCGAAGTAAGCCAAGTCGAAAAGAGAGAGCAGCGTTACAATGACAAGGAACGTCACTGTTTTATTGACCCGATGGCTACTCAACGTAGGCTCCTTTTGGGCAGCGGAGTCGCCGTCTACTTCATCCGAAACGCCGGCGGGACGACTTCGTCCACGCCTTTGCCTGTCCAGTGCCATTTGGAGACGCTGTCCCACACGTACTCGCCTTTGGCTTGGACTTTGTCGAGCAACTCGTCTTCGTTCAGGCGCAGATATTTATAATCGTCGACCAGCGTTTCGCCGTTGACGATGACGGTGCGCACGTCGCGGCTGACGGCGGTCTCGACCAGCGCCTTGATCGGATCGCGCACGGCGCCGAAGGCGATGTTTCTCAAATTGACGATGGTGATGTCCGCCTTGGCGCCCTTCTGCAATCGGCCGAGGTCGTCGCGGCCGACGAGCTTGGCGCCGCCGAGCGTGACGGCGTTGAAGACGTCCCGCGGGTGGCCCGCGGCGAAGTTTTTCTCCGCCACGCGCGAGGCGAGCCCGGCGTAGCGCATGTCGGATAAGATGTCTTTTGGAAAAGTATCGGTGCCGATGCCCATGTTGACGCCGGCCTTGAGATACTTATCGAACGACTCCATCACGATGCCGAGCTTCAAGTATTTGAGCGGGCTGTAGGCGACCGAAGCGCCGGAGTCGGCGATGATCTTGAGATCGTCGCCGTAGGGATACGCCGTCCAGCTGTGGCCGCTGATAAAAATGCAGTGCGAGAGCGATACCTCGGGGTCGATAAAGCCGATGCGCTTAAGCAGCTCGATCGGCGTCGCGCGCTCGCGCTGGAGCACCGTGTGAAACTCGAACAGATTGATCGTCGCGTGGATTTGCACGCGCACGCCGATCTCTTTCGCGGCTCTGCGCGTCTGCTTCAAAAGCTCGGGCGTGCAGGTATCGACGTGGCCGGGAAAGAGCATTGTGTTCATCCGGCCTTTGCACGCGCCGTTGTATTTCTTCGCGAACTCCACGGCGCGCTCGAGCCCTTCGCTGCCGCGCGCATCGCTCCAGTCGTATTCGAGCCGACCTTCGCGGTCCTGAAAGAAGCTCACGTTCTTGTAGCTCGGCCCCGTGTAACAGCGGATGCCGACCTCATCCACCATGGCGACGAACGGCGCCGGGTCGTTGCCCGGCCCGCCGATCTCCAGCGTCGTCGTGACACCGCTCTTGAGCACGTGGATGAGCGAAAAACGCTGCCCCACGTCGACGTCTTTCAAGTGCGCGTGCTTCGCCCCCTCGCGCGTCGGCGCGCCGTGGCTCAAATAGTTCGAGGCGAAATAGTCGACCTTGTTCGCCTCGTTGAGGAGATAATCGCTCGCGTTGATGCCGGAATGAAAATGCGTGTCGATGAGTCCCGGCGAGACGAGGCAGCCCTTCGCGTCGATTGTCTTATCGACGCGCTCCGCATACTCTTTGCCGACGAAGGAGATGCGGTCGTTCTCGTAGACGACGACGCCGTCCTTGATGATCTCGTGCTCCCTGCCGTCGAAGCCGACGACGTAGCCGCCTTGAATGAGTGTCTTCATGATCGATCCTTTCTAACCGTAAACTCCCTCGCGCGCCCACTTGAGATAATGCTCGACGCCGCGCTCGGGATCGTACTCGGGGAAAAAGCCGGTCTCTTCGCTGAGGCGCGAGATATCGACGGCCGCATGGATATCCATCGGCGTTCTGGTCGAAGTGAGCGGACCCGGCGCGTCGCCCAGATGGACCTCGGCGTTCGGCAGTAATTTTTTGATCGCGCGGCCGAACTCCGCCAGGCTCACCAAGCGGCCGAAGCCGACGTTGTAGATGCGGTGGCGCAGATTTTTTGTCTGCAACAGCAGCGCGAGCGCGCGCGACGCGTCCTTGGCATAGAGAATATCGTGCGCCTCGGAGGGATCCTGCTTGCCCAGGTCTATCGGCAAGCCTTTCGCGGCCTTCTCGACCATGTGGCCGGCGAGGTTGCGAATGCCTTGATAGAGGGGTCCGTACATGCGCGTCGCGCGCGCCGAGACCACCTCCATACCGTATTGAGCCGCGTACATGAGGCAGAGGATCTCGCCGGCTTTTTTCGTGCCGGGGATGTAGCGGTCGGAGGTGATAAAAAGTCTTTCCTCCTCTTTGAAGGCGGTCGTGTCCGGCATGCCCTGGTAGACGGCTTCCGAGCTCACGAATACCACCCGCTGGATCCCCGCGCGGTAAGCGCCTTCGAGAACGTTGATCGTGCCCGTGATGTTGGCGTTCATCGCGTCGTAGAGCGGCGCGCCGCCCTTCTCGGAGCGGACGGCGGCGTGGACGACGCCGGTGATCTTAAAATCGCTGACGGCGGCGGCCACTTTTTCGAGCGAAGTGATGTCGAGCGGGGCGACTTTGAGATTTTTACCTACGAAGGGCTCGAGAAAATTCGGAACGTGAACGTTGCGGTTGCTGGTCGCAAGCACTTGCTCGCCGGCGGCGCAGAGGATTTGCGCCAGGTTCGCCCCCAGGAATCCCAAGCCACCGGTGATGAGAATCATAATGCGCTCGGAAGGCGCCGCCGGTTTCGCCGCGAGGCCTATAAAACGATCAGCTCGTCGCCGACCCGGTTGAGCCTCTGGTTGCCGTTGGCGGTCGTCAGATAGGTCTCGCCCCAGAGCAGCGAGCTCTCACCCAGAAGCGGCCAGGGATGGACGATGAACACCATGCCGGGCACGATTTCCGACTCGTTTTGCGGCGTCGGGCGGTCCTCGACCATGTCGATGCCGACGATGTGGCCGTAGACCGGCGTGCAGTCGAGGCCCGCGCCGCGGACGTAAGCCTCCATCTCACTCATCGGGTGCGCGACCTTGTAGCCGGGCTTGAGCGTTTTGAGCGCGCGCTTGATCGCTCCGACCGAGACCTCATGCAGCTTGATGAGATCCTTATCGGGCTTACCCAATGAAACGGCGCGCGCGAGCTGCGTCCAGTAGCCGCCGTACTGCGCGGTGATCTCGACGAAGACCATCCCCTTTTTCGGAATCTTCCTTCCCGACGGCGGATAGGCGTCGACCTTCGGTCCTTGAGAGATGATGTTGAAGCTCTTTTCCACGCCCTCGCTCTTGAGAAGAAAATCGATGTAGGCGATGATCTCCCATTCGGTCTTGCCGGGCTTGATGCGCTTGATTCCTTCGGTAAAAGCCTGATCAACGAGCGCGGCGGATTTCTTGACGAGCTTGGTTTCCTCGCCGTCGACCGTGGCGCGGAGCTTTTTGAGCTCCGGGGCGAACTCGGCGATCTTCATCTGCGGGAAAGTTTCTTCGATGCGCTCGACCCAGAGATAAGGCAGGCGGTCGAGGCCGTCGATGCCGATAGTACCGCGGCCGAGATCTTTCTCCCGTAACACTTCGACCAGACTGTCGAGAAAGCGATTGCTGAGCCGGATATCCGGCGCCCAGGAGAATTTCTTCGCCCGCATCGCCTGGAAGCGCGACTCCACCAGCATGACCGGCGCTTTGCTCTCGTCGCGGAAAAACACCAGCACGAGCGGAATGTTGATATTGGGGAAGTCGGCGAGGTAGCGGAACGCCGCGCCGTCGCCGCGCACCGCGCTCGAGCCGCGCGCGACGAGCGCGTCGAGCCCCTTTTCGGCCATCTTTTGGCGCACCGCCCGGTAGCGGGTGTCTTTTATGCGGTCGGAAAGAAACATAGCGTCAGTGGGATTGCAGGACCTGCCCCGCAAGGTTGGTGACTTTGCCGACGCGGATGACGACAGCGGCCCCCTTGCGCTCGGGGTCCTTGTCAAGCTCATCCTTCACCGTTCGCGCCATGACCGCTTCGCGCACCGGTCCCTGCTCGTGCACCGCGGCGACGCCGTGGAAACGGAAATTGAGCCGCGTCTTGGGGTCGCGGAAAAGCACGACGACCTTGGGGTTCTGCGTAACGTTTTTCAAATGCTGTCGCTTCGTCCTCTCCCAGTAGGCGAGGGATTCGTTGTCGAAGACCATCATGCTGCCTTTATAGCCGATGTCGGGCTCTCCGTCAGCAGCGGCGGTCGCCAGGACGCACGGGCAGCCGTTTGATAGCGCATTATCGATCATCTCCCGCATCTGATCGGTCAGGGCAATCATTGCTTGCGGCCTCCTTTTCAGACTTCCAAAATACCGCTTCTACCGTTGTAAAAAAGTTCGCAAATTCCTCTCGTTGGCTGCTTGCAGTTTGAGCAAAATGTTTCTATAACATAGCCGCATCGGGTTGTCACCGACCGCCATTCTTCCGTTCAAAATATCGAAAGGCAGAGGCATGAAGAAGAAAATCCGCACGCGCGTCAACGGCAAAAAAGTCGAGCAGGAAGTCGCCACCAACCGCATGATGATCGATTTCCTGCGCTACGATCTCGGCCTCACCGGAACGAAGGAAGGCTGCAGCGTCGGCGTCTGCGGCGCGTGCACCGTGCTGATGGACGGCGAGATGATCAGCTCCTGCCTCGCGCCCGCGGTGTTCGCCGACGGCCACGAGATCACGACCGTCGAGGGACTCGCGAAAAACGGCAAGCTCCATCCGGTGCAGCAGAGCTTCATCAAGTACGGCGGCTTCCAGTGCGGCATCTGCACGCCCGGGCAAGTCGTCGCCGCCAAGGCGCTGCTCGACAAGGTGCCCAAGCCGAACGAGGAGCAGATCAAGGACTGGATGATGGGCAATCTCTGCCGCTGCACCGGCTATTATAAAATCATCGAATCGATCCAGAAAGCGCATCAATTCAGATAGGAAACCATCATGCAAGCTTTCGAATACCGCACGCCCAAGACCCTCAAAGAGGTCCAGCAGGATTTAAGGCAGTTCGGCTCCGACGCCAAGCTCATCGCCGGCGGCACGGCGCTCGTGATCATGATGAGACAGCGCCTGGTGCGCCCGGCCTGTTTGATCAGCCTTCGCTCGGTGCGCGGGCTGGACCGCATCGCCGAGAAAAACGGCGGCATCGCGATCGGCGGGGCGACGACGCACCGCGCGGTCGAGAGCTCGGCTCTCGTCAAGCGCCGCCTGCCGCTCCTCGCCGAGACCTATCATCACGTCGCGACGGTCAGAGTGCGCAATATGGCGACGGTGGGAGGCGGCCTGGCGCACGCCGATCCGAACCAAGACCCGCCGCCGACGCTCATCGCGCTCGGCGCGACCGTCAAGGCGAGCTCGGCCGACGGCAGCCGGACGATTCCCGTGGAAGAATTTTTCACCGACTATTACGAGACGGTGCTGAAGCCCGACGAGATCATCACCGAGCTCTACGTGCCGCGCCTGGCGGCGAACAGCGGCGCGGCGTTCTTGAAATTTCTTCCACGCACGGCGGATGATTATGCAACGGTGTCGGCGGCCGCGGTCGTGACACTCGACAAAAGCAAAAAAACCTTTTCCGATGTCCGCATCGCCCTCGGGAGCGTCGGCACGACCGCGATTCGCGCGCGCGATGCCGAGGCGGTGCTGCGCGGACAGCCAATCAAGGCCGAGGCGCTCGCCGAGGCCGGAGAAAAGGCGAAGCAGGCGGTCGATCCGATCAGCGACTTTCGCGGCTCCGCCGCCTACAAAAAAGAGATGGCGGGCGTTTTCGTGCGCCGCGCGCTCGCCAAGGCGCTCGAAGGGCTCGTGAGGCTGCCCAAGGCCGCGGCAAAGAAGGACCGGCGCTAAAGATGAAATTCAGCCAGCGCGCCGTCATCCCCGCCGCCCGCGAGCCGCTGTGGGACTTCCTCATGGATGTACCCAAAGTGGCGCAGTCACTGCCGGGCGTCGAGTCCGTCACCCGCATCGACGACACGACGTATCAGGGAACCCTCAAGGTGCGCGTCGGCCCGATCGCGCTCAACCTTCAGGGGAAGATCATCCTGGAAGAGCAGGACAAAGAGCGCTGGCGCGCGGCGCTCCGCGCCGAGGCGAACGACCGCATGGCGGCCGGCGCGGTCAAGGGCAAAACCAGCATGGAGCTTAAAGAGCTCGGCCCGAAGGAAACCGAGCTCGTCGTCGAGACCGATGTGAATATTCTCGGCAAGATCGGCGAGTTCGGCCAGCCGATCATCCGCAAGAAAGCCGACCAGATGCTCCAGCAGTTCGTCGAGAACATCAAGCGGCAGCTCACCGCCTGACGGAAAACCGCACGAAAAATTTAGTTTGAGGTTCGCGGCGCGCGCAGGTGCTGTTTTTCCTGCGCGAGGCCGCTGGCGATCGCGTTATGGCAGGCCTGACACAGCTGCCGGCGGCTTAAGGAGTTGTTCTTGTACTGTGCGGTATCGATCGGCGTGTGGAGTTGGATCGCGACCTCGATTTTTTTCAGCGCCATCACACCCCAGAAATGCGGCATGAAGGCCATGTCGCCGTACCAGTAGACTTTATCCCGGTTGGCCGGCGAGACCGGCGCGCCGTCGATACGGCGGTAGGTGATCGTCAGCGGCACGACCGGAGCGTGGGCGCGCAGCGGCGCGGCGAACGGCGCCGTCTGGAACGGCATCAGGTGCTCGCCGTTGGTCGACGTGCCTTCGGGGAAAATCAAGATACTCGCCTTCTGATTCAACCGTTCGACGATCTCCTCGACCGCGCGGGTGATTTTGCCTTTGCGCTGGCGATCGATATAGACGCAGCCGCAGAGCGCCGTCCATAAGCCGATGATCGGCCAGCGCCGCACCTCGCCCTTGGTGACAAAAATGACGGGAAAAAGGCTCCCCAAGACGAAGCCGTCGAGGTATCCCAGGTGATTGGCGGTAATCAGGGCGCCCTGCAGGTCGAGGATGTCGAGATCGCCCTGGACGGTGATTTTGATGCCGATGATCGCCCTCAGCACAGCGACGAACCGCCGGGTCATATGCGCGAGGATGCGCCACGGGTCGCGCGGCCGCCAGATGAAAATCCACAGCCGCACCACGGCGGCCGCGGCAAACAGTACCGCCCAGACGGCGAACAGCGTGAACGTCTTAACGATTCGCATCGCTCACATCCGACGGAGACAGTCCGAAGCGTTTCAGATAATCACCGCTGATCTCGAGAATGTCCAACAACAAAAAAAGATCGGTGGTGCCGAACTCCAGATCCAAGGCCGGCGGTCCGCAGAGCTTGGCGCCGACCCGAAGATAGCCTTTGATCAGGCTCGGCAGGCCGGCGAAAAGCCCGTCGGGGTCGTGAATCTCGGGATTCTCCTTCAAACCCTCAATGCGCAGCTGCGGCAAAGGCTCGACGCGGAAAGCCTCCGGCGCATAAAATTTTTGCTTCACAAGCGCGATCGATTCGCTCACTTCGCGAGGATCGGCCGTCGGAAAGCTCGCGCAGCCGAAAAGGTACCGCACCCGATGATTTTTGACATATTCGGCGATCGTTTGCCACATGAGATGGATGAGCGAGCGGTCGCGGTAGTCTTTGTGCGCGCACGAGCGTCCCAACTCCAAGAGCTCGCCGTCGAGCCGTTTAATATTCTCGAGTCTGAACTCACGCTCCGAGTAGAAGCCGAAATTTTTCCGCGCGGTGGAGCCGAGCATGAGCCGATAGGTGCCGACGACGCGCCGGCTCCTGCGCTCGCGCACGATGAGGTGATCGCAGATCGGATCGAAGTCATCGACGTCGAGGCCGCGCTCGTAGGATGACTGGAGGCCTTTTTTCATTTCGAGGTTGAAGACCTCGAAGCGGAGTTTTTGAGCCGCGCGGACATCGGCGGGATCGCGCGTGATCTGGATCTCGAAGTCGTTCATCTCAGCGGTGGCTCCATTGCGGCGCGCGCTTTTCCACGAATGCCGCGATGCCCTCCTCCACGTCCGACGTTTTCAAGAGCTCTTTGAGATAAATCTCCTCGGATCGCTTGAGCGCCGCGGGAAAGTCCTTAAGCGACGCTTCACGCAATCCTTTCAAAGCGATTCTGAGGACGGCGCGGCTCTTGCCGCGTAGCTCGCCGAGCAGCGCCTCGAGCGCGCTGTCGAGCTCGCCGGCGGCGACCACGCGCGTGATGAGTCCCGCCGAGAGCGCCTCACCGGCGCTGAAGCGACGGCCGGTGAGAATCATCTCCGCCGCGCGTCGATAGCCTATTTGACCGGGAAAGCGCGCGAGCGCGACCGGCGGGTAGCAGCCGACGTTGATCTCGGGGGTGGCGAAAAAGCTGTCCTCCGTGGCGAGTATGAAATCGCAGGCGCTCGCCAGCTCGAGACCGCCGCCGAGACAGGTGCCGCTCACCGCGGCGACCGTAACCTGCGGCAGCGCGAGCAGGGCCCGAATCACGCCATGGACCGCTTCGAGCATCTCCGGCACCCTTTCGCGGGTGTGATCTTTAATGTCCACTCCGGCGGAAAAAGCGCGCCCGCCGGCGCCGCGAATGACGACAACGTCAATTCCGTCCGAAGCCGCGATAGACTCTAAAAGTCCGCGGAATTCGGCCAATACCGGCAGATTGAGGACGTTGAGAGGAGGGCGGTCGAGTGTGATCCAAGCGGCCCGGTCTCTTTCTTGCATGGATATATTCATCAGAAAGAGTGAGGAAGGGTGCCCCTCTTCGTGTATCCTGGCTTCTGAGCCAAAATAGCCGTCCGGGGAGGACTTTCTTCCTTTTAAACTACGCACCCGTCTTTTACAAGAGTGCCGTAGTTTGACAACGAATGACACAAAACCTAGACTGGGACCCAGTCTGGCTAACGAGGAGGGTCGTTTTTATGAAGGCAATGCGCTCGCTCGTCGCTATGATCGCGCTGTCGGCGTTGTTAGCTGCTTATCCCAAGCCGGCCGCCGCGGCGTGGGATGACTACGATGACAGTCAGTCCAACCCATTAAGGGTGATCGCCTATCTCGTATATCCCGCCGGCTTCGTCACGGAATGGCTGGTCATGCGCCCGTTCCACTTTCTGGTCAGCGCGACAAAGCCGCAAGAGTTGTTTTTCGGCCATCATCCGCATCCGGCGATCTTTGTCGACCCGGAGCCGGGTTACGACTTCGGGGCGCCCAAACGCTTGTTCCGCCCGGATGTGTCGGCGGCGCCGCGAGTGGTAATTCCGGAGGAGCCGGTTGCCGAGCGCGTGAGCATTCAGCAGGTCTCGGTCGAAAAGACGGTTTACAAAGAGGTCCCGAAGATCGTCGAGGTCGAGCGGCTGGTTTTTCCCGATATCGCTTTCCGCTTCGATTCAGCGGAGCTGACCGATCTCGGCAAGGGAAAGGTCTATCTGCTTGCCAAGCAGATTAAAGAGAAGGGCGACGTGGTCGTCGCGATCGAGGGACATACGGACTTTATCGGCAACGAGGAATACAACCAGAAGCTCGGCATGCGCCGCGCCGAGCGCGTGATGAAGGAGCTTGCCGATTTGGGCATCGATGGCAGCCGTCTTACCGTTGCGAGTTACGGCGAAACGAGGCCATTGGTCGATGAAAAGACCGACTGGGCCCGCGCCGTCAACCGCCGCGTGGAGTTCCGGATCACGGCCGCGGACCAAAAATAAATTAGAATTTTCTAAATTTAATTGTCGAATAAAGGGCCCGGCCGTTTTGGCCGGGCCTTTTTTATTCACGTTTCGGTTATAATTGAAAATCCATCATTCAAAATTAAAGCTTGAGAATCCGATGGCCTATCAACCGAAAGACGCCTTCTACCGTAAAGCCAAAAAAGAAGGCTATCGGTCGCGCGCCGCCTTCAAGCTGCTCGAGCTCGCGCGCCGCTTCCAGCTGATCAAGCGCGGCGACCGCGTCGTCGATCTGGGCGCCGCGCCGGGCGGCTGGCTTCAGGTCGCGGCCGAGCTCACCGGATCCGAGGGGAAAGTCGTCGGCATCGACCTGCAGCCGATCGCGCCGATTCATGAGGGCAATGTCGTCTTACTTCAAGCCGACGCGACGACATCGGAGTCGAAGGAAAAAATAAAGCAGCTATTGGGCGGGCCCGCCGATTGCGTCCTCTCCGACCTCGCGCCGCGTCTCTCCGGCATCCGCGACGCGGACATCAGCCGATCCCTCGAGCTCATCCGAATGGCGCACGTTGTCGCGCGCGAGCTGCTGCGCCCCGGGGGCAGCTTTGTCGTGAAGACCTTCGTCGCCGACGAGCTCCGAGACTACTTCGAGGAACTCAAGCGCGATTTCAGCTCGGTCGAGCGGACGCGACCGGAAGCGACGCGCAAAGCGTCTTCGGAAATTTACTTCTGCGCAAGGGGATTTAAGGGTACTCGGTAGCGCCTTCGTGGAAGGCGCGAAGCGTTTATTCCACCGTTACGCTCTTCGCCAGGTTGCGCGGCTGGTCAACGTCGGTGCCGCGCTCGACCGCGACATAATAAGCCAAGAGCTGCAGCGGAACCGTGAGCACGATCGGCGTCAGGAAATGAGAGGCTTCGGGGACGACGAACGTGCCAAACGCGATCCGCTCGATCGTTTCATCGCGGAAGTTCGTGATCGCGACGATCTTCCCGCCGCGCGATTCCACTTCCTTTAAGTTCGACAGCGTCTTTTGAAAGTGCCGGTCGCGCGGCAGGAGCACGACGACGGGCACGTGCTCGTCGATGAGCGCGATCGGTCCGTGCTTCATCTCGCCCGCCGGATATCCCTCCGCATGGATATAGGAAATCTCTTTCAGCTTAAGCGCGCCCTCGAGCGCGATGGGGTAGTTGATGCCGCGCCCGAGGTAGAGAAAATCGTTGGCGCGCGCGAGCTCGCGCGCGAGCCCCTCGATCTCGGTATCGAGCTTGAGCGACTCCTCGACCCAAGCCGGCAGATGGAGGATCTCTTTCAACAGCCGTTTGGCCTCCGGCGCTGCGAGCCGTCCGTTGAGCCGGCCGAGACCGATCGCCAGAAGATACAGCGCCGTCAGCTGCGAGGTGAAGGCCTTGGTGCTGGCGACGCTGATCTCCGGCCCCGCGTGGGTATAGAAGACGCCGTCGGATTTTCGCGCGATCGTGGAATCGACTACATTGCAGATCGATATCACCTTGGCTTTTTTCTTCCGCGCGGTCTCGATGGCAGCGAGCGTGTCGGCGGTTTCCCCTGACTGGCTGATGAGCAGCAGCAGCGATTCCCGGTCGACGAGCGGAGAGCGATAGCGGAACTCCGATCCGTAGTCGACCTCGGCGGGGACGCGGGCGATCTCTTCGAGCATGAATTTGCCGACGAGAGCGGCGTGCCACGCGGTGCCGCAGGCAACGAGGTGGATTTTTTTAATGCGCCGCATCTCCGCCGCCGTGAGCGGAATGCCTTCCAGCGCGACGGTCCCTCCCTTAAGCGATATCCGTCCGCGGAAGGTGTCGGTGATGGTCCGCGGCTGCTCATGGATCTCTTTGAGCATGAAATGGCGGTAGCCGCCCTTTTGCGCGGCGACGGCATCCCACGTGATTTCTTTCACCGGACGCGTGAGCGACTTCCCCTTGCCGTTCATGATGCGGAAGCCGCTCGCCTTGACTTCGGCGATCTCGCCGTCTTCGAGAAACGTGACTTTCCGCGTATGATCGAGCAGCGCCGGAATGTCGGAGGCGATAAGCGTCTCGCCGGCACCCGAGCCGAGCACGATCGGGGTTGAATTTTTCGCTACGATGAGACGATCGGGGTCCTTGAGATTCAGAAAGACGAGCGCGTAGGAGCCCTGGATCTCTTTGAGGCTTTTTTGCACCGCGGTCAGGAAATCGACGCCGCGGCGAATCTTCTCATCAACCAGGTGCGCGACGATTTCGGTGTCGGTCTCGGATTCGAATTTCGCGCCTTTACCGAGCAGATACTCTTTGAGCTCTAAATAGTTCTCGATAATGCCGTTGTGCACGACGACGACGCTCCCCGCCTGGTGCGGGTGGGCGTTGATCTCCGACGGCTTGCCGTGGGTGGCCCAGCGCGTGTGGCCGATCCCGATGGTTCCGGGGATCGGCCGCGCCGACAACAACGATTCGAGGTTATTGAGCTTCCCGAGACAGCGCCGGATACCGACGTCGCCGCCGTTCAAGACCGCGATGCCG
>DATJFG010000123.1:0-10189 GCA_035495775.1 Verrucomicrobiia bacterium | reverse complement strand
CAGCAGGCGATCGGGGCGGACCAGGTCTCCGAGGCGATGCGGGCGATCGATCAGGGGATGAAAGAGACGGTGGCGGGGACCAAGGAGACCAACCGCGCCGCGGCGCAGCTCACGACCTTAGGGAGATCGCTGGAGCAGATGGTGAAGCGGTTTCGGATCGCGGAAGGAAATCATTACGAGATCTTTGACACAACCGGGGAGTAAAGTTGGAGCGCGGCGATCAAGAATATCAGCATCTCTTCCAGATCTTCAGGGAAGAATGCGACGAGCATATCCAGAAGCTTAACGAAGGGCTCTTGGCGCTCGAACGCGAGCCGCAGACGGCGCCGCTGGATGAGATTCTCCGTTCGGCCCACAGCCTGAAAGGCGCTTCGCGGATGATGGGCTTTAAGACCCTCGAGAGCCTCGCTCACTATCTGGAAACGCTGCTCACGCAGCTTCATCGCGGCGAACGGGAAAGCACGGCGGCGTTTCTCGATTCTCTCTACCGCGACATCGATGCCGTGAGCGAAGGTCTCGCCGCCCTGATCGAAGGAAATGAACCGCCGGCGATCGACTCACTCATTGAAGAGTTGCGGATCGCCGCCGGAGAATCTGTGCTGCGTTCGCCAGCCGACCCCGGCGCCGCGGTGGAAGCTAGAGAAAGCGCCCGAGCTACCAGAACACCGGCGGCGCATGACGGCGGGGCCATCGGCAGCATCCGCGTTCAAACCGAGCGCCTGGACCATCTCATTAATCAGGCCGGCGAGCTTCTCGTCGCCAAAATCGAGGCGCTCGACAACCTCCGGCAGGTCGAAGGGACGCTCGACGCTTTCGAGGACTGGCAGAGAAAGCTCGCGCGAGAGGCACGCGACGGCGGGGCGCTCGGCCACATCGAGAACCTCGGAGAGGAGTTAGGGAAAGTCTTTCAACGGATCTCCGACAACACCCACCGGCTCGAGTTGTTGGTCGACGATATTCACGAAGGCGTCCGCGACCTGCGCCTGCTGCCCCTCTCGACGATCCTCGAGCCGTTTTTTCGCATGGTCCGCGATCTCGGCCGCGATCTGGGCAAAGAGGCGGAACTCCGTCTCGAAGGCGCGTCCACCCGGCTCGACAAGAAGATTCTCGAAGAACTCCGCGAGCCGCTCATTCATTTGGTGCGGAACGCGATCGATCACGGCATCGAGCTTCCGGATGAGCGTAAGCGCCAAGGCAAGCCGGCCGCCGGCCGGCTCGTCATCAGTGCGCGTCAAGAGGGGACAAAGATCCTCATTCACGTCAAAGACGACGGCCGCGGCCTTCATCGCAGCACGATCGCGGCCAAGGCCGTCGAGCGCGGCCTCGTCTCAGCGGATGAGATTGAGCGGTGGCCCGACAACGAAGTCTTAGATTTGATTTTTCGCGCGGGATTTTCTACGGCGGCCGGCGTCACCGAGGTATCGGGCCGCGGCATCGGCCTCGATGCCGTGCTGGATCGCCTCGAAGGTCTCAAGGGATCGATTACGATTGAGTCAAAGCCGGGTCATGGGACCTCTTTTGTGCTGTCGCTGCCGCTCACGCTCAGCACCACCCATGCGCTGCTCTTCCTGTCGGGCGGCGACATTTTTTGCCTGCCGACCGGCGCACTGGAGAAAACCCTGCTCCTGTCGCGCGATGAAATCACGACGGTCCAAGGCAAATCGACGGTGATCGTCGACGGCGCGCCGCTGGCGTTCGCGTGGCTCGCCGATGTTCTCGGCGTGCCCAAAAACGACAGCGTAAACGGCGCTGTGCCGGCGCTCATATTGCAAAGCCCGCGCGGAAAAATTGTCTTCGGTGTCGATCGCCTCATCGGCGAGGAAGAGATTGTCGTCAAAGCGCTGGGAAGGTTCTTCGGTCATGTGCCGCAGCTCGCCGGTGGAACCGTCCTGGGCAAAGGAGAGATCGCCCTGATCTTGAATCCCAACGAACTGCTGCGGTCCGTCGCGCATCACGTGAAAACCGTCCCGGCACCCGCGCCGCGGCGGATCGCCGCTCCTGCGGCGGCGAGGAGAAGAGTGCTCGTGGTGGAAGACACACTGACGACACGGACGCTCGAGAAAAATATCCTCGAAGCGGCGGGCTTTGACGTGACCACGGCAGTCGACGGCGAGGATGCGCTCATCAAGCTTTACGAAAAAACTTTCGACATCGTCGTGACCGACGTTCAGATGCCGCGCCTGGATGGTTTCAAGCTGACGGAAAGGATCAAGAAGGAAGATCGTCTTAAAGACCTTCCCGTCATCCTGGTGACCGCGCTGCAAACCGAAGCGGATAAGCGGCGCGGCATCGAGGCGGGAGCAGACGCATACTTGACCAAAGCAGTCTTTGATCAAAGGCGTTTTTTGGAAATCATCAACCGGTTCGTTTGATCGCTGAGCGATGGATTGGGCTCGCGTCTAAAACCGGACGAACGAATTGCCAGCGGACATTTATGATCAAAGTTCTTATCGCAGAAGACTCACCGTCGATCGCCGCTGTGATGCGCGAGTTATTAAAAAACGACCCCGAGATCACCGTGGTCGGCTGGGCGCGAACCGGGCGCGAGGCGATCGCGATGAGACACGATCTCGATCCCGACGTCATCACGATGGATCTCAACATGCCATCGATGGGCGGCCTCGACGCGATCAAAACAATATCCGCCACGAAGCCGGTGCCGATCCTGGTGGTCAGCACGTTGATCGAGAGCCGCGATTCGGAGATCGCCTTCGAAGCGCTGCGTTACGGCGCGCTCGACATCATGGGTAAGCCGAGCGGCGCCGGCCCCGGAGGTTTCTCAAGCATCGAAGAGGAGCTCAAATTTCGCATCAAAGCCGTCTCGAGGATTCGCCCGATGCATCGCTTCAGCCGACCGGCGCAGCCTGTCCCGCAGAAGCGCAAGGAGGCGGCCTCCGAACGAAAGCTCCGTCAGCCTCTGATCGTCATCGGCGCATCGACCGGCGGACCGCCAGCGCTGGCGCAGATATTGAGCGGGCTGCCGCGCTATCTACCCGTTCCCATCACTGTCGTTCAGCACATCGCACGCGGCTTTATTACCGGCCTGCGGCAATGGCTCGATCGGCAGTCGGCGCTGCCGGTGCAACTCGCCGCGGACGGCGTGCCGCTGCAGAGCGGGCACGTTTACCTCGCGCCCGACGATTGCCATCTCGAGATCGCTCCGGGCAAACATCTTACGCTCACGACGGACGCGCCGATCGGCGGCCATCGCCCCTCGGTCGACCGGCTGATGGAATCGGCGGCGTCTATTTACGGCCCGGACGTGCTCGGCGTCTTGCTCACCGGCATGGGACGCGACGGCGCCGAAGGTTTGAAGAAGATTCTCGAAGCCGGCGGGCGGAGCATCGTGCAAGACGAGGCGACCTCGCTGGTTTTCGGCATGCCGCGTGAGGCGATTCGCGCAGGCGCAGCGGGAATGGTCAGGCCGCTCGATAAAATCGCCAACGAAATTGTGCACGCGATTCACCCTAACGAGGAGGATTGAGGCCATGGGGGCCAGGATCGTTGTCATCGACGACAGCCGGACGCAGCGCAGCACGATTGCTTTGGCGCTCGAGCGACAGGGCTACGAGGTGGTTCAGGGAAGCGACGGCCTGGAGGCGCTCCACCTCGTCCAGACCGAGAATCCCGATCTTTTAATCTCCGATATCGTCATGCCCGAGCTCACCGGTTATCAGGTGTGTCGGCTGCTAAAAAACGATCCCGCAACCGAGGATCTCCCGATCATCCTGCTAACGACTCTGGAGCACCAAGAACACCGGTTTTGGGGCAAAGAGGCGGGTGCGGACAGCTATGTGCTGAAAGGCGCGGACGTCGCTCCCCTGGAAAAAGAAGTCGCGCGGCTGATCGCAGAAAAAAAACGCACAGTCGGCGTCCGGGCCGTTAGCGCCGTTCCGTTCGCGCGTCAGACGGCTCATGCGCGCTTGACCGATCTGCTCGACCGGCTGCTTTTCGATGCGACAATCAGCAACCGCATCCGTGAAACGGGCCGCTCGACCGGCGGTCTCGCGGAGGTCCTCAACCGCTTCTTTGAGTTTTTTTCATCGCTCATCGACTATGAAATTTGCCTGCTTTGCTTCCGTGGCCCGTCGGGAGGCCAGATGTTCGCCCACCTCGCCAAGACGGTGTCGCCTTCGATGCTGGAGATAGCGCAACGAACGGCGCTAAATGACGGCTTGATCGCGACCCGCGGCCAAGAAAAACCGGAGCTGCAGCTCCTCAATGGCGAAAAACTCGGCCCCGACAGCGTCGCAGAAATGAAAATACCGACTATCCTTTCGACCCCTTTCGAGCTTCCACAAGAGGGCGGTCTCGCGGTTCTTACCTCGAAACGCGGGTTGTACACCGAGGACACAAGCCGCACGCTGCGGACGGCGGCGCGGGAGCTCGAGCCCATCCTCGCCGCTAATTTTCAGACCGAGGCGCTGGAGAAGCTCAAGGCCGACTTCAACGCGATGATCGTCCACGATCTCCGCGCGCCGCTCACCGCGATCATGTCGAGCGCCGCGATTATTCAAGACGGATTGGTCGGACCCGTGACGGATGAGCAGAAAAGCTGGCTCGTCAAGATCGACGACGGCAGCCGTAAGCTGCTCGACCTGATCAACGATTTCCTCGACCTTTCAAAGATCGAAGCCGGACGACTCGATCTCGTGAAGGAAGAAGTGGATCTCGCGGCGGTGGTCCGCGCCAACCTGGAGGATTTCGCCGTTCTCTCGAGGGAAAAGAAAATCGCTCTGTCGAACCTCGTCGACGGCGCGGACTGCCGCATCGAGGTCGACCGCGGCCGTCTCGGACAGGTGCTCACGAACCTGCTCACCAACGCCGTCAAATTCACCGCGGAAGGCGGCGCGATCGAGATCGGCGCCTGTCAGGACAACGCCAAACAAGTCAAAGTTTGGGTCAAAGACACCGGCGTCGGTATTCCAGCCGCCGAGATGGGAAATCTTTTCGATAAATATCGTCAGACCCAAAGCGGCAAGCGCTCGAAGCATAAAGGAACGGGTTTAGGACTGGCCATTTGCAAAATGATCGTCGAATCTCACGGTGGCAAAATCTGGGCTGAGAGCGTCGAGGGCAAAGGCACGACATTTTTCTTTACGCTCCCACGGCCGGCCCATTAACGGCCGCGCCGCCGCGAATGGCCCCGCGAAAATCGCCGCCCACCTGCGGTCCTAGAGTCACGCCAGGTTTACTAAATCGTAAGAGGAACCCAGTTTGTCGAGTAACGCGGCTTCTCGATCACCATAAAAAATGCCGTGCCGCACGCCGGTCATCTTGAAATGTGGACGGGCGTTGCCGCCGTAAGATTTTACAGCGGGCTTCGAAGGCGAATCGCGCTAGGAAACCCGAAGCTTGGGATCCAGCGCGTCGCGTAGCGAATCGCCGAAGAGATTGAAGGCGAAGACCGATAGGCTGATGGCGATGCCCGGAAAGATCCCCATCCAGGGGGCACGCTCGGCGAACTCCACCGCCGCGCCCGAAAGCATCAGACCCCAGGCCGGCACCGGCTCGGCAACACCCAGACCGAGAAACGACAGCGACGCTTCCAACAGAATCGCCTGGCCCAAAAAGGCGGTGAGCATGATGAGATAAGGCGCCATGACATTCGGCAGCATGTGGCGGAAAATAATCCGGCCATGGCTGAAGCCGAGCGCGCGGGCGGCATCGATAAAAGGCGTCTCGCGGAGCGAGAGCGCGCTGCTTCGCGCTACCAGCGCCGAGCGCGGGATCATCGGCACCATAATCGCCAGTATGACATTGATCGTTCCGGTCCCCAGCACGGCGACGACGACAAGCGCGAGAACGATGAGGGGAAAGGAAAGCAGAAGGTCCATGAATCGCTGTACGATGAGATCGGTCTTACCGCCGAAATACGCGCTCGTGACGCCTATGACGACCCCCAGCGTGGCGCCGAAAAACGACGAGCAAAAACCGACGAAAAGAGCCGTGCGCGAGCCATAGATGATCCGCGAGAGGACATCGCGGCCGAACGAATCGGTGCCGAGCCAATGGGCGGCCGAGGGCGCCTGGAGCATCGCGCCGTAATCGGTCACGAGCGGCTCGTAGGGGGAGATAAGATTCGCGAGCGCCGCCGCGGCGATCATGACAAAGATGATCACTGCGCCGGCAGCGCCGAGCGGCCGGCGGCGCGCGAAACGCAATGCCGCGGCCGACCAGCGATGAATCCGGCCTGTGTCTGTGTGCCTGGCCGCCGCGAGCACCGTGTCCTGCATGAGCTATTGATACCGGATGCGTGGATCGAGCCACGCGTTCACCAGATCGACCGCGAAGTTCACGAAGATGAAGACAAATGAGGTGAGCAGCACGAGACTCTGTACCATCGTGTAATCGCGCTGGCTGATCGCCTCGACGAAGAGCTTGCCGATGCCGTTCAAGTTGAAGACCTGCTCCGTCACCACGAGCCCGCCGACCAGGAAGGCGAACTCGAGGCCGAGGACGGTGATGACGGGAAGCAGCGCGTTTTTAAGCGCGTGGCGCGTGAGCACGACCTTTTCCCACAAGCCCTTGGCGCGCGCCGTGCGGATATAGTCCTCGCGTAACACCTCCAGGACCGCCGAGCGCGTCATCCGCGTCGCGACGGCCGAATAGCGGTAACCGACCGCCAACGCCGGCCAGATGAGCTGCTCCAAGTTCGCCTTTGGACTCACCCAGAACGAAGTGAAGGTGAGCGGCGGCAGCCAATGAAAGTAGATGATGAAGACCAGGATGATCATGATGCCCAGCCAAAAAGAAGGAATCGCTAGGCCGGCGATGGAGAAAATCCTCACGAAGTAATCCAGCCAAGTGTCCTGCCGGAGAGCGGCCAGCGTCCCGAGCGGCACCGACAGGAGGACCGCCACGAGCGTCGCCATGAGCGCGAGCTGGAGACTGAGTTCGAGGCGGATCGCGACCTCGTGCGTGATCGGCTGTCCGGTCCACATCGAGGTGCCGAAGTCGAGGCGTACAATGCCGCCGATCCAGGCGACAAACTGACGCCACAGCGGCTTGTCGAGACCGAGCTGCGCCTTTTCGCGCTCGATCGCCTGTCTCGGCGCGAAGGTGCCGCTTCCGGCATATTTAAGCTCGACGACGTCGCCCGGCAGAACGCGCAACAGCAGAAAAACCAGCGCCGCGACGCCAAAAAGCGTCGGGATCATCAGCAGCACGCGGTGGAGAATGTAGCGGCCCACGAAAAATAATTTTGAATTATGAATTTTGAGTTTTGAATTAAAAAATCAACATTCAAATTCAACATTGATTATTATTCGGCAAGCCAAACGTCCCTCAGATCCTGATTGACGTAGTGGGACGGGGTGATCTTCCACCCTCTGACCTTGGCCCAATGCGGGACAATGCGCTGCCACCAGAGGATGTGGAATTGATAGGCCTGTTCGTCGAGCACGCGCTTCTCGAACTGCCGCAGAATCTTTAGCCTGTCGGCCTTGTCGGTCATCCGGCTTTGGCGATCGTAGAGCTCGTCTAGCGTGTCGTCGTTGTAGCGGCCGTAATTCAGCGGGCTTTTCTTGGCGCTCAAAAATTTCTGCAGCTGCAGGTCCGGCTCATCCATAAAGTCGCACGCGAAGTCGATGCCGGCGTCGTAGTTCCCCTGGCGGAGATCGTTCAGGTACGGTCCTTCTTCCTGCATCACGTGATTGACGTTAAGGCCGACCTGCCGCCACTGATCGATGACATAGATGCCGGTCGCCTTATACGGCTCTTCGACGTTGCGGTTCTTGAGTGTAAAAGAAAACCCTTCGGGCACGCCGGCTTCCTTCAGCAGGCGGCGCGATTCTTTGCGGGAAGCCTCGATATTCTTGCCGAAGCCGGCCAACTTGGTCAGTTCCGGCTCGGGGGTCGCAAACTGGGAACCGGGCCGGAAAACGCCGCCGATATATTTCATGAGCGATATTTTGGCGAGGGCTTTAGACGCGTTCCAGCGATCGATGGCAAGACTCAAGGCGCGCCGGACCCGCGCATCGTTGAAAAACTTTTTTTCGCTGTTGAATACGGCGGTCAAATTGCAGATCCACGGGCTCTCCTGGACGGTCGCTTTGTTGCCGAGGGTCTTTTGAATGTCCTCCTTTGCCGCCGGATTGAAGCCGCGGAACTCGATCAGCGCCTGGCCGCTGCGCACCGCCGCAACGCGCGGAGCGGTGTCGCGGACGAAGACGGCTTTGAAGCCGTCGAGATAGGGCCGGTCCTTCATAAAATAATTCGGGTTTTTCTTTCCCACCCAGTGCGAGCCAGGAACGTGCTCAACGAAAATGAAAGGTCCGGAGCCCATGACATTTTTCTCGTACCAGCGCGGATCTTTGGCGAGGAGGTCCGCTTTATAAATAAAGTTCCACGGCGAAGCCAGATTGGCGATGAATGAAGCGGAGATCTGCTTTAGCTGGAAAACAACAGTGTAAGGATCCGGCGCTTCGACGCTTTTTACGATCCCATAAGCCGCCTGGCGCGCGCTGGCCACGCCCTCGGGCGGAAAGATGATCTTATCGTAGGTCGCCTTGACATCCTTAGAAGTGAGATCGCTGCCGTCATGAAATTTAATGCCTTTGCGGATTTTGAAAGTATAGGTGAGGCCGTCTCTGGAGATCGTCCATTTGTCTTCGGCGACGTCGCCGATGATCTTGGGATAGTTCTGCGGATCGAAGCGCAGCAGCGTGCTGTAATGAGGCGCCAGCGGATGCAGCATCGCGAAGGTCGTCTCGCGATGGCCGTCGAATGAGGGCGGGGTGCCGCCGACGGCGAAAACCAGCTCGCCGCCGTTGCGCGGCTTATCGGTCTGCGCAGCCGTCGCGGGTCTAGACGCAAGCAGCCAGCAGAAAAGCGTCCCCGACAGTAGAGCCACATGCCGTAGCCGTTTCCGCGTGAGTGTCATGAAGCCCCCCTTGAGCGGCCTTGTATAGGCGTAGCCGCCGTTGCCGATACCTAGTCCAGATGACTTCGGAAAGTCAAGCGTGGTTAAGAAGCGACGTTCGAACAAATCGGTCCTTGTTGCCGCCAAATTGCTCTGGATCGCGCCACGCATGACGCGAATTGTCAACAAGCCGTCGGGCACGGCCTCCGGCTAGCGATAATTACTAGAAATTGTCCTTATTTGGATTTACAGCCCACAGACCCTCCCCGGGCACACCATTTGCTTTCTAAGCCAATGATTAAAAAACGACTTCGCCGATTTTTAGGAGAATCAAATGAAAATTACGGTGAAACGTTGGCTGCTGACCGCCGCAATCCTGGCCGCCTTATTCTGTTCGTCCGTGCAGGTCGCGGATGCACAGATTGATCTGAAGCCCTGGGATTTCAACATCACCGGCGTAGTCACTGGCCTCGCGCGCATCACGTTTGTCGACGACGGCACATTGAGTGGTTATCTCATCGTGCGACCGACGCCTCATATAAACCCGATAAATCTACCCACCGTTGTCGCCTACGGCTTTACCACTTTTGATGGAGAGTGGAGCTTCGACGGCAACGGACATCTCATTGGCTTTTTCGGCGGCGGGTCGAGCGAATTGCCGCTCAACATGTCGTTCTCCGGCAAGCTGTCGACGACAGCGATGTCGTTGAAAGCGAAGGGAAGCGACGGTTCTTGGCGCATGAGAGGAATACAGGAAGATGCGGATTCCTCCTTCGATCTCACCTCGTGGAGCGCCACGATCCTAACAGGAACGCAAAAATCTTTTGAGTTTTTTGATATGTCGGCCTTTTTCGTATGCCTCGATGATCCGCCCCCTGCCGATCTAAGCACGTGTGTCAACAAGGACTTTAAAGATAATTTATTCTTCATCTTCGGCAGCACCGCCGGCTCCGACACGATCGGGGCCGCCCTCGTCGGCCAAAACCGCATCGCTTTGATCATCGAAAATATCACCACCGGCGTGGACCGCGTCGAGACCGGAACGATCAAGCCGGGTCCGCCCAGGGCTTCCACCGGGATGAAAGGCCTCGACACCGACAACCCGAACGCCAGGATGAGCATCGTAGAGCAGCCTTGATGATGTCTAACGCCAAGACCGACTCGCACTAGGCTGCCCCGCTAACGCTGCGGACATTTTTGCCTAGGTCAAAAGTTCCGCCGGTAAAGATCGCACCGTTCCGATAACCTATCTCGAAATTTACGGCCATATACGTTTTCGTATCTGGCATGAACGTTGCTGTTCTCACGGCTGAAAGCTCGCCATGA
>DATJFG010000122.1:0-16078 GCA_035495775.1 Verrucomicrobiia bacterium | reverse complement strand
CGATGGGATTCGCCGCGTGGGGTAGCGTCTAAGAGCTGACACACTTCATGTCAGACACGGAGCTAACCTTGACGGCGATCTTTTCCCAGCTGTCGCCGCCGTCGTGGCTCGCATACACCTCTCCGCCGCGAAGCGCGGCATAAACTCGGTGAGGGTCGCTGGGATCGAGGGCGATCGCCTCGGCGAAGTCTTTGTTGATCTCTGACATCTTTCCGTTGAGCTTCTGCCACGTCTGTCCGCCGTCTTTGGTCCGGATAACGACAGATTCGGCTCCCGTGGGTCGTTTACGCCACGCACCGGGCTGATTTTTTGCGAGAGCGGAGTAAATCACCGCAGGATTTTTCGGATTCATCGCCAGCGGCACTGAATATTCCAGCGGAAAATCCATCGCCATCGGCTCCCAGCTCTCGCCGCCGTCGCGGCTTTTATACAGCGCGCGGCCAGGTGCGGTGCCTTTGCGATGGTCATGACCCCCGGTTGCGATGAAAAGCGATCTCGGATCGCGAGGATCGACGACGATCGTGTGCACGTCGGCGTCGAGGCCTTTATTCAGAAGCTTCCAGCTCTTGCCGCCGTCGGTGCTTTTCACCATGTAGCCGACCTGGAGAGCCGCGTAGATCGTCTGCGGATTTTCCGGATCAATGGTGATGTCGCGCACGTGCGGCTCGACGGTCGAGACGGGATATACGACCGAGGCGACGTACGGGATGTTCCAGATCGAGTCCATCCGCTCCCAACTCTTCGCGCCGTCGCGGCTGACGAAGATGTCGATCGGCTCGGTGCCAGCGTAGACGGTATTCGCATCGCGCGGGTCGAGGGTGACGCAGCGCACCTTGCCGGGCCCGCGCTTGCCATAGCACGGCTTCTTCCAAGTATTACCGGAATCCTCGCTGACCCAAACTCCGTCGCCGCGGGTGCCAGCGAAGACGACGTTCGGGCGGGAAGCGGAGACGGCGATTTTGGGGATTTCCCAGTCTTTGAGCCCCTGACTTTCCAGATTCCAAGCGCGCCCGTCCTGGCTCTTTAAGGTAACGACGCCCTCGTCGGTGGCGAGATAGATAAGAGAAGCCATAACCGTCTCCTTTCTTGGCTAACTGACTAACATACGCGGGCGAAGCGCTACAAGGTGCGTCGGCGGATCAATAGCCTAGCTCTTTATCGACGACGTTTCGCAGCGGCGCGCCGTCGATGAACCGTTTCAGATTGTCGGCGAAGATCGGCAGCATGAGCTCCCATTTCTGCGCGGTCGCGCCGGCGACACGCGCACTGATGATGACATTAGGGAGGTCCCAAAGCTCGGACTCCGCGGGCAGCGGCTGCTTGGCAAACGCGTCGAGCGCCGCGCCGGCGATCCATTTTTCTCTGAGCGCGCGGATTAGCGCCTTTTCGTCGACGGCTTTGCCGCCCGTTAGGTTGATCAGGTAAGCGGTTCGTTTCATCGAGCGGAGCTCTCTCTCGCCGATCATCTTCTCGGTCGAAGGAATCGAAGCGAGCGTGAGCACTACGAAGTCGGCTTGCTCCAGCAAGCGCGGCAGGAACTCGGGACCGCCGAGCTCGTCGAGGTACGATGGCTTATCGCCGGCGGTTCGCTTCGTCGCAACGACTCTCATCCCGAGCGCCTCAGCCTTCCGAGCCAGCTCGTGGCCGACGGTGCCCAAGCCGACGATGCCGAGCGTCTTGCTTTCGATCTCTTCCGGCTCGACTCGGCGCCAGTTTTTATGCCGCTGATGTTCCCAGCACTCGGGCAGTTTTTTCGCAAGGGCGAAGATCGCAGCCAGCGCGAACTCGGAAAACGAGCGTCCATGAATGCCCTTCGAGCCGGTGATCTGAATCGGCCGGCGTTTCACCTCCGGAGTCAGATAGGCATTGGCGCCGCCGCGCGTGACATGCAGCCAGCGGAGCCGCGGCATCTCCGCCAAGGCATTATCCGGCACCGGATCGTCGGTGAAGGCGCCGTCGATTGTTTCGATAGCGTGCGCGCCGTCATCGTCCATCATGAAATCGACGCTGGGAAAGTCGCGTCGCAGGCTTTGCATTTCCTCGGCGGGAATCGGCACGCGGATCCATATGCGGCACTTTTCCATGCGCTACAAAGATATAGAGCGGCGCTCGCGGTTGTCAACGGATCGTCTTTACAAGCCGCTCGTGCGCGTGTACAAAGAATTTCCATGGCGGAACTGGAAGCGATTCATGCCGAGGGTGCGCTCGCCCCGGACGAATTCATCGCGGCGATTTGGAATGCGCGCCGCGACTACGTGAAGGCGGGGCGCATCAAGCAGCCGCACCCGTGGCGCGTCGCAGTGGGGACGGGCAGCGTACCGCGCGAAGGCGTGGTCGAATACATCAAGAACCGTTATTATTTTTTGGTCAACATCAACCGCAAGGACGCGCAGGTCATCGCCAACTGTCCGTTTCCGGAAGCGCGCCGCCTGCTGCTGAAGAAATACATCGACGAAGAAGGGCGCGACATCGTAGGCGGACGTCTCGGCTCCCATTACGATATGTGGCTGAAGATCGCCGAGGCGCTCGGCGTCTCGCGTGCCACGATGAACAGCTTCTCGGACGTGCTGCCGGTCTACCGCTTCACCGTCGACGCCGTCTTCGAATTCGCCAAAAGCCGGAGCTGGCTCGAGGGCGTCGCGGCCACTTACGCAACCGAAGGAGGCATGTGGAAACGCTACACGCCCAAAGAGGAGCACGGCCGTGAAGACTTTCTCGACGAAGGCGAGGCGCTGAAGCGATTTTACGGCGTGTCTGATTCGGCGCTCGAATTTTATCACGTCCATAGCGACGCCAATGACGATCACGGTGAGATCAACGAGCAGATCTTGAAAAAATTCTGTACCACGAAAGCAATGCAACGCAGCGCTCTCGAGGCGGCGCGCTTCCGCTGGGATAACCAGGAAACGCGCCATGACATCGCTTACCGCTATTTCGCGTCCGGAAACTGAGCGGCGCACCTTGACTCGCCGGTTCTTCATCTTTTGCATTATTGTGATGTCGTTCTGGTCGGTCGCGCTCGCGGCCGATGACAAATCGCCGAGACCGCTCCACCCGCTCAACGTTTCTTATGCTTCGGTCACGGGCAGCCGCATTCCGCTTTGGGTTGCCAAAGACGCGGGTCTGTTCGAAAAATACGGTCTCAACGTCAACCTGATCGTCATTGCCGCGGGTAACACGGCGATTGGGGCGCTGATGGGCGGCGATGTCGATATTCTCGGCGCGCCGGGATCGACGACGATGGTGTCGGCAGCAAAAGGGCTGCCCCTGGTGATCATCGGAACCTTCGGCCCCGGCGCCTGGAAGCTCGCCGCGCGGCCGACGATCACCTCTGTACAGGAGCTTCGCGGGAAAACGGTGGGGACGAGCCGTCCCGGAACCACGATCGATTTCTCCCTGCGCCGGGCTTTGATTAAACTCGGCTTTGTCCCGGGCAGGGACGTTCAGATTCTAGCAACCGGGCTCGCCGAATCGATCAAGCGCGTCCTTGTCATGCAGCAAGGAAAGATCGATGCGACGCTGGTGAGTCCCGATAATCTGTATGAGGCCGAGGCGAAAGGCATCAAGCTTTCCGTGCTGGCCGATTTGAAGGACCTCGGCATTTACACCAGCGCGAGCGATCTTTCCGCCCACCGCGATTTCATCAAAAGCAATCGCAGCCATGTCCGGGCCTTTCTCGCGGCATACTGCGAGGCGATCCGGCTCGCGAAGAGCAACAAGAACGTCGCCCTCGCAAGCTTTCGCCGATACATGCGCGAAACCGATCCCAAGCGGCTCGACGTGCTTTACAAAAACTATGTCGAGGATCTTTTGCCCGCGAAGCCGTATCCGATGGAAGAGGTCATTCAGGCGGACATCGAAAATCTGGCCGCCACGATTCCCGAGCTGCGCGGTAAAACGCCAGCCGATTTTATCGATAAGACGCTCCTCGCCGAACTCGAAGAGGAAGGCTTCTTCGCGCGGCTCTACAAATAAACTCCCTCTTCCGTCGACGGCTAACGCGTGCGCCTTGACACCTTCGACGGCGATAAGATATTTCCTGGTTGATGAGCTTCGATCGGAGGTAAGCGAATGGCATCGATCACCGAGCTGAGGAATCGGGCCCGCCAGATGTTCCAGGAGATCAAGGTCCCCTGGACGTATCCCCGCTTCCCAGATCCGCCGAAGGAATTTTTGCCGCCGCAGCAGTTTCTAGAGCTCGTCTCCGAAACGGTGCTCGTGCACCACACGAAGATCAACCATCCTTTTTGCGTCAAGCTCGTTCGCGGCGAATGGAGTCTCAAACAGCTGCGAGCTTGGGCGAAGCAGGACTATCACGCCAAGGTCCAGACGTTGCGCAACGACGCGTATATCGTCGCGACGGCACCCACGCTCGATGAGCTGCAGGAGCAGCTGAAGGTGCTGCTCTCCGAATCGGGCGAGGATCTCGCCGGCGGAAAATATCCGAGCCATCCGGAACTCTGGCTGCGCTTCGCCGAGGGACTCGGCCTCAAGCGCGACGACATCGTGCGCAGCGAGCCTTCGCCGCTCATGCAGGTCGTGCTCGACGCCGAACGATACAAATCGATGAAGCAGACCGTCGGCGACCTTCCCGCCAATCTCCGCGTGGGAGAAAAAATCAACGCCGTCGTTCATCCGATCTGGGCCGAGGCGTTGAGGGAAAAGTACCATGTGCCGGAATCGGCGCTCGAATTCTTCACCGCCCACGGTGAAGCCGATCAGGATCACGGCAAGCTCGGCGAGCAGATCGTGCTCAGCCGCTCGACGACGCCTGAAGCCCAACGGGCGATTTGGCTGCACCTCAAGAAGAGCCAGGGCAAGCAGTGGGTGACGTACGACGCCTTCCACCAGGCGGCGATGGAAGCAGACGACGCCGCGCGCGCCGCATGAACTCCGAAAGACTGAAAACTCCCGGGGCCGGAAAGCGAGATTCCAGCCGACTTAAACCCAACGCGGCGCTCATCAAAAAAGTAGCGCTTTCGTGCCGCATCCTTGCGAAGCTCGGGCTCTTCAAGGAGACCACCGGTCATGTGAGCGCGCGGAATTCCGACGGCGGAACCATGTTGATCCGCGGCAGGGGAGGGAGCGAGACGGGGCTGCTTTTTACCCGCCCGGCGGATATCGTGCTCGCCGATTTCGACGGCGTCCCGCTGAAAAACCGCGCCGGCCTCAAGACTCCGAATGAAGCTTGCATCCACGGCGAGCTTTACAAAACCCGCCAGGACGTCGGCGGCGTCGTTCACGCCCATCCGCCGGCGATCGTCCTCACAAGTATGGCGGGCATAGCGCTCCGACCGATTTTCGGCGGCTACGATCCCCAGGGGATGCGCATGGCGATCCGCGGCGTTCCTGTCTACGAAAGCAGCCTCACGCTGCATTCGGTCGAGCAGGTGCACGAGATGCTCGCCGTGATGGGCGCGAGCGATATCTGCGTGCTGCGTGGGCATGGTGTCGTCGTCGTGGGGAAGACGATCGAGGAAGCGACGATCAAGGCGATCAAGCTCGATCATCTGGCAGAGATGAATCTACAGGCCGCGGCTTTGGGAAAGGTGCCGTCCATTCCCCAGGAGGACATCGACCGGTTTCTCTCCCGCCGTCAGGCCGCCGGGCGAAGCCAGGAGCCGGTATGGCGCTATTATGAGGAATGGGAAAAACGCAATTAAGGATATTCATGGCTAGGGCCGCCAAACAAAAATTCGACGTCGAGGAATTAAAACAACGCCTGGTCGACGGTCTTCAGGTCGTCACCGGCGAGGGTATTCTTTCCGGATCGGGACACTTGAGCGCGCGCGTTCCGGGGACGGAGACCTTTCTCATCAATCCGCGCTTCGCCGGGGTTCTCGCCGACCGCAAGGATATCTGCACCGTCAACTTTGCCGGCAAACGCATCGCCGGTGCCGGGCCGGTGCCCTCGGAAACCGTCATCCATAGCACGATTTATAAACACCGACCGGATGTGACGAGCGTGCTCCACTGTCACGCGCGCTATTCAATTCTCATCGGGCTCCAGAACGGCGGCCTCGTCCCATTCAACCGCGAGGCGAGACTTTTTGCCGACGGCGTGCCGATTTTTCCCGATAGTCACGGCATCAACAGTCCCGCGCTAGCCGAGCGCATGGTGGAGGCGCTCGGCCCGCATCACGCGATCTTTCTTCGCGGCCACGGCTGCGTCGTGACCGGACCGGGTATCGAAGGCACCTGTATCTCGGCCATCCAGCTCGAGCGCGCCTGCCAGGACCAGCTGTTACTAATGACCTTCACGACGCCGAGGCCGATGGCGGATGCCGGCCGCGGCCGCGTCACCGCACGGCTGGAAAATCCCTATCGCGCGTGGCCGTTTCTGCTTTACAAGCACAAGGTCAAATCGAAAGCCGAGATTCGCGCCGCAATTCGCACGCTCGACGAAGGCGAGCACTACTAGACGTCAATGCATTTCCGATCGGTCTGGCCGGCCGTATGTTTAACTTTTTGCGTTTGCTTAGCCGGCAACGTCCGAGCGGAGACGCTGACAATATCTTATGCCTCCGTTTCCGGCACGCGGGCGCCGCTCTGGATCGCAAAAGACCTGGGTTTGTACGAAAAGTACGGCCTTGACGGCAATCTCGTCTACATCGCATCCGGCGTCACATCCGTGAACGCGCTCCTGGGCGGCAGCGTACAGGTAATCGCCGCTTCAGGATCTTCCGCGGTCGGCGCCGCCGCGAACGGTGCGCCGGTCGTCATCATGGCGAGCCTTGGCGCAATCGCCTATAAACTGATTGCGAATCCGTCTATCACCTCGTTGCAAGCCCTCAAAGGCAAGATGATCGGCTCGAGCCGCATCGGCGCGGGATCCGATTACGCGTTGAGGCGATTATTGCCGAAGCTCGGGCTCCAGCCCGGAAAAGACGTTCAGCTCATACCGACCGGCATCAGCGAATCGGATCGACGGATCGTTATTATGCTTCAGGGCAAAATCGACGCGACGCTTGCGACGGTCGACAATATCCTGCAGCTCGAGCTGCAAGGTCAAAAAGTATCCGTTCTCGCTGATCTGCTTCAGGAGGGCGTCTACACCACCGGCAGCGACATCTCGACCAGCCGGCAGCTCATGAAGGACAAGCGCCGTCAGCTCAAGGGCTTTCTCATGGCGATCACGGAAGCGATCAAGCTCGGCCGCACGAACAAGGATCTCGCATTCCGCGTCTATCGCAAATACATGAAAGTCGAAGACGTCCGGCTTCTCGATTCGATGTACAAAAACTACCTCCTCGGCACGATTCCGCAGAAGCCATATCCGCGGGCGGAGGCTCTGCAAAACGATATCGAGGACCTGAGCTATACCTATCCGCAGCTCAAAGGCCGGCGCATCGAGGAATTCACCGATTTATCGCTCGTCAAGGAGCTCGATACTGAGGGATTTTTCGCCAAACTGTACGGGAAATGAAGACAGCGCACTTTCTTTTCTCGATTGCCGCAATTCTCGTGTTGGTTCTTTTCGGCCTCGATACCCATGCCGCCGAGACGCTGCATATCGGCTATACCAACGCGCAGGGCACGAGGATACCGGTGTTCATCGCAAAAGAGCAACGGATCTTCGACAAGCACGGCCTGGACGTGCGGTTGACGCGCGTGGCTCCCGGGAGGGCCGCCGTGCCGCGGCTGATCTCGGGTGAGCTCCAATTCTTCCTGGGGAACTCGCAACCCGTGATCGAAGCGATCGCGGTCGAGAAAGCTCCGCTCGCCATCATCGCCAGCCTCGGCCGCGAGCGTTTCGCAATCTACACGAAGCCGGAGATCACTCGAGTCGAAGAACTTAAAGGCCGGCGCTTCGGCGTGAGCACGCCGGGCGCGAGCCAGGACAGCATCGCAACGCGAGCGCTCGAGAAGCTCGGCCTCACGCCCGAAAAGGACGTGCGGATTGTCGCCACAGGTCTAAGCGTATCGGCTGATCGTCTGCTAAGCCTGGCTCGCGGCGATGTGGATGCCGTCGCTGCGACAGCGGACGATGTTCTTCAGCTTGGGCCCGAATACACCGCAAAGATAAGAAAGCTCGTCGACCTCTCAGAACTCGGCATTCTCATCAGCGGGGCCGATGTCAGCGTCGGGAAAATATACTTGCGTGCGCAGCGCGGCACCGTACGCCGTTTTTTACAGGCGCTCGACGAAGCCCTTGAGCTGGCGCGACAACGGCCGGATATCGTTGCTGCGGCGTACGAAAAATATGCCGGTGTGTCGGATTCTAGGACGCTCGCCCAAAGAGTAAAGGAATATTACGCGAGCCATCCACCCGAGCATCCCTATCCGGATAAACCGGCGATTGCGAGTGCGCTGGAAGAGCTCAAGAAGAAGCTTCCCGAGCTAAACGCCGACGATCCGGCGGCTTACATCGACGACAGCCTCTATTTGTAGCGTGACATGAGACGCTTACGGCTTGCCTACCGCGACGACGATCGCACGCCGGTCATCTTCTGCGTCCAGGAAATCGCCCGGCGTCACTACGACATCGATGTCGACGTCATACAGATCAAGACGACGGAAGAGTATGAGGCGGCCCTGTTCGATGGATCGTGCGACATCATCATCGAGCATCTCGAATATCTTTATGACGAGGCTGCGAAAGGGAAAAAGGTCACGGTCTTCATAGCTCCGAGCAGGGGCGCGAATCTTGAGCTCGTCGTAGCCGCGCATATCGCGCGGGCGGACGATCTCAAGGGCCGAACGATGGCCGTGCGCACTCAGGGGCAGCCGCACGCCGTGACGTTGTGGCTCAAAATGATGGGGTTGGAAAAAGACGTCGATACTATTTTGATCCACGATAAGGACGTCGGCCGCTGGGGGCAATGGAAGAAAGTCGCGTCCGGCGAATGTATCGCCGCCTTCATGTCGCCGCTCTATTTGCCGCAGGCCATTTCCGCGGGTCTCAAGGTCTTGCCGGTCGCCGACATTCCGATTGTCGGCCATTACGCCCAAGCCTGCCGCGCGGATTTCGCGGGTTGTAATCCCGCCCTGCTGGGTGATTACGTCAAGGCGTCCATTCACGCAGCCTGCTTCATGCTCTACAGGCGGAGCGAAGCGCTAGCGATCGCTGCGGGCGAGCCGATGAAGAGAATGAAGATCTCAGACGAACGGGAGTTCGGCCGGCAATTCGACTCAATCGTAAAGTCGCTCAAGGTGAAGCCGTATCCGACACCGCAGGCGATCGCCAATACCTTCGAAATGGCCGTGCTGGATTATCCCGGCGCGAAAGATTTAAATCCGCTGTCGATATGGGACCTCCATTGGGTGAAACGGCTCGACGACGAAGGCTTCATTGACAATCTCGTCGGCGATCTTGCAAAGGCGCAGGAATAGACGATCACTTTGCCGGCGATCCGTCGGGGGGCTGCTCCGTAATTTTTACGATAGACATTCCGTCGCTCGGTGCTATAACTAATTTCTTTGCGCCCCCGTAGCTCAGATGGATAGAGCACAGGATTCCTAATCCTGGGGCCGTGGGTTCGAATCCCGCCGGGGGCATTTGACATCCATTCGCAGCCGCGGCGAACATCGATTGACTTCCCTCGCTCGCCCGCGTATTTTTCGAACGATTTATAACCCGCTTGCGTTTCGCACAATTAGGAGGTGATCTCTGCCCAGAAAAATCACTAACGACATCGCCGGCGGCGCTGTCTTTTCACTTCCTTGGCTCGTTGCGCGGGACGAGGGCTTATTCGCCGCAGAAGATATCGAGGTCGAGTTCGTGCGCTCGCCTAAACGCGAGCCCCGCTTCGAGCGGCGGGAGGAGCGCGTCCGCGATCACGGGCAGGTGGATTCGCGCGGCAATCATCTCTTGTTCGAAACCGGCGAGGCTCAGTTCCAGCGCGGTTGCGAATGGGGACAGATCCGCCGCGCCTACGACAGCCGCTGCGGCGGCTTGATCGTCAGCAAGCGCGCCGCAGTCGTGTGCCAGGCGATTCTCGTCCGTCCCGATTCACCGTATGTTCATCCCCGCGACTTGAGCGACGTCGAGGTCGCGGTTCATTTTCACGCGGGCTCCCACTATCTCACGTTACAGATGCTCGAGGGCTTTCTGCCGCGTGACCGCATCCAAGTAGCGCATATTCCCGTGAGCGGTCACCGCGTCAGGGCGCTCCTGGAAGGCCAGGTTGAAGCGATCACCGTCGCCGAGCCGTGGATTTCCTTTGCCGAGAAAAAGCAATGCAAGCTTATCTCCGAAGCGTATTGTCTCGGCTCGGAGGTGGCGTCTCCGGAGATCGACGGGGCTACTTACCAGGCGGTGAACCGGGCAATCAAAAACGCCGTGCGCCTGATCAATATCGACAAGAAAAAATATTTGAGTTATTTAATCGCCGACATCCCGCTTGAAGACGGGGTCCTCGCGGCCGAGGATTTTCACCTTCCGCGCCTTCGTTACGTCGATCCGGTTCCCTATCCTCCAGAGGAATTCGAGCAAGCGTATCGATGGATGCTAAGCTGGGGTTTGATTCAGCCCAATGCAGCCTTCGACCGGTTGGTAGATAATCGCATCGCCGCCGTCGCACCGAGCCGGCGAAGCGGAATGTGAACCGATCGGCTGTTAAGCATCGCGATTGACATTGACCGATTCGAGCCGCTGCGATATTTATTCCACGTCGCATCGACTAGCATCTCAGCATAAATTCACCGATGTCGAAAAGAAATCTAGCGCTCACGTCTTTAGTGCTGTTGTTCGGCGCTGCTTTTTGTGCTTCTTCCGTCGCCGCTGCCGAACCCATCAACATTCGGGCCGCGTACCCGTCCGTGGATGTGCAGTATCTGCCGGCTTATGTGGCGAAGGCGAAGGGTTTGTTCAAGGACGAGGGCTTGGAGGTCGAACTTATCGTCATGCAAGGAGGAAGAGCGGGCGTGCAGGCGCTCGCCGGCGGCAGCGTGCATTTCGCCATGCAGATCGGCGCGACGCTCCCCGCGATCTGGAACGGCGCGGATTTCAAAATCGTCGCGCAGATGCTAAACATGCTGCCGTTTTCGTTCATGGTGCGGCCGGAGATTCAACGGCTCGAAGAATTGCGCGGCAAACGCATCGGTCTCAGCGTCGGCACTACGACCCACGCCCTCGTACACGAACTGTTCAAGCTCAACGGCTTCGACGCCGACAAAGGATTCGAATACGTGAATATCGCTGGTGCCGCGCCGCGGATCGCCGCCTTGGAAAAAGGGCTGATCGCCGCCGCGCCGATGGCGCCGCCGGGCGATTTGAAGGCAATTCAAGCGGGTCTTAAACGGCTGCTCTTTTTCGGAGACGTTTTGCCGGAGATCTCCGCCACCGGACTTGTCACTTCCTCTCTTTATATTAAAGAGAACCCTCGGGCGGTCGAGAGAATGGTCCGGGCAATCGTACGCGGGACTCTCGCGGCCCGCGATGACCCGGTAGTGGCGCTCGAAGTCATGCAAGGCCCCATGAAGATGAGCGCGGACGAAGCGCGCGAGACCTATCGACTGGTGCGGCGATCGCTGACACCGGTGTTAACCGAGGCGGCTGTGCGCAACATGGCCCGCCTGGTCTCCAGCTCATCGAAAATAACTCAAACGAAAGAGCCGAAAGATTACCTCGATGAGAGCTTTCTTAATCGGGCGCTCGCGGACCTTAATAAAAAGTAGCGTTTCCAGTGAGTGGGCAGGCATTGCGCCATCCAGCGGCCTGCTGTAACATATGGTTTCGGTTGCTGTGCGTTGCGGGTAGTATCTTTCCGGACGGAAAGGGGGACGAGGGAGATGGAAAAAGCGACGATCGGCCCGAGCATGAAAACCCAAGAGCTGGGCCCAAGCTGGTCCGCTATCCGAACGTTAACGGCAAGAATCCTCGAAGACTTCAGACGACTGGGCGCAAAGCAGCTCAACCTCCGACTCAACGAATCGAACAGCGAAGAGAAGCGGCCCGTTTTCATCGACTGGGTCGCCGTCAAACCGATCTCCGACTTGTTGCTTAAAAAATCGGGCATCAATATCAGCACGTGGGGTGAATTTCGCCTCGGCGATACCGTCCCGTCGCGCGTCTATATCGAAGCACTAGACGGCGCCGGTAGGAGAATCATCGAGCGCGATTGGACCGAGGGCGACTTCAAGGAAAAGCGCGTCGAGTCTAAGCTGATGGTGCAGAAAGCCGGTCTGATGTATCAGAGGTTCATCGCCATCATCGGCGGCGATGAAGGGGCGCGGCGTTCCGTCGGTTTACTCTCTATCGCTTTCCCCGCCAAGCCTAATAAGAAAAACATCGACGCGATCGACGCCAAGCTGAAGCAATGGGCCTCGTGGCCCGGATTTCCCAAATCCGAGCTGGTTAGAGTCGCGGAAGAGCATTTCGCCGTCGGAGGTCCTTTTCTCAAGCAGCGCCAACGAACGCAATGAATGAAACGGGACAAAGCGCTTAAAACCCGCCCCGCCGCCGATCCAGCCAAGAAGCGGGATCTCCTTCGCTCAACCCGCGAACTCAGCGCGCTTCTCGCCGTCGCCAAAACCGCCACGCAGTCGCTCGATACCGAGCAGGTACTCAAAGACACGCTCGATAAATCGCTCGATATCCTCGGGTTTCCAGCCGGCTACATCCGCATCCTCGATGCGAATGAGCGCGACCTGGTGGTGCGGGCGGCGCGCGGCCTGAGTTCGTCCGAATTCCGCTCCAATGTGGTTCCCTTGGATTCCTCCCATCAAAGCATCGGCAAGATCGTCTACGAGACGCTGGCTCCTTATGTGTCACCCGACGTGCGAAACGATCCGAAGTTCCGCCACGGCTTCATGGCGAGAGAAGGCTTGATCTCGGCTGCTTTCGTGCCGATCACGTCGAAGAATCGCTCGATGGGAAAGAATCGGTTTCTCGGCATGATGATGGTGGGAAGTCCCAGGCTGCACCGATTCTCCGAAGACGAGATCGATCTGCTGAGCGCCTTCGGGGCCCAGTTGGGCGCGGCGCTCGACAATCTGAATCTTTACGAAGAGGTCAAAAAAGGCAAGGCCTACATCGAAAACCTGGTCGAGAGCGCTGGCGATGCGATCGTGTCGACGGACCTGGAGCACCGCGTCCTTAGCTGGAATTCCGGCGCAGAAGCGATTTTCGGTTATCGCAAGGCGGAAGTGATCGGCCGGAGCCTCGCGGTTTTGCTGCCGCCGGGCCGCGAGGAAGAACTCGATAATATCCGAAGCAAGGTTTTAGGCTCCGGTGTTATCCGCAATCTCGAAGTCGCGAGGAGGAAAAAGGATGGGACGAGCATCGAGGTCTCCGTGGCGGTCTCGCCGATCGAAGACCCGACAGGCCGGGTCACGGGCTTTCTCCACCTGTCCAAAGACATCACGGAGAAAAAACGTTATGAAGAGAGGCTGAAGGAGCTCGACACGATGAAGTCCGACTTTGTGTCGAGCGTCTCGCACGAGCTCCGGACGCCGCTTACCGCGATCAAAGGCTCCGTCGATAATATGCTGGACGGATTAACAGGCGAGCTGAATGAAAAGCAGATCCGGTATCTCGGCCGCATCAAATCCAACACCGATCGTCTCGCGCGTTTGATCAATGATCTGCTCGACCTTTCACGCATCGAAGCGGGAAGAATAGAACTGAAGCCGGCGCGCCTCGAAGTGGCGACGCTGGCGCGTGATATCACGGAGACGCTAAGACCGATCGCCGCCGAGAAGATGATCGAATTCGAAATTACACCTGCCAAAGGGCCGGTCACCGCATGGGCCGACCGTGACAAGATCACGCAGGTGATCATGAATTTGATCGGGAATGCGCTCAAATTCACGCCGTCGCTGGGTAGGATCACCGTGGCCATCGAATGCAACGGCGACGGCTGGGTGCAAGTGTCGATTGCCGATACCGGTCCAGGCATTCCTCGCAGCGAGGCAGAAAAGATCTTCGATAAATTCTATCAGGTGGCGAGCGCCGACAGGCACAAGGCGCGCGGAACCGGGCTCGGCCTCTCGATCTCAAAATCCCTGGTCGAGATGCACGGCGGAAAGATATGGATGGAAAGTGAAGTGGGTCGGGGGAGCACATTTTTCTTTACCCTCCCTGCGTTGCGGGCGCCGGCGGTGTGAGGATTCCAGCGATGGAGCTCAAGATTCTGTTAGTCGACGACGAACCCGATATCCTGGAGGTCATTCAGGACCGCCTCGAGGCTTATGGATTTAAAGTCATCACTGCGACCACCGGGCGCGAGGCACTCGCGAAATTGGCGGCGGAAAAATTCGACGGCGTCTTCATGGACGTCAAGATGCCGGAGATGGGGGGAATCGAAGCGCTCAAGGAGATTCGTAAAACGGATCGAAATATACCCGTGATTATCATTACCTCTTCGTCGACGCGCGAGGCGGCGGAGGCGACCCTCGCACAAGGCGCCAACGAATACATTCTCAAGCCTTTCGAATGGCAGGAACTCAAGGCAAAGATCGAAAAGGTTTATCAGATTACGCTGTAATTAACCTATGAATTCGTTCACCGACCTCATTCTCGTCGTGGACGACGATCCGGACATCCGCGAGATTCTCAAGGACCGCCTGGAATCGTTGAATTATCGCGTCATCGTTGCGGGCGACGGCCGCGAGGGTCTAGAGCTGATCGAGAAGCAAAATCCGCGGATGGCTTTTCTCGATATTGAGATGCCCGGTATGGACGGTCTCGAGGTTCTCGCCGAGATTCGTCGTCGGCGGCTGGAGCTACCGGTCGTGATGATCACCGCGTACGCGACCATCGAACGAGCCGTCCGTGCGATGAGAGACGGCGCCTATGATTTCATTCCCAAGCCTTTTGAGCCCGAACATATCGCGCTCACCGTCCAAAAAGCGCTCGAGCGCGAGACTTTGAAGCGCGAGGTGGCGATCCTCTCGCAAACAGTCGGCGAACGCTACCAGCTCGTCGCTGGCAAGAGCGCCAAGATGCAACAGGCGATCGAGACGGCGCGCAAGGCCGCCGCCAGCAGGACCACGGTGTTGCTGCTCGGCGAAAGCGGCACCGGCAAGGAGATCTTTGCCCATGCCGTGCATAACTGGAGCGCGGACCGCGAGCGGCCCTTTGTCGCAATCAATTGCGTCGGGCTCGGTAAAGAGCTGCTCGAAAGCGAGTTGTTCGGCCACGAGAAGGGCGCATTCACCGGGGCTCACGAGCTGAAGAAGGGGAAAATAGAGCTGGCGCACGGTGGAACGGTCTTCCTCGACGAAATCGGCGATATCTCGCCGGAGCTTCAAACTAAATTCCTGCGCTTCCTGCAGGAGCGCGAGTTCGAGCGCGTCGGCGGCACCAAAGCGATTCACGTCGATGTCAGGATCGTCGCCGCGACCAACCGTGACATCGAGGCCGCCGTCCGCGAGGGGCGTTTCCGTGAAGACCTCTACTACCGGCTGAACGTCATCCCGATCGTGCTGCCGCCGCTCCGCGAACGGAAAGAAGATATTCCGGAACTTGCCCGGTTTTTTATGCGTCGATTCGCCGCCGAGACGAAAAAGACCTTTACCGATATCACGCGCGACGCGGACGAGAAGCTCGCCGGCCATGCATGGCCGGGAAACGTGCGCGAACTCGCAAACGTGATCGAGCGCGCCGTGGTCCTCGGTCCGGGCCCCAGACTGACGGCCGGAGATCTTCCTCCACGGATCGGGGGCGTCGACGCCCGCGCCCGCACCGCCACGCTTTCCTATCGCGACGATGTCACCGCGTACCGCAGGCAGCTTATCCTCAAGGCGCTCAATCAGACCAACGGAAACCGCACCGCCGCGGCCAAGGCCTTGGGCCTGGAGAAAAACTATCTCTCGAGGCTTATCAAGACCCTTCGGATCGAGCTTTGATTTTGTCCAGCAGTGCTATCTAAAAAGATAGCATTCCGGCTTTCCTCAAGCCGCGCTTTCCTCCGTTTGTAAAACTTTTCTCCGCAGAATCCGCAACTTACTTCCTCGGTCGATCCTCGCCCTCATTGGCATACGCGTTGCACATTGGATTCGACATACGTTTGAATGAAGGAGAGTTCCATGGCGGATAAATTTTTCGTTGTATTGAGAGAGCGTGATCGAATCCTCGACATCGTTCAGACATTGGAACGACTAGTGGCTCCCGGCGCGAAGGTTACATTTGTCG
>DATJFG010000121.1:0-31472 GCA_035495775.1 Verrucomicrobiia bacterium | reverse complement strand
TGGATCAGATGGAGCGGCTGGCGGAGATTGCGACGCGAATAGCGTGAGCTGCCGAGCATCAATGTCAGCTACAACCACAGGCGGAAAGTCGATTATGGCGGAGACACACGCTAGAAAAGTTTTTGCCTGGGCCTTGACGTTGCAGGTGCTGTCGATCTTGGCAGGATGTACTACGATGCGGGCCTACTCTGGTCCAGAGTTGCCGGTGGAGAAAGTAGCTGTAATACGTCGCCTAGGCAAGTTGGTGACGCCTGGCTACATCGTCCACGTTGCAGTCACGACCATCGATGACAGTCCGGTAGATCGATTATATGTCCAAGTGCTGCCTGGTTTGCATAAACTTGCTTTGGTTGGTGATGTTAGCATTAATGAATTTACCGGTCTGGTCGCTCTGTTCCAGAGAAAACCAAAATTTCGGCAGATTATTTTGACGTTTCGCGCTGAAGCTGGCCGCAGCTATGAGCTTGTCCCGGTCATGATCGAAAACGATACCTATTCCGTCCGACTGGTGAATAACCTCGGAGAGTTGCCAACGTTCACTATCGAGCGTCGCGACTAATTGGAAGCGCAGGCAACGGCTCGGAGTTTTCATCTGTGAAACTCATTCCCCCCGACTACACGGAAGTCTTTAAAGACTGGATTTATCACGAAGCAGACGTTGGAAGTCATGCAGCGGCGGATGCAGCTGTTATTCCGCGAAATTGCAGGAGATGCAGCAAGAAATGATTAACCGCATGAAGATTAGTTTGGGGTCGGGTCTTGAATCTTGAATTTCGGACCCACTCTCGGCCTTTCGCTCTGATCGCCTGGCCGCTGTTTAAATATCCGACCGAGCGGCGGCTGCATTTGCTTGATTCAGCCTGATAACTTGCTCAGTATATGTTTGGACAGTCTTCAGCGGGATGGAGAATAACGATGAGTCTTCTCAAATCGGCTCTAGTTCTTTTCGCGGCAGCACTCACCGCCTGCGCGTCGGTACAAAACCATACGGGCTCTGATGCGGTCAGACAGGAACTTGCGCCTACGGGCAAAGTAAGGGTGGCGGTCTCCGTCGGGCCGGCGGCGAACACGTTTCGCGCGATAGTCAATCCAGCGACCGGTGACTTACGGGGTGTCCCGGTGGATCTGGCGAATGCGCTCGGTGAAAAGCTTGGCGCACCGGTAGAGCTCATCAGGTATGACAACTATCCGGACTTACTCGAAGCGGCTCGCCGCGGCGCGTGGGACGTCACTTTCCTCCCTTTTGAGGAAGAGCGCGCGAAGGTGATGGACTACGGGCCGGCATACTTCCTTTTGGAGTTTACGTATCTGGTCCCGGCGGGCTCCGCCATCCGCGCTCACTCGGATGTCGATCGTCCTGGGGTACGCGTCGCCGTCGCCGAGGGATCGGTAACCGCCAGCAATAGAGAACGCGCTCTCAAGAACGCGACACTGGTTCGGTTCAAAACGCTCACCGAAATCCGTGAGCAGCTTAAGGCGGGAAAAGTCGACGCAGCCGCGGCGAGCCGCGAAACTCTCGACGGTCTCGCGGCGCAAGTGCCGGGAGCGCGCGTTCTAAGCGGCTCGTTTCATGCCGACGGCGTCGCCGTGGCGGTGCCCAAAAACCGGCCGGCCGCGCTGGCGTATGTGACGGATTTCATCGAGACCGCGAAGGCGACTGGAATTGTCCGGCGCGCCTTCGACAAAGCCGGTTTCAAGGATGCTGTGGTTGCGGCAGCTGCACCGCGCCGATAAAGGCGCTCAACACGCGTTCAGATTCGGATCGAGTTCGCATCGCCACTTTTTTAAATATCCGACGGAATGGCGTGTGCATTTCCTCCTACACCGTCTCGAATGCCGCGCCGATGATCGCGATGATGCATCTCGTGAATCCGATAGCGGTGTAATGCTTAAGATGCTCTTGCAGTTCATGAAGCCTCCGGAACAAAAAATTCCGATTTCCTTCGCAGAAGCGTTGATAATTGCGGTAGTCGGCGGATTTTTATCCGGCGCTTCTTGGTCGGTTGGGCGAAGCCTTGTCGAACACCAAGAGATGGTGCTGTTTGCCGGTCGTTGGATCTATATCGGACCAACGAGCGTCAGAGCAGCGGTGTTTATTCTATTGGTATTCGTGAGTTTCACGGCTATTGCAGCTTGGGTCCGCATGATGAAAAAAAGGCGCGCAACAATAATGGCATCAAATGAATCGTGATTTACACCGCGCCGTCGCTGTTCGCTCTGATCGCCTGACCGCTGTAGAGAAGTGAGCAGTGAGTCGTGAGCAGTGAATAGACTTTTCTTCCCGTATGCGGGCGACGCTATTTTCAAACAGGGGCGTGGCACGCGGCCGCGACGGGCTAATCTTTCTTTTGCCCTTTCCGGATCTCCAGCAGCGCTTCGAGCTCGGGGAGGATCAGCAAATCTTTCCTGCGGCCGGCGGCCCGCTTGGCCTTGATCAGCCCTTCGAGTGTCAGGACTTTGCAGCGCATGCCGAAGATTTCCATCTCTTCGGAAAGCGCCTCGACGGCGGAATAATCCCCCAGGCCCGAGACTTCGCCCAGAAGATCGAGGTCGCCGATATCCGTATCGAACGTGAAGTTTAGCCCCGATTTGAGAGTCGCCGCGTCAAGTTTGAAAGGGAGGTTCTTTGGCGCGGCGCGGAGCGACGGATGAAGCGGAGCTAAGGCAGCGACGAGTTTTTCAAGATTTTTTCTTTCCCTGGAATAGCAAACGTCGAGGTCGTTGGTGACGTACGCGGAGCCTTGAAGCACCGCCGCAGCCCCGCCGATAATGACAAACGCCACCCGCTCGCTGTCAAGCGCTCTTAAGAGCTTCTCAACCCCGCTTGGCGTCACGGTGGCGCTGCCCCGCTTTTTTCAACTCCTCGACGAGAATCGCCCCCTCGTAGTTACGCCTGATGCGCTCGGTGGGTGTCCAGGACAACCGCTCATAGAGCTGCGTGAGATCGACGCCCTCCTCTTGGGCTCTTTCCAGGGCGGTCTTTTGTTTCGCGCTCGGCTCGGCCATCGAGGCGAATTCTAACATTCCCGCGGGAAAACGAAAAGCGGGCTCAAACCGCAATTGACCGATGCGGCTTTCCTCTATTTTTTATTGGGCACGGCTTTCCGGCGTCGAGAAGTCGGTGCGACCGATTCGGGGTCCAGCGCGTCACACCGATTCCGATAATTTTTCCGCGCACCTTGCCAGAGCCATTTCCGCCGGATAGACCGGTCATAGGAGCGATTCGTCTGAAAGGAGGATCTCAAAATGGCCTGGATCAAAACTTTCGAGGAGAGCGAGGCGCGGGGCCTGCTCGGGTGGGTGTACCGGGTGCTCCGCTGGACGCGCGGGCGGGTGCCGAACATCGTCAAGGTCTCGAGCTTGAATCCGCGTCTGCTGGTGACGCTGGGGCCGCTCTTTCGCACGCTCATGGAGGGGCCGTCGCCGCTCACGCGCGCCGAGCGCAAGATGATCGCGATCGTGTCTTCCAGGGTGAACAACTGTTTTTATTGAACGGAGTCCAACGGAGAGTTTCTCCGTCAAGAATTGAACGACGCGCCGTTGGCCGAAGCGTTGATGGAAGATTACCGCAAGGCGCCGATCGCGCCCGAGATGATGGGGCTCTTGTCCTTCGCGGAAAAAGTGACGCGCGACGCGAGCACGGTCACGCGCGACGATATCGCGCGGCTGCGCGCGGCCGGGTTCTCAGACCGCGCCGTGCTCGACGCGGCGCACATCGCCGGTTTTTTCTGCTACATGAACCGGGTCGTGCAGGCGCTCGGCGCCGACAGCCGCCCGGCCGTTTCCGAGCAGGAGAAAGAGACGACGGCCGCGGCAATCGGCACGCGCGCGGCTTTGCAGGTTGAATAGCGGTTCTTCTGAGCGAACCGCAAAAAAAGCCCGGCCGGTTTCCCGGCCGGGCTTTTTGTTTTTATGCGGCGGCGGGGAAACCGCCGTGAAGATCGCTGCTAGTGATTCGTCTTGATCGAGACCTGCTCGATCGCCTCGGCGGCGAGCTTTTTGTTCTTGTTGCGCACCGCCACGTCGCCGAGCGACATCACGCCGACGAGTTTTTTCGCGTGGTCGACGATCGGCAGCCGGCGGATCTGCTTCTGCTCCATGAGCTTCACGGCCTGTTCGACCTCCTGCGTGTCGAAGCAGTAGCAGACCTCCTTGGTCATGACTTGCTCGGCCGGAGTCTTCGTCGGGTCCAGTCCCTCGGCCGTCGCGCGGACGGTGATATCGCGGTCGGTGAGCATGCCGATCAGTTGTTCGCCGTCGCAAACCGGAAGCATGCCGACATCGAGGCGCTTCATCGTCGCCGCCGCCTGCTGCAGCGGAGTGTCCGGATGGATCACTTCGACCTTGTGGGTCATGATATTTTGAATCTTCATAAAATCCCCCTTTCCGATCTGATCTCCGGATAATTCCATCATAGACCCGACCGTCGGTCGAACAATGAGGTAAACGCCGGAAGCGCGTAACGGAAGATGGAATCGAAAGAGACCGAGCGGCCGCAGTGAACGCATGGGTTGCGGGCCTGAGACATTCTCACGCTGGCCGCCCCGTCGCCGCTGTGCTAAATTAGCCGCGTGAAACGCCGTAGTTTCTTAAAACCACTCGCGCTCGCGCTCCTCTTTTCGTCCGCCCCGCTTTTCGCCGCCCAGCAGACGACGATTTATCTCAAGGACAACGCCATCTCGCTCACCGCGCCCGACGGCTGGGTGGTCGACGAAGAGCTCGGCCGGCCGCAGGTGCAGGCGATGTTCTATCCCGCCGAGGCGAACGCGGCCGAGGTCGAGGCGATCATGTACGTCAATACGCTCTCGCGCTCGGTCGAGCCCAACCTCGAGGCGCTCATCGCCGACGACGTGGCGCACGAGCGCGAGCAGTCGCCCAATCTCCAGGTGCGCCCGGCCGAGCCGATCCGCCTGGCCGACGGCAAGTCGGCGCGGGTCAATCAGCTGACCGGGGACAAGTGGGGCAACTTCGAGTCGATCGCCTATATCGATACGCCGGCCGACTACGTCGCGATCATCCTCACCTGCAAGACCGAAGCCGCCTATAAAAACGCGCAAGGCGCGTTTGCCGAGGTCGTCAAGAGCTATCGCGTCCTCGGCCCGCAGGCGGTGCGATAAAACTCCTTGAGCCTCGATCCGCTCTATTCGCGCATGGCGATCTTGATCGAGCAGCCGTGGCTCGCGGCCGTTCCGCTCGCGTTCTTTCTCGCGCTCTACGCGCTCTCGCGGAACCGCCTGGTGCTCGCCGCGGCGGCGGCTTGGCTTGTGTATCTGCCGTATGAATATTCGCTCAAGCTCCGCATTCTCTGCACCGGCGAATGCAACATTCGCATCGACCTGCTGGCGCTCTACCCGGCGCTTGTGCTGATCTCCGCGGCGGGTGTCGCGGCTTTTTTGTGGTCGCTTGCGCGGCGCCGTCTGTGAGCGGAATGTGCGCCGGCTGACTTTCTTCGACATGCTGATCTGCGCCAACGGCGGCGCGGGCGGCATCTGAGGGGCGGCTTAAGGGAGCGCGGCGAAATCGCGCCGCTAGCCTTCCTGGAAAATCGCTTCCGCGTCGAGCGTGATCTCGACGTTATTGCCGACGACGACGCCGCCGCGGTCGAGCGCGCCGTTCCAGCTGACGCCGAAATCGTGACGGTTGATCGCCGTCGTCGCGGTGAATCCGGCGCGCATCTTGGGCCCTTTGTCGACGCCGTCTTCCCACCACGGCGTCTGCCATTGGCCCAGGTAATGGACTTTCACCGCGACCGGGCGGGTGACGCCGTGAATCGTGAGCGCGCCGGTAACGACCGCCTCGCTCGCGCCGGTCATCTCGACGCGCTCGCTCTTGAAGGTGATCCTGGGATATTTTTCCACGTCGAGGAAGTCCGCGCTTTTGAGATGCGCGTCGCGCGCCGCCTCGCCGGTCCATAGACCGCCGGCGTCGATCGCGGCCTCGACGGACGACGCCGCCGGGGCGGCGGGATCGAAGATGAGCGTGCCGTGAATGTCTTTAAAGTGGCCGCGAATGTTCGTTACCATCATGTGGCGGACGCTGAACGTCGCCGCCGTATGCCCGGGCTCGAAGAACCATTTCGCCATGGCGTCCTCCGCGTTGATGCGATTGGCATAGCTTCCGTCAAGCGATGCGTCAAGCGCGTACGCTGCCTTTTGCATCGCGGCCGGACCGCTTGCGGCCGAGAGCGGCCACCGTATATATAATAGACATTAACGTCAATCGACGCGAAGCTCGGACGATGATAACGAGGTTGGTTCTCGGCGGATGGATGCTGGCGCTCATGGCGGCGCTGCTCGCGCCCCATGGCGCGCGCGCGCAGACGGCCAAGGAGGCGATGGAGTATAATAACTCCGGCAACGACGCCCTGATCAACGGCCGCATGGACGCCGCCATCGCGGCTTACAGCCGGGCGCTGGAGATCGATCCCAAGCTTCTGGATGCTTATCAGAACCGCGGCGCGGCTTACCTCAAGCAGCGCGACTTCGACCGCGCGATCGCCGACTTTTCCAAGGTATTGGAAGCGGCGCCGAATCAGACCACGTACGCCAACCGTGCGCTCGCGTACGAGGGAAAGGGCGACTACCAGCGCGCGGTCGCCGATTTCACCCGCGTGCTGGACCTCAACCCCGAAGCGCTGTGGATCTACAACGAGCGCGGCCTCGCGTTTGCTCACGGCAAGGACTACGAAAAGGCGGTCGCGGATTACAACAAGGCGATCGAGCTCAACCCGCGGCATCGCGACGCCTATTTCTATCGCGCGGCCGCCTATCGGGAAACCGGCCGCTACGAAGAAGCGGTCGCCGACGATACCAAGGCGCTCGGGCTCACTCCGCGGAATAAGATTTCCGACGCCGCGGTCTACTACGATCGCGCACAGGCGTACTACGAGACGAAGAATTACGAGAAAGCCCGCGACGACGCGCGCAAGGCGCAAAGCCTCGGGCTGCAGGTCGATCCCAACCTTCTGGAAGCGTCTTCGAACAGCGGAAAATAACCGTGCCGCGCGTCAGTGCGTTTTGACGCGCATCTGCTTTGCGCTGCATTCGCCGCAGAGCTCGCCGCGCTGCGGCCGCATCTCGATCTGCAGGAAATCGGCGCGCGGCCAGTGCGAGCAGCTCTCGCAGAAATGCCAGATGAAGTCTCCCGGCGACTTGCGGTAGATCGATTCGAGGTCCTCTTCGCGGAGCTCGTCGATGTGGTGCAGGCGGGTCGCTTCGTGGCCGCGCTCGGATTCGTGGAGGTTGGCGAAGCAGTGCGGGCAGGGCGTCATCATCGGGACGGTGAAAACGCGCTCGAGCCCGAGATGGCGGAGCGTGAATTTCTCCTTGCAGATATAGCAGCGGAGCACAACCGTCCACTGAGTACGGCTACCCATACCCCGGTTATTTTGCTCCGACACGGCGAAAAATTCCAGCCCGCGCGATGAGCGGCATCAGCTCTTTTTCTGCCGCGCGACGATATCGTCCTTGATCTTGTCGTAGGTCGCCTGCGGGACGACCTTTTTCTGCACGAGATCGTCTTTGCGCTTATAGGGGCGGTTCTTGATGATCTTTTCCGCGTAGGCGTCGCCGATGCCCGGCAGCTCCTTGAGGTCCTTCTCCGAGGCGCTGTTGATGTCGAGCGGCTCCTTTTTCTCCGGCGCTTTTTTCTCCGGCGCGGCCGCCTTTTCCGCCGCGACGACGCGCGCTGCGGGCGCTGCGACCGTGAGGCACAGTGCGGCGAGAAGGGCCGCCACGAGTCCGAATCGCTTCATAGCTTTCACCTCCACGGATAAAATAGCGGCTGACGCGGGAAAGTAAAGACACGGCGCTCTCAGCCGCCGCGCGAGCCGCGAGCGATCCTCCGAACGATCGAAGGAAAATTCGATAACCGCTCAGGCGAAGGAGATTCCGATGAGCGCGAGAGGGGAAAGGGGAGCGACCTAGCGGCCGGCGCCGACGTGCTTGCGCTTTCGGCGCAGCGCTTCGGCGCGGCGCGCGGGTTTTCTCCCCGGCTGGAAGGCCTTGGGCGCGCGCCGCGCGCCGACGGTCTTCAGCGCCGCGCGGCACAGCTGCTCGGGCGGGGCCCATTCGGCCGGCATGCCTTCGGCGTGCGCGCTTTTCGCCAGTTCGGCTGAAAATTTTGTCGAGAGGCCGAGCTGCTCCAGCCGCGCTCCGAGCGCCGCCGCTTCGCGCGGTTCCGTCGAATAGGGCGGCACGCGCGCGGCGCGAAAGCGTCCGAGCTTGTCGGGTCGCTTGCCCACGTAGCCGGCGCCGCCGTTTTCACGGCGGACATTTTTCCATCCCATGACGGCCTCGGCGACGAGCGCGTCGAGGTCGGCTCCGGCGGATAATTTTTCCACCGCTGGCATGAATGCATTGTAGCCGATAGCGCCGATCACCGCCAGATAGCGATGAGGTGCCTGCGCCCGGATATCGGCCTTCTTCGGCGCCGTGTCTTGAGCGACGGCGGCGCCGCCTCTATAATGTCACCATTTCCTATGGGGTGATCTCATGGTGCAGGTGACGACTTACCGGCGGCAGAGCGAAAGCGAGAAATGGCATTTCTGCGCCAACTGCTCGACCTGGCCGGTCGTCGACTATATCGAGATCCATCATCCGGAATATCTCCTGCGCGGGAGCCTCTGCCTCGAATGCATCACCAAGCGCCACTTCGGTGAATGCAAAGCGATGGAGCCCGCGGTCAAGTAAGCAAGAAAAAAATTTTCGCTGCGGCGAAGTGATCCAGCGCGGTTATTCGCGCTCGACGTCCTCGCGCATATCGACGATCTGGTGCAGAGCGGCGGGTGTGTCGGATGACAGATGAGGCTGCGCGCCGCAGAAGACGCAATGCAAGACCTGCGGCGCCAGCGCGAGGCGGTCGAGCGTCACGCGTTTTACGGCGAAACGGCGCTGGCAGGCGCGGCAACGCAGCACGACAGTCCACGTCTTCTGCCGAAGCGAGCGCGTCGCCGCCGAGTTGCTCGGCCATTCGGGATTTTTAAACAGGTCAGGTTTCGTTAGATCGCCTCGGAAGGATAGTTCCTTCCATGGATTACGGCGGATGATTCTACTGTTGCTCACCCGACGGGTGTTCTCAAGACGGAAAAATACCGATGCCTGTAAAATTTCCGAATCTCTTCGTTCTCGAAGACTTAAGGTGAGGTAAAACCCCGCCGGTGGTTAAGGTTCTATCCTGCGAGCTTCCCACTGTATTTTTCGCGCTGCTTTCCGGTCTTTTCCGGGTTACGCTGAACGGCGCCGCCCGCTATTCTACGCACAGAGTTTGACGACTGATCAAAATCTTAAGAGGAGAAAAGAGGATGGTTAGGAAAATATGGGCTATTCCGCTTTTCGTGGGCGCTCTGGCGCTGGCGGGCTGCAGCGCCCATGTGAATGAAAACGAGGGAGGCGGCCGAGGGGCGTCTTCTTCCGGCAGCGTCTCGGGCTCGGGGAGCACGAGTTCGTCGAGCTCGACGAGCGGCTCGGGCTCCGGCTCGACGTCGTCTTCGACGGGCACGAGGGACACCTCGGGCGCCAGCGCTTCCGGCAGCTCGTCGGGCACCATTCGCTAGACTGTCCTGCGGTTTGCGGGCGGAAGAGCGCGCCGCTCCGTCGCCGGACGGTTTCGGCGCGGTCCTCTTCCGCCCGCTGCGGCTTTGTCTATTCCCGACCTTTTTCCAGCTTGACGATCAGATGGCACTTGACCAACCCCGGCGTCCCTAGGACATAAGGCTCGGACATGGCGCCGCATGCCGGGCATACGGTCGAATCCGCTATCGACACGAGACTCGCCGACGGTATGCCTTTGAGGAAAAACATCGCGCCGCAACGATAACAGCGGAGCGACATCTGCCACGATGCCGTCACCGCCGGGGTGATCGTCACGCGTCCTTGCGCTTCACCTCGGGGCTGTCGAGTTCGACGCATGTCGGACATAGCTCCTCCGGATCCGGTATCTCGGACTGTTCCAAGTAATTGACTTCGGGCCAGCTGTGGCATTCCGGATGAAAATGCCACTCGTCGAGCCGGTCGATACTTCTGCGATATTTTGCCGGCATGAAAACCTGTGCGATGAACTCTTCAATTTCAGCCTAAGAGGCTGATTGATAAGCACAACAGGGGATTTTTCCCGGCACGGGTAACAACTTTTAGCGAGAAAAGACGGAAGGGCTTGATTTAAAAGGAAAATCCAGCGGGCATCCGGCCGCCCGCCATCGCGGCGATTTTTGCGATTAATTTACGCGCGGCAGACTCTCTTCGTTATCGGCGATCAGGACCGGCACGGGCTCGGGCGGCTGCGCGTTCGCCTAGCGATGTCGCGGCCCGGCTCGCCGAATCCGCGTTGCGTTCCGGGAGGTAGATGCGAAAGCTCGCGCCACGGCCGGGCACGTTTTCGACATGGATGAGGCCGTCATGATCTTTGACGATGCCGTAAACGACGGCGAGCCCCAAACCGGACCCTTCGCCCTGCGCCTTGGTCGTAAAGAACGGCTCGAAGATGCGATCGAGGTTGGTGTTTTCGATGCCCGGGCCAGTGTCTGAGACCGATATCCAGATATAATTCTCAGCGGCAGCCTCGGCCGAGCGCGCGCGCAGCGCCTGGCCGTCGATGCGGCCGGTGGCGAGCTCGATGACGCCCGACCCGTTCATGGCATCGCGCGCGTTGACGCACAAATTCAAAATCGCTTGATCGAGCCCGTTGGCGTCGCCCGCGGTCGGCGGCAGTCCGGGCTCTAGCCGCAGACGAATGTCGATGGTTTTCGGAAAGCTTCCCTGAAGCAGGGCGGCATGATTCTGGAGCAAGTGGTTCACGTCGATCGGCTCGAAGTTTAAAGACGACTTGCGTCCGACCGCCAGCAGCTGCTGCACGACGTGCGCGGCGCGCTCGACCGTATCTTTGATCACCTTGACGTTCTCGGCGATCCGCGGCGGATCCGTTTCGCCTTCAATCGCGGCGGCATAGCCGAGGATGATATTCAAGATGTTATTGAAATCGTGCGCGATGCCGCCGGCGAGAGTGCCGATGCTCTCCATCTTCTGAGCCTGGCGGAACTGAGCCTCGAGGAGCTGCTGCTGCTCGGTCTCATGCCTCAGAGCCAAGCTTGCCTGCTCAAGCTCGGCGGTGCGCTCACGCACCCGGTTCTCAAGCTCCTCGTTGAGCTTAGCGATCGCCAAGCTCGACTGCTGCAACGCGGCCTCGATCTCTATTCGTTTGGTTATATCTCTGGCGATCTTCGACGCCCCGATCACCCTTCCAGCGGCGTCTAGGATCGGTGAAATTGTGAGCGAGACCTCGATGCGGCGGCCGTCTTTCGTGACCCGAATGGTCTCGAAGTTCTCGACCCGCTCGCCGCGCCTAAGGCGGGCGAGAATCTCGTCTTCCTCGGAGAGGATCTCTTTGGGAATGATGCGTGTGATCGATTGGCCGATCATTTCAGCGGCGCTGTAGCCGAAGAGCCGCTCGGCGCCGGCGTTCCAGCTGCGGACGATGCTCTCGAGATTTTTGCTCACGATCGCATCGTCGGAGGAGTCGACGATCGCGGCGAGCCACGCCCGCGTCTCTTCGATCGAGAGGCGGGCAATTTCGTCTGTAATTCTAGGGCGCGTCTTGTCAGGCACGGGGATGCCGCCAACGGCTAAATTATATCTTCAGGCAATCAATTTCCCGTAAATACCATATTAAGACAAGCGGGTGTAAACCCGAAGCATCTCGGGTAAATACCCGAGGGAAATTAAGGAGCGCTCGGCAAATTTCGTGATTGACGTACTTTTTACAATATCTTAAATTACCGCCGTCAGAATCAGTCTCCCTTTCCCGTGGAGGTCAAAAATGGATTCGGGTATGTGGACGCTGAAATGCCAGAACTGTAGCGCAACGTTCGATTTACATCTGAACGAACGCGAAGAGATCGCCGAGTACGCCCGCAACCATCCCTGCCCCGAATGTCAGATAAAACCCGCAGAGCGGGCGCCGACAGGCATAGCCGAAGGCGATTGGCATCGGGTCATCGGCTTTCGCTCGCCGTCGAAGAAAACCCAGCCGTAGTAACAAGGTAGGGGTTAAGAAAAATTCGTAGGAAAAATTGTGAAAGTGCCCGGTGGGCGCTTCACATCCTCCACGCGCCGCCCCATTAAGCGCCCACCAGGCGGCGGCATTGTTGCACCATTTGGCAACGGCTGTCAATGCGAAATGCCGTTTCGTCATAGGAATCCGAGCTGCCGCCGTGAGCGAGAACGCTCGCGAGGCCGCTTTACGCCGTGAGGGTTTTTCCTCGAATTGATCCCATCTCTTTCGCTCGCGACAATGCAAAGAAGGAGGTGTCGTATGAGAAATAAGCTATTGGCGATTCCGATCCTCGCGGGCGCGCTGGCCTTCGCCGGCTGTCATGCTCATGTGAACGACAACGGCCCGAGCGGCGGAGCGGCCACCGGCAGAATCGACTCCGGCTCGGGCAGCGCTTCGGGCAGCGCGACGGATTCTGGCAGCACGTCGTCCAGATCGCGCGCGCCTTCGGGTTCCTCGTCCTCGAGCTCGACCGGCATGTCGGGCTCCAGCTCTTCCGGATCGACGAGCGGCGGCTCGGGTTCGACGTCCAGCGGCTCGCTTTCGGGCTCGGGCTCCGGCAGCACGTCGGGCAGCGTTTCCGGCTCCGGCAGCATGCAGTAAGCAACATCCATTGCTCGCTGCCGAGCAGCGGGCGGAAGAAGGTCTCGGTTTGCCGGCGCCTCGGTGAACCGAAAGATCTTCTTCCGCCCGTTTTTTTTTGCGCCTAAGCTTAATGCGTCCCTTCGCCCGGCAAAGTCGCGCTCAATCGCATACGTGGACTTTTTCCTCCTTGTGGAGTATCCAGAAGTCGAACAATCGAAGGGATCGAAGCCATGCTGACACGCGAAGAAAACGAAACGTTGACGCGGGTGGGGCGGGGAACGCCGGGCGGAGAGATGCTCAGGCGCTACTGGCATCCCGTTGCCGCGGCCGCGGAATTGACGCCCGAGAACCCGATAAAAGCAGTCCAGCTCTTGGCCGAAAAGCTCGTCGTCTACCGCGACACGAAGGGCGGCTACGGCCTCGTCGGCGAGCGCTGCCCGCACCGCAGCGCCTCGCTCGCTTACGGCCGCGTCGATGCCGAGGGAATCCGCTGCCCTTACCACGGATGGAAATTCGACGCGACCGGCAAATGCCTCCAGCAGCCCGCCGAGCCGGAAGACGGAGGTTTCAAGGACAAGATCAAGCACACGGCGTATCCGGTGCAGAAACTAGGCGGCCTGCTGTTCGGCTATCTTGGGCCGGCGCCCGCGCCGCTGTTGCCGCGCTGGGATGTCCTCGCATGGGAGAACGGCCGGCGCTGGATCGATGTGCAGGAGCCGCTCAAATGCAACTGGCTTCAGCCGATGGAAAACTCGGTCGATCCCTCGCATCTCTACTGGTTGCACGGCGAGACCGCCCATCTGCTGCCCAACGTCGCGCATTACGAGGAAGAGCACGAGTTCATCCCGTTCGAATCGGGCATCTACAAGCGACGGAGCACGCCCGGGAAAAACCCCGGCGACCCGCCGGCGATCGACCAGCATCCGCTGCTTTTCCCCAACACCCTGCGGCACGTTTTCCGCGCCAAGGACAAGATGCTGCGCCACAATCTGCAGATCCGCGTGCCGATGGACGACTCGCACACGCAGGTCTTCGTCGTTTACTTCGAGCCCAATGATAAAGACCGTTCACCGGCGGACGGCGCCGCGCCGTGGAAATATTTCCCCATTCGCGACGAGCGCGGGCGCTACCGCCTGGAGGAAGTGCTGGTTCAGGATGCGATGGCGTGGGAGACGCAGGGCGCGATCACCGACCGGAGCGAGGAGCGTCTCGGCGCGGGCGACGAGGGCATCATCGCTTTTCGCAAGCTTCTCCGCGAGCAGATCGAAGCGGTCCGCCAGGGACGCGACCCGCTCGGTGTCATCCGGCGTCCGGAGCAAAATCGCCTCATGGAATTCGCCGTCATCAATGAACGGATCGGGGTCTATCCCAAAGAACAGCAAAAAGTCGCTTAGCGCCCGCCTATCGCATTCCGTGAACACGCGGGCCGGCCGCATCGCCGCCGTTCTCATGCTGCTGCTCGGCTCGCGCACGGCGCTCGCGGCCGAACCGGCGCGGGGCGGAGCGCGGGAATGGGATCGCGTCGTCGCCGCCGGCAAAAAAGAGGGCCGTCTCAATCTCTACGTCGGCCGCTACGGCACCGAGCCGCTGCTGAACGAATTCCGCCGCGAATATCCCGAGATCACGATCGCCAGCGTCAACGGCCAGGGAAGCCAGCTCGGCACGCGCATCATGACCGAAGCGCGCGCCGGCAAAGTCATCGCCGATGTCTTCAGCGGCGGCGCCACGACCAATTACAACATTCTTTACAAAGGCAGGGCGCTCGACTCGATCAAGGCCGCGCTCATCCTGCCCGAGGTCCTCGACGTTTCGAAATGGTACGGCGGCGCACACTTCTACACCGATCCCGAGGCGAGCAGCGTTTTCGTCTACGTCGCCAATCCCAGCAGCTCCGGGCTCTACTACAATACGACGCTCGTCAATCCGAAGGAGTTCAAATCGTATTGGGACCTGTTGAATCCCAAATGGAAAGGCAAGATTGTCTCGCAAGACCCCGCCGGCAACGGCATCGGGCCGCCGCTCGTCTTCTATTATAAAAATCCCGAGATCGGCCCGGAATTCATCCGTAAGTTCTTCGGCGGAATGGATATCACGTTCGGCCGCGACCGGCGCCAGATCACCGATTGGCTCGCGAGCGGAAAATTTTCCATCTGCCTCGGCTGCCGCGAGGCGATCAAAGCGAAGGAGCAGGGACTCCCCGTCGACGAGTTCGGCACCGAGGATTGGAAAGAGGGCATCTACATCACGAGCGGCGGCGGCTCGCTGAGCCTGATCAAAGGCGCGCCGCGTCCGAACGCCGCGCGCGTTTTCATCAACTGGTTTTTGTCGCGCAAAGGGCAGACCGCGCTGCAGAAGTATCCCGATCTATACGGCGAGTCGGCGCCGAACTCGCGGCGCATCGATATTCCGAAGGACGACCTCCCGGCCGATAGCCGAATCGTCAAAGGCCGGAAGTATCTCGACATCTCCGATCTCGAGCTGCAGGACGCCGCGCCGGTGCTGAAGTTCATTAAAGAAGTGCAGGCGGGCGCGGGGAAGTGACGGCTGCCCGCCCGGAGCGCCAAGCCGGATCGTTTGTCTCGCGGTCTCCTTATCGCGTCGGCGAGAGGTGGTAGAAGCGCTCGGCGTTGGCGTAGAGGATGGCGTGCTTGTCGCTCTCCGCTAGTTTCGGATTCTCGACGATCTCGCTTAACTCGTGCTTGCAGCGCTCGTTGTTCACTTCGTGCGGGAAGTCGCTCGAGAAGATGAACGGATTGCGGCCGATGTAGTCGAGAATGTAGGACAGCGTCGGCTCGCCCCCTTCGCAGCCGACGAAGATCCGCCCCGCCGCGATGTGCCGACGCAGGTAGTCCGCGACCGATTCGCCGTCTCGGAGCTGGACGTATTCTCCTTTGGGATCGTACTGAATGTGTGTCTCCCACGCGCGCTCAAATCGCTCCATGCACATCTGGAGCCACGACGCGCCGCCCTCCATGAAGCCGATCCGCGCGTTGGGAAATTTATCGAAGATGCCATTGAAAACGATCCCCGCGAACGCGACCATCAGGCCGAATGGATGTCCGAGCGCGTTCACCGGCGCGAACGGCGTGAGCCAGTCCATGCCGAGCCCCTCGTGGGCGCCGCCGTGGATCGCAAGGCAGCAGCCAAGACGGTCGGCCTCGCGATAAACGGGCCAGTATTCCTTGCCGCCAAGATGTCCTTTGAATCCTGTGGACGGGATCAACGCGCCGCAAAAGCCGAGCTCGGTCACGACACGGCGCAGTTCGGCGACCGCCTCCTCGGGCTCCTGCAGCGGGATCAGGCCGAGGCATTGGAAGCGCGGGCTTTTCTTAAGATAGGCGTCGCGCAGCCAATTGTTGTAAGCGCGGGCGCCATCGACGGCGAACTCGCTCGTGATCACCTTGCCGAACGAAAGCCCCTCCGTACCGTAGAGCACCGCCTTTTCGATGCCCACGTCGTCCATGAACTCGAGCCAGTCGCTCGCGTTCACCTTGCGGAACGATCCGGGCGGCACGCTGTAGAGCGTCCCGCCGTGAAGATGATCGAGCGGCGGAAAGAGCCGCCCTTGTCCTTGGAAGCGGCCGATCTTCCGATACGCCTCCGGCATGTACTCCACCAGCTCGCGCCAGTTTTCCATCACGTGGCCGTCGCCGTCGATCACTTTCCAAGCCATGGCGAATCTCCTTTGAATTACTGTACGGAATACTTCCGCTTCATCGCGTCGAAAAATCCGTCCTTCGCGAGGCTTCGAAGGACGCTGTAATCGATGTAATCCTCCACGCTGCGGCTGCCAACCGAGATGCCGATCGCCTCAAGCTCCTTAAAGACATTGGCGGCGCCGGCCGTCGACGGCTCGGCGTCGAGCTGCACGATGCGCTTGAAGTCGCGATAGGTGGCGTCGATCGCCTTGGGATCGGCGGTTTTGAACTTCTGCGCGATCAACTCCTTTGAGCTGCGCTCATTCACGGCGGCAAAGTAGGCCGCCTCGACCTCGGCGCGGATTAAACGCGCGAGGAGGTCGCGCTGGGTTTGCAAAGCGGCGCGCCGCACGGTGAGGCCGGCGGAGACCCAGGGGATCTTCGCCGCGGCGAGATCGAAGAGCTGCGTCAAGCCGCGCTCGCGGGCGATCGTCGAGGCCGGCTCGACCAGCATCGTCGCCTTCGCCTGCCCGCTCAACAGCACGGCGAAGCGCTTCGAGAATTCGCCCACCTGCACGACGACGACTTCTTTGCGCCCGAGGCCGAGGCGCTGGAGCGCCATCGTGGTGGCGATGTCGCCCTCGGAGCCGAAGGTGGCGACCGCGACGACGCCGCCGCGCAAATCGGCCGCAGTCTTGATTTCCGGAGCCGCGAAGAAAGCGAAGGGGATGCTGCGCGTGGTCGACGCGATCATGCGCAGGTCCGCGCCTTCGCGATTCGCCTGCGCGAGCGGTCCGAGCCCCGCGTGCACCGCCTGAATTTTTCCGGCGAGGAGCACCTGAAGGCCGCGCGTGCCGCCTTCGAGATTGACGATGCGGACGTTCAGCCCTTCTTTTTTGTAAAAGCCGCCGGCCTCGGCCATCCAGACGGCGAACACGGTGAGGCCGCTGCTGGAGACGCCGAGCGTCAATTCCGCCGGGTCGGCGCCGAGCGCCGCGCCCGCCGCCCCGCCGAGAAACATGACGGCCATGATCGCCATCTGAGCCAGCAATCGGACGATGCAGACCACGATACCCCAGTGCGCGATAATTTCTCCTTTATGAAATGCGTCTGAGAATACTTCCAATTCAAAGGCGTCGCAATCGGCGACCGGCTTGCGCTTTGGAGAAAATCTGCAATTTTCTTGCGCAGGAGGAAAGAATGATGACAAACAAAGCTTTGATCGTCGCCCTAGCCGTGGGCGCAGCTATTACATTCTCGACAGCCGGCCGGACGCCCGCGCAGGAGAGCGTCACGCGCACCGTCCTGCTCAAGAAGCCGCTCGAGGCCGACCCCAAGAAAGAGGTGACGGTCTTCATGGCCGAATTCAAGCCCGGAGCGCGAACGGGCAAGCATTATCATCCGGGGCAAGAGTTCATCTATGTTGTGGATGGCGAGGGAAGAATCGAGGAGGCGGGCAAGCCGCCGGTCGATTTGAAGCCCGGCATGGCGATTTATTTCGAGTCCGATCCGGCCAAGCCGACTTACGTGCACGAAGGCATCAATACCAGCAAGACGAAGCCGCTGAAACTCGTAACGACGCTCATCACCGAAAAGGGGCAGCCGCTCGCGATTCCCGTCAAGTAAATCGGCTGCGCCGATCGATCAAGGCCATGCGACGGACGGAGATGGTGTTTTTTTGCGCCCTCGCGCCGATTCCGTGAGGGGCAAAACGCTATTGACGCGCCCAGGTCTTTATACTAACCGTTTAATCGCTTCGCGCCGCTTCGGCGCGTTCATTTGAAGGAGGCGAGTCGCCAATGGAAGAGAAAAAAGGCAAGGGCGTTTCGCGCCGGGATTTTTTAAAGCGCGTCGGCGCCGGCTCGGTCGGCGCCGCGGTGATTTCCAAGGGGCTGCTCGACGCGCCTACCGTCGAAGCGTACCCGACGGAGTCCGTTCAGTCGCCCAAGGGACGATCGATCGTTTCCTTGAAGGTCAACGGCAAAGCCTATCGCGTCGAGGTGCAGCACCGTCAGACTCTGGCCGAGGTGCTGCGCGACGAGCTGGGCTTGACCGGCACGCGCATCGGCTGCGACCGCGGCGAGTGCGGCGCCTGCACGGTCGTCATTGACGGCCGCAATATGTACTCCTGCAGCCAGCTCGCGGTCTGGATGAACGGCAAGGACATTCTCACCATCGAAGGGCTCGCGAAAGGCGACAAGCTGGATCCGATCCAGCAGGCCTTCATCGAGCATGACGGGCCGCAGTGCGGCTTCTGCACCTCGGGGCAGATCATGTCGGGAAAGGCGCTCTTGATGCGCAACCCGAATCCGACTGACGCACAGGCGCGGCGCGCTCTCTCGGGCAACCTCTGCCGCTGCGGCAACTACAATCGCGAAGTGGAAGCGGTGCTCGCCGCCGCCAAAGCTCGTTAAGGAGACAGCGTCATGGCGCAAAAAGAATTTTCCGTCGTCGGCAAGGCGACGCCGCGCATCGACGGCTTCGAGCGCGTCACCGGCAAGGCCGAATATACGGGCGACGTTCAGCTCCCGTCCATGCTCTGCGCGCGCGTGCTCAGAAGCCCGCACCCGCACGCGCAGATTTTGAGCATCGACACCTCCAAGGCCGAGAAGCTCCCCGGCGTGAAGGCGATCGTCCACAGCTTCAATACGCAGGTGCAGTGGGCGAGCGGCGGGCTCACGCAGAAAAGAATGATCTTCAACAATCCCGTGCGCTACGTGGGCGATGCCGTCGCGGCCGTGGCGGCGACCGACCGCTACATCGCGGAGGACGCGCTCGAATTGATCGATGTCAAATACGAAAAGCTGCCGTACGTGCTCGACGCGGCCGCGGCGCTCAAGCCCGACGCGCCGAAGATCTATCCCAAAGGCAATCTCTCGGTCGGCGACGGGCGCGTGACCGCGCCGATCAAGGAAGAGTGGGGCAGCGTCGAGAAAGGCTTTAAGGAAGCCGACAAAGTCTTCGAGGACACCTACATCAGCAAGCACGTGAACAACGCGCAGATGGAGCGGCGCGTGAGCGTCGCCAAATGGGACGGCGCCAAGCTCACCGTCTATGCCTCGACGCAGGGGATTTCCAACGCGCGCGGCGATATCGCCAAGGCGCTCGACCTGCCGCTCAGCCGCGTGCGCGTCATATGCAAATACATGGGCGCGGGCTTCGGCAACAAGAACCAGGCGCAAGACTACGACATGATGGCGGCGGTGCTCTCTAAGGCGACGGCCCAACCGGTCAAGCTCGAATTCACCCGCGAGGACGATTTCATCGGCATGCACGGCCGCTGGGCGTCGGAGCAGCACTACAAGGTCGGCGTCAAAAAGGACGGCACGATCACGGCCGTCGAGTTGAACGCGATCACCAACATGGGCGCGTATAGAAAGCAGAGCGGCGATTTGACCGGCTGCGACTTCTACAACATCCCGAACTACAAAAAGATCGTGAGCCCGACGCACACCAACACGGTGGTCGCCGCGAACTATCGCGCGCCGGCCTATCCGCAGTCGGTCTACGGCTTCGCCTCGATGCTCGACCAGATCGCCTTCGAGCTCGGCATCAACCCTTACGATATGTTCCTGAAAAATCGCGTGCGGCTCTCGAAAGGGAAAAGCCAGTTCAGCTCGAACGCGATGGAGGCGTGCATCGTCGAAGGGGCGAAGAGAATCGGCTGGCAGGAGAAGTGGCACCCGCCTGGCGCATCGAAGGGCGTCAAGCGCCACGGCATCGGCATGGCGCTCGGCGGCTATCCGTTTCGCCTGGGGCTCGGCGCGGCGACGATCCGCGTGAACCGCGACGCCACGGCGCACGTGATCGTCGGCGTCGTCGATATCGGCACCGGCGCCAAGAGCACGATGGCGATCATCGCCTCCGAGGCGCTCGGCATCCCGCTCGACCAGATTCAGCTCGCGAGCGGGGACACCGACGTGACGCCCTACTCGATCGGCGAATCGAGCAGCCGCACGACCTCTTTCACCGGCACGGCGGTCATCGCCGCGGCCGAGGACGTGAGAAAACAGATCTTCATCATCGCCGCGCCGGAATTGAAGGCGAAACCGGAGGAGCTCGAGCTCAAAGACGGCATCGTCTTTTTAAAAGCCGATCCGACGAAAAAGCTGCCGCTCGCCAAGGCGATCCACAAAGTGGAGTCGGAGATCATCGGCCGCGCGACCACCAACCCGGCCTTGCCGGAGGGCACCGACGGCAAGTGTTTCGCGGCGCATTTCTGCGAGGTCGAGGTCGACGCCTTCACCGGACAAGTGCGGCTCACGCGCTACGTCGCGGCGCACGACAGCGGCACGATCATCAACCGCCTGACGGCCACGAGCCAGGTGAAGGGCGGCGTCGTCCAGGGCCTCGGCATGGCCTTCACCGAAGAGCTGTTGATCGATCGACCGACGGCGGTGCCGATCAACCCCAATTATCGCGACGCCAAGGTGCCGACGCACCTGGAAGTGCCGGAGATCGAAGTCATCTTCGTCGACTCCTACGATCCCTACGGACCGTTCGGCGGCAAGCCCGTCGGCGAGCCGCCGATCACGCCGTCGGTCGCGACGATCGCCAACGCGATCTTCAACGCGACCGGAAAAAGATTCAAGGAGCTGCCGATCACGCCGGACAAGATCCTGCGCGCGGTCCAGGTCTGATCACCGGAGGAACGAGCGATGAAAAGTTTTGAAAACATCGATCCGAAGAGCGTCAAAGAGGCGGTCGGGCTGCTGCAGAAATTCGCGAGCCAGAAAAAAGACGCCGCCGTCGTCGGCGGCGGCAGCGAGTATCTCCAGCTCATGAAGGTGCGCGTGGCGACGCCCGACTACGTCGTCAACTTAAAGACGATTCCCGGCTTGAATTACATCAAAGAGGACGGCGCGGGCTTCCGCATCGGAGCGCTGACGACGCTGAGCGAGCTCGAAGAGCACAAGGGCGTGCAGGAGAAGTTATTGTTTCTGTCGCAAGCGGCGGGCGAAGCGGCCTCGCCGCAGATTCGCAACGCCGGCACAGTCGCGGGCAATCTCTGCCAGCGACCGTTTTGCTGGTATTTCCGCTCGGCGAGCCACGTCTGTCTCCGCAAAGGCGGCGAGGTCTGCTACTCGGTCGCGGGCGACAACCGCTACCACGCGATTCTCGGCGGCGGGCCGAGCTATATCGTCCATCCGTCGGATCTCGCGCCCGCGCTGGTCGCGCTCGACGCGAAGATCAAGATCGCCGGTCCCGCGGGCGAGAAGACGATGCCGCTGGAGAAATTTTTCGTCTCGCCGCAGGTGAACGCCCGGCGCGAAAACATTCTCGGCCCGGCCGATATCGTCACGGAAATCCAAGTGCCGCTGCCGAAATCCGGCAGCAAGGGTTTTTACTACAAAGCCCGCGAGCGCCAGGCGTGGGACCACGCCATCGTGAGCGTCGCGACCGTCGTCCAAGCAAGCGGCGGGGCGGCGCGCGACGCGCGCGTCGTGCTCGGCGGCGTCGCGCCGGTGCCGTGGCGCGCGGCCAAGGCGGAGGAGTTCCTCCGCGGCAAGAAGATCGACGACGGCGCGGCGCAGAAGGCCGCGGAGATCGCGCTCGAAGGCGCGCGGCCGATGAAGGATAACGTCTATAAAGTCGATCTCGCGAAAAATCTCCTCCGCCGGGCGCTCGTCGCGTCGGTTTGAGATGGAATGCGCTGCGCGACGCTCGCTGGATTCGCTTTAATCTTCGCTCTCGCTCGAGCGGCGTTCGCGCAGGAAGTCATTCCGCTGCCGACCCGCCCCGGCGTCACCGAGACCTATTTCCTCGCCAGCGCGCCGAAGAATCCGCGGGCGATCGCCATCCTCTTTCCCGGCGGCGGCGGCTACATCAAAATCCGCACAGAAAACGGGCAGCCCAGGTTCGGCGGCGAGAACTTCCTCGTCCGCGTGCGCGCGGAGTTCGTCAAGCGCGGCGTCGTCGCCGCGATCGTCGACGCGCCTTCCGACCAGCAGCGCGGCGACGGCATGGGCGACGAATTCCGGCTCGGAGGCGATCACTTCACCGACATCTCGGCCGTCGTCGCCGACGTGAAAAAACGGTTTCCCGACAAGCCGGTGTTTCTGATCGGCACGAGCCGCGGCACGATCTCCGCAGCGGCGCTCGGCGCGCGCTTCGGCGATCAGGTCGCCGGCGCCGTCCTCACCTCGACGGTGTTTCGCAACGCAGGCTCGTCGCCGGCGAAGCAAGGATTGAGCAAATTTGATTTCGCGACGATCAAAATACCAGTGCTGTTCGTGCACCATGTCTCGGACGGCTGCGGGGTCACGCCTTATGCCGACGCGCAGCGATTATCAGACAAGTATCCGCTGGTATCGGTCATAGGCGGCCTTTCGCCGAAATCCGATCCGTGCGAACCCTTCGCCCAGCACGGCTTCTACGGCAAGGAATCGGAGACGGTCGAGGAGATGGTCAACTGGATGCTGAAACGGCCGTATAAAGACACGGTGAGATAAATCCGAGATTTTATTTCGGCGCCTCACCCCAAATGTCTTTCAAAAAACCGCTCTTCTCCAAATTTTCCGCGAATGAGTTATCGATAATTTCGGACGCTTTCCTGCGCACGTTGGTGCCCTGCTCGCGCGCCGTCTCGATGACGCCGGCTACCGCGTTCTCGGGCACGAGGAGCCGCCGGTTGACGAGCCGGCGCGCATAGGCGTCGTAGGCCGACTGCAACGTATCGGCGTCGTTGAGTTTCAATGCCTTGGCGACGGCGGCTTTGCTTTTCTCGGGATTTTTCTCGACGAAGTGGATGGTCTCGGCGAGCGCGGCGACCCAGCGCTGGGCCAGCGTCGGCCGTTCCTTCAGCGTCTTCGCGTTGGTATGAAGCGAGCTGTAAACCGCCGGCAGGCCGAGATCGTTCAGCCGGTAGATTGGATTAAAACCTTCGCGCTGCCCGCGCGCGTCGAGCGGCGGCGTCACCAAGCAGGCTTCCGCAAGTCCCGCGCGCATCGCGTTGAAGGGTTCGACCTGTCCGGTGCCGCCCACCGGACGCACCTTGACCTCGTCTTCGCTCAAGTTGAGCTTTTTGAGCAGCGCCTTCGCCAGGCGAAAGGTGAGATCGCCGGGACGCGTCACCGCGATGGTTTTGCCGCGCAGTTCCTCCGGCCGCTTGATATCTTTTCGCGCCATGAGCACCCAGGGAAGGCCGACGAGCGGGGCGGCGATGATTTTGCCGTCGGTGCCTGCGGCCAGGCCGGGTATGGTCGCGTCGGCGGCGCAATAGAGAAACTGGATCTCGTCGGCGGCGAGCGCGGCGAGCGCGACGCCGCTGCCGCGAATCGAGACGAACTCGACTTTGACGGCGTATTTATCGAAGAGTCCGTTGTCGAGCGCGGCGTAGAGATGAATGAAGCCGCCGGTGACGGCGCATGCCGCGGCGCGGACGGTTGCGGCGCTCTCGCCGGTCTTAGCGAGATAGGGATTGGCGCGCGCGGCAGGCGCAGGCATCAATGCCGCAAGGAGCAAGAGCATGCCGGAATGGAGCAGGCCCATAGGCTGCTCCATACAGGCGGACCCGCCTGCCTGTCAATGATAATTGACCGCCGGCGACGAATTGGGTAAGGCTCGGGAAGGAGGACGACTCATGACGAGGATCAAACACATCGCGATCAGGACCGGCGATCCAGAAAAGACCGCGAAATTTTATCAGGAGACTTTCGGTTTGAAGCGGGCGGGATTGGGCAGGACTGGAATTTATTTAACCGACGGCCACATCAACCTGGCGATTCTCAAGGGGGACAAGCTCGGCATCGAGCATCTCGGCTTTCAGGTCGACGACGTCGACGCGACGCTCGCGAAAGTGGCGGCGCTCGGCGGCAAGCCGCTTGCCGAGCGGGTCAACGTGACGCCGACGGACGCCTCCACGCCGCAATCGTACTATGAGATCAAATGCCTCGGGCCCGACGGACAGATCATCGATGTGTCCGGCTCGGGCTGGGTGGGAACGGATTGAGCTATGACTTGCGCTCGCGGCTTTCCTGCTTGGCCGGCGGCTCGCGCTTCTCTTCGTCTTTGCGCTTGCGGTCGCCCTCCGGGATAATCAGCATTCTACGGTACGCGCCCGTGCCCAGGCTTTTCGTCGTCAGCCACGGGTCGTCCGCCAGCGCGGCATGGACGATGCGTCGGTCGGCCGGGCTCAGCGGGTCGACCGTGACGGCTTTTCTCTGCCGCTTCGCCTTCTCGCCCAGCCTGAGCGCCATGTCCTCGAGGCCTTTGCGCCGCTCGTCGCGATAGCCTTCGGCGTCGATTTCGAGCTGGACGCCCCGGCGGGTCTCGGCGACGATGCGCGTCAAGACATAGTGGAGCGCTTCGAGGAGCTGGCCCTTACGCTCGCCGAAGACGGCGCGGGTGTCGCCGCGGATTTCAAGCAAGACCTCCTCGGCGTCGCCGCGGTTGACCTCGACGGTCGCGTCGACTCCCATCAAGCGCAAAATCTCTTCCAGCGCCGCTCGGCCTTTTTTCTCAGCGGCGGCGACGTCGGACGGGTCGGCGGTCTTCAAACGCGCGCCTTCGCGCGCGCCGCGCTCCTCGCCGTCCTCGGCGAGCGGCCGGCGCACAGTCGCGCGCACGCGCGCCTTTTTGGCGCCGATGCCGAGGACTCCTTTTCGTGCCGGGGAAAGAATGTCGATCGTCGCCTGGTCGCGTTCGACGCCCAAAATTTTCAACGCCTTTGCTATCGCTTCGTCGAGAGTGTCGCCTTCGGCTTCCACGTGGTCCATGCGTCAGACGCCTCCTTTAGCGCCTGTTCTAGTGCAGTTTACGGTTGATCAAGTACTGCTGGCCGATGCTCAGCAGGTTGTTGACCAACCAGTAAATGGTCAAGCCCGAAGGAAAGTTGATGAACATGAAAGTGAAGACGAGCGGCATCATCATCATCATGCGCTTCTGGTTGGGGTCACCCGCGCTCGGCGTCATCCATTGCTGCAGCAGCATGCTCGCGCCCATCAACAGCGTGAGGATCGGCACCCCGAAGTGCCAGCCCGCAAAGTCGAGCGGCAGCGATTGCCAGTCGGGACGCGAGAGATCCTTGATCCACAGGAACGGCGCGTGGCGCAGCTCGATCGGCGTCCTGAGCGCGTTGTAGAGACCGATGAAGACCGGGAACTGGAGCAGCATCGGCAGGCAGCCGCCGAAGGGGTTGACCCCGTTGCGGCGGTAGAGCTCCATGATCTCCTTGTTCAAACCTTCCTTGTCGTCTTTGTATTTTTCCTTCAGCCGCTCCATCTGCGGCTGCAACTTTTGCATCTGCTTCATCGACGTCATGCTCTTGTGCGTGAGCGGCGCGAGCAAGAGCTTGATCAGCACCGTGAGCAGGATGATATCGAGGCCGTAGCTGGTCGTCAGGCGGTGGAAAAAATGCATGACGTAGAGCAGCGGGATGGAAATAAAACCGAAATAGCCGAAATCGATCGAGCGCTCGAGCCCGCGCCCCATGCTTTTCAGGATGTCGAGCTCCTTGGGCCCGATGAAAACCGTGTAAGTCGCAGCGGCGCTCGACGCGGCCGGCGGACCGGCGCTCATCAACACCGCCGGACCCGTGGAATGGACGGTAATCTTTTGCTCGCCGTTTCCTTCCGGCAGGAGCGCGATGAGAAAATAGGTGTGCCCGAGGCCCGCCCAGGCGACTTTGCCCGTCCATTCTTTGCTCTTTAGGGCATCGCCGTGCTCGCGCACGAGCTTTTCGTTTATCTCCGCGAGCAGACCCTCGAACGGCGTGTCGGTGTTCGGACCTGCCGGACGGCCGTCGGCGGTGAGCACGATTTCCGGCGCCGCTCCGGCGCCGGCGCCGGTTTGCAGTCGGACCGCGTAGCCGTGTCCGGTGAAGGAGAACTCTTTCGTCAGAGCAGCGCCATTGGGGCCTTGACCTTTGAAGAGCAAGTGGCCCTGCTGCTCTCCCGATAGATGGAGATCGCTGCCTTCAGCGGCATAAGCGACGTTTTCGTCGTTGAAATTCGCGCCCGAAATCTGAAGACCGAAGGGATAGGGAATGCCGGGAACCGACGGCACCATTTCCAAGGGCGGGCTCTTTTCATCGACGGAGGCGCGGTAATGCTTCAATTGGAAGCTTTTAAGTCGCGCCCCTTGAGTCGTGAACAGCGCGATATAATCGTCGGTCTCGACGGTGATCTCGCGCGCAGTCTTCGCTTTGGTCGCCGCTTCGGGTTTCGCTTGCTGCAGCGCCGGCGCGGCTTGACCTTTGGCTGCATTTTCCGCCGCCGGCGCAGGAGGCGGCGGTGTTTCGGGCTGCTTCTCCTCGCGCTTCTCGTCGATCTGCGGCGGCGGGGCGGGGTAAAAATGCGTGACCAGCAGCTGGTAGCCGATGAGTATCGCGAGTGAGATCGCGACGGCTATGAGAGCGCGTTTTTCCATGGGGCGTCAGGGAACCGGGTCGTAGCCTCCCGGGTGGCCCGGATGACAGCGGAGCAGGCGCGTCAGTGCCAGGCGGAGCCCGTGGCCGACGCCAAAGCGGCCGACGGCATCGGCGGCATAGACGGAGCAGGTCGGGAAGAACCGGCAGGCACCGGGAAGCAAGGGCGACAACATTACACGGTACGCGCCGAGAAGAAGCAGAATAAGTCTTGCCACAAACGACCTCTACCCCTGCCGGCGGCCGTCGCGAGACAATACGCCGCCGATCTCGGCGGCGACCGCTCCGGCCGAAAGCCTCTCTGCGCCCTGCTTTGCGATGACGACGATATCGTTAGCCGGTATCATTTGCTTATGGCGCCGGAAAAATTCCCGCACTAATCTTTTGACGCGATTACGGACGACCGCATTTCCAATCCGGGTCGTGACTGTAATACCAAGCCGCCCCAGCCCCGCGTCATTGACCTTGCTGAGGATAATGAAATGGGAGGTATGGACCCTTTTCCCTTCCCGCGAGAGGGTCAGAAACTGGGAGCGCTTGGTGAGGCGGGCTCTTTTAGGAAAGCCTTCTCCCCCCGCTGCGGCATTCATGCCGCTCAGGTGCGGGGCCGTTTGGGCGGAACACTGACCGTAAGCCGTTTGCGCCCCTTGGCGCGCCTGCGTTTAAGCACGTTGCGCCCTCCGGGTGTCGCCATCCGCGCCAGAAATCCATGCGTCCGCTTGCGTCTGATATTACTCGGTTGATAAGTTCGTTTCATGATTTATCTTCCTCGGGCCTCCTGCCTCAGCCGAATCCTAGTTTGAATCATATAGGTTCCGTTTTGTCAATTTAAACGGAATCGCTTCGTCTGAAAGCATCAACGAGCTTTTCAGCCTGCGTACGTCAGCGCGATGTGAGAGACGCCTTCACTCATGAAGGTGCCGAGTTCACGCATCCCCATTTTTTTATGTGCGCGGAGGGAGGAAGCATTATCGGCGCGGATGAATGTCATGGCGCGCCTGCCGGGCAGGCGCGCTCGCAACGCCTCGAACATGATGCCCGCCAATCCTCTGCCGCGCTCGGCTGCGTCGACGCAAACAGGACCATAAAGGTAACAATCAGGCGGCGCAGGGAAACTACGCAGCATTGCCTGGACAATCGGTACGTGTGATTTCGCCGCCAGCGACGTTGACAGAACGTAGCCGACCAGTTTGCCGTCCCGTCGAGCGACGATGATCGGCATTTCGCGCATCGACCAATCGAACCATTCGGCGGTCTGACGCACCGACAGACCGCCGCCGCGGTCGATCACATTGGGATCTTGAAGCGCGATGATGTCGGGGATGTCTTCCGGCGTCGCCAGAGCGATTTTGTAATCCGCAGTCCATATGCGGCAGGGGCCTACTCGTCGGACCGATGGAGCAACGATTAGCTTCGCTCCGCCTTGAGCGAGCGCTGCATCAGATCCCGCACCGCTTCCAGCGGACTTTTCCCTTCGTACAACACCCGGTGCATCTGCTCCACGATCGGCAGCTCGACCCCGAGCTTTTGCGCCAACAGATACACCGAACGGGTGTTGGTGATGCCCTCGGCGACCATCCGCGTGCCGCCGGCGATTTCAGCCAACTTTTTGCCGGCGGCGATCTGAAGACCGACGGTCCGGTTGCGGCTCAAATCGCCGGTCGCGGTCAAAACCAGATCGCCAAGTCCCGGAAGTCCCGAAAGCGTCGGCGGATCGCCGCCCATTTTAACCGCGAGGCGCGTCATTTCGGCAAGCCCGCGCGTGACCAAGGCGGCGCGGGCATTGAGCCCCAGACCCAAACCGTCGCTGATCCCGGCGGCGATCGCGATGATGTTTTTGACCACCCCGCCCATCTGCACCCCGATCACATCGCGCGAGGTATAGACGCGAAAATTGGGGCCGCCGAGCAACTCCTGTACTTCTCTGCCGACGCGGTCGTTGACGGCCCCCACGGTGACGGCTGCCGGCTGGCCGCGCGCGACTTCCAAGGCGAATGTGGGGCCGGACAAGAACGCGCAGCGCTCTTTGTGCGCCGCGCCGAAGATCTCGACGAGGACCTCGCCCATCGGAGCGAGCTTTTGCTCGTCGATGCCCTTCGTCGCGCAGACAAGAATCGCTTTTGTGTCGACATGCGGCGCCGCCGAGCCGATGACGGCGCGGAAGTAATGTGACGGGACGGCGAGAAACAGAGCGTCTTTATTCTCGACGGTTTCGCTCAGCAACCGGCTCGCTTTGATCGCCGGGGAAAGCTTGATCCCTGGCAGATAGGAGCGATTTTCCCTATGGTCTTGAATGTCGCGCGAGGTTTGCTCGCCGTGGCACCAGATCGTCACGGCGTGCTCTTTTTCCGCCAGCAGCTTGGCGACCGCCGTGCCCCAGCCGCCCGCGCCGATGACGCCGATTTTCCGGCCCATGTTGGTTTAAATCTCTTTCGCCGCGACGTGCTTCGATAAGCTTAGCACGACGGAAATCTTCGAAATGCAACCTTCCCGTTCGCCCTCGCTAGGGAATCTTGGGAAATTGCTCCGCTTCGCTGTCTTCCTCTTCTTCTTTTTCCGCCAGGCGGGCGAGCGAGACGACCCTTTCGCCTTCTTCGAGGTCGATCAGGCGCACGCCCTGAGTGTTGCGGCCGATGATGCGAATGTCTTTGACGCGAAGCCGGATGATCTTGCCGATATTGGTCACGAGCATGAGCTCGTCGTCTTCGGTCACCATTTGGACCCCGACGACCGGGCCGGTCTTTTCCGTCGTCTTCATCGTGATGATGCCTTTGCCGCTGCGCGATTGCAGGCGGTACTCGTCCATCGGCGTGCGTTTGCCGTAGCCGTTCTCGGACGCGGTGAGGATGTCGGCGCCCACGCTCAGGATTTCCATGCTGACGAGAGCGTCCTCTTTTTCCAGCGTCATGCCGACGACGCCGTAGGTGTCGCGGCCGGTGGGGCGGACCTGGGCTTCCTTGAAGCGGATCGACTGCCCGTCCGACGTGGTGAGAATAATTTCCTGATTGCCGTCCGTCAGCCTGACGCTGATGACCTCGTCGTCGGGCTCGATCGCGATGCCGCGGATGCCGCTCGCGCGCGGGTTGCTGTAGGCCATCAGTTCGGTCTTTTTGACCAGCCCGCGCTTGGTGGCGAAGACGACGTAGCGCCCTTCCTGAAATTCTCTGACCGAAAGAAATGCCGAGACCCGCTCGCCCTGCTCGAGGTTGAGAAGGTTGACGATCGGCCGGCCGCGGGCGGCGCGCCCCGCCTGCGGCAGCTCGTGCACCTTGATCCAATAGATCTTGCCGATCGTGGTAAAAAATAAAATGTAGGAATGCGTCGAGGCGACGAAGAGATACTCGACGAAGTCCTCCTCGCGCGTGGTCGTGCCGATCTTTCCCTTGCCGCCGCGCCGCTGCGCGCGGTAGAGCGCCGCGGGATTCCGCTTGATGTACCCCTCGTGCGAGATCGTCACCACCATGTCCTCTTCGACGATCAGATCCTCGATCGAGATCTCTTCGGTGCGGTCGATGATCTCGGTGCGGCGGGCGTCGCCGTAGTTCTTTTTGATCTCTTGGATCTCTTCGACGATGATGCGGTAGATCTCCTTCTCGTCGGCGAGGATCGCCTGCAGTCGCGCGATCTCCGCGAGCGTCTCCTTATGTTCTTCGAGAATCTTGTCGCGCTCGAGGCCGGTCAGGCGCTGGAGTCGCATCTCCAGGATCGCCTGCGCCTGGATGTCGCTCAGGCCGAAATCCTGGATTAAACCCTCTTTGGCGACCTTGGGATCCTTCGCGGCGCGGATGAGCGCGATCACCGCATCGAGGTGGTCGAGCGCGATCTTATAACCTTCCAGGATATGGAGCCGCTCCTCGGCCTTGCGCAGATCGTAGGCGGTGCGGCGGGTGACGACCTCTTTGCGGTGATCGATGAAAGCCTTGAGCGCCTCTTTGAGATTCAGGACTTTGGGGCGTCCTTCGACGATCGCCAGCATATTGACGCCGAAGGATTCCTGCAACGCGGTATGTTTGTAAAGCTGGTTGACGACGACCTCGGAAACGGCGTCGCGCTTGAGCTCGATGACGATGCGCATGCCCTCGCGGTCGGATTCATCGCGCAGATCGCTGATCCCTTCGATCCGTTTCTCCTGCACCAGCTCGGCGATCTGCTCGATCAGCCGGGTCTTGTTCACCATGAAAGGGATTTCGCTGATGATGATCTGCTCTTTGCCCGTCCGCTTGACGGTCTCGGTGAAGACCCGGCCGCGCATCTGGACGATGCCGCGCCCTTCTTCATAGGCCTGGACGATGCCGGCCTTGCCATGGATGAAGCCGGCTGTCGGGAAGTCCGGGCCCGGAATGTACTCCATCAGCTCTTTGATGGTGATATCCGGCCTTGCGACCATCGCGACCAGCGCATCGATGACTTCACCGAGATTATGGGGCGGGATATTGGTCGCCATGCCGACGGCGATGCCGGCGGCGCCGTTGACCAGCAGATTGGGAATCCGGGCCGGTAAAACGGTCGGCTCTTTCAGCGAGTCGTCGTAGTTCGGCGCGAAGTCGACGGTCTCTTTTTCGAGATCCGCGAGCAGCTCGTCCGCGAGCCGCGACATGCGGATCTCGGTATAGCGCATCGCCGCCGGAGGATCGCCGTCGATGGAGCCGAAGTTTCCTTGGCCGTCCACCAGCGGGTAGCGCATCGAGAAGTCCTGCGCCAGCCGCACGATCGTATCGTAAACCGCCACGTCGCCGTGCGGGTGGTATTTGCCGATCACGTCCCCGACCACGCGCGCGCACTTCTTGGCGCTGCCGGCCGGGTCGAGCCGCATCTGGCGCATGGAGAACAGCAGGCGC
>DATJFG010000120.1:0-11866 GCA_035495775.1 Verrucomicrobiia bacterium | reverse complement strand
TCCCATCGCGCAGCCGACGCCGTTCATGGTGCGGTAGAGCGGCTGGTAGTCGATCATCGTGCCGGGCCGATCGGCCGCGGCGGCGGTGACGATCCAGTTGCGGATCTCGGAAGTGCCCTCGATCAAAGCCGGCGCCGGCATCGCTGCGAAATAATTCTGATCGTTCGTCTTCAGCGCCTGAATGAAATTGGCATCGAGCTTTTCGTCGATCCTGGTGTGGCTGAGCCCGCCGGAGCCGATAATCGCCACACGCCGCGGCTCGGGAAAGGCGCGCACTGCGGCCGCGAGCGCCTTACCGAACTGCACACATCGTTTGGGCGACGGCGCCGGCGGATAATAGGTGTTGACCATCACGGGAACGACCGCATAGCGGGCATCGGGGCTTAAGAACTTGAGCACGCGCGCGAACGCGTGTCCGAGCCCGCCTTCGTAGCGCGTCTTCTTCGAATAGGACGGATCGAAGCCGGCCTCCATCAATCGATCGATCAGCGACAAGCCGAGGCTATCGTCAACTTTATATTTCACGCGATTTTCCGAGAGCGGCTGCTTTAAATATCTGAGGCTCGTGCTCGCCTCCACCTCCTTGCCGATGAAGATCGTGAACGGCGGCATGTTGTCGTCGACGAGATTTTCGTGCTGGTCGTCTCCGACGAGCACGACTGTGTCGGGTCGCGTCTTTTCGAGGATCTGCCTGAGTTGCTCGATCGCCGTCATGCAGCGGCGCCACTTCTGCCATTTAACTTCTACCGTTTCCTTTGCGAGCTCCGCCCGCTCGGGCAAGGGATCCCAGCTCCGCGTGTTGAGCAGGCCCCAGTGATCGGGATCGAGCATCAGCTGCGGCGCGTGCGACATGGCGAGACAGGAGACGATTTCACCCATAGAGGGATTAAGACATCATCGTCTTTCCCTTGTCAATCTCGGCGCGGTGATATAAGTCGCAAGCATCTTGGAAAGCGAAAGGAGCATTTATGGCGAAGCGAACCGTGATCGAGATGCACGGTCTGGCGCATGGCGCGCCGATCCCGAACGGCGCTAAAATCGGCAACATGGTATTTTCCTCGGCGATCTCCGGCAAAAATACCGAGACCGGCAAAGTGCCGTCGGATCCCGACGAGCAGGCCGAAGTGCTGTTCCGCAATATTCAGAAATTCATGGAGATGGCCGGCGGGACGCCGGAGAACATCGCCCACATGACCGTTTTCCTGCAGGACGAGAAGAATCGCGAATCGGTCAACAAGGCCTGGATCAAGATGTTTCCCGACGAGCATAACCGACCGGCGCGCCATGCGCTCAAGGCGGAAATCCGCGGCGGATTGTTATTTCAGATTGAGCTCATCGCGGTTTTATAGCGGGGAAAGCTTTTAGCGGTCAGCTTTCAGCAAGAACTAAGAGCTGATCGCTGAAAAGCAATTCTTCTACGTATAGCTCCACTCGTAGTCACGGTTGCGGTAAGCCTCCTCAGGCATCAAGGTGGTGAGACCTCGCTTGCCGAGTTCTTCTTCGAATCGCGTTCGGATGGACGGGTCTTCGGCGGTATATTCGATCTGATCGCGCGCCCGGTCTTCCACTTTTTCGCTGATGCCGTTGAAGCCCCGCGGCGGATGGATCGCGAGATACCGCGCCGGCGCAGCGCCGACGTTGAAGTGCTGATGGAACCAGCGGTTCGGCGGCACGAATGCGCTCGCCTCGTGCCATGGAATGACGATCTTCTCCCCGCCTTCCGGCCACATGATCGAATATCCCTCCCCCGCGGGAATAACTATTAGATATCCCGGGCCGTGACGGTGCCCTTTTTTATAGGTCCGCGCCGGGAACACCGACATGTGGCCGGAGATCGGCGAGCCGGGAAAGCCGACCCAGACGACACGGCCGCCCGCCCCCCTGCGCTTGAAGGTGTCGAGGCGGTCCCACGCGCGCATATCGGGGAAGAAATTACCGACCCAGATGTTCCTGCCTTCACCGCCGCGCCCTGCATCGGGAAGGAACTCGACTTTCGCTTCGGAATAGACGTCGCCGTTGCCGGAGGCGAGGCGGCTCCCATCGCTCAGCGGATTGTTGAACAGAAAATCGGTGTTCGGCACCGCCGCCATCGCGAGGGGCAGATAATTGCAATGCAGCAGCCGGACGACCTCGTTGCCCTGCAGATTGCTGATCTGCCAATGACAAGTGCCCGGGATCAAAAACATGCTGTGGCTCTGCCACTCGAAAACCCGCTTAGGCCCGCCGTCGTTCCATACGGTGGTGATGCCGCGTCCTTTGAGGACATACACCGCTTCGTCGAAGACCATTCGCATCGGCGGCAGAGTCTTTCCCGGCGCGACCTCGGTCACGTAGGCGCCGGTCACGCCCTCCTGGCCGGCGAGCTGTAAAAACGCCGCGTCACAATCGCGCTCCTCCCATCGGCCCAGTTCGATCGTTCGCAGATCCTCGATGTAGTACCCTTTGTGAATCGGTACTCCGATAGATGCGATCCACGTGGCGTAAGGATTTGCTCTCTGGTATAGCGTCGCATTTGTTCCTGCCATCATCGCTCCCTATGATCTTTTCTTTTCCGTCAGCGCGCGGTCGAGTATGTCGTAGATCGGCTTCATGTCCATATACTCCGGCCGATCGGACATGAGATATTTGACGCCGTCGCCGCGGCGAAGCTCCGCCCGGATCATGTCTTTGGGGATGTCGATGCGCAGCGACTCCTCGGAATTGCTCGGCGTGTTGGCGGTTTTTTGGTACGTGAGCTGGCCGTCCTTCGACAAGAGCCAGTTGATGAAAACCTTCGCGGCGGACGGGTGCGGCGCCTGATTCATGAGCACGACCGAACCGCTGTTGCCGGAAGTGACGGCTTGTGGCTCTTTCCAGCGCGCGGTCGGGAACTCATCCACCGCCAGCCCCTGCTGCTTCGCCTTTTGAATATCGCCGCTGCCGCAGAAAAAGCAGATCGAGAATTTGCCGTTCGCGAGCCAATCGATCGATTGCCGGAGATCCTGCGTGATCGTCACGTCCATGTCGCCGTAGAGGCGGCGCAGAAATGCCGCTCCGAGACCGGGCGTGTAATAGAGAATCCGCACGGCGATCCGTTGGCTGCCGGATACTTTAGGATCTTTCGAAAGAACCTTACCCTTCCATTTCGGCTGGAGGAGATCCCAGTAAGAGTTGAATTCCCCGGGGTTAACGAGCTTGGAATTGTATGAGACATAGCCGTTCGCGACGCTGCCGACGTAGGCGAAGACATATTTATTCTCCGGATCGATATAATGGTGTTTTCCCTCCCACCATTTCGATTCATCGGCGACTTCCGGCAGGATCAGCGCGCTGCGGATCGGATCCATCGCCTTGGCCGGATAAAAGACCGTGTAAGGCGTGGTCGGACCGCTGATGTAGACATCGGCGAGATATTTGCCCGCCCGGCGCTCCGCCATGATCCGCGGGCCGAACTCGCTACCGCGCCCCATGACAGTCGAGACGGCGATGTCCGGGAACTTTTTTTGAAACGTCTGCGCGACGGCTTCGAGCACGCCCTCGCCCTGATAGAGGTAGAGCGTGAGCTTGCCTTCTTTCTTCGCGGCTGTGACCGCCCGCTCCCATTCCCCTTCCGCTCCGAAGAGGTTCTGTGCAGAGAACAGGAGCAGCGAGAGAACAGCGATCCAGATCATACTCGAATATTATGCAGGCACGCGCAGGATCGAGCGGTAGCGGCGCGACTGTCGTGCCCTCGGGCCGAGACGGCCGGTGAGAAAGCGTTCGCGGCTCTCGGTCGGAAGGTTCAAGCAGACATTCGCCGCGGCGTCACGAAAAACGTTCATCGGGTCTTTGCCCTGTTCGACGAGCTTCATTTGATGTTCGAGCAGGTGGCGGTACATGACGACGCCGCGATCGGATTCGCCCAGCGTCTCCTTGGTACGGTCGAAGATCGGCTCCTGAGAAACGAAGATCGCGTTGTCCTGTGGGTCGACGTCGCCATCGAGCTGATCGACGCGCGGCTGGCCGTGCTCGTCGAGCGTCGGCGACGGCATGTCGTAAAGGGGAATCTCATCGTCGCTTTGCCGCTCGCCTTCGCTGAGCGGATGAACGGAATAATACCACTGCGCGGTATGCGTCGCATCGACCGGCACGCGGAAGCGCAGCATGTCGGGCCCCTTCTGCGTGCACGGGAAGACGAGCCAATGGCCGATTTTCCAATCATCGGACTCCTCGGTCTCGTGCTCCAGGATGCGGCGCTTAATAATGCCATACTCCGCGAGATCGAAAGCGATCTTCATGTGGCGAATGCGCTTGCGCTTCCTTTCCGTCCGACCGGTCCGGTCGGCGGCGAAGTTGCGGAATACTCCGTGCAGCCACTCGACGTGAACCGGATCGAGGATGTTCTCCGCCGACTGCAGCCAATGGCAGCCGGTGACCGTGTGGCCGATTTCGCGCCACGCGTTTTCCTCGACGAGCAGATCCCAACGCGGCAGAAGCGGTGCGGGCCTGTTTCCGAGATAGCCGAAGATGAGCCCGCCGATCTCTTCCACCTGGTAGGACGGCAATTTAATGTTATCCTTTAGATTTTTATCCGGCCGTACGGTTTCCTCGAACGGCTGCTCGGTGCACCGTCCTTCAGCATCGTACTTCCAGCCATGGTAGGGACATCGCAGCCCATCGCTCTCGGGAATGCCGTAGACCAGGCCGGCGCGCCGGTGCGCGCAGTATCCGCCGATGAGACCGAGCTTGCCGCGGCCGTCGCGATAGAGCACGAGATCCTCGCCCAGAATCCGCACCTGCTTGGTCGGATGGCGGACAAGCTCCGATGCCGCGGCGATGGGATACCAATAGTACCGCAGCAGGCGTCCCATCGGCGTTTCAGGGTCGATCTGAGTGAGTCTATCGTTGTCCTGTTGTGTCAGCATAAAAACCTCATTACTTTCCCGGACCGACCGCCTGGTTGACGAGCTTCATCAGCGGCTCGGTGTCCATCCATTCGGGAGTCCAGGTGACGATATACTTTCCGCCCTCACGACGGCGCATATTCGGTTTTACATCGTCTTTGGGAATGTCGATGCGGAGCGAATCGTTGGACTGCGACTCCTTTTGAATTTCCATTTGACCGTCGCGCGAAAGCACCCAGTTGATAAAAACTTTCGCCGCGTTCGGATGCGGCGACTTGTCGACCCAGACGAAGGTAAAAGCGCCAGGCTCGAGCGCTGCGCCCTCTTTCCATGCGCCGGTATCGAGCACGTTCACGGGCAGCCCCTGCGCTTTGGCGTCCAATATATCATCGCCGTTGCCGAAAAGTAGGACGGAGAATTTCTTCGCCGCGATCCAGTCGATCGCCTGCCGATAATCGCGCGACAACGCCGCACCGGACTCGCCGAAGAGTCTTTGCAGATACTTCGGCCCGAGCTGCGGATTATAGTAGACGAAGCGGGCGCCGCTCCTGCCGTAGCCGCCGCCGCGCGGATCCATGGCGACAATTTTGCCTTTCCATTTTTCCAAAATGTCCCAATAAGAATTCATATCGCTGGGATTCACCGCGGCGGTGTTGTAGGCAACGATGTTGTTCGACACACTGCCGACCGGCACGAAGATATATCTCTGGTCGGGGTCCGCGTATTGATGTCTGCCCTGCCACCATTTCGACTCGTCTTTTACTTCGGGCAGAATGAACGCCGACGGCAGCGGCTGGAGCGCCTTCGCTTGGTAGAGACTATAAGGCGAGGTGTTGCCGAGCCGCGCCACGTCAGCGAGATATTTGCCGGCGCGCCGCTCCGCCATGATTCGCGACAGGAGCTCGACGCCGCGTCCGGGAATGATTTTTATTTTTATCTTAGGGAAACGCTTCTCGAATTCTTTGACGTAGTTGTGATCGTCGCCTAGCGTATAGTAGACGACCTCGCCCTCTTTCTCCGCCGCGGCCTTGGTCCGCTCCCATTCCGCCTGCCAGCCTTCGGCAGCAAATGCGGGCGCGGCGATTAGAAGCAGCGCTGCGACAGCGTGAGACGGCCGCATCGTCTCCTAGCGCCAAACGGCGAAGCCCATGCCGCAGCCGGTCGCGGCCGGCGAGCGATAGGTCGTGACGTAGTCGACGAGCTCCATCTTCTGGCTCTCCATCGCGCCGGCGAGCGCCACCCAGTTGAGGATCTCCGATGTGCCGCCCTTGAGCTTCGGGCGCGGCAGCGCGAAGAGCTCGCGCGTGTCTTTGTGCAGCAGCGCCTGGATCGTGACGCGGTCGATCTCCTCGTCGATGATCACGTGACTGAGCCCGCCGGAAGCCATGACGACCACGCGCGCGTCCTTCTCCCATGACTCGATGCCGCGGCGGATGGCCTGGCCGAGCGCGTAGCAGCGCTTCGGCGTCGGCTGGTTGGGCGGATAATAGGTATTGACCATAATAGGAAGGCTCGGCACTGTGCCGCTGGGCCAGATGCGCCGGTAGAGAAAGCTGAAGGCGTGGCCAACGCCGATCTCGGCGCGGAGCTTGTTCGCGCGCGCGATGTCGAATTCGTCGGCGGTCAATTTCGAGATGAGATGGTTGGCGAGTTCCCAGCCGTTATCGTACTCCGGCTTGGTTTCGGCCCAGCCGTCTTCCTCGGCGTTTTTCCACGCGGCCGGGTTGCGTCCGGTGTGCTTGACGACCGGCAGCGTCTTGCCGTGATAGAGCGCGAACGTCGGCATGTTGTCGTCGTGGAACTGCTCGTGCTGGTCGTCTCCGAAAATAACCACGAGATCCGGCTTCGCCGCGCGCAAAGTCTCACCCAGATGCGCGATCGCCCTTTGGCATGCTTCATCGCGCTCGCGAAACTTTTCTTCCGTCAGTTCCGCCTCGAGATCCGGCTTACGCTCCTTGGCGGATTTCACTAGCGCCGGATAATCCAGACGCGGATCGGTCTCGTCCTTCTGCCGCAAGAGATTCCATTTATGCCACGGAACGCTCAGCTGCGGGCTGTGGGACGTGCCGATTCCCAATACGACTTGCGCCATAAATTCTCCGTTTTCTACTGCTTGATGATGTTCTTCAGCAGCTTGCTCACCGGCTCCTGATTACTCCTTTCGGGCGTGTCCATCAAGATGTAATTCACGCCCGGCTTGCGGCGCTTCTCCGCCGGAATCGGATCCTTGGAAATATCCAGACGCAGCGATTCCATCACCAAGTCGGGCGTATTCATGATTTTCTGAAAACTGGCCTGGCCGTCGCGGGACAAGAGCCAGTTGATGAAGACCTTCGCCGCATTCGGGTGCGGCGCATTATTCATGAGCGCGACGGTGCCGTTGCTGCCGGAGTAGATCGCCGATCCCTCTTTCCATTTATAGGTGTCGAATTCTTCGACGGGAAGTGCCTGGGCTTTCGCGGTGTCGATGTTGCCGCAGAAAAGGCAGAGCGGAAATTTGCCGACGGCGAGCCAGTCCATCGCCTGGCGGTCGTCGCGGCTAAGCGTCACGTCCATCTCGCTGAAAAACTTTGTGAGAAATGCCGAACCCAGATCCGGCAGGTGATAAAGAAAGCGCGCGCCGACCCGCTGGCGTCCTGGATTTCTCGGATCGAGCACGACGATTTTTCCGCGCCACTTCGGGCTGGTCAGATCCCAATACGAGCGGAACTCCTTCGGGTCGGCAAGTTTTTTGTTGTAGTACACGTTGGGCATCTCGACGCTGCCCAAAAAAACAAAAATATACTGCCCTTCAGAGTCCATGTAATGGTGCGCGCCGCCCCACCATTTCGACTCGTCAACTACTTCGGGCAGGATCAGCGCGGCCTTGATCGTATCGAGTGCCTTGGCGGGATAGAGGATCGAGAAAGGCGTTGTCGGACCGCAGATGCAGACGTCCCAGAGAAATTTTCCCGCGCGCCGCTCCGCCATGAGGCGCGGCCCGGTTTCCGCGGCAGGGACGCTCGCGACCGTGAGCTGAATGTCGGGATACTGCTTCTCGAAAATTCTGATTGCCGTCTCGATATTATCGCGCTGGTAGAGAAATACCGCGAGCTTTCCCTCTTTGCTCGCCGCCGTCGTGGTCTTGCTCCATTCGGCTTTAGGCTCGGCGGCCGAGGCATAGATAGCGGCGGCTAGGACAGTGCAGATCGATAGCACGCGGCTCAAGGTTTTTAGTGCCGCCGCAATCCTGGCGGATAAATTCATAGATGCAAAAAAAACCGGGCTAAAGCGTCTGCCGTATGCTTTAGCCCGGTCAATAAATGGAATCAAACGCTCGCACGCGCGGCGGCTAGCCGGCTTGACGGCGCTCTTTGTCGGTGTTGACGTCGCTGTAGGATGCGAACCAGGTCTGGGTGAATTCCTCGCGCGCCTGACCGCGCGAGACTTCGAACGTGACGATGTTGTTTTTCGCCGCGTCGCGGATGAGTCCCAGCGGCTCGCCGCCGTCTTGCACGACCCTGATCTGCTCCTTCAGAAGCTTTCGATACATCGTGATGCCGCGGTCGGTGGCGCCCAACATTTCCTTCGTGCGATCGAAGACGCGCCCTTGCGTCTCCCACGCCATCATGTCCTGACTCGCGAAGGTCGTCATCTCGTACTCGCCTTCGGCGGTAACCAGCGGCGGCAGATATTCGACCGGCGGCCGGTCGGGCTGCTCGACGCGTTCGCCGTTCTTCGACGGACGGAAGGTCATCCAGATAATGTACGTCGTGACATCGTCGATCGGCGTGCGCCAGTGGATCACGAGATCCGGTCCCTGCGGCGCGTAGAGCATGTTGGGAAATACGAGCGGATGGCCGGCTTCCTCGTCGATGCGATCGCCTTCGGCGTAGCTGCGCTTCTTCAGAATGCCGGCCCACAGCGGCCCGCGCACTTCTTCGAATTCGAGCTTCTCGATCGGCCGCGAATAATACTCGCCGCCTTTCAGGCCGCGGACTTTGAACTGATAGGCGTGCAGATAAAACGTATGCGCGGGATCGACGGAGTTTTCCATCGCCTGGAGCCAGTTGCATTTGTGCACGGGCAGCACGACGATCTTCCTCGTGCCGTCCTGGCGCGCGAGCAGATCCCAGCGCGGCAAAAGCGGCGCGGGCTCCGGCCCCATATAGGCGAACAGAATGTCGGCGAGCTCTTCGACTTTGTAGGAAGTGTGATTGACCTTTTCTTTGAAGCAATACTCTTTGGGCTCGAGCGGCTGCTCGAGGCATTTGCCGAGCCGGTCGAACTTCCAGCCGTGGTAAGGACAGCGGACACCATCGGGCTCGACGGTGCCGTAGTAGAGCGACGTCGCGCGGTGCGGGCAGTGCTCGCCGATGAGACCGTACTTGCCGGTTCCGTCGCGGAACAGCAGCAGCTCCTCGCCGAGGATCTTCAGCCGCTTCTTCGGCTTCTCGGACGTGATCTCGGCGGCGGGACAGATCGGATGCCAGTAGCGGCGCAGCAGGTTGCCGGCGGGCGTTCCCGGTCCGACGCGCGTCAAGGTTTCGTTCTCTTGTTGGCTCAGCATGCGACCGCCTCCATACCACTGCTAGACCAGCACAGGATAGCGTTCGGCGGGCGCGTTGGCAAGGATTATCTTAAAATTTCCTCAACAAAATCAAATAGTTATCTTCAATACCTCAAATATTGGTACATGAACGATTCACGCCTTATCGAAATGCCTTCTGACGGGCTCCAGCACGCTCGGCATTTTCCTTACCCGAATCTTGGGAATCGCCTCTTCCACTCGCCGGCCATGGCCGCGCGGGCGGCTCGCCTGTCCTGAGTCTATCGAAGGGCGAGCCGCCCCTACACTCCTCACCGCCTGCTCTTCACTTTCCCTTCCTATTGAATCATCTCCTTCGCGATGCGCTCGATCTTCTGGCGCGTCGGGATCATCTCCTCGTTCTGCGTATTATGGTAGGTCTGCCCCGGCTTCAGCGCCGTCGCCGGATCGAACGGCGGCACGTCGGCGCGCCGGCTGTTGGTCTCCGTCTTGATCCAGTCGGTCTGTCCGGCCTTCGAGAGGAGCCAGTTGACATACACCTTCGCCGCGCTCGGATGCGGCGCGCGGTTCAACACGCCGATGCCGCTCGATCCCGGCGCCCAGTAGATCGCCGTCTTCGGATCGATGAACGCGCTCACGTTCTTCCCCACCCCCTTTTCCTGAAACGTGGCGAGGAAATATTCGTTGAGGCCGATCGCGATCGGATACCGCCCGCGCACGATCCACTCCACGAGCTGGCGCCGGTCGCCGGTAAACACGACTCCCTGGTCGCGGAAAAGCCGCCGGATGAAGTTCTCGCCGTAGGCGAGCGAGAGCACCAGCGCGTCGGTCAGCCCCTTTCCCTCCACTCGCGGGTCCTGCATCGCGATCTTCCCCTTCCATTTCGGGTCGAGAATATCCTCGTCGCTCTTGAGCGACCCGCGCGGCACGATGTCCCAGTTGACCGTGACGTTGTCGCCCGCCAGCGTCCCGCCGAACGTGTAATAGAATTTTTTCTCGACGTCCGCCCAGCCCGCGTCGATGCCGCCGATCCAGCTCTTGTCCTCCCGCACCTCGGCGAGGACCATCATCGGCCGGAACGGATCGAATCCGCCCACCGGCTTAAACGCCGCCAGCGCCGAGGTCGGCCCCGAGATGTAGAGGTCCCAGTTGTAGAGCCCCGCCTGCCGCTCGCGGAGAATGCGCGCCACCTTGTCCCGCCCGCTCCCGCCCAGAAGCTCGACGCTGATCCTGGGATAAACCTTCTTGAACGCGTCGGTCAGCGCCGCGCGGAACGTGTCCCCCGGCGGCCCGGCGATGTTCACCTGCTTCTCCCCCTCCGCCGCCTTCACGAGCTCCGCCCACTCCTTCGGCGCCTCCGCGGCGCGTATCACGGCGGGAGCGAAAACGACGGCGAGTAAAATTCCGATCAGCGGGCGCAAACCCATGGCAACTCCTTCACGATCTATTTACGGTCTTTCACCGGGCGGTTCGCCTGTCCTGAGTCTATCGAAGGGCGAACCGCCCCTACACTACTCGGACGTGAGCCGTTCTTATCATCTTCAGATGTCGGTTGCGAAGGACGGAAGGCATCGTCTGCGCGAGCGGATTTTTATTTCGCGTGGGATATAACGAAATGCGGGTTGTGAGAGGCGAACGGATTGTTTGTGTAGGGGCGCGGCGTGCCGTGCCTCTATAGATCCCGCTGGCCGCCACCAGGCCTTGCATGGGTCGTACGGCCGATGGCCCGCTTTGGATGTTTCGACGTTTCGAGAATTCTCGAAAGATGGAAGTGTCCGGCTCGGATCGAGCGCCGCCGATGGACTGCAAAAGCGGTCACGCCTCGCTGCCCTGCCCGGGCGGTTCGCCTGTCCTGAGTTTATCGAAGGGCGAACCGCCGCCACTGCTCGCCGCCCTGCCCTGAGCTTCGTCGAAAGGGTCACTGACTCGTGCTTGACGGCGTTATACGATTGCCTTAAAATGTATATATGTCTGCCGAGAGGAGGACGGAAATGGCGAAGTCTTTAACGGCGCTGCGGCTCGACCCCGCGCTGGTGCGGAGAGCGCAGCGGGTGCTCGGCGCTAAAAACAAGACGCAGACGATCGAAAGGTCCCTCGAGGCCGTCGTCGAGATGGAAAAGCACCGCCGGTTGATCAAGCGCTACGGCGGAAAGGCCAGGCCCGGTGATTTCGACCGCAGCTAACCTCGCCGTCATCGACAGCTCCGTCTACATCGACAACCTGCGCGAGCGGCGGTTTGAAAAAGAGCTGCTGGAGCTCGGCTGGGTGGTCCGCCTGAGCGCGGTCGTGCTGGCGGAGCTCCGCCGGGGAGCGCGCTCGGCCCAAATGATCAAATTCGTCGACGCCCTGGCGAAGTATTTTCGCGTTGTCGCGCCGAACGAGAGGGAATGGGCCGAGTCGGGAAAGATCGTCGCGCGCCTGGCGCGGGCGAAAGGCTACGACATCCACAAAACGAGGGAGATCCACTTCGACGTCC
>DATJFG010000119.1:0-8571 GCA_035495775.1 Verrucomicrobiia bacterium | reverse complement strand
ACGATCGCCGACCTCGCCGTCGCGACCAACGCCGGACAGATCAAGACCGGCGCACCCTGCCGCGGCGAGCGAACCGCCAAGTATAATCAGCTTCTCCGCATCGAGCAGGAGTTGGGCAAGCGCGCCGTCTATCCCGGGAAGAAAGCCTTCGCGAATTGACGCGGTGAAACGGGAATCGACGGACGAGAAACGGCGGCGCGCCGCGGCGATCGCACGGCGCCTGGCGCAGGCCTATCCCGGGCTGCGCGTGCCGCTCGACCACAAGAATACCTTCGAGCTGCTCGTCGCCGTGATCTTATCGGCGCAATGCACCGACGAGATGGTCAACCGCGTGACGCCGGAGCTCTTCCGGCGCTATCCCACGCCGGCAGCGCTCGCGCGCGCACCGCTAAAAAGCATCGAGGCGCTGATTCGCCGCCTCGGCCTTTTCCACGCGAAGGCGCTGGCGTTAAAAAGAATGAGCCGGCAGTTGATCGAGTCGCATGGCGGTAAAGTGCCGGCGAGCATGGAAGAGCTGACGCGGCTTTCCGGCGTCGGCAGAAAGACCGCCAATGTGATTCTTGGCCACGCCTTCGGCGTTCCCGGCGTCATCGTCGACACGCACTGCAAGCGCGTGTCGCGGCGGCTTGCCTTGACGCGCGAAGAAGATCCGGAAAAAATCGAGCGCGACCTTATGAAATTGCTGCCGCCGGAGGAGTGGACGGGCTTCTCCCACCGCCTGGTCCTCCACGGCCGGAGAGTCTGCTATGCGCGCAAGCCGGATTGTCAAACTTGCGCCGTCAACGATGTCTGCCCTTCGGCCTTCCGCGTTAAATAATTTCTCAGCGCGCCTACCACCCGCGGCGCTTGAAGCCGAGGATATCGCGCCGATCTTTCTTGCTCGGACGGCCTTCGGACTGAACAGCCGGCCCTCTTTCGAGTCGCAGCCGTCCGGCGATCGCTTCGCGCGCAGCTCTGCTCGCTTCGGTTTCCTCGTAGAGCTTCTGCGCGTCCTCGGCGGGACCGCGCTGCTCGGACAAGCCCCGCACGATGACGATCGTCTCGTAAGCTCCGCGCCTGACCTTAAGCTCGTCGCCCAGCCGTATCGCATGCGCCGGTTTCGTACGCGCGCCGTTCAGATGCACCTTGCCCCCTTCAACCGCGTCGGCGGCAAGACTCCGCGTCTTGAAAAAACGCGCGGCCCAAAGCCATTTGTCGATGCGTAGACTGTCAAGTTCTTGCGTCAAAGATCCACCTCGACGCCCACTTTTTGCCGGACCGCCTTGTGATAGACGAGCGCGGCGGCGGCGACGTCTTGAATCGCGATGCCGACCGATTTGTAGATCGTGATGTCGGATCGGTCGGTGCGGCCGACTTTATGCCCGGCGAGCACCTCTCCGATCTCGACCGACGCGTGGCTCTCCTCGATCATCCCTTCTTTAACGGCGAGGAGCACGTCGCCGCACTCAGTCATCATCGCCTCGCGCGAATCGACGACCAGCTTCGCCGCCTTGAGCGTCGCGCCGTCGAGCTCTCGTAAATCGGGCCGGTGCGAGCCGATGGCGTTCACGTGCGCTCCCGGCTTGAGCCATGCGCCTTCGAGGATCGGTGTCGCGGCCGTCGTCGCAGTCACGACGAGATCGGCGCCGCGGACGGCGGCCTCCGCCGATGCTGCCGGCTCGATGGCAACGTTGATCGTCGACTCCAGGTCGTTTTTGAGCTTGCGCGCTCTCTCTCCGGAAGGGCTGTAAACTTTAATTTTTTCGAGGCGCCGCGCTTTAGAGAGCGTTTCGATGTGCGCGCGCGCCTGCACGCCAGCGCCGAGAATCGCGAGAACCGGGGTTTCGTTATTCGCCAGCGCCTTGGTCGCCATTGCCGAGGCGCACGCGGTGCGGATGGCAGTGATATAAGTGCCGTCCAGGATAGCCGTAAGCTTCCCCGTCTCTGCACTGTAGAGATGGATCGTCGCGAGAATCGCCGGCAAGCCGAGACGCGGGTTGTCTTTAAAATATGTGACGACCTTCATCCCGAGCGCCCGGTCGACGGCGAGATAAGCGGGCATGCTGGTCATGCGACCGCCGATGTCGGGCAGCGGCACCACTTGGCGCACGGGCATGACCGCCTTGCCGATAGAAAATTGAATATGCGCCTGCTCGAGCGCCGCGATGAGCTCTTCGATCTCGATCAGCCTCCGGATCTCCTTTTCCGCCAGGACCAGCATCCCATGGTCATAGCATAGAGGAGGAAAAAAATGGTAGCGTCAGATTTCGAAGGAGGATGAAATGGCGAAGCACAAGAATATCGTTTCACTTTCCGAGGTGGCGATCGAGGAGCTGAAGGCACCCGCGGGGTCTCCGTTCGGCGGCAAGCGGCAGCGCGTCGGCGCGGCGGTCGGCGCCGCAAAGCTCGGCTACAGTGTCTTTGCCGTGCCCCCGGGGAAGGCCGCTTTCCCTTTCCACACGCACCACACCAACGAGGAGATGATCTACATTTTCGATGGCGAAGGGCTGCTGCGCATCGGCGCGGAAGAGGCGGCGGTCTCGTCGGGCATGTTCATCGCGTTTCCACCCGGCGATGAAAAACCCCACCAGCTGATCAACAACGGCGCGCGCGATCTCAAGTATCTTTGCGTCAGCACAATGGTGTATCCCGATATCACGGAGTATCCCGACGCAAAAAAAATCGGCGCGCTCACCTGCGCTCCCGGCGGCGCGGGGTTCCGCGCTTTTTACCGAAAGAGCGACGACGTGCCCTATTATGACGGCGAGGACGGAGCCGAAGTCGTCCGCCACACCCGCCGATCATAATTTTATTGGAGCTGCTTTTCCTGCTCGCGGCGCTCGGCTTCGCGCTGCTCCGCTTCACCGAGCTTACCCTTGGCGCCTTGATATATACGAAACTCGCCCGTGACGGCGTCGCGCACCGCTTCTTTCGCCTTGTCTTCCTTCGGCGCGTCGCCGCAGGCCGATAAGGCCAGCAAAAGAATAAAACAGAGCGACGGTCTCAAAGACATATCTCCAGCTCCTTGGAGGCGATTTCACCTTCGCGGATGATTTTGAGGCGTTGGCCTATTACCTCAGCGACCGTCGAGCCTTTTTTTCCCGCGAGCGGGCCGCCGTCGACAAAGACTTCCATTTGACTCGTAAAGTACGCGCGCGCCTGCGCGATTGTGCGCGCCGGTTCTCTTCCAGAGGGATTCGCGCTCGTCGCCGTGATCGGCCGACCCAAATCGCGCGCGAGCCGCGTCGCGATTGGATCGCTAGAAACTCTGATGCCGATCTTTCCTTCGGTGTTGAGCAGCGGCCGGGGAATGGCTTTCCGCGCCGGAAGCACAAGCGTCAAAGGGCCGGGCCAGAAACGCGCAATGAGCTTTTCCGCAAGCGGCGGGACCTCGCTGACGATCTGCGACAACATGCCGCGGTCGGCGATGATGACGGCGATGGGGCTGTCCGGATTTCTTCCTTTGAGCTCGGCCACACGCTCGACGGCGGCGGCGGCGAGCGCGTCGGCGCCAAGGCCATAAAACGTTTCGGTCGGAAAGACGATCACCTCGCCGCGGCGGAGCGCCGCAAGCGCAGCGGCCAAGTTCTCAGCGCTTGGATCGCTCACGCTGCAGCTTCTTGTCTTTTTCGAGAACGCCGGCGGACATCTCTTCTTTAAAGCGCGCCAGCTTGGCGGCGATCGCCGCATCCTTGCGCGCGAGTATCTCCGCGGCGAAGATGCCGGCGTTGGTCGCTCCCGCCTTGCCGATCGCCATTGTGGCGACCGGGATGCCGCCGGGCATCTGCACGGTCGCGAGCAGCGCATCGAGCCCTTTTAAGCTGGACGAATCGATCGGCACGCCGATCACCGGCAGCGTCGTGTGCGCCGCGACGACGCCCGCCAGGTGCGCCGCGGCGCCGGCCCCGACGATGATCGCTTCGAGTCCGCGCTCAGCCGCCGACTCGGCGTATTTCTGCGTCTCATGCGGTGTTCGATGCGCGGAGAGTATCCGCGTCTCGTAGGCGATCCCGAAGGAATCGAGGCGCTTTTCCGCTTCGGCCATGATGTCGAGATCGGAATCGCTTCCCATTAGGATTCCGACTTTCGGTTTGTGTGAATTTTCCGCCATGTGTTCTCCTGGGAATAGTCGAAATTATTTCAAGGCCCTTCTAGCGATGTCCTTGCGATAATGCATCCCTTCCCAATGAATCTGCGCCACAGCCCGATAGGCCTCCGCGACGGCCTGCGAGATGCCGGCGCCGCGCCCCGTGACGCCGAGCACGCGTCCGCCGGCCGTCAGCCAGCGGCCATTTTTTTTCGTCGTGCCGGCGTGGAACACGGCGCCCTTCCGCCAGTCTTTGAGCCGCTCCAGTCCATGAATCTCTTGGCCCTTCGCATAGTCGCCGGGATAGCCGCCGGCCGTCAGCACGACGCAGACCGCCGCCTCATCGTACCACTCGGCCTCAACTTCATTCAGGCGGCCGTCGATCGTCGCTTCGACGAGCGGCACGAGGTCGCTTTTCAATCGCAACATCAACGGCTGACATTCGGGGTCGCCGAAGCGCGCGTTGAATTCCAAAACCTTCGGCCCGCCGGCGGTCAGCATCAATCCGGCGTACAGCGTGCCGCGATAGTCGATACCGCGGCGCTTCAGCCCTCTTAACAGGGGCTCGAGAATTTCTTTCACAATCCGCCGGTGCAGTTCAGGCGTCACGACCGGCGCGGGAGAATAAGCGCCCATTCCGCCGGTATTGGGGCCTTCGTCGTTGTCGAACACGCGCTTGTGATCCTGAGAGGAAGCAAGCGGCAGGATGTGATCGCCGTCGGTCAGAACGATGAACGAAGCCTCTTCACCCTCGAGAAACTCCTCGACGACCACTTTATCGCCGGCGGCGCCGAAGACCCTGCGGGTGAGCACGTCGTCAATCGCCGCCTCCGCCTCCGAGCGCTCCGAGCAGATGAGCACGCCCTTCCCGGCGGCGAGGCCGTCGGCCTTGACAACAAAAGGGGGCTTTAGCTCACTGAGATATTTTTTCGCCTGGCGTGCGTCGGAGAATGTACCGAACGCCGCCGTCGGAATTTTGTTCTCGTGTAAAATCTCTTTGGCGAACGCCTTGCTCCCTTCGAGGCGCGCCGCTGCGCAGCCGGGAGCGAAAATTCTGAGACCCCGCTGTTGGAACAGCTCGGCGACGCCGAGCGTGAGCGGCAGTTCGGGCCCGACGACGGTCAGATCGACCTGTTTTTTTTCCGCGAACGCGGCGAGCTTATCGATGTCGTCGGCGGCAATCGCGGCCAGCTCGGCGCTCTCGCCGATGCCGTCGTTTCCCGGCGCCGCATAGATCTTTTCGACGCGCGAGCTTTGGCTCAGCTTCCAGACCAGCGCGTGCTCGCGCCCGCCGCCGCCGACGACGAGGATTTTCATGGACAATGGATCGCCTTCGCGAAGGGAATCTCTGCAGGTGAGACTAACGGCAAGCCGCTATCGTGTCAAATGGAGTCGCGGCGATGGACATTGACATCGCCCTGCGGTAAGCGGATGAGATGAAAGTTCTTTTCGCCAACAATCTATACGCGCCGAATGTTCGCGGCGGGGCCGAACGAGCCATCCAAAACCTCGCCGAGGCTTTGGTCAGGCGTGGAGACGAAGCGGTCGTGGCGAGCACGGTCTCGAGCGGTGCGCCGAGCGAGCGCGTCATCAATGGTGTCAAAGCGATGTATGTGCCGATCGCCAATCTCTATTGGCCGTTCGACCGGATCGTCCGCTCTTCGGCTCGGCGCAAGCTGTGGCACGCGGCCGACGCCTACAATCCCGCCATGAAACACCTCATCGGCCGCATCATCAGCGAGGAGCGGCCGGACCTCGTCCATAGCAGCAACCTGCAAGGCATTTCCGTCGGAGTCTGGCATGCGGCGCGGGCCGAAGGCGTACCGATCGTTCACACGCTGCAGGACTATTATCTCACCTGCGGCCGCTGCTCGCGTTACCGCAACGGGCGCACCTGCGAGCGCACCTGTTGGGATTGCATGCCGCTTTTTCTCGCGCGGCGCAGAGCGTCCGAGGCCGTGAGCGCGGTCGTCGGCGTCAGCCGTTATATTCTCGAACATCACCGGCGCCTGGGGCTTTTCTCGAACGCCAATTCGACTTCCGTCATTCCGCACGAGAGCCCTGCGGTTCCGGCGATGGAGCGGCCGGCGCTCCCGGCAAACGCGCCCGTCGCCTTCGGCTACTTTGGCAGACTCGTCCCGGAAAAAGGCATCGAAACGCTGATCGACGTTTTCACGGCGCGCCCGGCGGGCGAAGGCCGACTTTTCATCGGCGGCGAAGGAGAGGATGCCTACAGCGGCGAGTTGCACCGGCGCGCCGCGAGGCGGAACGCGCGCGACATCAGCTTTTTAGGCTGGATCGAGCCGGCAGATTTTTTTCCGCAGGTTGACGTCCTCGTTCTACCGTCGCTTTGGCAGGAGCCTTTGGCCCGGGTCATCCCGGAGGCGTTCTCGTACGGCGTCCCGGTGATCGGCTCCGTTCGCGGCGGAATTCCCGAACTGGTGAAGGACGGCCTCAACGGGCTACTTTTCGACCCCGACGAACCCGGCGCTTTGGCTGCGGCGATCGACCGGCTACGGGAAGACCGTGCGCTGCTGCGAGGGCTGAGCATCAATGCGGCGCGGTCGGCGCGGGAAAATTCACTCGAGCGGATCCTGGGGGAGTACGACGAGGCTTACGCGAAAGCGCTCGCCGATCGGCGCAAAGCGATTTGAGGCGCGTGACTAGTAGCCGATCGGATCGATAAGGGGCCGGCCTTCAACGGCGTCGAGGCGGACGCCGAGCAGCGAGGCAAGCGTCGGCGCGATGTCGGTCACCGCGACGGGCCCGGCGAAAGGCGCGGGGCGAAACGGACCGCCGCGGGCGAAAAACAGACCGCGGTCGCGGTGGTCGCCGCTGCGCCAGTTGAGTTCCGGCACCTTCACGCTGCCGATGCGCGGCGAATAGATCTCTCGAACATCCTCCGCGCGGCGCCATTCCGCGACGATATCAGGCAAATCATCAACGCACGGCCCGGAGAAAACGTCGGCGGTGAGATGAACTCGCTCCACGACCGGCGCGCCGGTCTCGGCGTTGACGAGCGCGTGAAGCTCGCGCCGGAGCTCTTCACAAAGCCGGCGATACTCCGTGCCGGGCTGAACGATCCCGTTGGTTTCGCGGCCGGCGACGTTCAGGCGAATCATGCCGGCGTGCGGGCTGTACTGCACGGCGAAGAATCGACGCGCGGCGCGGCCGCGGATGAGCATCGATTGCCTGAGCCGCGGCAGCAGCGCCGCTTTCGCCTGCTTGAATAAGGATAAGCCGCGGACGGCCGGCGGTAGCGCGTACCAGCCGCGCTTCAGGCGCCGGAACCAGGTTGCTCCCGTCGTCGCGGGACGCGCGTCGATTCGGTGTAGAATTTCATCGAGCACGACCGATTCGTCGCGATAGAGCGCCGCCATCCCGTGACTCGCGAAGACGGTGACAAGCGCATGCGAGCCGGCCGCTTCGATGAGTTGGGCCAGCGCATCGTCGAGCAAACGGTAAATTTCCTTCACCGGGTCGCCGAACTCGGCGGCGAGCGCAGGATCGTGCCGCGGATGCGTCGGATCGTGCAGGTGCCAGGATTGATGGCCGATGCAGTGCGCTTCGGTGAAAGCGGCGGCGAACAGATCCCAGCGCTCCTTTGCGAGGCAATGAAGCGCTACATCGAGCTTGTTTTTGAGCCGCTCGCGAAGCATATCGAACAAGGCTTTGTAGCCGATGATCGGCGTCGTCGAATCGCACTGGTCCTCGGGCAGCCGGCCGAACTTGGCCGCCAGCTCATCCGCGAGATCGGCAGGAAACGAGCCGCGGCGATCGCCGCCGGAATCGTGCGTACTCCAATTGGTGAGCTCGATGCCGTTCAGCGTCTTGGCTACCGGCGAGAATGGGACATCGATGACCGCAACGCGCCGTCCGGCGCGGCTGAGAGCTTCCCAAAAAGCTTCTCCCTTCTGTTGCGCGGGCAAGAACGGGGCATCGGTGTACTCGCCGCGCGGCATCTGGCGCAGATAAAAGTAGCCGTTTCGCCCGGGAGACAGAGCCGTCGTGAACGCCGGCCAGACGGCGCCGCCGTAAAAGCCCGGAGGATTTTTCGTCGCGCCGAAGGCGGAGCTTTCAAACAGCGAGCGGAACGTCGGCAGGACACCGGCGGCGGCCCATTCGCGCACGAGCTCACTGTCCAGCGCGTCGAAGCCGACAAAGAGAACGCGTGCGGGCATTGCGTTTTATCTCCACATGCTCAGCAAGGCCATGGAATACCGGGTTACTCGGGAACCTTTGATACTCTACCATTTCGTAACTTCCAGTGGTAACGGATGGGCAAGAAGAACCTTATGCGTTTTATCTATTTGCTTTTAGCGTTTACATTAATTTACCTCACGAGTTGCCTCTTCAATCACAACGTTCATGAACGAATGTCCTACGGTCCTGGTGCCGTTAATCTCTGGAACTCTAGATATTTCGATATGCGGAATCACTGGCCTTCACAGCAAGAGTCCGGTGCGAAAAGGACTGAAATTAAAAGCAAAGTTGAAAGTTACATA
>DATJFG010000118.1:0-9299 GCA_035495775.1 Verrucomicrobiia bacterium | reverse complement strand
CGATAAGAAAATTCGCGTCAGAGGTACGCCGACGAAATCGGTGCCTTTGGAAACGATCGCCACCGCGGCGCACAACATCATCGGCGAGGTGATCGGCCGCGGCTACTGCGATAACCTGACGCTGATGGCCGAAGAGAAGGCCCACGGCAGCTCGCAGCCCTTCACGACGCACGCCTGCATCGTGGAGGTCGACCCGGATACCGGCAACGTAAAGATATTAAAGTATGTCGCCGTGCACGACATCGGCTTTCCGATCCATCGTGCGGCGGTCGAGGGACAGATTGAAGGGGCCGCGGCGATGAGCATCGGCCAAGCGCTGTGCGAGCAGGTCGTCTTCGACAACAACGGCAGAACGATGAACCCGTCGTTCGTCGATTATTTGATGCCGACGATCAACATGATGCCGCGCATCGAAACGACCCTCGTGCCGGGCTATCCCGGCGCGGGACCTTACGGCGCCAAAGGCGCGGGCGAGATCGCCTGCGTGCCGCCGCTCGCCTGCATCGCGAACGCGATCTACAATGCGACTGGCGTTCGAGTGAGAAAGCTGCCGCTCAGCCCGGAGAACGTGCTGAGGGCGCTGAAAGAGGCCGGAAAGTAACACACGAGTGGGGTTGCAAAATGGCAAGTACGAAATCGCCCGTCGCGATCGTCGCCGAGGAGGCACCGGTCAGAACGAAGCCCTCAGCCTATCCGGAACCGTTTGCATCCCGAATGGCGGGCAGACAAAAGCAGCCGTTGGGCGATTTGTTCGGCCTGACAAACTTCGGAGTCAATCTGACGCGGCTTGCCCCTAAAGCGGTATCCGCCCTCCGTCATGCGCATACAAAACAAGACGAGTTCGTTTATATCTTGCAAGGTCAGCCGACGCTTCACACCGACGAAGGCCGGACGAGGCTCGCGCCCGGCATGTGCGCGGGGTTCAAAGCCGGCAGTGGCAATGGTCATCGATTAATCAATGAAACCGGGGAGGATGCGGTCTATCTCGAAATCGGGGACCGAACGGCTGGCGATGAAGGTAGCTATCCCGATGACGATCTCAAGGCGATTCTGATCGATGGTCAGTGGAAGTTCATCCGCAAGGACGGCTCCCCCTACTGACCGAATAGATTGGCGCGCCCGGAGGGATTTGAACCCCCAACCCCCAGATCCGTAGTCTGGTGCTCTGTCCAATTGAGCTACGGGCGCGAAAGGTGGCGGAGAGAGAGGGATTCGAACCCTCGGTACCCTTTTGAGGTACACACGCTTAGCAGGCGTGCGCCTTCGACCACTCGGCCATCTCTCCGGTTAATAGAGGCGACCAGCAAACCCGGTTCGGCTCAGACTTTTTGGTGTCTTTCGCCGATTTCGCTGGAGCTATTTAGCTTTCGATGGCGGAGGGGGCGAGATTCGAACTCGCGGACCACGAAGTGGTCGCCGGTTTTCAAGACCGGTGCCTTAAACCACTCGGCCACCCCTCCCGAGGCACAAGTGGTTATAGTAAATAGTAATGAGAAAAGAGGCAAGCGAAAGCAGTCCCTCCGCCGCCTACGTAATCCGCTCCAATCCGCCAATGTAGGGCCTCAGCGCCTCGGGCACGATGACCGTGCCGTCCTTTTGCTGATAATTTTCGAGGACGGCGACCAGCGTCCGGCCGACCGCCAATCCCGAGCCGTTCAGCGTATGGACGTAATCGCTCCGGGTCTTTCCGGGCACGCGGTAACGAATGCCGGCGCGCCGCGCCTGGAACGCCTCGAAATTTGAGCAGGAGGAGATTTCCTTATACGCGCTCTGCCCCGGCAGCCACACTTCGAGGTCGTAGGTCTTGGCCGCGTTCGAGCCGAGATCGCCGGTGCAGAGCGACACGACTCGGTAAGGCAAACCGAGCTTTTGCAGGATCGATTCCGCGTCGCGCGTGAGCGATTCAAGCTCTTCGTAACTCGTCTCGGGGCGGACGAACTTCACCAGCTCGACCTTCTGGAACTGGTGCAGGCGGATGATGCCTCGCGTATCCTTGCCGTAGCTTCCCGCCTCGGAGCGGAAGTTGGCCGACCAGGCGCAAAATTTAAGGGGTAGCCGCTCGTAGTCCAGCATCTCGTCGCGGAACAGATTCGTCACCTGCACTTCCGCCGTCGGGCTCAGCCAGAAATCGGTCCCTTCGAGCTTGAAGAGGTCGCCGGCGAATTTCGGCAGCTGTCCGGTGCCTGTGAGTGAAGCGGTGTTGATGATGAACGGCGGAAAGACTTCCGCATAGCCGTTCTCGCGCGTGTGCGTCGCGAGCATGAAGGCGGCGAGCGCCCGCTCAAGCATTGCTCCCTGCTTGTGATAGACCACGAAGCGGGCGCCGGCGATCTTTGCGGCGCGGTCGAAATCGAGAATGCCGAGCTCCTCGCCTATGTCCCAGTGCGGCTTCGGGGCGAAATCGAATTTCGGCAGGTCTCCCCATTCGCGCACGACGGGGTTATCTTCAGCCCCCTTTCCCTGCGGCACCGTTTCGTGCGGCAGGTTGGGCAGCGTCAGCATGAATTCATCGAAGCGAGCCTCGATCTCCGGCAGCGGCGCCTCCGCCTTGCGGATCGCCTCCGTAAGCCCTTCCACCTCTTTCATCAACGGCGCGGCATCGCCGCCGGATTTCTTGAGCTTGCCGATCTCGCCCGACAGGCGGTTTTTTTTCTCCTTCATCCGCTCCGATTCCGCCAAGGCTTCGCGGCGCTCCTTATCGAGGGCGCTGAAACGCTCCCAATCGATATTGCCGCCGCGCGCGGCAAGCCGCTCTTTAACGCGGTCGAGATTCTCTCTTAAAAATTTGATATCGAGCATAAATAGCTGAGAAGCCCGCTAGACGAAAAACGGTTTAGAAATTTAGCTGAGTGCTGATGGCTTCCGGCTGATTGCTTCTTTTATCCGACTTCGAACGCATTCTCAATGTGTTCGATAACGGGAGCGTCGCCGTCAAACGAGATGCCGACGACGTCAAAGCGGGCTTCGCGGTCGTGGAGTTTGTGCTGGCTTAAGAAATACTGAGCGGCGCCGATCATCTTTTGCTGCTTGCGCGGATGAACCGACTCGAGCGGCGGGCCGAAGCTCTGATCGACGCGCGTTTTCACCTCGATGAAGACAATGACGCGGCGATCGAGCGCGATCAGGTCGAGTTCGCCCATCGGGCAGCGATAGTTGCGCTCGACCAGGCGATAGCCTTTTTTGGCGAGATACTTTTCTGCGATCTGCTCCCCGTCGCGACCGAGAATCTGTCTTGGACTTGGACCGGTCATTTTTCAAACAGCGGCGCGGAAACTGCATCGGCGTGCTTGAAGGAGCGCCACACGGGGCTGAAGCTTCGTCTGTGGATCGGCGAAGGGCCGAGGCGTTCCAGCGCCTCGGCATGCGCCTCGGAGCCGTAGCCCTTGTGCTGGCCGAAGCCGTAGCCCGGATAAAGCTCGTCCATTTCCACCATGATCGCATCGCGCGCGACCTTTGCGACAATCGACGCCGCGGCGATCGAGTGGCAGACGGCGTCGCCTTTGATGACCGCGGTTTGCCGCGGCAGCGAAGGCAGCGAGGAAAAAATGCTCGGACGCGAATCGGGTATTGAGGCTTGCGCGTTATCGCTTTGTTGTTCGAGAAGGAGCGGCAGCGGGATCGTATGTGAGCCGTCGATCAAAAGAAGGTCGGGGCGAGGCTTCAGTTGACCGAAGGCCATGCTCATGGCCGTAAGGCTGGCCCTTAGAATATTGATGCGGTCGATGTCGTCGGAACCGACGATGCCGACCGCCCAGGCGATCGCCTCTTGTTTAACCCAGCGCGCGAGGTCGTCGCGCTTCGGCGCGGTAAGAACCTTGGAGTCGCGGATATCGGGGTGCGTCAGGCCGGCCGGCATGATGACGGCGGCCGCGACGACCGGGCCGGCCCACGGGCCGCGGCCGACTTCATCCAGGCCGGCGACGTGCTTGAAGCCGCGCGCGTATCCCTTGGCTTCCAGCTTTGTGTCGGGCCGCGCCGGCGGCGCGAAATCGTCGGCAAGCCAAGCTTGCGGCCGTTTCATCGGCGGCCATTGTTAACTAAAAGCGAGCAGGACTGCAATAAAAAAATAGCTGTCGCAATCCGCCGCAGCTAAAGGAGATAAACAGCGGTCATCGGCAGCGGAATTGTCATTCCGGCGTGTCGTATGATAAAAGTTTCTATTATGCCGATCACTGACTGCTGATCGGCTATGGACATCCCATGAAAATCACCCGCGAAGAGGTCAAGCGTGTCGCGCTGCTCGCCCGCCTGCAACTGTCGGAAGAAGAGGAAAGTCGCCTGACAGAGCAGCTCGATAACATCCTGCAGTACATGGAGAAACTCGGGCGTCTCGACACAACGAATGTCGAGCCCTTGGCGCATGCCGTGGACATCGTCAACGCCTTTCGCGAAGATCGCGTGACGAACGAGCCGCAGCCGGAAAGCCTGCTCGCAAACGCGCCCGATCGAGAGAATACGTTCTTCAAGGTGCCGAAAATTATCGAATGAGCCTCCACGAACTCACCATCCATGAGCTCGCCGCGCGGCTTAAACAGCGTGAGATTTCCTCGGTCGACGTGACGCAATCGATTTTCGCGCGCATCGAGGCAACGGAAGAGCGGATCGGCTCGTATATCACGCTTTGTCAGGAGAGCGCGCTGGCGGAGGCGCGCCGCGCCGACGAGAGATTGAAGGCGGGCGGCAGATCTTCTCCCCTGCTCGGCATTCCGATCGCCCTAAAAGACATTTTCATCACCAAGGGAATCCGCACGACGTGCAGCTCGAAGATCCTCGACAACTTCGTTCCGCCCTACGACGGCATGGCGGTGGCCAAATTGAAGAACGCCGGCGCCGTGATCGTCGGTAAAACCAACATGGACGAGTTCGCCATGGGCTCGTCGACGGAAAACTCCGCTTTTTCTGTCACGCGCAATCCATGGAACGTCGAGCGCGTCCCGGGCGGCTCTTCGGGCGGCTCGGCCGCTGCGGTGGCGGCGGACCAATGCATCGCCGCGCTCGGCACCGACACCGGCGGCTCGATCCGCCAGCCGGCAGCCTGCTGCGGCATTGTCGGCTTAAAGCCCACGTACGGCAGGGTCAGCCGCTTCGGCGTCATCGCCTTCGCGTCATCTCTGGATCAGGTAGGGCCGATGGCGAAAGATACCGCCGACTGCGCCCTCCTCCTCGAAGCCGTGGCGGGGCACGATCCGGCCGATTCGACGTCAGTTCCTGCGCCTGTCGCGGCTTATGCGACGAATCTCGACGGCAAAATGACCGGCGTGAAGCTCGGCCTGCCGAAAGAATATTTCATTTCCGGCATGCAGCCGGAAGTAGAACAAGCGGTAAAAGCTGCCGTGCGACAGATGGAGCAAAACGGCGCCGAGATAATTGATGTCTCGCTGCCGCACACGGAATACGCGGTCGCGGTGTATTATATCATCGCCACCGCCGAGGCGAGCTCGAACCTCGCGCGCTACGACGGCATGAAATACGGCTACCGCGCGCGAGGGAAGGATTTGGCCGAGACTTACTTCAGGACGCGTCAGGAAGGCTTCGGCCCGGAAGTAAAGCGGCGCATCATGCTCGGCACGTATGCGCTCTCTGCCGGATATTACGACGCATATTATGTCAAAGCGCAGAAGGTCCGCGCGCTGATCAAGAAAGATTTCGACGAAGCGTTCAAGAAATGCGACCTGATCGTGACGCCGACGTCGCCGACCACGGCGTTTAAGATCGGCGAGAAGACCGCCGATCCTCTGCAGATGTACCTGTCGGATATATTCACGATCTCCGTCAACCTCGCCGGTCTTCCCGGCCTCTCGCTGCCGTGCGGCTTCGATAACGAAGGGATGCCGATCGGCATGCAGATCATCGGCAAGCATTTCGACGAGGCGAGAATGCTGAAGATCGCGCACGCGTACGAAAGCGCGACCGAATGGCATAAAACGAAGCCCAAGCTAAGCTAAACGCTAACCGCTGAAACTATGAATTACGAACCCGTCATCGGCCTCGAAGTCCACGCGCAGATGCTCACCGCTTCCAAGATCTTTTGCGGCTGCGCGACGCGTTTCGGCGATGCGCCGAACGACAACACCTGCCCCGTGTGCATGGGCTTCCCCGGCGTTCTTCCGGTGCTGAATAAAAGAGTCGTCGAGTTCGCGATTCGCCTCGGCCTCGCCACGCACTGTGAAATCTCGCGCCGCAGCCGCTTTGCGCGAAAAAACTATTTTTACCCCGATCTCCCCAAGGGCTATCAGATCAGCCAGTATGAGCTGCCGGTTTGCGAGCACGGCTACCTCGAGATCGGCGCAGGCGAAGGCAAGAAGAAGATTCGCTTGACGCGCATCCATATGGAAGAGGACGCCGGGAAAAATATCCATGAGGCGCGCGGCGATTACAGCCTCGTAGATCTAAACCGCACCGGTGTGCCGCTGCTCGAGATCGTCAGCGAGCCGGATATTCGAAGCTCCGCCGAGGCAGGAAATTATCTGAGGAATCTTCGCGCCATTGTTCAATACCTCGAAGTCTGCGACGGCAACATGGAGGAAGGGAGCTTCCGCTGCGACGCCAACGTGTCGGTGCGGCCTGTCGGCGCGCAGGAGCTCGGGACGAAAGTCGAAATCAAAAACTTGAATTCGTTCAAGGCGGTCGAAAAAGCGATCGATTCCGAGATCGAGCGCCAGATCCATACACTGTCGGAAGGCGGCAAGCTCGTGCAGGAGACGCGTCTCTGGGACGCGGAGCGCGAAGTGACGCGTTCGATGCGCTCCAAGGAGTTCGCCCACGACTATCGCTACTTCCCCGATCCCGACCTGCTGCCGCTCGTGGTCGACGATAAATGGATCGCCGAGATCGAGTCCTCGCTTCCCGAGCTGCCGGCGGCGCGCGAGCAGCGCTTCGTCAACCAATATGGGCTGCCGCGCTACGACGCCGAGGTCCTCACCGGCCGGCGCGACGTTGCCGATTACTTCGAGACAGCGGTCAAGCTCCATGGCAATCCCAAGGCGATCAGCAATTGGGTCATGGGCGATCTTTTCCGCGTGATCAAGGAAAGAAAGCTCGATGAAGCGCTGCGCATTCGCGAATGGCCCGTGCCGGCCGAGCATCTTGCCGCGATGATCAAGATGATCGATGAGGGGAAGATCAGCGGCAAAATCGCCAAGAGCGTTTTCAGCGAGATGCTCGCAAGCGGCGCCGCGCCGGAGACGATCGTGCGCGAAAAAGGGCTCGAACAGGTGAGCGACACCGCGAGCATCGAGGCCGCCGTCGATCAGGTCATCGCCGGCAACCCTAAGGTCGTCGCCGACTACCGCGGCGGAAACGAAAAGAGCTTTGGCTTTTTCGTCGGCCAGGTCATGAAGGCGACACAGGGAAAGGCGAGCCCACAGATCGTCAACGAAATCCTCCGCAGAAAACTCGCCGCGCAATAACCTCGCCGCTTCTTATCGTTCATTTCGTTGACGGTTCGGTCTAGAACTGGTATTTTAGCGGAAATTTTCCGATTTTCGCGGGGTGGAAGGATGCCAAGGATTTCTCACATTCGGCGCAAAGCAACGTATCTGTTCCTTTCCTACATCGCAGCCACGACGCTGCTGTCCGTTCCTCGTGTTTATGCCCAAGGGCGCGAGTCGGCGGAGGTCAGGCTCACGCGGGGCATGTTGCTCTACGAGGACAAAAAATACGAGGAGGCGACCCGGGAGCTCTTGCAGGCGCACCAGCTCGACCCGCGCAACGCCAATGTCGTTTATTACCTGGCCTTGAGCCTGAGCGCGCAGGGCAGAAACGCCGAAGCCGAGGCGTATGTAAGGAAGGGCCTGGAGGTACAGCCGAAAAACGCCAACCTGCGCTTGATGCTGGCCTACACACTGCGTGCCCAGGGAAAAACCGAAGCGTCGAGGCAGGTCGCCGAATCGCTCCAGCTCGAGCCCGCCTCCCCTCTCGTCGGCGCCAGCCGCGACCTGCTGACTTCGCTAAGGACGCCGCGCAGAGGCGACACGCCGTTCTGGCTCGAAGCGACGGCGAGAGCGCAGTACGATTCGAACGTGTCGCTTAAACCCAACGCCGGCTCGGGCACCTCGGGTATCGGCAGGGCGTCGAGCTGGGGGGATTTTTTAGGTCTAAGTTCCGAATACGCCTTCTTCCGTTCGCCGAACTGGCAAAGCGCCGCCAGGTACGACATGTACCAAACGATTAACTACAGCAATCATAAATTCGATTATAGCGATCACGTCGTGGGCGGGCGCCTCACGTACACCGATGTCCTTCCCAGTGCACAGCGGTATTTTCTGACGTTCCGCCCGTTCTACGACATCCTCTTACAGCAAGGAAGAGAATTCCTGCAAAGGCCGACGGCGCTGTTAGACTCCTATCTTTATTGGGATCCGACGGGGTCGAACCGGACGCAGCTCTTTTATCAGTTCGAAGAGAAATTGTTCAACGAGCATCCCTCCCAGAGCCGGCCCGCGCTGGGGCATGGCGATGAGAATAGAGACGGTCAGAATTACCGAGTCGGATTGGTCCATTATATGTTTTTCGATCGCCAGCGTTATGGAATCAATTTTGGCTACAATTATGACTTCGACGATACTCACGGTGACAATTGGCGGTACGCGGGTCATAGAGCAGTAGCGGGTTTTTTGGCTACTTTGCCCTGGGAAATAAGGGCCACAACGAACTTCGAGTTCCACGCTCGGCATTACAACGGGGTTAATTCTAAATTCACGCCTTTTTCATTTTCGCCGAACGTGCGGCGACACGACCAAGAGTTCCTGTCGCTTTTCAGCTTAGCTAAGGACATCACACCGCATTTAACGGTATCGCTCGAACATCTGTGGGACAGCAACCTCTCCAGTATCGCTGATTTTAGATTCCGGAGAGAGGTCATCTCTTTAGGCGTTACCTGGCGCTATTTTTAACGAGGGATGCGTCATGAAGAAAAACGTCATTGCCACCCTGATAGCTTTTGGTCTCGCTCCATCTCTGGCCAACGCCGCCGTCGGAGTCGTCACAACCGTGCGCGGCGAAGCGACGGTGCGGCACGAGGCGAGGCCGCAGACTCAGTCGGTGAAGTTCAAGGACGAGTTGTTTTGGCTCGACACGTTCAACACCGGCCCGCAGTCGGGGCTCCGGCTGCTCGTGCTCGATAAGAGCGTCATCACGCTGAAAGAGCTGAGCCAGCTTCAGCTACGCGAGGAGAACGCGACGCCCGGCCAGCCGAGAAAGAAAAACGTCGTCAACCTCGTGTCGGGGGCCGCGCGGACGGTGGTTGAAAAAGACGCGCTCAAGGAAGCCGATTACGAGATCCGCACAAGCCGCGCGAT
>DATJFG010000117.1:0-10875 GCA_035495775.1 Verrucomicrobiia bacterium | reverse complement strand
ACTTCGGGCGGTTCGCGAACCGCCCCTACATTCACTCCGGCCGCTCACTCATCCGCCTTCCACCTTCTTCCCCGACCTTCGCCCCTCACCGTACCCTTCTCTCCGCAGGCGCGCGACAACGGACATGATTTGCCCGTCTGTGCTCGGCGCTGCGCCGGCGCGCCTATAAATCTCGCGCTCGATCGCATCGGCGACGGCGAGCCGCGCGCGCCTGAACGCCGCGCGGTAGTCGGGATCGTCGCGCAGCCATCGGAAGTGGCTGCTGCCGCCGCCGGCCGTCTTCCGCGTCCTCACCTGGCCGCCGCGCTCCTGCACGTAGGCGGCGAGGTAGGCGCGCTTTCGCGGGTGGGCGATATTCTCGAAGAGAGACAGATACTCCGGCGCGATCGCGCCGGGCGCCTTGGGCGGACGGCCGAAATGGCGGTGCGGCCGCCGGTGCTTTCCCGCGCCTCTCACAGCTTTCTCCTCAGAAGATCCAACGCGCGCCGTTCATAATCGCTGGGCTCGCGAACCTCCTCTTCATCTCCCCCTTGGCAAGAGCGGGTCACTTCGGAAGGAGTCGAACCCGGCGCAATGGATTGCGCGCCTGTAGCGCTCGCGGCTTGCCGCTCGCTGCTCGCCTCTTTCGGTTTTTCAATAGTGATCTCGAACTGACAGGGCCCGGCGAAATCGAGGCCCGGCCGGCGGCGGGCGCGGTACACCTCGGGCTTCAGCGCCTTCAGCGCGAAGATCATGAGCGCGTCGGAATAGCTCTTGTACCAGGCGGTGATCTCGCCGCGGTAGACGACGGGCGTGTCGGCGCCGAAAAGCGCGCGGCGGAGGATCTCCTCCTCGGCGTCGTCGGCGAGCATCGTCTTGGCGAGCTCGAAGCGCTCGCGGTAGAGCGGGTCTTCGCGCATCCAGTTGTAATGGCTCCAGCGCCGGACGCCGGAAAGGCGCTCAGCGCCGTTGACGCCTTTGGCGACGACAAAGCCGGCGAGAAAGGCGCGCTGCCGTCGGTGAATGAGATCGGCGAAGACCGCGCGCAGCTCGGCGAGCTCATTGTCGCTGTCGGCGACCTCCGGCGGCGGCGCGGCCCGCGGCCCCGGCACATTTTTAGCGCTGCGTTTGGATTTGGGCATAGAGAATCCCTCGGCATGCGAGGAGTGAGGAGTTAGGGCGCGGCACGCCGTGCCCCCGTGGGAATCCGAAAATCGCCGCGAGGTTAATGACTACGCCGCCGATAGTGGCGAGAGCGCTGAATCCGACGAATTATCCTGGAATCTAAATTTTTTATGTAGCGGCACGTGCCCTGGATTGTGAATGGCGAAGGGGCCGGCGTGGCAGTGAATTTTAACTAATCACTCCTCACCGGTCACTGCCCGCATAGTGAACCTGAACTCAAGGTGAATCAAGAAAAATCTCCGGCGAAATGTCGCAGTGTGTCGCGGTGTGTCGCGGAACTTGGATAAAAAAAGGCCCGGGCTCCTTAAGAGCACCGGGCCTATAACATCTGAAACGAGAAACCCTGTCCTGAGCGGAGTCGCAGGGCTGAAACGATAACTCTATTTTACGCGCCCTTGGATCTGAGCTTCTGCATGAGCTCGTCGAGCGAGGCGGTCTTCAAGATGCGGCCGAACTGCGATTTGAAGTTGGCGACGAGACTGATCCGGTCGATGACGACGTCGTAGACTTTCCAGTCGGGGCCGATGAGATGAAGCTTGTAGACGATCGGCGTCGCCTCGCCGGAGGAGCCGACGACCCCGGTCGCGACTTCGGCGAAGTCGTTGTCGATCGTCTCGCGGTCGTAGGTCATCTTCTCGCCGCGGTAGGTGCCGAGCGCGTTGGTGTAGGAGCGCTCGGCGAACTGGACGAAGGCGGCGACGAACTCCTGCTCTTTGCCCTGGAGCCCGCTCCAGTACTCGTCGCCGAGCGAGCGGCGCGCCATCTCGGTAAAGTCGAAGCGCGGCACGATGATCTCGCGGAGCCGCGGCTTGTTGTCGATGAAGTCCTGCTCGCTGTGAAAGGTGCGCGTCACCGCGAGCACGCGATCGAGCGTCTCGTGGATCTGCGCCTCGGGGCCGCCGGCGTAGACGGCGTTCGCGCTCGCGGCGAAAAAAATCGTCAGCGCGGCGAGCGCGAGCCTCGCGCGCGGATTCGTTGCATGCATCGCGATCTCCTTAATTCCGACCGTGACTTCGGAAGAAACGGCGGGAGAAAAAAATACTTCTTCAGATATGATAGCACGGGAATAAAAAAAGGAAAGGGAATGCCGGCGGCCACACTTTCCGGTACAAAATCATGCAACGGTTCTTTTTTACATCTGAATCGCCGCGAAGATTAATCGAAGTCCAACGAACCCCAAGGCGGCGGCGAGACCTCGTAGGATCCACTTGGCGTTGACGCGCGTCGACAATTTGGCTCCGAGCTGTGCGCCGGGCAGCACGCCGATGCCGAGCATCACGGTTAAGCCGATGATCCTCGCAAATGTTCCAGTGAACATATGAACCAGGCTTCCGGTGAATGTCATGACGGCGAGGATAAAATGCGATGTCGCGGTTGCAACGTGGACCGGAAAGTTAAGCAGATACACGAGCGCGGGCACGTGGATGAAGCCGCCTCCCACGCCCAGGAAGCTCGATAGATATCCGACGACTAGACTCATCGCAACGCCCAGGACTGGGTTGTAGCAAAAAGAATGTTCCATACCTTCGGCATCTACAACCCTGCGGGTCATTTGAAATTTCGACGTCAACCGGGTGGCCGGAGAAATCGGACGAATCACCAAAAAGATCGACCCCAAGATCATTAAGACACCGAACAACTCGTCGAACTGTTTGCGCGGAATGTACGATGTGCTGAGCGCTCCCAAAACGGCGCCGGGAATGGTCGCGAGCGAGAACATGATTCCCGATTTGTAATCGATCCGTTTCATTGAAGCGTAAGCGATTGAGCCGGAGACGCTGTTCAGGAAGACGACGGCGAGCGAGATCGCCGTAATGACGTCCGGCTTTTCGGTCGGATACAGCAACAGAAGCAGAGGCACGAGCACGAAACCGCCGCCTGCGCCTATGAGTGTGCCGAAAGCGCCAAGCACGAATCCGAGCGGGACAAGCCACCACTGCAGCGGCAGTAATTCAAAAGTCGGCGGCAAGCGAAATCCTCGTGATCCCGGCAAGAGACTGGCTATGAATTTTTGTCATTAGGCAGATAATACGCCGCCGGTATCGGTTTGTAGGCGCGCGGCAGCCATAACGGCCGGCGGAGATTATGCGGCCCAGGCGCGGGGCGCGTCATCTGAAGCCATCTCTTGTAGACTTCGTGCGACTTGTTCGTATCGACAGATATATCTCCGTAACGGTCATCTTCACCGGGTTTTTCGACGATGACTTTTTGGTGCCAGCAATGCTGGCCGCTAATGGGATCGGGCTGGACGGGGAAAGTTAGATTCTGATGTACGCCTGCATCTTCCCAAAAGATCCGTTTTGAATCGGCGTCGGCACTGTTGAAGGGCTGAACGCCGTGGATTTGCCGCATCATCCATTTTCCATCATCGAGTCGCCGCAGGTCGACGAGAGCCGTTGACCACCGCTCGCCGCCGATCTCCTCTTTGAGCCTCCAGCGCCCCAGGTGATGCGAGCACGCGATCACGCCGGGCCGGATGCCTTCGGTGATCCAGGCTTTATCGACGAAATAGCCGATCTCGGTGCGCACTTTTAAGAGATCGCCGGTTTTGACTCCCAACCGCCCCGCGTCCTGCGGATGGATCCAGAGCGGGTTCGTATGCGATATTTCATACAGCCATTTCGCATTGCCGGATCGGGTATGGATGAGCGTCGGAAGCCGAAACGTCGGCAGAAGCAGCATCTCGCCTTTGGTCGCATCGATATTTTTCCAATGCACATGGCTGCGAATATATCCCGGCAGAGATTGTTCAGGCCATTTCCACTCCTTCAGCGTCTTGGAAAAGAATTCGAGCTTACGCGAAGGCGTGGGGAATCCTACGTATTTGATGCCGTCGATCTCGACTCCGATCGGGCTGCCGCCTTTTGTGATCGCGTTGGTAGCGCTATCGATCTCGGCGCCGTCAAGCTCGGTAGGGTCGAGCGTTTGTTCGTGCGCGCGGTAGACGTTTTCTTCAATCAGGAATGCGCCGTATCTCCGCATGTATTCGAGCGGCGTGAGATTTTCTCTCGCTGCGGCCTGCGGCAAGCCGGGAACGCTGTTTTCGAAGATCCAGCCGTAATACTCGTCGAGGGTGAGCTTCTCCCCGGGTCGATACGGCGACTCGAAATACTTTCGGACGCCGAGTGATCCGTCCGGATCGATCCTCCAGGAGAGTTCGATCCAGAATTCATCCTCTTCCCAGACCTCTCCCAGCCCGGCTTCACGGTGGGCTTCATACGTCGTGGCAAATCGTTTGCCTTCCTTCTCAAGCGCGACGCGCAGCACGGGCTGCCGAAAGCCGATCCAGCGGGCCGCATGGGTCTCCTGGCTCATGAGGTCGTGTCGTTCGGACGCATGACCCATCGGCAGGACATAATCGGCGAACCACGCCGTTTCGCTCCAGATCGGCGTCAAGCAGGCATGCCGCTCGACCTTGTTTTCATCCGTCAACGCCTCGATCCAGCTCAAGCCGTCGGGATTCGTCCAAACCGGGTTATGGACGCGGGTAAAATACATGGCGAGCTTGCCGCGTCCTTCTCTGAGGAAATGGGGCAAAAGAAAGCTCATTTCGAAGAACGAAAGCGGATACTCGCGCGGCAAGAGCATTTCGTTCCAGACTTTCGCGGGAGCGGGCATCAGCGGCGGCGCCGGTATGAATTTATTGAAGGAGTTCGGCGCCGTGCCGCCCGGCGTGCCGACCGCGCCGAGGAGAACGACGAGAAACTCCAGCGCGCGCGCCACCTGCCAGCCCCCGAGATTCCCCGCGGCTGCATTGCGCCAGACGTGGGTCGAGAGCGCCGATCCCGCGCGCGCCGCTTCATGCGCGATTTCGGTGATAACGGCGGCTTTTACGCCGCTTTCCTGTTCGGCGAACTCCGGCGTGTATCCGGCGTATAGTTGTTTCAGCACCGATATAAAGGTATCGAAATCCCGCGCGGCTTGCGGATGCTCTTCTGCTAAAAATTCCTGCCAATTCACCCAGCGTCGGACAAATTCGCGATCGTAGAGATTTTCGTTCAAAATCACATGGCACATCGCGAGGAGAAGCGCCGCCTCCGTTCCCGGCCAAGGCGAAAGCCAGTAGTCCGCCATCGACGCGGTGTTCGACAGTCGCGTGTCGATGACGCAGATTTTTGCGCCTTTTGCCTTGCCGTCGATAATCCGCTGCGCATGCGGATTAAAGTAATGCCCGCTTTCGAGATGCGAGCTCAGCAGCAGCATGAATCGCGCGTTGCTGTGATCGGGTGAGGGCCGATCCATGCCGTGCCAGAAGGCATAGCCGGCGCGAGCGCCGGCGGAACACACGTTGGTGTGGCTGTTGTGGCCGTCGATGCCCCAGGCATGGAGAATGCGCTGGTGGTACACCAGCTCATGACCCGGACGGCCGACGTGATACATGATCTCCGTGCGGCGGTCTTCGATGAGCGCCTTTCGGATTCGCGCCGCGATGTCGTCCAAGACCTCGTCCCAGCTGACTCGCTCCCATTTCCCTTCGCCGCGCTTTGCGGTTCTCTTCAGCGGGTAGAGAATTCTTTCGGGGTCGTTCACCTGGTTCAGGGTCGCAGGACCCTTGGCGCAATTTCGACCGCGGCTTCCCGGATGAGCCGGATTACCTTCGAATTTTTTTATCCGTGGATGATCCTTCTCGACGTAGGCGAGAAGGCCGCAGGCCGCCTCGCAGTTGAAGCAGATGGTGGGGATAAGACGGTAGCGTTTTTCAACTTTTCTGGGCCATACCGCCGGATCGTACTCGGCCCAGTCGTCCCAGCGATCCGGCGGCGGAAATTTCGCAAGACCGCCCGCAGGCGGATCGAGATCGGCGGCAGCCGGATGGAGCGGTTTCAAATCTGCCATCGTTCAGCTCAGCGGAATCGCCTGACCCGCCTTTATCCAGATATCGTCGAATGCCCAAATCCCGGCGAGGGCGAGCGCAGCGGATGCGGTCGAAAAAAATAGCGCGTCCGGCCACAACGCGATCAGCACGAGCGGCAAAAGCAGGCCGCCGCTAACCGACCATCCCCAAAATTCTCCCGCCAGAGCTCCTTGGGTCAGAATTCGCCGCGCCCGCGCGGCATCTTCGTTTCCGTGGGCCACGAATACCTCGGCCAGCGTAACGATCAGATCGAGAATCAATCCAACCGTGAGTATCGCGGGCAACGACGCTGCGTCAGCGAACATGATCGCGTTCGCAAGGAGGAGTACGGCAGCCCCGGCAACGCCAGCCTGAATGAGAAGGTGCCAGAAAAAAAACGGGCTCTGCCAAAGATCGCGCCCTTTTGCCTGTACGAAAAGAAACGCGGTGTATCCCGCTGCGGCCAGCGCTAAAAACACGGCGGGCCAAATCACCCATGACGGCGGAGATTTGCCGAAAACACCAAAGAAGAGCCAAAGGCATGCCGTGAAGCCGTAGCCGCCCAGAATATAGCCGCCGATCACAAGCCATGACCGCGGATTTCCCCTGGTGAATAGATAATAAAATCGATCGGGGCGCTTCAGATCGGAAATGAGAAGAAGCAGGGTCGCCGCGGTAAACGCGAGCGCGGCCGCGGGGCTCAGGACAAAAAGCAGCCGCGGCGCATCATAGCCGAGACCCAGCAGCAATCCGCCGACGAACAGGACGCCGGCGGCAATCGACTTGGCCCATAGATAGGCCACGATTTTTCGTCCCCACGGCGGAGCATGCGGGACGTCGTAGACTTCCGTTGCGAGATTTTCCGCCGATCTTTCCCCGGTGCAATAGATATCTTCGCCGGCGGCCTTGTCGCCCCAGAGATGGGCGTCCTGCGATCTCATCCTGGCCGGGCGCAGGAGGTCGGGCTCGATGCCGGCGTAGAAAAGTTTCGGGCGAGTGCCCTTCTCGGGTTTTCTGACATCTATTTTCCCGCGCGCAACGATGCGGCTGATATCGCTGGATGCGTCGTCGAGATCGCCCGCGACGATCGCCTGTTCCGGGCAAACGATCACGCATGCCGGCTCCAGGCCCACTTCGACGCGGTGCGCGCAAAAATTGCATTTCGCCGCCGTGTTGCTGCGCGGATCGATGTACAGGGCGTCGTACGGGCAGGCTTGCATGCATGATTTACAGCCGATGCATCGTTCGCCGTCGAAATCGACGATGCCGTCGGCTCGGCGGAAAAGCGCGACGGTCGGGCAGATCTCGATGCATGGAGCGTTATCGCAGTGATTGCAGCGCAGAACGCCGAAATGCCGCCGCACATCCGGATAGCGGCCTTTCTCGATGTACTTAACCCACGTGCGATAGACTCCGACCGGAACGTCGTGCTCTTCCTTGCAAGCGACGGTGCAGGCGTGACAGCCGATGCAGCGGTTGTGATCTATGAGAAAGCCGTAGCGCATTCGTTATTTACCATAGCGGTCTCCTCGGAACGGCCGCAAATAAATAATGCGCGACGGCCCTATAATGGATTCGTTATACTAATTTGAGCGTGGCTCGGCGCGGCGAAGCGCCCGGGGGCGACAGGTGCGCGGCTGCGTAGGCGTGAACAAATTCGCGGAATCGCTCGGCGATGGGAGAGAAGTATTTTTGTTTTTTGTAGATCAGCTCCATGTCGCGTTCGAGAGCGAAATTGCCTGTCGGAACCACCTTCAGCTCGGCGGGAGAGCCTTCCCGCTCGACGGCGTATTGAGAAACAAAGCCGATGCCGAGATTCGCCGCTACCGCACGCTTGACGGCTTCGGTTCCGATGAGCTGCATGACGACCTTCGGCATTACGCCAGCCGACTTGAGTCCCCGCTCCACCAGCTGGCGGGTGCGGGATCCCTGAGCCGGGACGATAAACGGCTCGGCGGCGACATCTTTAAGAGCGGCGCGGCCGGTTTTCGCCAGACGATGGGACGGCGAGGCGATCAGAGCCAGCCGGTCGCGGCAAACCGGCTCGACCCCGAAACGGCGGTCCTCCGTCGGCCCGCCGACCAACGCCAGATCGACGACGTTTTCGAGAATGCGTTCATATAACCATTCCGTCGATTCGATCTGAAGCGTGATTTCAGCGTGCGGGTGCTGTTCTTTGAAGACGCGAACTATTCGGGGAAGAAGATACATACCGCCGGTCGTATTGGCGCCCAGGATCAATTTGCCTTTCGTCGCGGCGCCTAATTCGGCGATAATGCGTTCGCCCTCGTCCTTGGCGTTCAGAATGGTTACCGTCGTGCGGAAAAAAGCTTCGCCGGCTTGGGTCATGCGCAGCTTCGACCCTCCCCGCTCGAACAATGCGATGCCCAGTTCTTTTTCGAGCGCTTTGATCTGCTGACTCACCGCCGGCTGGGTTAGACGCAGCTCCAAAGCCGCAGTCGTGAAGCTGCGCTGCTGGGCGACGGTATAGAAGATTTTCAGCTGGTGAAAATTCATGTGAGCGTGAAACGGCGATCAACGGATAAGGCCGCTGTGCTCGAGCCGTTGCAAAATCGATACGTCGACGAGGTCGTCGGGCTTCAGCTGGGCGATCTTGGGATTGCGCAATCCCATGACTTGGATGGTCGCTTTGACCGCATCCATATTGGGATAAGGCCGCCGCTCCACTTTTGCGATGAGATCGTCGTAGATTTTGTCGCTGTCCTTGGGGTCGAGCCGGAGATTTTTCGCCAGAATGCCCGCCACTCTGGCTTTGTTGGCGGGATTGAGCATGAACGCGTTGCCCTCGACGATCGAGCGCACGACCGCCTCCGCCGCGCGCGGATTTTCTTTGACGTAGCGCCGCGTGCTGACGAGCGCGTTGTTGACGAACGGCACTCCGAGCTCCTGAAGGTTGCCCAGGTAAGAGAACCCTCTCTCTCTCAGCGGCCCCGACACCGAGGGGTCGACGATCGTCGCGTCGATGCGTCCCGCGATCAGCGCCTGCGCGCGCGTCGGCTCGTCGCCGACGACGAGAAACGTGATCCGGTCTCTCTGCTCGTCCAATTTGAAATGCTGCAGCATCAGAAAACAAGCGACGTGCGACGAGCTGCCGAAGCCGCTCACCGCGATGCTTTTCCCCTTCAAGTCTTCCCCGCGCTTGATCTCCGGCTTGGCCCAGATGTCGTAGGTCAGCCGATTCGTGATTCCTAGCAGCATCACCGTATCGGCGCCGCCGGCGACGGCCGAGGCGACGAGCACCGCGCCCGTCATACCCATCGGCGCCGAGCCGGAGAGGATCGCCTGGGTCATTCGGACTCCGCCGGTGATGAGCACGATGCTCGGGTCCAAACCGTTTTTGCGGAAAATCCCCAGCTCTTTCGGGACCCAGAACGCCGCCGTGTCGTTGCGGATATTCGAATGGCCGATGACGATTTTTTCCAGCTCCTGCGCGCGCAGCGGCGCGAAAAAAAACGTCACGCAGGCAAGAACCGTAACGACAAAACAAAAGCGGCGCTTCTTCATTTTCGCCCCGGCGCGGTAACTACGAATTGACATCCTGCTGGAACCATTCCAGCGGCAGCGGGCGGCCGGCGCCGCGCTCGACGGCGAGATCGTAGATCAGCTTCGCCATCGCGGCGAACTGGATGCCGTAGCCGGGCCCGCCGTCGTGGCCCCAGCCGTGGCCGCCGTTGGCGAAGATCGTAATCTCGTCGTCGTTGTTGCGGCCGGGATCCTTTCCCGAAACCAGATCGGCGATCTCCGGCGCGTCTTTGAGAAGCTCATTGTGCGGCGGAATGTCGAGCGGGTCTTCTTCCGGGCCGCGGTTCAGCGAATAGTCGCGGCCGTGCAGCCGGTTGAAGATGACGATGCGCTCGGCGCGGCGGTAGCAGTCGAGGTCGAATTCGTAGGGCAAAACGCCGGTGAGATGCATGCCCTTCTCGATCCACGTGCCTCTGCAAACCGCCTCCCTCGCGTTGGTCGCCGCGACGACCATGTCGGCGCCCCGCACGGCTTTCTCCGCGCTGTCGCAGTCGCGGATCTCCATATCCTTATATATGCCGCGCATGCGGCGCACGAAATCATCCCGGTTGGCCGCGATGCGGCTGAAAACTTTAACCGTTTCGATCGGCCGGACGAAGCGCATCGCTTCGATCGCGGCGGTCGCCTGCCAGCCCGAGCCGATGAGCGCCATGACGCGGGTATTTTTTTTCGCCATCGTGCGCGCGGCGATCGCGTTCGTCGCCTGGACGCGCATTTTCTGCAGATAGCCGTCGTGGATGATCGCCAGCAGATCGCCGCTGTGGATGTCGTAGAGGAGATCGAGCGAGCAGTTGAGCGCGCCGTGAAAATAGTTCACGCGCGTCGGATCGATCCGCGGGTCGGGCCGGCTGTGCGTGACGATGCGGATATCGTAGACGCCCTGAGCGGCCAGGATGCCCTCGTGGGTGTTCGCGAGAAAGCGGCCGTCGCGCGTCGGCGAAAAAGTAAACGTCCGCGGGCGGTTGGCGGTCTCGCCCTTGTCGAGCTCGAGATAGGCGCGGTCGAGCGCCTTGACGGTATCCTCCATCGTCAAGAGCTTCTCGACGTCGGCGTTGTTCAGTAGGAGGACGGAGGACATCTTTAAATCTCTTTTACGTCTTTCTCGTATTCTCGGTGAACAGTTCATCGACGGTGAGGCCGTTGGGCGCGAGGTGCTGCTCCTTCGCGAACTCGACCATGGTCTGGACGTCGTGGCGGTTCGCCTTCAATCCCTGCGCGAACGGGTCGCGGCCGAAAAACGCCCGCTCCTCCTCGAGGTAGGCGCGCGCGAAGGCGAAGCTCAATCGGTGCGGCTGCTGCATGAATTCGTTGTAAATATTTTTCGCCTTGCAGAA
>DATJFG010000116.1:0-35543 GCA_035495775.1 Verrucomicrobiia bacterium | reverse complement strand
GCTGTCGCCCGGCTCAGCGCTAGGCTTCTTCGCGCGTGACGCGGAGCACTTCGGCGAGCGTGGTCACGCCGTCGCGAACTTTTTGCCAGCCGTCTTCGCGCAGCAGCTTCATGCCTTGGGAGACGGCGAGGTTTCGGATGACGTTCGCGTCGGAGCGCTGGACGATGAGCTTGCAGATCTCCGGCGTGGCGAGAAGCAGCTCGAAGATGCCGACGCGCCCGAGATATCCCGTTCCCGAGCAGACTTCGCAGCCGATCGGCTCCCAGACCGCCGCCGGCGGATAGCCGCTGAACTCTTCGACGTTCGAGGCCTGGAACGGCACCTGCTTGCGGCATTCCGAGCAGAGGCGGCGGACGAGCCGCTGCGCCAGGACGCCCAGCAGGGCGGAGGCGAGCAGGTAGTCCTCGACGCCCATCTCCATCAACCGCGAGACCGCGCCGGCGGCGTCGTTGGTGTGGAGCGTCGAGAAGACGAGATGGCCCGTGAGCGCGGCCTGGATGGCGATGCCGGCGGTCTCCGCGTCGCGGATCTCGCCGATCATGATCACATCGGGGTCCTGCCGGACGATCGAGCGCAGGCCGTTGGCGAACGTGAGGCCGATCTGCGGCTTGACGTGGATCTGATTGACGCCGTTTAATTGATACTCGACCGGATCTTCGATCGTGATGATCTTTTTCGCCGGGTCGTTGATTTTCTGGAGCGCGCAGTAAAGCGTCGTGCTCTTGCCGCTGCCGGTCGGGCCGGTGACGAGCAGCATGCCGTGCGGCTTGGCGATCATTTCGCTGAAGCGCCGATAGATGTCCGGCGGAAAACCGAGCGATTCATCCAGGCTGGTAAAGATCTGCGAGCGCTCGAGCAGCCGGATGACGACGCTCTCGCCGTAGAGCGTGGGGATGGTCGAGATGCGGAGATCGACGTCCTTGCCGGCGATCTTCACCTTGATGCGCCCGTCCTGCGGCAGGCGGCGCTCGGCGATGTTGAGCTGCGCCAAAATCTTCAGCCGCGAGATGATCGCGGCCTTCAGCTGCCGCGGCGGCGGCTCCTGCTCGTGGAGAATACCGTCGATGCGGTAGCGCACCTTGAGCTGATTTTCGAACGGCTCGATATGAATGTCCGAGGCCCGGCTTTCGAGCGCGCGCGTCATGAGTTGATTGACAAGACGGATCACGGGCGCCTCGGAGGCCATGTCGCGCAGATGCTCGACCTCCTCCTGGTCGGCGCCGTCGAGCTCGCGCGTGCCGGAGCTCTCGGCGAGCCCCTCGCTCGAATAGCCGCTGCCGAAAACGGAGTCGATGCGCGCGTTGATCTCTTTTTCCTTGGCGAGCACCGGCTTCACCTTGAGGCCCGAGGCGACCTCCAGGGCATGCAGCCGGGCGAAATCGGTGGGGTCGGTCGTCGCGACCACAAGCTCGCGGCCGTCGATCTTCAGAGGGACGATGCGCGCGGCCTTAAAAAAGTCCACGCCGTCCATGATCGGGTCGAGCGGCATCGGCGTCGCCGGAAAGTCCTTCAGCGAGACGACTGGAATCTTGAAATGCTCGCTTAACAGCGGCAAGAGGTCGTCCTCGGAGACAAAGCCCAATTCGACGACCAGGCGGGCGAATTGCGCGCGCTGCTCCTGCTGGAGCTTGACGACACGGTCCATCTCGTCGGCTGCCAGGACCCCGCGGTCGACGAGCCGCTGCTCGAAAGTGACGTAACCGTTCATGTTTGGCGTCTATAATAGCAAATTACGCGCGCGGGTAAAACCGGGGAGAGGTAAGACGCGGGAGCCGCAATGGCCTATTTTGCCCGTCCGTAGCGGTCCTCGAGCCGGACGACGTCATCCAGCTCCGGGGTGGAGCTTTCGAGCACGTCGCAGTCCTCCACCGCCGCCATACGATGGCGCGTGCCCGCGGTGATGCGATAGCAATCGCCGGGCTTCATACGATGGGTTTGCCGGCCCGCGTCGTCGCCGATTTCCAGGTCCAACAGCCCGTTTAACAGATAAACCGTTTCGTCCTTCACCTGATGATACTGATAGCTTAGGGACTCGCCCTTACGGATGTGAAGAATCTTTCCCACGTAGCGGTCCGTATGCGCCCAGATGAGCTCATAGCCCCATGGTTTGTCGACACGCTGCGGACAGGAAATAGCCACAAAAGCTCGCTCGAGCTCTATTTAAAAGCAGGTTTGCTTTGAGAGCTCAAGCCCAGCAGCTCGAAATTGAAGCGGAAATTTGTTTCGTTGGGATTCGTCGAATGATTGAGCGCGAGGGTGAGCGCCCAGCATTCGCACTGCGAGAGAATCTTCACCGCGCCCCGGTTGGTGGAGAATCCGCCGCGCCGCGCGTTGTACGTGGCGTCGTAGAGAAACAGCAGGTGATCGGTGACGTGGAATAGGCTGCGGACGCTCACCAGTCCGAGGACATCGGTTCTTTGGCAGCGGGGATCGAAGGTATTTCCCGATAGCGTTTTTATGGACGAACAGACTTTCACCGTGGAACTCGGGTCGACCAAAACAGGATTGGCATTCTCGGCCAGCGGCGAGTTAGCCGTTTTATCGATGAAGCGATAGCTCAAATCGAGCGAGTTCGGCCGCATGAAATCCTGGTCAAGGACCCGGTGCGTGATCGGCCGCGGGTCAAAGATCGAAAAAAGAGCGACCGCTTCGCTAAGCTTACCGTCACTCGGATTAATGCCGGTGCCGCCGCCGAAGGCCATGTAGTCTTTCGGCATGAGCCGTAGGTTGAGGTCGATGTCGGAAAGCCGCCCGCCCGACGGCGCGTCCCTCGCTACGGAGTAGTTCATCGCGGCTTTGAAGCGCGCGAGCTCGCGCGTGTCGCCTTCGATCGGCGTTTGCGTCGTTTCGACGTCACGGTTTTCCAACGTCTGCGGCACAAGCGAGGAGTACTTGCCCCAGAAGCGATTCGTCAGCGAAAACGTGAGAAGATTGCGGTAATTGACGCGGTCGACGCTGTCCATGATCGGAATGTCGCTTTGTTTGGTGCGTGACACAAAGACATAGCCCATTTCGGGCTCGAGCACGTGCTTGATTTTTTGCAGGTCGCCGCCGCTCAAGGAAAAAACGCGCTCGAATGAGGTGCCGATGTTCCCGTTCACCTCCACCAGCTCGCGCGAGTTGTTGCGGTCGAACGAGCGCTTCGTTGAACTCGGAAAACAAACAATCGATGGGGTAGGAACGCAAACGACGGTCTTAGTCTTCGTTGAGTCGTCGTACAGGTGATACAGCGTCTCGCGCGGCGCGACGGAGAACGCGCCGTGGAGGTAATTGGCGAAATTGAACGGGAGCACGAGCTCGGGCCTCAAGTCCACGCGCAAGCCGTCGGCTGAAGCGGCGCTGATGTAATTGATGCCGTCGGCGCGCCAGCGAAGCTCCAGCGGCGTATTCCAGAGCGCCTGCCTGCCGGTGAAAAGCAATTCAGGCGTGCGGTGGAGTGTGCGGCTGTCCGGCTGGATGAAGTCTTGATAGTAGTCGAATTCCCCTTGCAGCGTCGCGTTGTCCCAGCCGCGGAGGAAGCCGACGCGGGACAAACTGTACCGCATCGTCTTGATGTCCCGCTCGCGGTCGAAATCGAGACGCATGTTGCGCGTCAGCTCGCGAACGAAGAAATCGTCGCTGAACAGCGCCAGATCGCTGTACGTCGTCCAGTCCGTGCCCATCTGCCGGAAGGTGCCGGTCGCGCTCCAGCGTTGCACCGGGATCACATCGCAATCGGTTGAGATATCCCCTGAAGCCTTCAAGACGTTGTGGCAGCCGGAGATCGTGCGGTCTTTGATCGCGCTGTCGGCATTAGTGCGGAACAGCTCATTGAAATACGAGAGCTCGATCTCGCCCTTCGTATCCTTGCTGAAGACTTTCCGGTACTCGCCCATGAGTCCGAGGCGCGCCCGGGTCTCGATGTCGGTCGTCAGCGTGAGATCGCTGCTCTTGTCGATCGCCCAATAAAAAGGCTGCATGTAACGAAAGCCGCTTTTGCTCGACGTGCCGAACTCGGGAAACAAAAAGCCGGTCTGGCGCTCGGTATTGACGGGGAACAGCCCGTAAGGGATGTAAAAAACCGGAACGTCCATGATGTAAAAGGTTCCGCGCCGTATAACGCCCGACCCCTCGCGCGTCAGGTCGATCTGATCGGCGGATATTTTCCACGTCGGCGGACCGGAATCGCAGAGACAGGTGGTGAAGATGCCTTCGTCGAGATGATACGCCTGTCCCTCGAGTTTCTGTATCCGGCTGCCGCTCATCGTCAGATGGCCTTTTTCGAGGAAGAGGTCGCCGTTTTCGATCATGCCGGTTTCGTTGTCGAGGTTGAACTGCATGCGCTGGGCTTGCTTCACTTTCCAGTCGGGGTCATCGACGGAGACGTTGCCGATCGCCTCCATGTCCTTGGTCTCGCGGTTCATCCGAACCTGGTCGGCCTTGAGCGTCATCTCCTCCCTGTGAAGCTCGACGTTGCCCTGCCCTTCGATTTCCTTGCCTCCGTCCGAGGCGGAAAGGGAGTCGGCGGTGACGTGGATTTGCTGCTCGGGCGCGGGTTCGCCTGCGCGCGGCGCCTGAGCGGCAAAAAGCGGCCGGACCTGGAAAAGAATCAGGAGAGCAAGGGGAGTGAGAATTCTGAGTTTAGCCACGCCCATGCGCAATGAACAGGATGAACCGACGACTGAGACTGGCCAAAAGATGACGCCCTCTTATATACAGGAGCGCGCTGGTAGGCAAGCATTTTCTTTGCGCCGCTCACTTCTAATAACGGGAGGCGGGGGACAAAACGGGAGTTTCTCCGCGTTCTGCGGCCAGGGCGGCTAGCGCCGGGCGGATCTCACCCAAAAAATAAAGCGATCCGGTGACGAGAATCGTATCCCTACGTCCGGCGGCTGCCACCGTGTCGAGAACGGCCCGGCGCGCATCGTCGGCCACCGTGACGGGAATCGTCGTCATCGACCGGACGGCCGCCGCCATTTGCGCCGGATCGGCGCTGCGTTCCATGGCAACTCGCGTGAGGATAAGCTCGCCGGCGATACCCGAAAGCTCCCGAAGCATGGGCTGCCAGTTTTTATCGGCCATGACGGCGAAAATCACCTTCGCCTTTTCGCCACCGAGCACGTCGCGCATCTCCTCTGTCAGGGCGTGGACGCCTTCCTCGTTATGCGCGCCGTCGAGGATGACGCGCGGCTGCCGCAGCGCCGCCTCCAGCCGCCCGGGCCAAGACACGGTTGCGAGCCCTTCGCGGATCGAACCGAGGTTCACGGGAAATTCGCCGCGCGCGACTTCGAGCGCGCAGAGGGCCAAAGCGGCGTTGCTCCTCTGATATCGCCCGGAAAGCCCGACCGAGACGTCGCTCAAGCGCGACTTGATTCCGGAATAGTCGAATCGACCGTCGGGCTTAAGGGAGATGGAAAAATCGCGGTTCAAAAAATAGCAGTCGGCCTGCTTCGCGCGCGCGATCTCCTCGAAGACTAGCGCGACCTCCGGCGCGAATGCGCCGCAGACGACCGGCACGCTCGGCTTGATGATGCCGGCTTTTTCGCGGGCGATGGAGAGCGGGTCCGATCCGAGATAAGCTTCGTGGTCCTTGGAGATCGTCGTAATGACGCTGACGCACGCGGTCACAAAATTGGTCGCGTCCAAGCGGCCGCCGAGACCGACTTCCATCACCGCGACATCGACGGCATGGCGGGAGAAATAGACGAACGCCATGAGTGTGACGAACTCGAAAAACGTCAGAGGAATTCCGGCCGCGGAGCTGCGCCGCTCGATCTCGTCGGCAAGCTCGACAACGTCCTCTTCCGAGATTTCTTGGTCGCCCACGCGAATGCGCTCGGTGAACGAAACGACGTGCGGTGAGATGTAAAGCGCGGCGCGATAGCCGGCGAGGCTCAGCACCCGGTGCAACATCGCCGCCGTCGAGCCTTTGCCGTTCGTGCCGGCGATATGAAAGGATGGGTAATTCCGCTGCGGATCGTCGAACAGCGCGAGCGCCCGCTCCATCCGAGCGAGCTTGAGATCGATCTCACCTCCGCGAAGATGGTAGATATACTCGAGGGTTTCGGTATAGGAGCGCATGGCGTTTAGACTCGGCGGCAGCGCTGGACTTGCTAAAACTTATCGTGTATCGCCTGCCTATTCGCGACCTTTTTCATCGCCCGTTTCAGCCGCGCGACGAATCCGCCTGCGTCGATGACCTTGCGGCCGTTACGCCCGGCGTGCTCGATGACGTCGATCAGGGCGCTCCCGACCACCGCCGCGTCGGCGAAAGCAGCGATCCGCGCAGCCTGCTCGGGCGACGAGATGCCGAAGCCGACCGCGATCGGCAATCGCGTGTATCGGCGGATGCGCTCGACTTCGGCCTGGAGCTCGGCCTCGAGCGCGCGCCGCGCGCCGGTGACTCCCGTGACTGCGACATAGTAGATGAAGCCGCGGCCGAGGCGCGCCACGAGCTTGATGCGGTCCGCATCGCTTGTCGGCGCGAGAAGAAAGATCGTGTGGAGACCGCGCTTTTTCGTCTCGCTCCGGAGCTCCCCGCTCTCCTCAGGCGGCAGGTCGACGCAGAGAATGCCATCGACGCCCGCAGCCGACGCGTCGCGGGCGAAGCGCTCGAGACCGTAATGAAAAAAAGGATTGTAGTAGCCGAAAAGGATGATCGGAAGCTCCGAGGTGCGCCGGAACTTTCGCACGAGACCGAGGACATGGGGCAGCATCGTGCCGCCCGTCAGCGCGCGCTCCGACGCGCGCTGGATCGTCGCACCGTCCGCCATGGGGTCCGAGAAAGGTACACCGAGCTCGATCAGATCGGCGCCGGCGGCTTCCAGCGCGCGGAGGATTTTCAACGTCGTCTTGATCTGCGGATCGCCGGCCGTGACGAACGGGATCAATGCGGCCTCGCCGCGCCCTTTGAGCTCGTTAAATTTTCTATCGATACGATTCATTTTTATACTGAGGCGTGAGGAGTGAGAAGAAAGTCAGGACTCCTCACTCACTGCTCACTCCTCACTCAAATACTCGCCCACCGTCCCCATGTCCTTGTCGCCGCGGCCCGAGAGATTGACAATGACGGTCTGATTTTTTTTGAGCTTGGGAGCGAGCCGGAGGACCTCGGCGATCGCGTGCGCGCTCTCGAGGGCGGCAATGATTCCCTCGGTCTGCGCCAGCGCCTCGAGCGCGGCGAGCGCCTCGCGGTCGGTCGCGCCCGCAAAACGGATGCGGCCCGCGTCGCGGAGGTAGCTCAACTCCGGTCCGACGCCGGGGTAATCGAGCCCCGCGGCGATCGAGTGCGTGTGGCGCACCTGACCGTTCCGGTCCTGGAGGAGATAGCTCTTGCTGCCATGGAGAACGCCCACCTCGCCGGCGAGAATCGTCGCGGCATGCCGGCCGCTCGCAAGCCCCGCCCCTGCCGCTTCAACGCCGATCATTTTGACGAGGCGGTCTTTGACGAACGGGTAGAAAAGGCCCATCGAGTTGCTGCCGCCGCCGACACAGGCGATCAGATAATCCGGCAGCCGCCCCTCGCGCGCGAGGATCTGCCGTCGGGCTTCTCTGCCGATGACGGACTGAAAATCGCGCACCATCATGGGATAAGGGTGAGGGCCGGCGACCGAGCCGATGATATAGTAGGTCGTGCGCACGTTGGTCACCCAGTCGCGCATCGCCTCGTTCATCGCGTCTTTCAGCGTGTTGCTGCCGGACTCGACGACCCTGACCTTGGCGCCGAGAAGCCGCATCCTGAGGACGTTCAGCGACTGGCGCGCGACGTCCTCCTTGCCCATGAAGATCTCGCAAAGCAGACCGAAGCGCGCCGCGACGGTCGCCGTGGCGACGCCGTGCTGGCCCGCGCCGGTTTCGGCGATGATTCGCTTTTTCCCCATACGCTCGGCGAGCAAAATCTGCCCGATGGTGTTGTTGATCTTGTGCGCGCCGGTATGGCAGAGATCTTCGCGCTTCAAATAAATTCGCCCGCCGCCAAGCTTCTCCGTCAGCCGCTCGGCAAAATACAGCGGCGTCGGCCGGCCTGCGTACTCGCGCAGGTAGGTTTGGAACTGGCGGCGAAATTTCGGATCGCGCCGCGCCGCGGCATAAGCCTTTTCCAGCTCGATCAACGCCGGCATCAGCGTCTCGGAGACATAGCGCCCGCCGAAGGCGCCGAAATGGCCGCGGCGATCAGGCGTCTTTAACGGCAGCGATGAATGCCTTGAGTTTTTCATGATCCTTGATGCCGGGCCTCGTCTCGACTCCGGTGCAGACGTCGACGCCGTAAGGGTTGACGAGCCTTATGGCGTCGGCGACGTTGCCGGCATGGAGTCCGCCGGCCAGAATTAATTTCTCGGCGCTCAACCCTTGGAGCCAATTCCAGGGGAACGGCGCGCCCGACCCGCCGTAGCCGGGCGCCCAGGAATCGACGAGATAATAATCGGCGGGAAAATTCTCCATGGCGCGAAGCGAATCGCGATCTTTGACGCGAAACGCCTTGATGACTTTCACGTCCCAGCCGAGGCAATACTCGGCGCTCTCCTCGCCGTGAAGCTGCACGCCCGAGAAGCCGCTTCCGCCGTGTGCGGCTCCCGCGGCGAGAACCTCGCGGATCCTTTCCTTGGGCTCGTTCACGAACAAGGCGATTTTCCCGACCGCGCGAGGCAGCCGCGGGATTATTTCGGCCGCCGCCTCCGCGGTGATATTCCGCGCGCTCGGCGGATAAAAATTGAAGCCGAGATAATCCGCGCCGAATTCAACGGCCGCGAGCGCGTCTTCAAGATTCGTGATGCCGCAGACTTTGATCTTGACCATAAAAAACAGGCGGTAGATTTTTCTCTACAGCCTAAGCCCACCGCCTAGCATTTCCTTCAGCTTCGTCCCCGGGTGCGGCGCTCTCATCAGCGCCTCGCCGATGAGAAATGCATGCGCGCCGAAAGCCTCGATCCGTGCGAGATCTTCCTCTTTATGGAAGCCGCTCTCGCAGACGACGGTGAGGCCGGCCGGCACCAGCGGCAGGAGCCGCTCGGCGGTCTCGAGCTTCACCTCGAAGCTTTGGAGATCGCGATTGTTGATGCCGAGCAAACGGGCGCCGGATTTCAGCGCCGTCTCCAGCTCGCTCTGGGTGTGGACTTCGACGAGCGCGTCGAGCGCGAGATCCCTCGCCTCGGCGAGAAACTCCACCAACGAAGCGGCGTCGAGCAGCGCCACGATCAAAAGGATCGCGTCGGCGCCGAAGCTTCGCGCCTCGACGATCTGATAGCGGTCGACGATGAAATCCTTGCGCAACACCGGCAGGGCGACAAACTCCTTGATCGCTTCGAGAAAATCGAGGCTGCCTTGAAAATACTTCTCCTCGGTCAAAACCGACAGCGCGCACGCGCCGTTGGCGGAAAAGTCGCGCGCGATCTTCACCGGATCGAAGTCCGCCCGGATAATCCCCTGCGACGGCGAGGCGCGCTTGACCTCGGCGATGATCCGTCGCGATTTTCCGCCGACGGCGGCGGCGAAGCCGCGCGTCGGCCGCGCAAACCACGGCCGGTCTTGCAGCGCCGCGAGCGGTATTTTTTTTCGCCGCGACGCGAGATCGTTGCGGACATGCGCTGCGATTTCTTCGAGGAACATAAATGTATCGATCTGCGTTTCAGTGCTTGAGTCACCCCCGCGAAAGCGGGGGTCCAGGATTAAGAGACTGGATTCCCGCTTTCGCGGGAATGACACAGCCGGGTAGCCCTATCTAGCTATTGGTCATCTCGACGAGCCGTGCGAGTTTCGCCTGGGCCTTGCCGGAATCGATCGACTCTGCGGCAATCTTAATGCCGTCGGCGATGGATTTGGCCGCTTCGCCGATATAGAGCGCGGCGCCGCTGTTGAGCAGCACAATATCGCGCCGCGGCCCTTTTTCTCCCGCGAGCACACTTTTTAAAATTCCCGCGCATTCCTGCGGATCGCCGCCGAGGAGGCTTTCCAGCTTGCAAGATTTAAACCCCACCTCTTCCGGGTTGAAGGTGTAGGTCTTGACCTGCCCGTCCCGCAGCTCGGCGACGCGCGTGGGGCCGCAAAGCGAGATCTCATCCATGCCCTCGAGGCCGTGGACCACCATCGCCCGCCGGGTGCCGAGGTTCTTGAGAACGTGGGCGATCGGTTCGGTCAATCCGGCGTCGTAAATGCCTGTCAGTTGATGCGTCGCGCCGGCGGGGTTCGTGAGCGGGCCGAGCACGTTGAAAATCGTGCGGATGCCGATCTCGCGCCGCGGCTGAACGGCGTACTTCATCGCTTCATGGAGCATCGGCGCAAACAGAAACCCGACGCCGATCTTATCGAGACACTCCTCGACCTTGTCCTTGGCCGCGTCGACTTTGACCCCGAGCGCCGCCAGGCAATCGGCGCTGCCCGACCGGCTGGACACGGATCGATTGCCGTGCTTCGCGACGGTCAGGCCGGCGCCCGCGACGACGAACGTCGAAGCCGTGGAGATGTTGAACGTTCCCTTTTTGTCGCCGCCGGTGCCCACGACGTCGAGGATGAGATCGGCCTTGACGTTCACGCGATTGACCTTCTCACGCATGACGCGCGCCGCGCCCGTAATCTCCTCGACTTTCTCCCCCTTCATTCTGAGCGCGGTCAAGAAGGCCGCGACCTGAAGCGGCGTCGCCGCCCCGGTCATGATCTCGTTCATCGCCGCCACGGTCTCCTCTTCCGTGAGATCGACGCCGTCGACGACCTTGGCTATCGCTTCTTTGATATCCATAGAGACTGCGCCCGATTACCGGCTCACGGCCATAGCCTTGGTGAAGTTCTCCTTGGTCTGGAGCTGTTCGACAAGTTCTTTGGCCTGCGCGCGCGCCGGAAAGTGGCCGACGCGCACCCGATACCAATCGTGCCCGTTGAAGTTCGCCGTGACGACGTAGGCATCGTAGCCCTTCTGCTTCAGCCGCTCAACCAGACGCTGGGCGGAGCGTTCGTCGGGAAACGCATTGACCTGAACCGTCCAAACGCGCGCCGCATCGGCCTTGCCTTTCTCCCCCTCACCGCTTTTTGACGCCAGCTCGAGCTTTTCCGCCGCCGGCTTCTCCGCCGCTTCTTTCACCTCTTTTTTTTGCGCCGGCGCGGCGTCCAAGGCCGTCTTGGCCGTCTTGCTTTCCTTAGCCGCGGGCGGCGCGTCCGCCGCCGGTGTTTTGGCGGCCTTCGCTTCCTTGGTCTCGGGCGGCGTTTCGGGGACAGGCTTGAGATTCACGGGCTTCTCCAGTGGCGGCGTTTCTTTCGCCGGCGGCGCGCCGGCGCCTTTGCCCAGGGTATCGTAAAAAGTCAGTTGATCGTCCTTGGCCGGCGCTCCCTCGCCCGGTTTGGCATTCGCGGTCGGCGGCTGGATGGGGACTTTGACGAGCGGCTCTTCCTGCTTCAGCAGCTTTCTCTCTTCGATTCCTTGACCGACCACGATCCCCAGCAGAAAGACCAGGAAGCCGACAAGCACGAACCCAGCGGTTACAACGACGAGCTGGCTTTTTTTAAAATAGTAGAGACCGGTCTCGCTCTCTTTTCGATTCTCCGCCATTTTTTTTCACTCCACGTTAAGTTGACTCCGATCGCTAATTTTCCGCGCGCGCGGCCATCTTGAGAGGAGCGGCGACGCCCAGCAGATTCAAACCCCGGCCGACGATCTTCTGTACGTTGCGTAAAAGAAACAGCCGCGCCGCCGTGAGCTCCCGATCATCGGTGATGACCCGAGAGCGATTATAATACCGATGAAAGTCGCCTGCCAATTCGAGCAGGTAAAATGCCAGCCGGTGCGGCTCTAGTTCCTTGACGCTCTCTTCAACGGTTTCCGAGAATTGCAGCAGCCGTTTGACGATCCCGAGCTCTTCCGGCTCGGTCAGAAGCTCAAGCTTCGCGCTCTCCTGCCCCCCGGCCGCGCCCTTCTCCCGCGCCTGCTCGAAGATGCTTGCGATGCGCGCGTGCGCGTATTGAACGTAGAACACAGGGTTCTCGCTTGATTCTTTCTTCGCGAGCTCGAGATCGAAATCCAGATGGCTGTCGGACTTCCGCATGAGAAAGAAAAAACGGGCGGCATCGCGGCCGACCTCTTCCAAGACCTCGGCGAGCGGAACGAACTCGCCCTGGCGCTTGCCCATGCGCACCGGCTCGCCGCCGCGCGTCAGCTGGACGAGCTGGACCAGGACGACGCGGAGCGCCTCGGGTTCATAGCCGAGCGCCGCGAGGCCCGCCTTCAACCGCGGCACATAGCCGTGGTGGTCGGCGCCCCAGACATTGATCAATTGCTTGAAGCCGCGCGTGAGCTTATCGCGGTGATAGGCGATGTCGCTCGCGAAGTATGTGAGCTCGCCGTCGCTCTTCACCAGCGGACGGTCTTTGTCGTCGCCGAAGGCCGTCGATTTGAACCAGCGCGCCCCCTCCTCCTCGAAGAGCATGCCGCGCTCGGCCAGGAGCGCGAGCGTTTTTTCCACCGCGCCGCGCGCCCGCAGCTCCTTCTCACTCACGAACGAGTCGAAGCCGATGCCGAAGGCGGCGAGATCGCTGCGGATCAACTCGAGCAGCCGTTCGCCGCCGTATTGACGAAAAAACGCGACCGCCTCGTCTTTCGGCGCCGAGAGAAATTGATCGCCCCAGCGATTTTTCACCTCGGCGGCGAGGTCTTTGACGTATTCTCCGGGATAGCCGCCTTCGGGAAACTCCGCCTTCTCGCCGGAAAGCTCGCGGTAGCGCGCTTCTATCGAGAGCCCGAGTTTTTCCATCTGGTTGCCGGCGTCGTTGACATAGTATTCGCGCTCGACGGCGAAGCCCGCCGCGTCGAGCAGCCGGGCGAGGACGTCGCCGATCACCGCGACGCGGCCGTGCCCGACGTGCAGCGGCCCGGTCGGGTTGGCGCTCGCGAATTCGACCTGCACTTTCTCGCCGCCGCCGAAGCGCGGCACGAGCTCGTGGTCGCGATCGATCTCCCGCAATCGCGCGTAATAGAACTTCGGCGCAAAAGTAAAGTTCAAAAAGCCGGGACCGGCGATGTCGACCCGCGAGAGGATGCCGTCGGGATCGTCGATATTTTTCGCGATCGATTCCGCCACCGCGCGCGGCGCCCGGCGGAGCTGTTTGGCCCACACCAGCGCGACGTTCGAGGCGAGGTCGCCGAACTCCCTCTGTTTCGGCGGCTCAAGAAACAAAGGGGGAAGATCTGTTGCTTCCAGCTCTTCCCCCTTCGCGGTCTTCTCGATCGCCCGGCTCAACAGATGCTTAAGGTGACTCTTCATTTAGAATTGTTCTAAACCCCCGCTTCGCGTGGCAGCGCCACCAGTGAAGAGCCCTCTGTCGCCGGCCGATGGACATAAAATAGGTGCCGAAATGACGTTAAAAATGAAAATTATTTATATCCTTGATTTCGCAGGAAAGTCAATCGTCCCCGAAAACACCGCCGGCGCAAAGCCCGACGCGATCAATCATTTTTTTCCGCCGATAGCATCCGCTTCGCCGCTTGAAATTCCTTTAACTTCTTCCCCGTGGTCTTCGGATATTCAGGATCGAGCGCGGCGTGCGTGTCGACGATCGCCGCCGCGTTTGAAATGACCGGCCGGCGATTTATTCTTTCTCTAACGAGAGGAAATCTCGGGGAACCGCCGCGGCGAGATACAGCGGCCCCGAGGAATAGAATTCGATGCCGCCCTCATGGGCCGCGCGCGCGGCGACGACGATGACCGCGGGCGCTGGATCGCGCCGGCGGCCGACGTCCCGCGCTTCATCGGCGGAGCCGCTCAAGTGGACGTAAGCGCGGCCGCGCGGCTTGAGCCCTTCGCGCAAAACGCCCTCCGCGAGATCGCGCGCCGTGCCGTAATAGAGTTTCTCCGGCGGCACGACGCTCTCGCCGGTGAGATCGACGGCGAAGGAATGGCCGTAAGTGGCACGGACCCTGTCGCCGCGAAGCTCGAACCGCTGTTTGTCGGATCCGGTGACGACGGCGCGGACATCCTCCTCGGCGACATCGGGGAAACGAGCCTTGACCCGGGCGAGAAGCTCACCCCAAGAGACGAATCCCTGGCGGTCGAACGCGAGCTGGTAGTCCGGAGGACGATGGCGCAGAAGAAAGGTCAAGAACCGCGATAAACGCTCAAGCGGAATCATAGACTCCAAAAACTGCCTCGTAGCAGAAAATTAGATTCGATTTTTCATTTCGCCCGCGATCAATTGATAGACGTTGTGCGCGATGCCGGTCGCCTCGTAGCCGTCCAGACCATTGGCCTGGGCGATGCCGAACATCTGATAGGCGAGCGCGCTGAACGGCATCGGCACCTGCATCTCGCGCGCCATGTCGAGCCCGAAGCCCACGTCTTTGGGCATCCACGACTTGCGCGGCTTGAATTTCCGCGACACCAGCGTCTCGCACATGCGCTCGATGCCTTCGGAACGCGCCTGCGAGTTTTTCAGCACCGCTTGAAACGTCGCCTCGGAAACCCCGCCCTTTTGAAGCCACGTCGCGATCTCGACGAGCCCCATGTGCTGGATCGCCGCGAACATCGCCATCGCATTCTTCACGAGCTTGGCGTTGCCGAGCTCGCCCACGTGCATGACGCTCTTCGCCATCGGCTGGACGGTCGGGAGAAAACGCTCGTAGAGATCCTTCGGCCCGGAAAGCCAGAGCGAGAGGGTCCCCGCGGCCGCCTGCTCCTCGACGCCGCCGGCCGAGCCGTCGAGCAGCCGCCAGCCTTTGGCTTTAAGGGCGTCGTTCACCCGGAGAATGGTTTTTTTGTCGATGCTGCTGAAATCGATCCAGACCTTTGCGCCGCGCGATGCTTCGTGCAGCCCGCCGGCGCCGACGCCGACCTGCTCCACGGCCTCATTGTAGGGCAGCATGGAGAGGACGACCTCGGACGATTCGGCGACCGCGCGCGGCGATTCTTTGAACTCCGCGCCCTGCTCCTCGAGCTTGCGCGCAACCTCGCGCCTCAAATCGTTGACCGCGAGGCGATGGCCCGCCTTGATTAGATTCGCGGCCATGCCGCTTCCCATTCCGCCGGTGCCGATGAATCCTAAATTCGCCATAGATCCTCCGTCGTCTTGACCGATAGGCCCTTATACCTCAAGGACGAGGGCAAGTGTAGACGCTACAAAGCTCGACCCGTTCTCGTCGAGTTCCTCTCGTTTTGACAAACGTTTGGACTGTGATATGAGCGGGACCGACATCCTCGACGAATAAATCAACGTCGCGGGGCAATTTCAACACTCCTATGCTGGTCACCGATCAATTCGTTTTTATCCACTTGCCGCGGACGGGCGGCACATTCGTGGGCGATGTCATCACGAAATTCTTTCCATCGGCCCATGAGGTTGGCTATCATTTGCCGCGCGAGCTTCTGCCCAACGAGTACTCCCATCTTCCCATTCTCGGCACCGTTCGAAGCCCTTGGGAGTTTTACGTCTCGTGGTACCATCACCACAAGACGAGTGAAAGGTATTCGCCGCTCAAAAACGTTCTATTCTGCGCGGTCAGTGAAAATCGAAAGCTCGATTTTACGCAAACGATTCGAAACGCGCTCGATCTCGGTGTTAGCAAACCGCTGCTGGATCGTTTGATTCAAGCGCTGCCGGAAAACTTTGACTACCAGAAGAGGCATATCCCCAATCTCACGCAAAAAGTCATGCAGCGGATTGAGGACACGGGCTTGGGGCTGTATACGTTCCGATTCAACCAAATGTTTGGACAGGCCGACGACATCTTTTTCTGCCGCAGCGAATCTCTCCGCGGCGATCTGATGGCGTTTTTCGATAAGATTGGAGCCGCTAGCGAGGCTTTACGCAGCTACGTGCTGGATGAAGACAAGAAAAACGCCTCCGAACACACCCATTACTCGAGTTACTACACGCCCGAGCTGGCAAAGCTTGTCGCGATTCGCGATCGACAGGTTATTGAGCGGTTCGGGTACGCTTTCGAGCCGGAGACAGCAAAAAGTAGCGGAGGCGCGGCGGCCTGATGCCTGAATTGCGATTGGACTTCATTTCACAACCACATCCGCCTGAATCAGCACCCGCTGCGGCAGGATAATATCGAGCTGACGCGCGGTTTTTAAATTCACCCCGATTTCGAATTTTTCAGGCAGCCTGACGGGCAGATCGCCGGGCTTGGCTCCTTTCAAAATATCGACCACGTAACCCGCGGCGCGGCGGTATAGATCCGATATGTTCGCTCCGTAGGATATGAGTCCGCCGGCATTCACGTACCTCGCCTCCTCCGTCATCGACGGCAGGCGGTTATTAATTGCGAGTTCAAAAATTTCTTTTGCGTGTTGGTTCATTAAAGCATTTCCGACCACAATTAGCGCTTCCGCACGCGCCGTTCTAGTGCTTTCCAATACGGTGCCGAAGTCCGGCCTTGGACCGTGCACGTCCAAAGATCGAATATCCAGCTTAAAGGCGCGTGCAGCTTCCCTGTACTCTTTCATGGCGATCGCCGGGCCGGGTCCGTCGCCATCCCATAGAACCGCAATGCGCGACAGTTTGGGCAGCACTTCTTTCAGCAGCTCGACACGTTTGGCACTTAAGTCGCGGCTGAGATTCGCAAGTCCCGTAATATTTTCACCGGGACGCGCGAAGTTCTTTACGTAGCCGGCGCTCACCGGATCGACGGTCGTCACCATCACAATGGGAATGGTTTTGGTCGCCTCTTTGGCGGCTTGAATTACCACGTTGTTGGGCGCCAGTATGACATCGACTTTCCGCGCTATGAGGTCTTTGACGAGTGCAGGCATCCGGTCCAGTCGCCCCTCCGCAAACCGGCTTTCAATATGTATATCTTTGCCTTCAACATAACCGAGATCGCGCAATCCAGCGGTAAACGCGTTGTATTGAATGGACCGATCCCCCGGTGCACGCGAAGACTGGATAAAACCGACTGTGGGAATCTTCGATGCCGGCTGTGCTTGGGCTGAGGGCGAGGAGAAAAAAATGCTTGCGACGGCAGTGGCAATTGTTATCGCTTTGCCGGCCCACATGAAACGGCAATAGCTTGAAAAATAAAAATCTATCATGTGAGTGGGAGGGATTATAACACAAGCTCGTTAAGCAAAGTAACCGTTCATGCGTGCATGACACGCAACTCGAACGCAAAGCAGTGAAAGACTTAGAAAAGTTGCTTTGCGAACGGCTAGGAGGGACGTTGGGCTATGCCTTGATGAAACAATGACGCGATGAATCGTAAATGAGTGAGATCGCTTCGCCGCCGACTATTTGCTTTAGAACCTCTGTCTTTGGATGTATGGCGAAGAGCATGCCCGCGCCGCCTCTTGCCCCTCCGAATCGGGCCGCTTTGGCGGCGCCGCCGGACTGTTGAATCTTTTCTATAAGCCAGCGCACACGCGCGGGGACAACGCCAAGGTGAACCTGCCCGTAATAGTGATCGGGAAAGACGGTTAGCGGATTTTCCCCGGACAATAAACGCTCCGTGCAGTTACCGATCGTCTGGACTGAATCCATTAAGGCTTTTTGTTTCGGCAAGCGCTTCTTCAGGCGCGCGACGATCACGGGCGTCGGCGCCACAGGGAGACCTGTGTCGATGAGAAAGCCGCGCCGTAGGCCCTCCGGCACCTCCGTGAACTCATATCGATCGTTTTGAACAACGACAGGACGCTCTTCCCAGATAGCGGCAAAATCCAGGCCGCTGTGCCCTTTATTGACGACGTCCTCGATGGCGCGCGCCTCATCCTTACAATTTTGTCCTAAGAAACAGCGCGCCAGCGCGATAACGATCGCTGTCGAGCTCCCCATACCTTTTCCGAGTGGAAGCGTACTCCGAATTGTAACCGTTCCGGCCAGCGGGCCGATCCGCGCCTCGATCAGTCGCAAAATCTTTCTTACCGTAACCCGCCAGAGGCCGTCTTCATTGTGGCCGGGCCAAAGAACACGGAGCGTGTCTGCCGTCGCTCGCGCCTGCTCCCACTCGGCGGTTATGTGCATATCCACAGGCACTGCCAGAGCCCGTCTACCGAACCTGTTCGCCGTGTTACCGCTGAGAATAATTTTGCCGCAGGCGCGGCCCGTCTTTCGTCGCGGAACTGGCGACAGCGTCGGAGCGGCTCTGCTAACGCCGTTCTTAATATCGGTTGGAAAGACTCTCGAATTTTCCAGCTGTTTAAGCAGGAGAAGATTCTGAACGTGTTTCGGAATGGCCGGACGCGAACGAGCCGTATGTTTTTCTTTCGCGTCGCAAGACGGGCGAATCGCTAAGCTCCCGGAAAGCCGCCCTTCAGCAACCCACTTTTTCATATAAGCCCCTAGCCACCTTTTAAGTCACCACCGGTGAAGCACCCAGTTGAGGGGTGGAGCACAGTACTCCTACGAATTAAGTCGCACGTTAGAACGGACGACGATGTCCGTCAAGAGCAAAGCACTCTCGAATCGAGCCAAACGAGCATTTTACGGCCCAATAGCTGCAAGGTAAGCACAGCCAATGCCAAACGAATTAAAGGTTGGATTGCTGTTTCCGATGATAAATTGCGGATGTACGATTAGGTCCGTCTGGCATAATTCCTGCTGTTTTGGACATTTCGCGAAAAACTCAAGAAAATGCCGAGATTATTCGCGAAAGTGCTAATTTTTGCCAATGGAACAGTGACAGGTTTGCGCAAAGATGCCCATTCTTGGTAAAAGCTGAGGCTTTTGAGCATTTGAAGGGATGCCCCGCTAACCAGTTGACGCGCTGAATACCCATGTCAATGGCCCTCACCCAGAAAGAGATCACGCTCGGCAGGATGGGATCAGCCGTTCGAGTTGCCGCCTTACGCACGTCCGACAGCGTCGTCCGATTCCCGCTTGGCGGCGGTCGGATTCGCCGGCGCTTTCTGGCATGGGCGCTCAGCTTCTTCGGCCTAACGCTCACGCTGGTCATCATCGCCGGATATTCCTATACCGCAAGGCAGATCAGGACTGATGCGGCTCAGATGCAGAATGAGATCGCCACCGTCACCGCCGAGCGAATCAACAACTTCGTCAAGCGCAAGATCGAGCGATTTTCCGACACCGCAAACGCGGTTAATCTTTACGGTCTCGGAAGCAAGGAACAGCAGATCCTGATCTCTCTTTTAGTCAAAAACGACGGCAGCTTCACCGACGCGTCCCTGCTCGATGCGAGCGGCATGGAAGTGCTCAAGGTTTCGGATCGAAAGGTTTATTTTTCCTCCGACCTGACCGACCAAAGCAAATCCGCCAAATTCATCAAAGCGATACAAGGAGAGGATTATCTCAGTCGGGTTTACACTTCGGCTAAAGCTCAGCCCTACATCACCATCGCAACTGCGCTATGGGGCACGCGGCAAAACATCGTCGGCGTAGCGACCGCCGAGGCCGATCTATCGTTTTTGTGGGAAGTTATCGAGAAAATTCATTTCGGTAAGGCGGGCTATGGCTATCTCGTCGACGAGCAGGGCAACCTGATCGCGCATCGAGATTCATCGCTCATATCGAAGAAGCTCAACCTCAGACAGGTCGACAAAGTCCGTGAGTTTCTGCGCAGCCCGAATCGCCCGGACCCGAATCCCGCCAAAGAATCGAGGGGAATGATGGATCAGCCCGTCCTCAGCACGTACGCGCCGGTGCGCGGGCTGGGCTGGGCCGTCATTCTGGAAGAGCCGCGTGACGCGGCGCTCGCCAACATCGATGTTTTGAAGCGTTACTCGCTGATGCTGCTTGGAGTTGCCCTTTTCGCGGGAGCGGCGATTATGACGTGGCTCAGCGGCAGAATCACCGGACCGATCCGTAAGCTGCACGAGGGGGCGAAGATCATCGGCAGCGGCAACCTCGATTACCGAGTGAGTCTCTCCACCGGGGATGAAATAGAATGGCTCGGCGACGAATTCAACAAAATGGCGGCGGAACTCAAAGTGTCGTACGCCACGCTCGAACAAAAGGTAAAGGATAAAACGAGCGAGCTCGAGAACGCGAACACCGAGCTCGAGCAGGTCAATAGCAATTTGGTCAAAGCCAATAAAGCAAAGGATGAATTTTTAAGCGTGATGTCGCATGAGCTGCGGACGCCGCTGAATGTCGTCATGGGCTATACGGGCATGATGAAAGAGGGCGTGCTCGGAGCGATCAACACGCAGCAAAGCCGCGCGCTTGAAAAAGTCATCGGCCGTTCGAGCGACCTGCTCGTCATGATCAGCCAGATTCTCCAGGCGACGAGCATCGAGGCCGGGAAAATTCATGTGGAACGCAGGGAATTCGATCTTGTGGATTTTCTCGATAACCTCAAGTCGAATTATGAATTTCCGCTGGGAAAAGATATCACGTTGCTCTGGGAGTACCCGTCGGATCGTCTCATGCTGAAATCCGACCCCGGAAAAATCAAACATATCCTGCAAAATCTCGTGAACAACGCGATCAAGTTCACCGAGAAGGGAAGCGTTACGGTTCGGACGATTTATATGCCGGACTCGCGAACCTTGCGCTTCGAAGTGGCGGACACCGGCATCGGTATTCAAAAAGACTTGCTGCCGGCCATTTTTGAAATCTTTCATCAGGTCGACAGCTCGGAGACGAGATCTTATGGAGGCGTAGGCCTCGGCTTGTACATCGTCAAGAAGTACGCCGAGCTCCTCAATGGAACGATCACCGCTGAAAGCGAGTACGGCCAGGGCTCGACGTTCACGCTGACTATCCCCTGCTGAGCCGCGACATCGAAGACTGCTTTACGACTCTCTTTTTTTCTGTAATTGCAGCGGCAAGATTTTTCCCCGGGCGCTGGCCAGAGGCGCCTCACGGCTCACCCTGAGCGTGCCGGCTTGATCCCACACTCGTGCTTGGAACGCGCGGCCCCGCGAGCCGCACCCCAACTCGCTGCGAACTCGCGCTAAAAGATTCGACGTATCGAAATTCCCCGCTTGCGGATGTACGCGCAGAGTCAAGCGCGTCTGACCTGTTTCGTCCTCTTCCTCGACCAACTGATAGTCTCCCGGTCCTCCTCCGTACTGCGTCGGCAGCGTCTTCTCGAGGAATTCGTGTAGATCGCCGAAAAAATAATTCATTCCTTCGCTGGTGAATTTGTCATAGCTGCGGATGTGATAAAGATGGAGGCGAAGACCCGCCTCTTCGAGGGCGCATCCGCAATCTCTCGATTCGAGGATACCATAGTCGCCATTCGCGACATTTAGCAGCATGCGGTCGGTCCGCGGATAAACGGTCGTAAACAGCAGCGGCCGGATTATCGCGTCATCCAAGGAAAGCGGCTCCGGATGAAGCACGGCGGTTATCAGCGTTTGATTGAGATGGACTTCGTCCGGGGAGAGCGGCAGCGCGCAGCCGACGCCGACGTTGGCGGTCTCGGTGAATGAATAGAACGGAACGGCGCTGGCGCCCACGCTTGCGATCGTTTCGCGCTTGGCTTCCGTGAACGGCTCGCCGGTCACGATAAATTTCGTCCCTGCGAGATCGACTGAACTCTCAAACGCTGCCCGGGCGATCCGCACCGCGTTGCTCGCTGCGGTTTTTACGCAGGCGCTTCGATTTCGCGATCTTTGTTTCACAATCCAATTAATAATCGTCTGCACGTCGCCCTCTGCGATGAACTGAGGCGCGGGAAATCCTGGACCGTAGCATTTTCCCATGATCACCACCAAATACGTGCAAAGGTACATATGCCAGTCTTCCAGCGGGCTTTGGTTGGGCATAGGGCGCGCGAACCAACGATCGGTATTCAAGCCGAGTTTGGCGTGCTGAAGCAGGTTGTTAATGCCGCCGCTCGCGGGAAGAATGCCGTCGTAAGTCGCATGCGCATAGTCGAATAGACCATGCGCCGAAAAGAAAATGGCTCTGACGCGCGCAATCTCCGCCTGCCACTCGAGAGAAATGATGGTCCGAACTGGCCGGCTTGTGCTGCCGCCGCTTTCGATCGGAAGTCCGGCTTGAGAGCGTCGGTATTCAAAGTCGCTTGGCATGACCCGGAACACTTCGCGGCCGCGAACAACCTCTTTCATGCCTCGGTATTCCTCCGCATCGAAATAAACACCCTCAGCCGCTAACCGCACGAGTGCTCGCTCCAGACCTTCGCCACGTACCAAGATGCAGAGGTCTGAGAACTCACAGCGGGCAGCCTTAAGCAGCCGTAAATAAGGACTTTGGGGATTTTCGTAGATGAGAGTGCAAGCTATTTCGAGAAAACTCTCTCCTCGGCGCTCAACCGCTGCACGGATCGCCTCTTTCGCGTTCTCCGGCGTTATCGGGTTGCGGAAAAACGTCGGCAGGCTGCGTCCGAGCCCGACCATGCCAGTGAGGGCTGTTTGTAAGCGCGATATCCGAGCCGTCGCCGGCGGCTTACGTGGCAGTGTTGTCATGCCGGTGGCTATTCCAAAATCCTCACGCCCTCCGGCCAAAGTACCAGCACGACCGTTTCGCCGTTGCCGCGCGGCGTATGAACCGACCGCGGGTCGAGATAAACGAGATCGCCTTCACTATAAGCGCCGTGTTCGTCTTCGATGCGGCCCTTGAGCACAAGATAGAATTCCCCGCCGACGTGCTCGTGGCGGAGGAAAGCGTCCGGTGCGGCGTTCCCGGAGATCCGATAAAGAACCAGTTCTTTTTTGCCTTCGCGCTGGAGCCGCGCCATCGCGAGACCGTTGCCGAAGTCGCGCCAGGAGAGCCCAGCCAGCGCCGTTTCGTCGATATGAATCGTGAGGAGGTTTTTAAGCGAATGATGAAATCCTGCCATCGCCTTCGTCTGTTATCACGCCAGAATGTCAAGTGAAAGAGAACCTGGCCGACTGTTTGACACTCACCGTGCGCCTTCGTAACCTCGACTTATGCCCTGGACGGCGGTATGCATCGCGTGCACCTTTTTGACGGCTCAAGCTCTGGCTGGGGAAGCGTCCAATGCATCGCGCATCGCGCTGACCGCCGAACAGGCGCAGTCGCTTCGAGCTGCGATTCAAAGCGAACCGGCCGCCGCGCGCGCCTTCGACGCGGTAAAAAGACTCGCGGACCGCTCGCTCAAGGAAAAGCCGCAACCTGTACAGCGAATAATCTCCGAAGGGAGGCTTCATTCCGAGCCCGAAAAGATCCGCAGCCTCGCCGCGCGGCGCGATCTCTTTAAGTCCGAGGCGCTGGCATACGCGTACACAGCGACAGGGAAGCGAGAATACGGCGAGAAGGCGCGAGAATTCATCCTTGCTTGGGCGCATACCTACCAATGCGACGGCAATCCCATCAACGAGACAGAATTTGTCCGCTTGATGAAGGCATACGACATCGCGCGCGGACTCTTCTCCGCGGATGAGCGCGGGGAGGTGGAACGCTGGCTGCTCGGAATGGCCGAAAAAGAGAAAAACGATATTCGTCCGGAAAGCACTGCCGCCCGAAACAACCACATGAGCCACCGGCTCAAAATTATCGGGCATGTCGCTTATTTACTTCCCGAACCCGCGCTCGTTCGCTGGATCGCCGCGGAATATAAGCATCATCTTGAACAGAACCTTAATGCCGACGGCACCACGTTCGATTTTCACCAGCGCGACGCGTTGCATTATCACGTCTACGATCTCCTGCCGCTCGTCGAGCTCGCAATCGCGGCGCGTCAGAACGGCGAAAATTTCTATGGCTACGTCACTTCACGGGGAGCGACGCTGGAAAAAGCGACCGCTTTTCTCATTCCGTACATCGAGGGCGAGAAAATGCACCGCGAATTCGTTCACTCCACCGTCAAATTCGATGCTGAGCGGAGCTCCGCCGGCGATCCGAGCATCCGGGTCGGAGCTCTTTGGAAGCCGCAGGAAGCGAAAAGATTATTCGACCTGGCGGGGTATTTTTCGCCGCGTTTTCACGAAGTGAAATTCGCCGGCGGCGAAACCGAGTCCTTCGAGCGGCTGCTGGCGCGGCTCGGCAGGAAGCCTGAAGAAAGAGCTGTCGGAACGAAGGCTGATGAAAAAAATAGGGGCGGTTCCTTGAACCGCCCCTAAAAAGTCACGCGCGGAGTCGAAGCTAGGCCGATGCCGCTTTTGCCCGGCGACGCGGGGCCTTAGCGGCACCACCGGCCTGTTCTCCCGCTTCTTTTTTAACTCGGCGGCGGCGTTTCCTGCCTTCGCCTTCAGGCTTGGCCGGGGCTTCGGCGGGCAGCAACTCGATTATTGAGACCGCGGCTTGATCGCCGCGCCGCCAGCCGACTTTAATGATGCGGCTGTAGCCGCCCGGACGCTCTTTAAAGCGTGCCGCCAAACTATCGAACAGCTTGTGTACCACGGCCTCATCTTGGATAACCGCTAGGGCTTGTCGACGCGCGTGAAGCGTTCCCTGCTTGCCGAGACCGATCATCCAGTCCGCCCAACGTCGGAGTTCCTTCGCCTTGGGATCGGTCGTCTGGATACGCTCGTGGCGCAGCAGCGAGGTCACGAGATTCCTCAAGAGCGCGCGGCGATGGCTGGCGCTTCGGTTGAATTTTTTTCCTGCTCTTAGATGACGCATAATTTCAGATTTCCAATGGCCGGAAAATGGTTTAAGCCGTTTCCTTCTCGCGCGCGCGGCGCCGGCTTTCGATCTCCTCGCGCGACGGAAAATGGTCGAGCTTCATGCCGAGTTCGAGTCCCATGCCGCGGAGAATCTCCTTGATTTCGTTGAGCGACTTCTGGCCGAAATTCTTGGTCTTGAGCATCTCTTGCTCGGTCTTCTGGACGAGCTCGCCGATGTACTTGATATCCGCATTCTGCAGACAGTTTTGCGAGCGGACGGAGAATTCGAGTTCGTCGACGCTGCGGTAGAGGTTTTCGTTGAGCGGCGTCGTCGGCGATTCGTCGCGGCGGCTAGGCTGCGGCTCTTCGGTGAAGTTGATGAAGATCTGGAGCTGGTCCTGCAGGATCTTCGCCGCGTAGGCGACCGCGTCGTCGGGCTTGATGCCGCCGTCGGTCCAGACTTCGAAGACGAGCCGGTCGTAGTCGGTGCGCTGGCCGACGCGCGCGTTGGTCACGTTGAAATTGACCTTGCGGATCGGGGAGAAGATCGCGTCGATCGAGATGGTATCGACGGGCACACCCTCTTCCTTGTTGCGCTCCGCGGGCACGTAGCCGCGCCCGAGCTTGACGACCATCTCCATCTCGAGCTTGGCGTCGCGCGCGAGCGTCGCGATGTGCTGATCGGGATTGAGAATCTCGACATTCGGTCCGGCGATGATGTCGCGCGCCTGAACGGCCTTCGGCCCCTTAGAGTCGATGCGGATCGTCTGCTGCTCGGTATCGAGAAGCCGCAGACGGATCTCCTTTAAGTTCAGAATGATGTCCGTCACGTCCTCGGTAATCCCGGGGATCGTCGAGAACTCGTGCAGAATACTTTTGATTCTCACCGAGACGATCGCGGCGCCCATGAGCGAGGAAAGGAGAATCCTCCGAAGCGAATTGCCGACCGTCGCCCCGAATCCACGCTCGAACGGCTCGGCGTAAAATTTCCCATAGGTCGCGGTGAGGCTTTTGTCGTCCGCCTCGAGCTCCTTCGGCTTGATCAAATCGGTCCAGTGCCTATGCATACAATGCGCTCCTCAGGTTACTTGGAATATAATTCCACGACCAGCTTTTCGTTGATGGGTGCCGTGATGTCGCTTCTGGTCGGCAGATACTTGATCTTTCCCGTCGCGCTGTCGCGGTCCACCTCGACCCATTCGGGGACGCCGCGGCGCTGAGCGGCTTCCATCGCCGCCAGCACACGCTCCATCTGCCGGCTGGCTTCGGCCACCGTGACCGTATCGCCAGCTTTCACGAAGTAGGATGGAATCGTTACTTTTCTCCCATTGACTTTGAGGTGCCCGTGCCTCACGAAGAGCCGCGCGTCGGCGCGCGAGCTCGCAAAACCGAGGCGATAGGCGACGTTGTCGAGCCGCCGTTCGAGAAGGATCAACAGGGCCTCGCCGGTGATTCCTTTGAGGCGCTCCGCCATCTCGAAGGTCCGGCGGAACTGTTTCTCGAAGAGACCGTACATGCGCTTGATCTTCTGCTTCTCGCGCAGCTGCAGGCTGTATTCCGAGAATTTCGGACGACCTTGGCCGTGCTGACCGGGCGGATAGTTTCTCCGCTCGATCGCGCACTTGTCCGTGTAGCAGCGCTCGCCCTTGAGAAAGAGCTTCATATTTTCCCGCCGGCAGAGCCGGCAAACCGATCCTGTATACCTCGCCACTGCTTAAAGTCTCCTCGATAAAATGGTCATACTCTCCTCCGTTTGGGCGGGCGGCAGCCGTTGTGCGGGATCGGCGTCACATCCTTGATGAGGCTGATGTGAATACCGGCCGCCTGCAGCGAACGAAGCGCCGACTCGCGCCCCGCTCCCGGCCCGCGAACAAAAACCTGCACGCTCCTCACGCCGTGATCGGCCGCTTTCTTCGCCGCGCTGTCCGCCGCCTGCTGGGCGGCGAACGGCGTGCCCTTGCGCGACCCCTTAAAACCCATGCTGCCGGCGCTCGACCAGGAGATCACGTTGCCCTGATAATCCGTGATCGTCACGATCGTGTTGTTGAAGGTCGAATGGATATGCACGACGCCTTCGGCGATGTTTTTCCGCCCTTTTTTCTTTCGCGCCGCGCGCTCCGGAGCCTTCTCTTCCGGCTTGCCTTCGGCCTTTTTTTCTTCCGCTTCATCTTCTTTCGCCATAATCACTCCTAGTCGGCGTTCACCGTGAAGCCGAAATCATCCTTTCGACGGCGCCTGTTTCTTTCCGGCGACGGTCTTGCGGGGTCCCTTGCGCGTGCGCGCGTTCGTATGCGTGCGCTGGCCGCGCACCGGCAGGTTTTTTCGGTGGCGGAGCCCGCGGTAGGACCCGACGTCGATGTGGCGCTTGATATTCTGCGTCACGTCGCGGCGCAGATCGCCTTCGACCTTATAATTTTGATCGATAACCTGACGAATCTTGACCACCTCGTCGTCGCTGAGATTATCGGTCTTGGTATCGAAAGCGACGCCGGCGGATTGGAGGATCTTTTTTGAGCTGCTCCGCCCGATTCCGAAGATATAGGTCAGCGCGATCTCCATCCGCTTGTTTCTCGGCAAATCGACTCCGGCTATTCGAGCCATATTATCTCGCCTCCCGCTCTATCCCTGTCGTTGTTTATGCCGCGTGTTGGCGCACACCACGCGCACGACGCCTTTGCGGCGGATGACCTTGCACTTGTTGCAGATCTTTTTGACCGATGCTCTCACCTTCATGTTATCTCTCCCGATAGATGATTCGCCCGCGCGCCAAATCGTAGGGAGAAAGCTCGACGCGAACTTTATCCCCCGGCAGGATCTTGATGTAATGCATGCGCATCTTCCCCGAAATATGCGCCAGGACCTTGTGGCCGTTGTCGAGTTGCACCCGGAACATCGCGTTCGGCAGCGTTTCCAGCACGCTGCCTGTTACTTCAATCGAGTCGTCTTTGGACATAAACTAATTATTTTACCATAAAGAATCCAGAATCCGAAGCGATCGTCGTTTCTGGGATTCCGCTGTTTAAGTCCTTATAGTTTGCTCAAAATATACGGCCCGTTTTCGGTGATCGCGACGGAATGCTCGAAATGGGCCGATAGGCTTCCGTCGCTCGTCACGGCCGTCCAGCCGTCATCCTTCATCTTGACCTCGTAACCACCCATGTTCACCATCGGCTCGACGGCGAGCACCATGCCCTGCCGCAGACGCAGCCCGCTTTCCGGCTGACCGTAATTCGGCACCGGCGGCTCTTCATGCAGCCGTTTGCCGATGCCATGGCCCACGAACGAGCGCACGACGGAAAACCCGGCCCCTTCGGCCGTTTGCTGGATGACCGAGGAGAGCTTTCCCATGCGCTCTCCGTCCGTCAGCTGCTCGATGCCGCGGTAAAGAGCCTCTTCGGTCACGCGCATCAGCCGCTCCGCCTCTTCGCTTACCTTGCCGACGCCCAGGGTGACGGCCGAATCACCGTAGTAGCCCTGAAAAATGACGCCGTAGTCGAGTCCGACGATGTCGCCTTCTTTCAGCACCCGGTCCGACGGAATACCATGGACGATCTCCTCGTTGATCGAGGCGCAGAGCGAGCGCGGATAAACCCGCCCGGCCATCTGGTAACCTTTGAACGCGGGGACCGCTTTTCTTTTGAGTGTCAGCTCCTCGGCGACCTCATCGAGCTCCAGCGTCGTAACCCCCGGCGCCACTTTTTTTTTAAGCTCTTGGAGCACCTCGGCCACGATCACATTCGCGCGCCGCATGACATCGATCTCACGCGCGGATTTGATTGTGATCATTTTGCGCCGTCTCCGAGCGCCCGGGAGACGCGTTCGCGGACCTCGTCGACGCTTCCGACGCCGTCAATCTCCCGCAACAGGCCGCGCCCGCGATAGTATTCCTTGAGCGGCGCCGTCTGTTCTTCGTAAACGCGCAGCCGCGCGGCGATTTGCTCTTCATGATCGTCTTCCCGCTGGTACAGCTCGCCGCCGCAGCGATCGCAGACCCCCGGCTTCGCCGAAGGATTAAAAACCACATGAAACAGACCGCCGCACTTCTTGCATGTCCGGCGCCCCGACAACCGCTTGATGAGGACGTCGTCGGGGGCGTTGAGGCATAGCGCGGACGCGAGCGGCTGTCCGTTTTGCTTCAGCATATGCTCGAGGTCGTCGGCCTGAGCGATGGTCCGCGGGAAGCCGTCGAGAATGAAGCCCGAGCCGCAGTCAGGCTCCTTCAGCCGCTCGGCGACGAGCTTCACCATGACATCATCGGGAACGAGATCGCCGCGCGCGAGATAACTTGACGTCTGCTTCCCCAGCGGCGACTCGGCGCGCGCCGCTTTGCGCAAGATTTCTCCCGTGGAGACCTGGCAAGCGCCGAACTTCCGCTCCAGAAGCTTGGCCTGTGTTCCCTTACCGGCCCCCGGAGGACCAAAAAAGACGACGCGCAGCACGCTGGACCGCCGGCCCCTTAGCCCCTTCTCCCTCTCAAGCGGCCCCGTTTCATGAAGCCTTCATAATTGCGCGTAATCATGTGGGTCTCGACTTGAGCGATCGTGTCCATCGCGACGCCGACGACGATGAGCAGCGCCGTGCCGCCGAAGTAGAACGGCACGTTGAACTGGCGAATCAACAGCGTCGGCAGGAGCGCGACGATGGAAATGTAAATCGCGCCGCCCAGGGTGATCCGCGAAAGCACGCGGTCGATAAACTCCGCGGTCTTCTGTCCGGGCCGAATCCCGGGAATATAGCCGCCGAATTTTTTCATGTTCTCCGAAACGTCCACGGGGTTGAACACGACGGCGGTGTAGAAATAGCAAAAGAAGATGATGAAACCGACGTAGAGCACGTCATGCAGCCACTGCCCCGGCGCGAGATAGCCGGCGACGGTCTGCGCCCAAGGGTGGCGCACGAACTGCGCGATCGTCGCAGGGAAGATCAAAATCGAGGACGCGAAGATCGGCGGAATAACCCCGGCGGTGTTGATCTTCAGCGGCAGATGCGAGCTTTGGCCGCCGTACATCTTGCGCCCGACGACCCGCTTGGCGTATTGCACCGGAATCCTGCGCTGCCCCCGTTCCATGAAGATGACGACTGCGACCGTGGCGATGACGAGAACCAGCACCAGGAGCACGACGAGAATGCCGAGCTCGCCCTCCTGAATGAACTGATACGTCGAGGTCATCGCGCCGGGGAGCCGCGCCACGATGCCGGCGAAAATGATGAGCGAGATGCCGTTGCCGATGCCGCGCTCGGTAATCTGCTCGCCGAGCCACATGATGAACGCCGTGCCGGAGGTGAGCGTGATGATGGTCATGATGCGAAAGCCCCAGCCGGGATCGAGCACGATCGCCTCGCCGCCCGCGCCGCGCGTGCCTTCCATGCCAACGGCGATCATCAGACCCTGGACGATCGATAAGACGATCGTCCCGTAGCGCGTGTATTGCGTGATCTTCCTGCGCCCAGCCTCGCCCTCTTTCGAGAGCCGCTCGAGATAAGGAAAAACGACCGTGAGCAGTTGGAGAATGATCGATGCGCTGATGTAGGGCATGATGCCGAGCGAAAATACCGAGAACTGCTCGAGCGCGCCGCCGGAGAAGAGATTAAACAGGCCGAAAATCGTGTCCTTCACGCGGTCGAAGAACGACGCCAGTGCGATGCGGTCGATGCCCGGCGTCGGGATGTGAACGCCGACGCGGTAGACCGCGAGCATGGCGAGCGTGAAGAAGATCCTCCGCCTCAGCTCCGGAATCTTTCCCGCGTTTTGAAAACCTTCGATCATAAAAGCTCGCTAGTTATTGTCCCGTTCGTGTTTTTTGTTTCTCGTTAATCGCTTCCTGAATGAGCTCCGCTTTGCCGCCGAGGGACTCGATTTTTTCTTTGGCTTTGGCGGAAAATGCGTGGGCCCTGATCGTCAGGCGCTTGGTGAATTCGCCGTCGCCGAGAACTTTCACCGGCTCGCTTTTCCGGCGCACCAGCCGGCGCTCGTGCAAAGCCTCGGGGCTCACTTCGCTCCCGGTCTCGAACGCTTCCAGTTGTCCCAGATTGACGACGGCCCAGGCGCGCCGGAACGGATTGTGAAAGCCGTGCTTGGGGATGCGGCGCTGGAGCGGCATCTGCCCGCCCTCGAAGCCGGGCTGTACGTTGCCGCCGGAGCGCGACCCCTGCCCCTTGTGCCCGCGGCAGGAGGTCTTGCCGTGGCCCGAGCCATCGCCGCGGCCGACGCGTTTTCTTTTCTTGGTGGAACCGGGTGCCGGTTTTAAATCGCCCAAATTCATGATTAGCGAATCTCCTGCAAAGGTTTGCCCCGCCGCCCCGCCACCTCTTCCGGAAGCCTTAAATCTCGCAGCGCTTCGAAAGTCGCCTTGACGCTGTTGTGCGGGTTCGAAGAGCCGATGCACTTCGTCAGCACGTTTTGAATGCCCGCGGCCTCGACGACGGCGCGCACGCCGCCGCCCGCGATCACTCCGGTGCCGTCGGAAGCCGGCTTCAAAACGACATACCCCGCGCCGAATCGGCCGGCCACTTCGAAAGGAATCGTGCCGTCGATGACGGGAATCTTGATCAAGCTCTTTTTCGCCTGCTCCAAACCCTTGCGAATCGCCTCGGGCACCTCTTTGGCTTTTCCCAGCCCGTAGCCGACGACCGACCGGCTGTCGCCCACGACGACGAGAGCGTTGAAGCTGAACCGCCGTCCGCCCTTGACGACCTTGGCGACGCGGCTGATGTGGACGACCTTCTCTTTGAGTTCCAGACCCTGTGGATCGATTCGTTCCATATTAAAATTTAAGCCCCGCTTCTCTCAGCGCATCGGCCAATGCCTTCACCCGGCCATGGTAGAGGAATCCGTTTCGGTCAAAGACGACATGGTTGATATTTTTTTCCTTGCAAGCCTGGGCGAGCGCCTGCCCGACGGCTTTAGCCGCCGCCACGCCCTTGGTGCTCTTGGATTTGCCTTTCACCCCCGGCGAGAGGGTCGACACGGAAACGAGAGTCACCCCCTTGTCGTCGGAGATCACCTGCGCGTAAATGTGCTTGTCGCTTCGATAGACGCAGATGCGCGGCCGCTCGTCGCTGCCGCGGACCTGCTTGCGCACTCGCTTCTGGCGCCTAATGCGCGCGACGACTCTGTGATTCCCCAGCATGGCGCTTCCTGTTACGAGCTGGCGGCGCCGACCGCCTTGCCCGCTTTCCTCTTGATGACCTCTTCGCGGTACTTGATGCCTTTGCCTTTATAGGGTTCCGGCGGTCGAAAGCCGCGGATCGCCGCAGCAGTCTCCCCGAGCAGTCGCCGGTCGGCGCTCGTCAGCGTGATGATGATCTGGCGCTCGACGTTGGCCGTGACCCCCTTGGGCAGCGGGTAGACGATCGGATGCGAATAGCCGAGGGCGATATGAAGATCCGACCCCCTAACCTCGGCGCGGTAGCCGACGCCGTTGATCTCGAGCACGCGCGTGAAGCCTTTGCTCACCCCCTCGACCATGTTCGCGATGAGCTTGCGCGCGAGACCGTGCAGCGCCTTGATGTTGCGTTCTTCCGCGCTGCGCGTGACGCGCACAATTTTTCCGTCCACCTCTACCTCGATGCCGGGCGGAACGGCCGTCTCGAGCTTGCCTTTGGGACCCTCGACTTTGACCGCTCTATCCGCAAGGGCGATTTTGACGCCGTCGGGAACGGATATCGGTAATTTTCCAATCCGAGACACTTTATACCTCTACCAAACCGAACAGATGAGTTCGCCGCCGACCTTTGCCTTCTTCGCTTCGCGGTCGACGAGGATGCCTTTCGGAGTCGACAGGACATTGACGCCCAGTCCTTTGCGAATCGGCGCGATGTCGTCGATGCCGACGTAAATTCTCCGGCCCGGACGGCTGACGCGCTTCAAGCCGGTGATGACCGGGCGGTTCTGCTTATCGAATCGGATTTGAACCTTGAGTAGCTCGCCTGCGCCCTCTTTAGCCTTGATCTTTTTCAGGTCCTGCAGATAGCCCTCGGCGATAAGAACCTTGATGAGCGACTCCTTTAGCCGCGAGCTCGGCACCTCGACACTGTCGTGACCGGCGCGCATGGCGTTGCGGATGCGCGTTAACAGATCGGCGATTGGATCGGTCATTGCCATGATTCCAGCTCCTACCAGCTCGCCTTGATGAGTCCCGGGATATGCCCCTTGCGCGCGTGGTCCCTGAGACAGATGCGGCACATGCGAAAACGGCGGAAGAACGCGCGGGAGCGGCCGCACAGCGGGCAGCGGTTGTACTGCCGCACTTTAAATTTGTTCGGGCGCTCCGCCTTCACCCTGAGACATGTCTTAGCCAATGAATCCCTCCAGCTCTAAGCGGCGAAAGGCATGCCCAGATGCTTGAGCAAGGCCTTGCCTTCGTCGTCCGTTTTCGCCGTCGTCACGATCGAAACCGTGAGACCGCGGGTCTTGTCCACTTTGTCGGCCACGATCTCGGGAAAGATCACCTGGTCGCGCAGCCCCAGCGAATAGTTGCCGCGGCCGTCGAACGATTTCCCCGGGATGCCTTTAAAGTCGCGCACGCGCGGCAGCGCTGCGTGGATCAGCCGGTCGAGAAACTCATACATGCGGTCGCGTCGAAGCGTGACCATGCAGCCGATCGGCACCCCTTGGCGCAGCTTGAAATTGGCGATCGCCTTCTTCGCCTTCGTGATGACCGGCTTCTGGCCGGTGATCGCGGCGATCTCGGCAGCCGCCGAATCGAGTACCTTGACGTTCTGCGTCGCTTCGCTGAGCGCCATGTTGAGAGTGATGCGCTCGAGGCGCGGCACTTGAAGAGAGTTCTTGTAGCCGAACTCTTTCATCATCGCCGGGACAACCTCTTCGTCGTATTTCTTTTTGAGTCGCGCAGCCATACTGTTTAATCCAACGGATCGCCGCACCTGCGGCAGACGCGCGCCTTCGCCTCGCCCGTCATCTCCTTGCGACCGACGCGGACGGGCGCGTTGCACTTATCGCACATGAGCATGAGGTTCGAGAGCGGGATCGGCGCCTCTTTTTCCACGATGCCGCCGGGCTGCTGCGGTCCGCGCGCCCGCGTGTGGCGCTTCACCATGTTGATGCGCTCGATGATCGCCACGCCTTCTTTGGGAAGGACTCTGAGGACCTTACCGGTCTTGCGCCGCTCGCGCCCCGCGATCACCATGACGCTGTCGTTTTTCCGAATATGCACGTTGTGTCTTCCCTGCGTTCAAATCTGGAATTGAGACTGCTTACAATACCTCGGGCGCGAGCGAGATGATCTTCATGAATTTCTTCGCCCTGAGCTCGCGCGCCACCGGCCCGAAGATGCGCGTGCCGATCGGCTCCTTCTGATTGTCGATCAGCACCGCGGAATTCGTATCGAAGCGAATATAGCTGCCGTCCGAGCGCCCAAGCTCCTTCGCCGTCCGGACAACCACCGCCTTGGTCACTTCCCCTTTTTTTACTTTTGCGTTGGGAATCGCCTCCTTGACCGAAACCACGATGATATCGCCGATCGATGCGTACTTACGCTTGCTGCCGCCCAGGACCTTGATGCATTGGACCTTGCGCGCGCCCGAGTTATCCGCCACGTCCAACACCGTTCTCATCTGAATCATAAATGGATCCTGTCACGAAAAATCAGGCGGTCAGCGGAGCGTCCGGAGCAATGGTCGGGTCGACGACCGCCCGATTGACGACCTTCGATACGCGCCAGCGCTTGTCCCGGCTGAGCGGCCGGGTCTCGACGATGATGACGCGGTCGCCGATGCGGCACTCGCCCTTTTCGTCGTGCGCTTTCACCTTGCTGCGGCGCTTTAAATATTTTTTGTATTTCGGATGCAGCACGGTGCGCTCGACCGCGACGATCACCGTTTTCTGCATCTTGTTGCTGAGCACCACACCCTGGCGCTCCTTGTGCATCCGCCTCGGTTCCATTAATTCTTTCCGCCTTTGGGCTCTTTCTGCTTCAAAATCGTTTCGATGCGCGCTAGGTCGCGACGGTTTTCGCGCAGCTTCATCGGATTCTCAAGTCTGCCGGTCGCCTTGCGCAGCTTTAAATGAAAAATCTCTTCCTTCAGCTCGCGGCGCTTCTGAGCGAGCTCCTCATCCCCCAGCTCTCTTAAATCTTTAGCCTCCATGGGTCGCCCTTCTCCGCTCGATGAACATGGTCGGAAGCGAGAGCTTGTGAGCCGCCAGGCGGAACGCCTCTTTTGCCAGATCGGGCTCGACACCTTCCATCTCGTAGAGGATGCGGCCGGGCTTGATCACGGCAACCCACGCTTCAGGCGCGCCCTTGCCTTTTCCCATGCGCGTCTCGGCGGGTTTTTTGGTGATCGGCTTGTCGGGAAAAATCCGAATCCAAACCTTGCCGCCGCGCTTCAAATAGCGCGTGAGCGCGATGCGCGCGGCTTCGATCTCGCGCGCGCCGAGCCAGCCGCGCTCGAGCGCCTTGAGACCGTAATCGCCGAAGGCGAGCGTCGAGCCGCGCATCGCCATACCGGATCGCCGTCCTTTCTGCTGCTTTCGATATTTTACTTTTTTCGGTTCGAGCATGTTTGTTTCTGCCTAAAGTCTTTATGCTCCGATCGCCTGCTTCTGCTGCTGCTCCTCTTCGGTCAATACCTCGCCGCGGAAGATCCATACCTTGACGCCGATGACACCGTAGGTCGTCTTCGATTCGGCGAAGCCGTAGCTGATGTCGGCGCGCAGCGTGTGCAGCGGCACGCGCCCTTCGCGGTACCATTCGGTGCGCGCGATCTCGTTGCCGCCGAGCCGGCCGGCGCATTGGATCTTGATGCCCTGCGCCCCCATTCGCATCGCGCGCGAGACGCTTTCCTTCATCGCGCGGCGAAACGCCACCCGGCGCTCGAGCTGCAGCGCCACGTTCTCGGACACGAGCTGCGCATCGAGATCGGGGCGCCGTACCTCGATGATATTCAAGTAAACCTCGCGCTGCGTAAGACGCGAGATCTCTTTTTTGAGCTTCTCGATCTCTGCGCCCTTCTTGCCGATGACGATTCCCGGCCGCGCCGTATGAATGTTGATCTTGGCTTTGGCGGCGGCGCTTTCGATCTCGATTTTCGAGACGCCGGCGTGATACAGGCGGCTCTTCAAAAAGTTTTTGATCCGGAAGTCCTCGTGGAGAAGCTTGGCGTAATCGTGGCGCGCGAACCATTTGGAGTCCCAGG
>DATJFG010000115.1:0-15061 GCA_035495775.1 Verrucomicrobiia bacterium | reverse complement strand
AGACTCGTCCGCGAGCAAATCGTTGCACGAAAGCACGGCCGCGTCCGCCGCGACGCGATCGCCCTCCGCAAGAATCAGCAGATCGCCGCGCACGACTTCGCGCCCGGCGATCCGCTTCTCTTCGCCGTCGCGGATCACCAGGGCGCGCGGGCTGGAGAGATCGCGCAGCGCTTCCAGCGCGCGCTCGGTCTTGCGCTCCTGAAAGACCGTAATGCCCATGATGAAGAGGACCGAGGCGAAAAGGATCAAGGCTTCGCGGTAATCGCCGACGCTCGTGTAGACAGCCGCGCCGAGCATGAGCAGCACGAACATCGGCTCACGAACTACATGCAAGACGATGGCGGCCGTTCCTGTGCGAGTGGTGGAAGGCAGCTCGTTCCAGCCGTCGGTTTTAAGACGCTCCGCCGCTTCTCGACTCGTCATGCCGCGAAGCGAATGGGGATCCGTTGTCATGACAGAAAGATGCGCGATGATGGTTATGCTGTCGCGCGCTCCGCTAAACGACGCCTGCACGGCCGAATACTTCGGCGCGCAGGCTGCGTTTTTTATTTCAGGAGCGGCAACACCTTCTCGCCGAGTATATCGAGCTGTCTTAAATCCGGCACCGCGCCGCCGATGATCAGCGTGTCGAGGCCGTTCTTGAAAGCCGCGCGGATTTTCTCCGCGCAGGCCTCCGGCGATCCCACGAGCAAAACTTTCTCGACATCGAATCGCACCTTGCCGTAGTAGCGCGTGAGATAAGCCTCGCACGCAGCAACCGCCTTCTTTTTGTCGTTGTCGATCGCCATGAACGTGAGGCCGGCCTTGGCGATTTTGTTCGGGTCGCGCCCGGCGGCCTTGGCGTAGCCCGCGATCTTCTCCCAGATCGAGGGGAATTCCGGGATCGACGAGCTGCCGCAGATGAAGCCGTCGGCGATGCGCCCGGCGCGCTTGAGCGCCGCATCCGCGCCGCCACCGGTCCAGATCGGCGGATGGGGTTTTTGCGCGGGGCGCGGGCCGATCGTCACGTTTTCTATGTGAAAATATTTTCCCTTATGCGTGACTTTCTCTTCGGTCCATAAACGTTTCATCAGAGTGATCTGCTCCTCGGCGCGGCCGCCGCGGTGCTCGAAGGGAACGCCGATCGCCGTGAAGTCGTTCTCGCGGCTGCCGAAGCCGATGCCGAGCGTGACGCGCCCGTTGGAAAGAAAATCGAGCGTGGCAACGGTCTTCGCCAGCGCCGCCGGCGGCCGGAGCGCCGCGAGCAGGACCGACGTGCCGAGGCGAATCTTCGAGGTCACCGCCGCCGCGGCGCTGAGCAGCGTCAGCGGCTCGAGGTTGTCGTAGACGACGCGGTCGAGCGCCCACATCGAGTGGAGCCCGATCTCCTCGACCTTGCGCGCGACTTTGACGACGTGATCCGAAGTAATCTGCGGTCCGGCGCTCACCATGCAGAAACCGATGTTGGGCATGTTCGCTCCTTTCGTTTCCTATAAATCATAGCTCGCGGGGCGTGCGCAATGCATGTGCGGCGCTTGCTTGACAGCGAGCGGCGCTTCATCTAGATGACGAATCTGACTTAAGTCACAGGAGGCTTTCTATGGACGCGCACGTCTTCGAGCTCGCGACGCCGGATTTGACCGGCGGCCGGAGCCACATGCCGCTTTCCCGCACCGAGCTCGTCTCGGTCGGCCTCAACTACTACACGCCGGGGAGAAAGAACAAGCTGCACACGCACCCGGGCGAGGATCATGCCTTCGTCGTGATGGACGGCGAGGCGACCTTTTACGACAAAGAGGAGAAGCCGACGGTCTTAAAAAAAGGCCAGGGCATCATGCTGCCCGAAGGCTGGTACTACTGGTTCGCCAACAGCGGCGCGGGGCCTCTTGTGCTGCTCAGGTTTTCGGCGCGCAAGGGAAAGCCGAAAGTCACGCGCATCGAGGCGGACGGCAGAACCCGCACCGACGACTCGACCGAATACATCAACGTGGACGGCGAGACGATTCCCGGCAAAACCTGGAAGCTCGCGCGATGAGGCTGCGGAAAAAAAGCATTCTCTTGCTGATCTCGGCCGGCGCGAGCTTGTGGCTTTCGTCTTTCGCCGCGGCGCAGACCGCCGATCGCGCTAAGCTCGTGGACGAGGCGAAGAAGGAAGGCAAGCTTGTGGTCTACGCCGCGTATACGGCGTCGGACGCCAACGCCTTCAAGGCCGCGTTCGAGAAAAAATACCCGTTCATCCAGTTCGAATACTTCCGCGCCGGCAAGGACAAGCTGCTCGAAAAATATTTGACCGAGGTCAAGGCGGGTCAGTTTCTCCCCGACGTTTATCAATCGAGCATTTTCCCGATGACGACGCTGCTGCAGCGCGGGCTCCTCGGTAAATACCCCTCGCCGGAGCGCGCCGCCTACGGCGACGCCTTTAAAGACAAGGACGGCTACTGGACCGCGGCCTATATCAACCCGATGACCATGGCCTACAACACGCGCATGGTGAAACCCGCCGATGTGCCGAAGAGCTACGACGAGCTCCTCCTGCCCAAATGGAAGGGCAAGATGGGGCTCGACCTCAATAAGACCGAGTGGTACGTCGCGATGCTCCAGATGATGGGCGAGGAGAAGGGCCGGAAGTACATGGAGGCGCTGAGCCGCCAGGACGTGCAGGCGCGCGACGGCAACACCATCACCGGGCAGCTTCTCGTCGCGGGGGAGTTTCCGCTCGTGATCTCGCAGTACCCGACCAGCGTCGAGATCTATAAGAAGCTCGGCGCGCCGATCGAGTGGGTCGCGCTCGACCCGCATTTCGTCTATTCGATCGTGATCGGCGTCACGGCGAAGCACGCCCATCCCGCCGCCGGGCGGCTCTTCATCGATTTCGTCCTGTCGGAAGAAGGGCAGAAGATCATGCGCAGCGTGAGCCGGATTCCGGCGCGGAAAGATGTGCCGCCCGACCCGCCGCGGCTGATCGAGGGGCGGAAGCTGCTGGTCGTGAAGCCCGGGTCCGCCGAAGATTACAATCGCTACAACAACGAGTACCACAAGTACTTCCGCTGAGTTCCCGTGAAGATCACCGACGTCCGGGCGATCCGGCTCCGCGCGACGATTCCCGCCGAGGGACAAGTCACAAGCCGCAGCGGCGTGCGGGAGTCGCGCACGACGGCGCTAGTGCGGGTCGAGACCGACAGCGGTATCCGCGGGCTCGGCTCCTGCTCCGGCAACGGCGCGATCGTTCGATTCATTCTCGAACAGGTCATCAAGCCCGCCGTACTCGGTATGGACCCGACCGACATCGACGCGCTGTGGCGCAAGCTCTATTTCGGCCCGCGCGCGCGGCAGCTCGGGCTCCGCGGCATCGGCTTCGTCGCGCTCTCCGGCTTCGACGTCGCGCTGTGGGACATCCGCGGCAAGGCGGAAGGCGCGCCGGTTTACAAGCTGCTGAACGACGAGCCGCGCGAGCGCGTCGAGGTTTACGCGACGGCCCTCTATCCGGACGAGATCAAGAAGGTCGTCGACCGCGCGCTCGGCCTCGTCGAGCAGGGCTTCAAGGGCATCAAGATGAAGATCGGCTTCGACGTCGCGGGCGACATCGAGCGCGTACGCGCCGTGCGCGAAGCCGTCGGCGGCAAGTTCCCGCTCATGAGCGACGCCAATATGGGCTACGATCTCCCGACCGCGGAGCGCGCCGCGCAGGCGCTCGCTGGGCTCAACGTCGGCTGGCTCGAGGAGCCGATGTTCTTCGCCGACGCCGAGGCGCACGCAAAATTGAAAGCATCCACGAAAATTCCCATCGCGCTGGGCGAGAACCTGCATACTGTCTACGACTTCGAGCAGTTCATCGCCCGCCGCGCCGTCGACGTACTGCAGCCGGACGTGGCGCGCGCCGGCGGCATCAGCGAGATCGTCCGCATCGCCGCGCTGGCGGATTCCCATCGGCTTCCGATCTCGCTTCACACCTGGGGTGACGGCGTCGCTCTCGCGGCGAGCCTGCATCTCTCTGCGGCGCTCAAGAATGCCATCGTCATGGAACTCGACACGACTTACAACCCGCTGCGCACGGAGATCCTGCGCGCGCCGCTCGAGGCGCGAAACGGCTTGATGTCGCCGCCGGACGCGCCGGGCCTGGGCGTCGACCTCGACCCGCGCGCGCTCGAGCGTTTCGCGTTCAGCGGCGAAGAGAGTTGAGATGAAAATGCTGCGCCATATTCTGATCGCGCTGCTTGTCGCGGTTTTCGCCTCTACCGCCGCCGCGCAAGACTCATTCAGGGTCCGCGGCGCCTACACCTCTATCGCGATTCAGATGATCCCGCTCTATCTCATGAAAGAGCTCGATCTGGGGAAGAAGCAGGGGCTCAATCTCGACATGCTCTACGTCCCGGTGAGCTCGCGCGCGGTGCAGGCGGCGCTCGCGGGCGAGATTCATTTTCTCACCAGCGGCGGCGTAGCCAATATCAACGCTGACATGTCGGGCGCCGACTTCGTCGGGCTCACCTCGACGCTCAACACCTTCACGTTCAAGATCGTCTCGCGTCCCGACCTGCGCGAGATCGCCGCGCTCAAGGGCAAGCGCATCGGCATCTCGCGCATCGGCGGCGCGAGCGATTTTTCCATTCGCTATGCGCTCGACCGCTGGGGGCTCGTGCCCGACCGCGACGTCGCGATCCTTCAGATCGGCGGCGAGCCGGAGCTCGCGGCCTCGCTCCAGGGCAAAGCGATCGACGCGGCGGTCATCTCCGAGCCGTTCGCTACCATCGCGCTCAAGGCCGGCGGCCATCTGCTCTACGATTTGAGCAATCTCGGCGTCACCTACACGCTTCACGGCATCGGCACGCGGAAGAGCTTCGTGCGCGAGCACCGCGACGCGGCGATTAAGTTTTTGAAGGCCTATCTCGAAGGCATTTATCTCTTCAAAACGAACAAGGAGCTCAGCCTCAACACGATGAAGAAGGTCGCGCGTCTCGACGACGTCTCGATCATGAACACCGCTTACGAAGAATATTCCAAGCGTCTCATCCGCGATGTGCCCTACCCCAATCCCGAAGGGATTCAGATCATCATCGATCAGCTCGCCAAAAGCCGGCCGCAGGCCAAGGGCCTCAATCCGAACGATTTCATCGATCCGTCGCTCCTGCGCGAAATCGAGCAGAGCGGCTTCGTCAAGCGCCTCTACGGGCGCTAGCATCTTCCACCCGCTCCCGTTCATCCTACCGCAAAGTCTCGGCCGAAGCTGAAGACCCGAGCGCTCGATTAGACGGGTACTTGACGGATGATCGTTTAAGTACTAAGACTTTCTTCGCAGTATAACTAAGACTTTCTGATGACTAAAGGTCGAAGAAGTGAATAAACCGAGACTTTATCCGTAGGATAAAGGAACGATGGCTTTCGGGCGAGCGGAAGTATTGACGCGGGAGCTGCGTGAGCGGCTTTGCCGGGACATGGCTGGCCTCGCCGCTCTCAGTACGACGCTTGCCCAAAGACTAAGGGCGAACGCCCAGCCGGCAGTTACGATCATGTATCGAGCGACACGAAAAAGAGGGCCACCCAGATTAAATGAGATGTTCGTAAATTCAGCTTTTCAGCAAGTGTATGGGCAGAACGAGACAAATTAATATTTAATTTAATGAGGAGAAAAGACATGACTAAATTAGGATTAGCATTATCGCCGGTCGTCGTCGCAGCGGTGATGTTTGCGCTGTCCGGTGTGGCCGCGGCGCAGTCGTCCTCGTCCTTCGGCAACGACCTGTCGAGCGGCCGCAACGCGCCGAGCTCGCGCGATCCGCGCGATTCGTCGGGCAAGATCTCAGTAGCAGGAGCACAATGTCCGCGCCCGAACGTTGCGGGACACAAAATAAACGAGAGCCAAGCGCTGGACTTGGCCCAACAGTATGCCGACAAAAACCTCAAAGGTTTTAAAGTCGCGCAGGCCACCCGCTCTGCGGGACGCGAGGGCCGAGGACCTGCCTACGGCGGAGGCTATAACACCGTGTGTTATAATAAGGATGGCGATGCCTACCATTCGGTCGAATATTCCTTCGACGCGAAAAATTCAAAGGGTTCCATGCGCACCATTACGGTCGATCAGTTTGGTTCCGTGAGCCAGTACCATGAAACAGAGTCAGCGTCTAGATAACGGCTGATCGATCGATTTGACGGAAGTAAGTGTTAGCCGACCCCTGGGGCCAGGTGGCCCCAGGGGGTTGTAGAGCCTCTCTTCCCGTTCACCCCATCTTTCGCTCAAAGCATCGAGGAAATTTTGGCTTCGCGGCTCTTTCCCGCGACAGCGGGAATCGCGTCTATTTAAACCTGGGCCCCCGTTTTCGCCGGGGTGACGGAGCTTTGTTTCGCTGACAGCGATCAGCGCCTCACGGAGCGTTCTTCTTCTGCCGGCTAATCCGCCGTTGTCTTCGATTCTCAACTTGATAAGATAATTTGGTTTTTATGTACCGCGAAGACACTATAGCCGCGGTCGCCACGCCGCCGGGCGAGGGCGGCGTCGCCATCGTGCGGCTCTCCGGTCCCGATGCCGAGCGCATCGCGCGCGAGATCTTTCTCCGCTCCGGCGCAAAGAACGGCGCGCTGCGCTCGCACGTGCTGCATCGCGGGACGCTTCGCGACCCCGAGAGCGGCGCGATCCTCGACGACGCGCTCGCCGTTTTGATGCGCAGGCCGAAGAGTTATACCGGCGAGGACGTCGTCGAGCTCCACTGCCACGGCGGCCGGCTCGTCACGCGCCGCGTCCTCGAAGCCGCGCTCGCGCGCGGCGCGCGTCAGGCGGAGCCGGGGGAATTCACCCAGCGGGCGGTTTTGAACGGCCGCATCGATCTCGCCCAGGCCGAGGCGGTATTGGATCTCACGCAGGCGCGCACCGAGACCGGCATGCGGCTCGCGCTGGAGCAGATGCACGGCGGCCTTTCGCAGTGGGTCGGCGCGCTCCGCGAAGAATTATTGGATATCCTTGCCGAGATCGAGGCGGCGATCGATTTCTCCGAGGAGGAAATCGATCATTTGCCCAAGCAAGCGCTCATCACTAAGATCGATGCGCTGAAAAATCGCATCGCCGCGATCGTCGCAACCTACGAGTGGGGGCGCCTGTTCCGCGAAGGCGCGCGCGTCTGCATCGCCGGCAGGCCCAATGTCGGCAAATCGAGTCTGCTGAACGCGCTGCTCGGCGCGGAGCGCGTGATCGTGACGCCGCTGCCGGGGACGACGCGCGACGTGATCGAGGAGAGCGTCAATCTCGGCGGTCTCCCGGTCGCGCTCTGGGACACGGCGGGCATCCGCGAGACGGACAATCCGATCGAGCAGGCCGGCATCGATTTTACGCGCAAGCACCTCGAGGCCGCCGACGCCGCGCTCGTCGTCATCGACGGCGCCGAGTCGCACACGCTGGAGGACGAGGCGCTGATGAAGGCGGTGCGCGGCAAGAAGGGCTTGCTCGTTGTCAACAAGAGCGATCTCACCGAGCGCATCGACCGCTCGTGGCTCGCCGAAGCCGCGCCCGACAAAGCGATCGTCTCCGTATCGGCGAAGAGCGGCGCAGGGATCGACGAGCTCAAGCAGGCGCTACGCGAATTGCTGATCGCCGCGCCGGCGGAGCCGGAGATCGTCCTCACCAACGTTCGCCATAAGGCGGCGCTGGAGCGGAGTATCGGCGGCTTGTCCGCCGCCGTGACATCACTAGACCACCGTGTGGCGGCGGAATTGGTCGCGCTGGAGCTATCGGAGGCCAAGCGCGGGCTCGAAGAGGTCGTCGGCACGGTCGATAACGAAGATATTTTAGAACATATTTTTACTAAATTTTGCATTGGAAAATAGTATATTATAAAAATAAAAAATTGCGCTACGCGAATTGTTTCACGTGAAACATGACTGAAAAGATCTACGACATCATCATCGTCGGCGCAGGGCACGCCGGCATCGAGGCGGCACTCGCCGGCGCGCGCCTGGGCTGCAAGACGCTCATGCTGACGCTCAACCTCGACCACATCGGCCAGATGTCCTGCAACCCCGCCATCGGCGGCATCGGCAAGGGGCACCTCGTCAAGGAGATCGACGCTCTCGGCGGGGAGATGGCCCGGGCAATCGACGAGACTGGTATCCAGTTCCGCACGCTGAATACCAAGAAGGGGCCGGCGGTGCGCGCCTCGCGCGCCCAGGCCGACAAGGCGCTCTACCGCCAGCGCATGAAGCGTGTCCTGGAGAATACCGCGAACCTCACGCTCCGCCAGGCGAGCGTCGAGCGGCTCATCGTCGAAGACGGCGCGGTCGCGGGCGTCGAGACGCAGATCGGCGAGCTCTTTCACGGCCGCAAGGTGATCCTCACGACCGGGACTTTTCTCCGCGGCCTCATCCATGTGGGCGACAAGAACTATTCCGCCGGCCGCGCCGGCGACTTCGCCGCCCAGGGGCTCAGCGCCTCGCTGATCGAGCTCGGTTTTAAGATCGGCCGGCTCAAGACCGGGACCTGCCCGCGGCTCGACGCCCGCACGATCGACTTCGACCGGCTCCAGGTCCAGCACGGCGACGATCCGCCGGCGCCGTTTTCCTTCTCGACCGAGAAGATCACGCAGCGGCAGGTGCCTTGCCACATCACCTACACCAACCACCAGACGCACGAGGCGATCCGAGCGTCGCTCCACCGCTCGCCGATGTACTCGGGCCTCATCAAGAGCCGCGGCCCGCGCTACTGCCCGTCGATCGAGGATAAGGTCGTCCGCTTCGCCGACAGGGAGCGGCACCAGATCTTCCTCGAGCCGGAGGGGCTCGACACCGTCGAGGTCTATCCCAACGGTCTGTCGACGAGCCTGCCGCTCGACGCCCAGGTCGCCATGGTCCATTCTATCGAGGGGCTCGAGCGTGCCGAGATCATGCGCCCGGGCTACGCCATCGAATACGACTACGCCGAGCCGACGCAGCTCTATCCGTCGCTCGAGACCAAGCTCGTCAAAAATCTCTACCACGCGGGCCAGATCAACGGCACGACCGGCTACGAGGAGGCGGCGGCGCAGGGGCTCATGGCGGGTCTCAACGCGGGCTTGAGCCTGCGCGGGGACGAGCCGCTAGTCTTCAAACGCGACGAGGCCTATATCGGTGTACTTATTGACGATTTAGTCACGAAGGGGACCGACGGCGAGCCCTATAGGATGTTCACTTCCCGGGCCGAATACCGCCTGCTGCTGCGAGAGGACAACGCCGACCTGCGCCTCACGGAGATCGGCCATAAGATCGGCTCAGTGAGTCGGGAGGCCTATGCGCGGCTGGAGCGGAAGCGAGACGGTGTCGCGGCTTTGCTCCGCACGCTCGATCAGACGATGATCAACGCGGATAACTCGATCAACGACAAGCTCACGGCGCTGGGCTCGGCAGCCGTCCGCGGCGGAACGTCGCTGGCGCAGCTGCTCAGGCGGCCGGAGATCGCCTTTGCCGATCTGCGCCGCTTCGTACCCGGCTTCAGCGATATTCCGCTCGACGTCGCGCTCCAGGCCGAGGTCGAGATCAAGTACGCCGGCTACATCGACCGGCAGCTCGAGAGCGTGCGGCGCGCGAAGAATTTCGAAGGGACGCGGCTGCCGGACGACATCGATTATGCCGCCGTCACCGGCCTCTCGCGCGAGGCGCGCGAGAAGCTCGCGCGCATCCGACCGCTCTCGCTCGGGCAGGCCTCCCGCATCGCCGGCATCACGCCGGCGGCGATCTCGCTGCTGTCGATCTACGTGCACAAACGCAAGATGGCCGGTTCAGCGAAAAGTTTCACGTGAAACTTTTTCTTTCAAATCCAGCCCTGCTGTGATACATCTATAGGGCATCTAGGTACAATCGTAAGTATTCGATATTGCTAAGATAAATGGCAAAAGTCATCGCCATCGCCAACCAGAAGGGGGGCGTCGGCAAGACCACGACTTCCGTGAATCTCGCCGCCTCGCTGGCGGTCGCGGAAAAGCGTACGCTGCTCGTCGACGTCGACCCGCAGGGGAACAGCACGACCGGCCTCGGCTTCGAGCGCGCGGCGGTTGGCCGGAGCCTCTATCATGCGCTCATCGGCGAGGCGGCGCTCGCCGATGTGCTGCGCCAGACCGAGCTGCCCTATCTCTTCGTCGCGCCGTCGACGCGCGACTTGACCGGCGCCGAGATCGAGCTCGTCTCGCTCGACCGCCGGGAAAGGCGCCTCAAGGACGCGCTCGCGCCGGTCGCCGGGGAATTCGATTTCGTATTGCTCGACTGCCCGCCGTCGCTCGCGCTGCTCACGCTGAACGCGCTCGTCGCGGCGGATTCTGTCCTGGTGCCGCTCCAGTGCGAGTACTACGCGCTCGAAGGGCTCACGTCGCTCCTCGACACCATCAAGCTCGTCCAGCGCGAGCTCAACCCGGAACTCCGGCTCGAAGGGATTCTGCTCACGATGTTCGACAGCAGGAATAATTTATCGCATCAGGTCGCCGAGGAGATCCGCGCCCATTTCCCCGACCGGCTTTTCAGCACGGTCATCGCGCGCAACGTGCGCTTGAGCGAGAGCCCGAGCCACGGGAAGCCCGCGCTGCTTTACGATGTCCATTCGACCGGCGCGCAGAACTATCTCACGCTCGCCAAGGAATTGATCGAGAACGGAGAGGAGGGCCGCCGTGCAGAAAAAGGGCTTGGGTAGAGGGCTGGGCGCGCTCATTTCCGCCGCCGAGAGCCCGAACGACGCGACGGAGAACAGCGTCGATATCGACCGCATCGCCGCCAACCCGCTCCAGCCGCGGCGGGTCTTCGACGAGGCGAAGATCGCCGAGCTCGCGGCGTCGATCCGCCAGCAGGGGATCATCCAGCCGCTCATCGTCAGGCGAAGTGGGGCGGGGGATTACGAACTCATCGCCGGGGAGCGGCGGCTCCGCGCGGCGCGCCAGGCGGGACTGAAAGAAGTCCCGGTCGTCGTGCGCGAGGCGGCGGACGACGCGTCGCTCGAGCTCGCGCTGATGGAAAATCTCCAGCGCGAGGACTTAAACCCGATCGAAGAGGCCGAGGGCTATCGCAAACTCACCGAGGACTTCGGCCTCAGCCAGGAAGAGATCGCCGAGAAGATGGGCAAAAGCCGCCCGGCGGTGGCGAACGCGCTGCGCCTCCTCGGCTTGCCGAAGCAGGTGCGCGACGAGATCGCCGCCGGCCGTCTGCCGGCGGGGCAGGCGCGCGCGCTCCTCGGCCTCGGCAGCGAAGCGGCGATTATCGCCGCGGCGCGCGAGGTGATCGCCAAGGGGCTCACCGCCCGCGCGGCGGAGAAGCTCGCCGCTCATCTCAAGACCGGCGGGAGAAAACGGCAGCCGGCGGCGATGGACGCCGACGTCCGCATGCTGGTCGAGCAGCTCCAGCGCTCGCTCGGAACAAAAATTCGCTTCGTCCAGGCGAAGGGGAAGAGCCGTGGAAAAATCGAAATCGAATATTACTCCGCTGACGACCTCGACCGCATCATCCAGCGGCTGACGGCGAGCTGAGATGTTTTCTTTCGGAATTATCCGACTGATCGGTCCGATCTGTCTGATCGGTCTGATCTCCTCAAGTGCCCACGCCGCGCAGTCACTCGAAGAGGTGATCATCGGCTACCCGAGCCGGAGCCTCACCGAGCTGCCGACGCACGTCGCGCTCAAGAAAGGGTTCTTCCGAAGCGAGGGGCTCGACGTCAAGCTCGTCCAGGCGCGCTCGAACATCCTGGCGGCCGCGCTCGCCTCCGGCAGCATGCACTATCTCACTTCAGTGACGACCGTGCTGGGCGCGATCATGGGCGGCCTGCCGGCCAAGGTGATCGCCGGCGTGACCAAGAACAACCCCGACTTCCTCATGGTGCGGCCCGAGATCCGCTCGTTCGCCGACTTAAAAGGCAAGAAGGTCGCCGTCAGCGGCTTCGGCGGCGCCTCGCACCAGCGGATGCTCATCGTCCTCAGCAAAAACGGCATCAACCCGGCGACCGAGGTGACGATCCTCTCGGTGGGCGACGCGCGCCTTCGTCTCGACCAGCTTCGCGCCGGCGCGATCGACGCGACGGTCTTGACCGCGCCGAACAACTTCATCGCCGAGCGCGCCGGCTTCAAGAGCCTGGGCTCGTCCTCCGATCTCCTCGCCTTGCCGGCGGTCGGCGTCGCGACGCTGGAGCGGCGGCTCAAGGAGAAGCCGGAAGAGGCGAAGAAAATCCTCCGCTCGTTCTTAAAAGGCATGCGCCAGATGAAGGAGCACCGCGAGGAGGCGATCGCCGTCGCGATGGAATGGCTCAACCTCGACCGCGAATTGGCCGAGCGCTCCTACGACATCATGCTGCCCAACTATTCCCTCGACGGCCGCATCGACCCCGCGGCGCTGCAGGCGTCCATCGATCAGCTGAACCAGCGCCGCAGCGCGGGATCGAAGACGATCACGCCCGCGGAGGTGACGGACTTTACGCTGTTGGAGCAGGTGCGGAAGGAGCTCAAGTTTTGAGGCGAATTTTAGCCGACGATCATCAACGAGAACGGCCGCACCTGACGAATCATGACGAAGTCGTCGCGATTTCGTGTGTAAAGTGAAGCGCCGATGGCGCGGGCGCTCAAAGCGAGAAGGCAATCGTTGACGAGCGCCGGCAGCTTGTGTTTTAGATCCCGCCGCCGCTTCAGAATTTCCGCCATGACCGCTCCGGTTTCCCGCCACTCCCGATGGCTCGGCGTGACCATGCGGCGCGCTTTTTCGAAGGGCGCCAGCAGAGTTTCGACCGCGCGCTTGCCGAAGCGGGTGCGAGCGCCCGCAAGCAGCTCCTGCGCGACGACCGAACTGAAATAGATCCCGGGCGCTTCTCTCTCGTAAAGCTCCCGAATGACCGGCGGCGTACCACCGGTCTGGATCAAGTCGATGTACAGATCGCTGTCGATGAGATGCTTGGCCACTAGAAGATCTTTTCGACGCCGCCCTTGCCCGCGACTTTTTCCAACGAATCGAGAATCTCTTTTCTAAAGACGACGAGGTCGAGCGCCGCGTCGATCGTCTGGGTCTCCGTGCGGGCCTTCAGGATCGCCTTGGCGCGTCGGATTTTCCGCTCGTCGAGGTAATAATTTTTTCGCTTAATATGAGGTTTCATGTACGTATGATCTCAAACTTTGTACGTATTGTCAAAGCGGTTGACGGCCGCATCGACCCCGCGGCGCTGCAGGCGTCCGGAAGTACTAAACCTCTTCGGCGGCAGGCTCTCGTCCTTCCTCGATCGCTTCCCATCCTTCTCTGACCAAAAAGTAAATCATCGCCAGCGCGGCGGCGGGATCGGCCCACCACCAGCCGAAAAGCGCGTTGGCGCCTAGGCCCAGAAGAAGGGTCAGGGAAAGATACGAGCAGGCCAAAGTCTCCAACGCGTCGGCCCTGAGGGCGCGGCTGTGGATCTCCTCGGCGATCTTCTTCTTGTAAAGCGCGAGGAAGGGCATCACGACGAAAGAGACGATGGCGAGGATAATTCCCACAAGACTCTCTTCCGGATGCTCGTGGAAGTAGAGCTTCTTGCCCGACTCATAGAGCACATACGCGGCTAACAGAAAAAATGTGACGCCGACGAACAGGATCGCCTTTTTTTCCGCCGCCTCCTCTTCCCCGTCGTCGCTGAAGCCGTGCTTCCGCAGCCGCCAGATCAAAACCATTCCTGAGGCGACTTCGATATAGCTGTCGAGGCCGAAACCGACCAGGGCGATGGAACTCGCCAGGATTCCCGCCGCGATGGCGACGATGCCTTCGATGACGTTCCAGCCGACGGTGAAGTACTCTGAGAGCAGCGCTTTTTTATGCGGCGTCATGCTTCACCTCGACTCTAGCCGTCAAAAGTGGTGCGCGGTGAGATGGTGGAACGGATCGGGAGATTCCGTGGTGAAAGGATCGGCGTGAATCGTTACATCGACGAGGGCGGGCAAATGGTGGAGCAACTCGTGACGGACGCTTTCCGTGATGCGATGCGCCTCGGCGATGGATACATGGGGCAGAACGGTAACGCACAGATCGGCGAAACAGCGATGCCCCAGCCATTGCAGCTTAATCCGGTCGACTCCCTCCACGCCGTCGATCCCGCGGGCGATGAGCCTGATCTCGTTCACCTGCTCGTCGTCGGTCTTCCCCAGGATGCGAAAGAGGAGAGCCTTGCCGGTCTCGAACACGATGGAAAAAATGAGAAAGGTGATGACGAGTCCCGCGATAGGATCCGCCACCGGATAGCCGAGCGCGGCGAACACCAATCCCACGACGACGCCGAGCGAGGTCAGGGCATCCACCCTGGCGTGGTGTCCTTCGGCCATCAACGCATGGCTATGGATTTCCGTGCCGACGCTCAGGCGATATCGGGCGACGACCTCGTTACCCAGCGCGCCGAGCACCCCTCCGAACACGCCCAAAGCGATGTTCTGCGGCATGACGGGATGAATCAGCCGCTGAATCGATTCATAGCCTGTCCAGAGACCGCTGCCGGCGATGACCAGAACGACCGCCAGGCCGACGAAGTCTTCCACGCGATACAACCCGTAAGGGTAAGTCGCGCTCGGTTTCTTTTTCGCCAGCGAGAACGCGAACCAGAGCGGCAGAGCGACCAGGGCGTCGGAGAAATTGTGAATCATGTCCGCGAGCAGCCCGACGCTCGCGGTCAACCATGCCATGATCCCCTCGCCCAGAGCGGCGAGGGCCAGCACGCACAGGGAAACCTTTAACACGCGTATGCCTCTCTCCGTAGCGATCGAATGGGAGAGAGAAACGTGTTGGTGGGAATGAGAGTGCGCCCCGGTCACCGCAGTTCAATTATGGGCTGCACGCCCCAATCATAAACCGTCTGAACCCATACCGCTTTTTGTATTAGACAGAGTGCCATAACGGGCCTCCAAACGAGGGCTACTTCAGCAACTCTTCCAGCTTTCCAGGCTCCGTCACCGGCGCGGAGCAGGTGTAGTTGTGGCAGACATAAGCGGTCGCGTTGCCGTCGATCTGCCCCTTGCCCTGGAGCGGGGCTGGAAGTTTTTCCGAAGGCTCGTCGGGAGAGATCAGCTGCAGCGTCTTGTTGGGCAGGTAAAGCGCGTTGATGGCATCCAACAACCTGAGCATCGTCGGCTCTTCTTCTCTTCCCACGACGACG
>DATJFG010000114.1:0-3414 GCA_035495775.1 Verrucomicrobiia bacterium | reverse complement strand
GAGCGAGCGGGAAATCGCGGACGAGCTCGGACGGAGCGTTAAGGCTTACGAGACTATTCTCGGAGCGCGGCCGCGGGCTACGGCCGCCCCGGGCTGGCGCTGTACGGCGGCGAGTCTTGCCGTCCAGGACACGTTCGGCTTTGATTATGCGAGCGACGTGCGCGGCGGAGTGGCTTTTTTTCCCGCCCATCGCGGCCGTCCGTTTAGAACGCTGCAGATCCCTACAACTCTGCCGACGCTCGATGAGCTGATCGGCCGCGAGCGTCGCGTCAACAACGTACTGCTCTCTTCGTTGCGCGACGGTTTGAACGTCCATACCATTCATGCCGAGGTCGAAGGGCGGCCGTATTTACCGGTATTCGAGGAGCTGCTCCGCGAAGTGCAGAAACGCTCGGTAGAAACCGTGGTATTACGCGAAGTTGCCGATCGGTTATTAAAGGATCGATCCAATCCTCTGCCGATTCGGGAAGTGAGGAAAGGAAGACTTCCTGGCCGCAGCGGTTGGGTCGCGTGCCCGGCGTAAATATGAAAGCCATTCGTCAAACGTTTCTCCCGCTATCGCGTCCGACGATCGGCGATGAGGAAATTCAGGAAGTCGTCGAAACGCTGCGCTCCGGTTGGATTACAACCGGCCCCAAAGTTGCGCTGTTCGAACAGCGCTTTCGCGAATATCTCGCTATGCCCGAGGCGGTCTCAGTCTCTTCCGGAACCGCCGGATTGCACCTGGCGTTGCTCGGCGCCGGCATCGGCGCGGGCGACGAGGTGATTACGTCGAGCATGACGTTTGCCGCGACCGCCAACGCGATCGTACTCGCAGGCGCGCGTCCGGTCTTGGTCGATTGCGAAAGCGATACTTTAAATATCGATGTCGGCGCCGTCGAGAGGCGCGTTACAGAAAAAACCAAGGCGATCATGCCGGTTCATTTCGCCGGCCAGCCGTGCGCGATGGACGAGCTCTTGGACATCGCGCGGCGGCGCAAGCTGCTCGTCATCGAGGACGCCGCGCACGCGCTCGGGGGAGAATACAAAGGCCGGAAAATCGGCGCGATCGGCGACGCCACGGTTTACAGTTTTCACCCGATCAAATCGATTACGACCGGAGAGGGCGGCATGGTCGTGACGCGCGACGCCGAATGGGCCGACCGGATGCGGCTGTTTCGTTTCCACGGCATTCGCACTAGCGCTTGGGAGCGCCACGCGGGAGGCAAGTCTCCGCTTTACGCCGTCGAACTCCCCGGACTGAAATACACGATGATGGATATCCAGGCAGCGATCGGCATTCACCAGCTCGCGAAGCTCGACGGTTTCATCGATCGGCGGACGCTGTTGGCGAAACATTACAAAGGAAAATTCCAGAAAATGAAAGGCGTCAAGCTGCTCGGCATCGTTCCGTACGCGCACAAGCACGCCTGGCATCTCATGGTCGTAGAGCTGGAGCTCGAGCGCCTCGACATCGATCGCAATCAATTCCTGGAAATCCTAAAAAGCCGCAACATCGGCGCCGGCGTCCATTTCCCCGCGCTGCACATGCAGCCGTATTATCAAAGAGTTTTCGGCTACCGCACCGGCGATTTCCCCAACGCCGAGCGCGCCGCCGAGCGAATTGTGTCGCTTCCCTTGTACCCGGCGATGAGCGTGAGTGATGTCGACGACGTCACCGCCACCGTCGATGCGATCCTCGCCGAGCGCCGGCGCCGTTAGCGCTGTTGCCTCGGCCCGTTTACTCATCCGCGAACGTCCAGTAGCATTAGTGATCATACCCTCACCTCCGGCCGAAGGGGAGAATCAATCATGCAGGCGCGATTATTAACAGTGGTATTTGTCTATTTATCGTTATCCGGCTGCGTCTCGTCCGCGATGATCACGAGCCGTACCGTCGGCTACAACAAAGTCGTCGAGGACAGCAACAACCAGGTGCTGCTCTTGAACGTCGTGCGCGCGCGCTTCCGCCATCCGATGTATTTCACCGGCCTGACGCTGCTGCGCGGCTCGCAGAGCGTCCAGGTCGGCACCGGCAGCAGCCTGCCTTTCGGCGGCGAAGCGCCGAGCATCTTCACCGTCAATCCCAATGCGAACCTCAACATCAACCCGAGCTACGACGTCGCAGTCCTCGACACCAAGGAATTCATGAGCGGCATCACGACGCCGGTCGACATGAAGACGCTGAAATATTACTGGGACCAGGGTTGGTCGCGTCAGATGCTGCTGTTCCTGTTCGTCCGTAGGATCGAGTTGGGCAACCGCTGCTTTTTAAACGTTCCCTGGAACGCCGCCGACGAGGGATGTGATCCAGGAGTACCGAAGCTCAACGAGTATCTCGACAAGAAGCTCGACATCGTCGAGGACCCCGCACCGCGCCGGACGGCCGTCGGCCCGCCGATCCAGCTCGCCGCCGGACAGGCGCCGGGCGTCGGCGATATCGTGAACGCCTATGTAAACAAGCTCACGCTCGCCAAGGAAAAGGGCAAAGAGAACGTCTACCAGCTCTATTCGGAGAGCAAAGGCTTCATCTTCCAATTCTGCCCTGAGCCGCGCGAGTGCGACGCGAAGAGCCGCCAGCATGTCGCGATCGCCTCGGATTCCGACAACCCCGACGAAAAAAAGCCGAAAATCTTCATCCGCTCGCCGGAGGCGGTGCTGTTTTTTCTAGGCGAGATCGCGCGTGAGGAGCTGGAGGGAAGGTCGCCGCCGCAGATGCTCACATCCGGAAACGATAAGATACCGCTTTTCGTCGTGCGCCGCTCTTCGACTCCGCCGGTCGGCGCGGCGCTCACCGTCGAGTACGAGGGCGAATGGTACTATATCCCGTCGGGCCCCGAAGGCGGACGCTCGATGCACGTGCTCTCGCTCGTCAATCAAATCTTGAGTCTGCACAAGTCGCGGCCCGAATTGCCGTCGACCAGCGCCGTGACGGTAGTGGGCCGGTAGGGGCCGTCACCGCGCGGGTTCCGCGGGCGCGTCGGCTCTCTTCGCCTCTTCCAATTGCTTCGCGCTCGCGCCGGCGATTTTGGCGATCGCCGCCAGCGTGCGGCGCGAGACGACCGAGCGGTTCTTCGCGGCCGTGACATCGTCGGTCGACGCCTGGACGTCGCGGTGCTTGATCAATAGCCACTGGCGGCTGCGCATACGCACCAGCACCCACGAGCCGCGGAGCTTCTTGCCCTTCAATTGGAATTTCAAATCGCCTTTTGCTAGTGCCGCGTCGACGTCGTCAACCTCCGGCTCCCACGTGCCATTATCCCAGATCATCACCGTGCCGCCGCCGTATTCGCCTTCGGGTATGACGCCCTCGAATTGATTGTAGTCGATCGGATGATCCTCGGTCTGCATCGCGAAGCGCTTGACGGACGGATCGAGCGATGGGCCCTTGGGCACCGCCCAGGAGAGCATGACGCCGTCGTGCTCGAGGCGGAA
>DATJFG010000113.1:0-71838 GCA_035495775.1 Verrucomicrobiia bacterium | reverse complement strand
CGGGCAATTGTCCGGTGTTCGCGATCAAGCAGAGAATTCTCGAGCATGAGTACGACGAGATCATCCGGGACGAATTCTCGGAGTACGGCCACCTCGCGCTCATCATCAAGCAGGGGCAGTCGGTGGATTTAAGGCCCGAGGACATCATCGACGCCAAGCCGCTGCCCTCGACGCTCGCGACGCTTTACGCCTGGGGATGGATGACGCGGGAAAAAAGCTGGGTCGAGGCGCTCGCCGCGTTGACCATCACCGAATGGTGCAACGACGACCGCCTGCTGGGCGATTTGGGCGGCGGTCAATCGACGCGGATGGCGAAGCGCTGGATGGAAGACATGGGATTTACCTGGAAACAGATCCCGAATCTCCAGGCGCACAGCCAAGCCGACGAGAAGCACAGCGACATGTTCCTGCCGTTTCTGGAGCAATACGCGTGCGGCGAAAAAGAGGCTCTGGCGCTCCAGGCCGCGAAGGATTCGCTCGATTTAAACGCGATGTTCCGAGAAGGCATCGCGGAAGCGCAGGAAAGAATCAACCTGTAGCCGATACGACGTTCCAACATCCGGGAGGACTTATGAGCCATTGGCAAAAGGCGCGCGCGGAGATCGACCAGACTCTCAATCGCCATTTCGACACGCCGGAATATAAGCGGCTCTTCGGCGTGAAGATCACGCCGGCGCGAAACGAACTGCTGGGCAGGCATTATCCGCACTATATCAAGAGCCGGCGCGACTGCTGGGCCGCTTCGCAGGCCAAGGCGCCGCTCGATGTCAAGCGCGCCATCTGGGAGCACGAGAAGGACGAGCTGATCTATGACGAGCGGCTCGGCGCCGCGCATCTGACTGACGACGATATGTCGCGCGCGGTGGGCGAGGAGACGCTTCTTCCCGGCGCGCGCGCCGCTATCTATGCTTGGCTTTACCTCTGCACAACCCGTTCCTGGATCGAGAGCCTGATGATCAATCACACGACCGAGCGGAAGAACAACGCCGAGCTCATCGACGGCGGCGGATTCACGCAGCGGATGGCGGCGAAGCAGGTCGCGGATCTCGTCGGATCGGTCGAGAAGCTGGACAAGAATACGAAGGTCCACATGGTGGCCGACATCGATCATTCCAACATGTTCGAGGCGGTCTTCGAGCGCTATGTCACCGACGAGCGCATCGCTCGGATGGTGGTCAGGGCCGCGAACGATTGCTTGGCGATCGATCGAGCCTATCGCAATGCGCTCGCCGTCGGTATGATGGAAATTTCGGAGTAAGCCGCGTGGGAAAGCTCGACCATCAGACGGCACTTGTCGTCGGCGCCGCCCGCGGCATCGGCGCGGCAATCGCGCGCAAATTTGCGACCGAGGGCGCCGCCGTCGTGCTCGTCGATCTCGAGAAGACGAAAGCGGAGTGCGACCATGTCGCCGGGGAGATCGTGAAAGCCGGCGGTAAGGCGCTCGTGTTCGCCGCCGATTGCACCGACGCTGCGCAGGTAGACAGGATGATCGGCGAAAGCCTCCGGATGTTCGGCAGGATCGATATCCTCATCAACAGCGCCGGCCTGAGAGGCCCGCTCGTGCCGCTTCAGGAAGTCAGCGAAAAGGAATGGGACGCGGTGCTCGCGGTCAATCTCAAGGCCGTATTTCTGTGCTGCAGGGCGGTGCTGAAAGTCATGATGAAGCAAAAAAGCGGCAGCATCGTGAGCATCTCGGGGACTGCGGGTAAAGAAGGCATGGCGCTGCGCGGCTCGCTCGTCGCGGCGAAATGGGGAGTTCTCGGTCTTACTCAGACGATCGCCAAAGAGGCCGGTCCTTATGGCATCCGCGCCAACGTCATCTGTCCCGGTGGAATGGATGAGCCGGATCTCCGCGCGATGTACGCCGAGCGGGCGAAAAACCTCGGCATTGAATTTAAGGATCTGGAGAAGAGCGTCCTCGAGCAGACGCCGCTCAGAAAATATGCCAAGCACGAAGAGGTAGCAGCCGCCGCGCTTTTCCTCGCCTCCAGCGATTCCTCGCATACGACCGGCGAGTCGCTCAACGTCTCGGGCGGCCGTTTGATGAACTAATCCGGCAGGACATAAAGCGCCACCCACGACACGACCTGGGCAATGAAAATCGTTGCGTGGGAAGACTCCCTCTCATACTGAAGAAATATCTCATCAGCGAGCATAAACGCCGCCCAGAGACCCAAGCCGAGGGCGAATGCAGCGTTCGCCGCGCTGCGATCCATATTTATCGACGTCCACCAAAGCGCCGCCGCCCCGGCGAACAAGATCGCCGCGGCGAATTGCCACACGAGGACGATAATAAATAAGAAAAACGCAAGGCGCCCCGTCGAATCATAAACCGATGCGGCATCGGCGACTGCGCGGTAGTTCTCGGAAGCAAACTTCCAGCGTTGCGAGAGCATTCGGCGCGCCTTCAACGCAGAGCAAAGATTCGTGACAAACGTTATCCCAAACCAAAGAGCCCAGAATGCGATGAGGCCGAGTTTCGCGGTGAACATTCAAATTAAAAAATCGGGTCCGGAATCCAGTGTCAAGACCATGTTCAAACTCATATTGCTTTTCCGAGCCTTGGCGCATACGCTTCTCAGCGTATGTTCCCTTACCGAGACGAGAACGAGACGCAGCGGCCGGCGATCGTCACCGGTGCGATCATCGCCGTGAACGTCCTCACATGGCTGTTCATCCAAGGCGCGGGATCGGAATTGACAGTCGCACGATCGGTCTGCGAGCTGGGACTCATTCCCGGCGAGCTCACATTGAGCGTCCCGCCGGGAACGACGTTCCCGATGGGAGAAGGTATTGCCTGCGCAACCGATCCGGGGCGCCAGTTCGCGCACGTCTTAACTCACATGTTCCTGCATGGCTCGTGGATGCATCTGCTCGGCAATATGTGGTTTCTCTGGCTATTCGGCAACAACATCGAGGATTCGATGGGCCGGCTTCGGTTCATTATCTTTTATCTTTTATGCGGTCTGACGGCGGCGGCGGCCCAAGTGCTCACGAGCCCGGCCTCGACTATTCCGATGGTCGGAGCTTCCGGCGCAATCAGCGGTGTGATGGGCGCCTATCTCCTCCTTTACCCGAACGTTCGCGTGTATACGCTCGTGCCTCTCGGCTTTTTCATTACCTCGATGGCGCTGCCCGCATGGGTCATGCTGGGCTATTGGTTCGTCATCCAGTTCATCAGCGGCCTCGTTTCTTTCGGCGGCGAAATGGGTGGAGTCGCTTTCTGGGCGCACGTCGGCGGTTTCGTAACCGGAATCGTCTTGATCAAGGTTTTCGCGCGCGGAGATTATATCGACGAACGCCAGGCGCGCCGCTGGCGTCCGCGTAGTGTTATCGGCGGATATTAGAAGCGCTTATCCGGCTTTGAGGCCGTTTTCAGTTTTTTTATCCATAGCGGCATCCTTCGGCCGCTGATATTCTCGAATCGTTTCGGTAAAGTTTGCCAGTAGCGTAGAGTCGTTCTGCGGCCGCCAAGTCAGCGCGATCTCGAGCCGCGGCGAGGCCGCTGGCAGTTCGCAGCAGACGACGCCAGGCGGCGCGTGCATCGACGTAAGCGGCAATAAGGTGATGCCCAGCCCCGCCGCGACGAGTCCCAGGACCGTGGACGGATGATCGGCCTCGTGACGGATGTTCAACTGAATTCCGTTCCGCTGGTAGAAGCTGATGACATAATCGTAAAATACCTGCCCGCTCTCGCGCTTGAAGAGAATGTATGGTTGGTTCGCCAACTCCGCGAGCTCGAGCGGGGCGTGCGAGGCGAAACGGTGGCTGTCCGGTGCTACGAGCACCAAAGGCGGCCGCATGATGATTTCTGTTTTTAGGCGCCCGCTGCGGGATGGAAGGCCGAAGTCGGAAGTCCAGAGCACGAAACCGGCGTCGATGGTACCTTCATTAAGCGCGTCGACCTGTCCTTCGGCGCTTAAACTATGCACATCCAAATGGACTTCCGGAAAACGGTGGCAGAACTCGCGGATTATATAAGGCAACGGCGTCAAAATCGACCAAGGCATCCAGCCGATCGATAGCCGACCGGCTTCACCTCTTTGAACTCGCCGAGTTCGCGCGACCGCCTCCTCGCTTTGCTTAAGCAAAGACCTCGCCTCGGCGAGGAAAACTTTGCCGATGCTGGATAACTCGACGTGGCGACGTGTGCGATGAAAAAGCCTCATGCCGAGCTCGTTTTCGAGAAGCTGAATCTGCTGGCTGAGCGGCGGCTGGGTCATTCCCAATTTCTTCGCTGCCCGTCCGAAATGAAGCTCATCGGCGACGGTTACAAAATAACGCAGTCTTTTCAGGTCCATAAAAGACGGTTTATATGAAATGCATATTAGTTGCAAACAAAAAATCTATTTGACAAATCATAGACTTGCACTATGATTGTGAAGAAAAGGCGGAAGTGTTCCAATTAGTTAAGGTTTAGAAGCATGGCCGGCGAGCGGATCTGTTTACTTGAATGTTTTAACTGCGCGAAGGAATTTGAGTGGGGGTTACAGTCAGGTGAAACGATCACCTCGGCTGCGAGGGAAGCGAAATGCCCGCACTGCGGCTATCGACCCGTTAAGACCAGTCCCGCGGATATATGGAGCGCCGTCAACGTCCATAAGATTATTGGAACGAAATAGCGCCGCCAGTCCGCCCGTCCAGACCTAGTCCATCAGTTCCACTTTTATAATCGCTGCGCCGTGATTGTTGCCAATCCAGAATGTCGGCGGACTGGTCGTGTTGTCGATTGTGACGCGGCGGATGTTCGTGGTGCGCGGCAATAAATACTCGATGAACTCATCGGTCCTGGGATTGAGCCGGGCAACGCGGTCGTTGCTCATACCGCCGGTCCATGCATAGCCGTTCTTGTCGGAGATCGCGTCGTAAGGATTGCTCCACGGCGTCGGCACCGCCCACTCGCGCGTGCGCTCGGTCTTGGTATCGAACATGCCGATCATGTTACCGCGGTATTCGGCGAACCAGAGACGATCCTCGGCATCCATGTGTCCGCGGCGCGGCGCAGAGTTGGGCGTGGGAGTCGGGAAAGGCGTCACATTGAGAGTCTTGGCATCGACGCGAATGATATATTGGCCGCCGAAATTCGTACCGTAGAAATTGTTGCGCGAGTCGGAGATGACACCGTACGAGCCGAGCCGGTCGGCGGGCGGACCGTTTTTCGGCAGACCGCGCGAATAGTCCACGGTATACCACTCGTTAGTCTTGGGATCGAGGCGGTATTCGTTGTCACCGCCGACCCATACCTTGCCGTCGAGGTTCAAATGCTTGGGATCGACCATCGCGAGACGCGCTTCGTTGTTCTCCATGAATCCTGGAGCGGTCCAGGTCTGGAACTTGGTGGTTTTCCGGTCGAGCTTGACGACGGCGCCCTGATACATCATGCCGAGCCAGACGTTGCCGTCCGGGTCGAAGCGGATATCGAGCCCGCCCGCGGGTGCGCCTGGCTTGGTTACCGGTACCGGATATTCGACCGCCTTGCCGGTCTTTGGATCGAGCATACCGGCGAACTGCGAACCGAAGTCTGAGTACCAGACCATACCCTGGGAATCGAGCATGGCGTCGTGCGGCATGGCCTCAGGCCGCGGCAGAACGTATTCGGTGATGATAGCTTTCGTCGCCGCACCCTTCGGGCGCGGAAGCGTCTTCAAGGCGTAAGCCCATTTATCGGTCTTGCTCAAATTGATCGTGCTTACGTATTCAGCGAACTTTTTGATCTGGGCGAGCTGGGATGCCGAAGGTTCGCGCACACCGGGTCGAACTTGAGGACGCATCGGCGTGCTGCCTTGAGCATAGGTGCGCATCCGCTTGATCACTTCGACCATCTGTTCGGTGTTGTAATGCGAGCGGACGATCCGCTCGACGGTATGGCAGGAGGTGCAGCTCAAGAAGCCCTGTTTCTGTTCATCGGTACCCGGCATGCTCATGAGCCATTCGCCGTTGGAGAGCTGCGAGGCGAGATCGGCGGTTTTCTTGAGCTTCAAATCCGCTTGTGCGCTTTTGTCGGCCGAAACCTCAGCGCTTTTGGGGCCGTCCAGATCATAGCCGATGGCGCGGATCGCGAGCGCGTAGCGACCCGGAGCGAGCTTAGAAGTGGGAAAAGCGTAACGACCCTGAGAGTCGGTCACGACCGTGATCGTCATCGTCGACCCTTCGCGCTTCGCGCTTACGAGCACGCCTTCCATGCGCGGCTCCTCGGCCGAGCCGACCTGCCCCGACAGCGCTGCGGCGGGAGCGCCAGCCGCGTGGATCGATCGCGCTGTTACGAGTGATAATACAACGACGACAGATGCCATTAATATTTTTGCGCGCATAGAAGTCCCTCCGAAAACTGCATCCTAATACATCCGTAACTCGACGGCGTCAAGGAACATTGCGTCACCGCGCCGCGGGTCTTTGGCGGTGCGCCGGCGCGATTTCCTGTGCTCCCTCGTCGCCGACGGTCTCCTTGACGGTGAAGGCGAGCAGCATTGCGGTCATGATGGCGCTGACGCCAAAAATGATGAAAGCGATGCTGTAGCCCTGCCGCTCGGCGATCCAGGCGAAAGCCGCCGGGCTTATCAAAGCCCCGACCTGATTGATGAGACGCCAAAAGCCAAAAAAACGGCCGCGGCCCGCCGCCGGCGCCATATCGGCGCCGAGCACCTGCATGCTCCCTGCGGTAATACTGCCGGTCGCCTGGATCCAAAGAAACCCGCCGACAAACGTGAACAACCCCCAGCCCGCAGCGGCGCTGCCGGCGAGATAAAAAACACCCAACGCGATGAGTACAAACCCCGGCACCATGGTGACCTTGCGCCCGAACCGGTCCATCAAATACCCGGCGGCGAAGGTAATCGGTATGCCGACTATCGTCCCTACAGTGGCGAGACCGCCGAGAAGCTGCGCCCCGGCGCCGTAAGCATATGTGGCGTAAAGCAGGAGGGTTCCCCCCCAGAGCACGCCGCGCGTCGTCGAAGCGAAAAATTGAGCCGTGAAAAAACCGAAATAGCGGGGAGTGAGCATCGATTTCAGAAGCGCCGATGTGCCGAGCTCGGGCTCGCGTTTTCCAGCCGTACGCTCCCATCCGGGCGCAGACTCGCGGACGAGAAAAAAGCTCGGGACGATCGCCACGAAGGCTAGCGCGCCATAAGCGATGAAGGGGAGGCGGATGCTGGAGAGCGCGAATAAGCCGCCGAGCGCCGGTCCGATGAGCTTACCGGCGCGCTCGGTGCCGATCATACCGCTCATCTGCCGGCCGCGCTCGCGCGTGCGGCTGGCATCGGCGATCATCGCGAGCCGCGCCTGCCGCCACACCTCGCTGCCGAGGCCCTCGATGAATCGGTAGAAAAGCAGCTCGGGGAACGATTGCGACATGGCGATCAAAAATGATGCCGCAGCCGTCAGCAGCGGCCCGGCAAAGAGCATCGGCCGCCTACCGAAGCGGTCTACGAGAAAGCCGGTCGGAACGGTTGCGATCATTTCTCCGAGCCCGTGCATGACCAGGACGAGCGAGGCGACGGCGAAGCCCGTGTTGAAGGACTTGGCGAACACCGGCACGGCCGGCGTGGCGATGCTGTAGCCGAGTGCCAGGATGAATCCCGGGAAATAGAGCGTCAGGAGTTGAAAGGGGGAAAGGACTCCGTCGGTCCCGATGTTTTTGCCGTGAAAAAATTTGAACATGCGGCGGCGAGGTTCCGGCTTTTGTAGCATTGCTGTGTTCGAGCGGTCAAGCTCTGGAAAGTTGCAGTCGATCGTCATAATCGGCTAAGCTCGGGCGCTGAACAACGGGAGGGCCGTTATGAAGATAAAAATACTCGGCACAGTTGCGCTCGCGCTGGCGCTCGCATCGGCGCCGGCGAAGGCCGACGAGAAACTCGACAAGATTCGCGTCGCGCGCGCGTCGGATTCGGCGACGGAGGCCGCCCTCTGGTTCGCTAAAGAGGGCGGATTCTTCGAGAAACACGGGATTTCGGCGGAGCTGATCCGCTTTCAGGGGAGTTCGCTTGTCGTGACGACAATGCTTTCCGGCGAGGTGGCGATCAGCCAGATCGGCGCCGCAGCTGTCATCGATGCCGATCTCGCGGGCGCCGATCTCACTAATATTGCGACGATTATCCGGAACTTTGTTTTTTATATCTTCGCGCGTCCCGAAATCCGCACCATGGCGGACCTCAAGGGGAAGGCGATCGGGACGAGCCGCTTCGGGGCGATCTCGGATTTCGCCGCGCGCTTCGCGCTGGCCAAGAACGGCCTTGAGCCCGAGAAAGATGTGGCGGTTCTACAGACCGGCGGCCCTACGGAGAGCGTCGCCGCTCTCAATGCCAATCGCATCCAGGCGGTGCCGCTCACGGCCCCCGCGACGATCCGCGCGCGCAAGCTCGGTCTGAAACCTTTGCTCGACATCTCCAAGCTCGAAGCGAATTTTCCCTTCAACGGCATCGTCGTCCGCAAAAGCTTCCTCAAAAACAATGAAGATGTCATGCGCCGCTTCATGATGGCATACATCGAAGGCGTGGCGCGGGCGCAGAAGGACGTCGCTTTCGCTAAAAAGGTCATGGCAAAATATTTTAAGAGCGACGACCGCGAGGTTCTCGACGAAAGCTATGACTGGATCGTCAAGCAAAACTTCACGCTTCCGCCTTATCCGGCGCTGCCGGGGCTGGCGACGATATTAAACGCCGTCGCCGCGCGCAACCCCAAGGCGAAAACGTTAAAGCCCGAAGAGTTCGCCGATGCAACCATTGTCCAGGCACTCGACAAGAGCGGTTTCATAGCCAATGCCGTGAAATAATTCGCGGCCCTGGACATCTTCAGTGCGCCGTCCATACTACTTTGATGGCGCAGCGCCTCGTCCAATTCACGCATATACTTATTCTCGCATCGCTCTGCGTATCACCGCGGGCGTCCGCCGCCGAGAGCGAGCGCGAAGGCGCCCTGCACGGGTTCCCCGTGCTTCTAGATTTAAACGGCAACAAGCTTGCCGACGGCGACTTTTCCCAGTTCCTGGAAGGCGAGCTGCTGCGGATTAAATTAACCTACGCTTTTCGCGACGGCCGGCGTGTTGAGGAGCTTTCCGAGTTGCGGCAAAAGCCCGAGCTCACACAGGAGAAATGGTCGTGGCGCGAATCGCGCGGCGACGAAACGTTGCGCCGGTTTCAGATCGACTTCGCGGCGGGCAAAGCGATGGCGGAAAAACGCGAAGGAGGCGCGCAGAAAAGCTGGTCGGAAGAGGTGAAGATCGAGCCTGGAAGGACCTTTGCGGGCTTCGGTTTTGTGCTCGCGATCAAGGAGCGCCGCGCGAAGCTCCTCGGCGGCGCGCACGACGAGATAAAAACGATCGGCTTCACGCCGAAGCCCCACGCTTTGGCCGTCGACGTATCGTATGTGGGTCTAGAGCAGATGGCGATGGGCGGACGGATCGTGCGCGGCGACCGCTTTCTCCTGCGGCCGAAGATCCCGCGCATCGTGAAGGTGTTCGTCAAAATTCCGGACTATTCCGTCTGGCTCGCGAACCCGCCGCCGGCGGGTTTTTTGCGCATGGAAGGGGCGCTAATGGAGCCGAGCGACCCGCTCATACGGATCGACCTTATGGGCGGCGGGAAGAGCGGACCGTCGGTGGCGGTCAAACGACCGTAGTTATGCCTGATTCGGCGATTCCGTCGCCTTCTTTCGTATGATCTCCTGCCGCTCGCGCTTGGAATACCAGTCATGCGCCCAGTTTATCACCAGCTCTTTTCGATCGTCGTACCTTTTTTGTACGACGTTCTGAAACTTTTCATAATCTCCCTCGGTCTCGAGCAGGTCGGCATCGGTAAAATGGCCCCATTTTTTCCTAAGGGCGGCTTTGAATTCTTTCCAGCCGTTTTTGAATTGAGCGTTGTTCATGGAGCACCTCCTGGTATTCTCATAGGAGCCTCGCGGAGGAAGTCAATACCTCAGCCGTGAACGACGACACCGAGCCAAACGAGGAGAACCTGCGGCACGGTCATCGCCATCGTGAAGATCGACATGGCGCCCATCAGCGGGCGCAGCCAGCTTTTCGCCTCAATGTTCAGAATGCGCGTGGGTTCGGGAAACATCCTATGCCTATTTTTGCCGCGCCATCTGCTCGATGTCTTCGATCGTCGGTCCCGCGAGGCCGAAGGCGCGATGCGCGCGCCACTCCAAAATCTCCATCCGGCGAAGGCCGCTTGCGTGATGAGGGTCTTCCGCCGCCACCCGCTCGGCTTCCTGTAGGCTCGAGGCGAGCATGATGTAAACGCCGCCGCCGCGGTCGGTCGTCGGGCCGGAGAAAAGGAGGCGACCGGCGCGGTGCTGCTCCTCGAGCCACTTCACGTGAACTTCCTGTTTCTCTCTCATCGCCGCTTCTTTCCCCGGCGTGTTGCGCGTGAGCACGATGTACCACATGACGGCTGCTACCCCTTTGGCGCGATCGCGACGCCGCGCACGCCGTTCTTCTCGATTACTTTTCTCACCAGACCGGATGCTTTGGCATCCTCGATGAACTCGCTCAGATATTTCCACCCGTAGGAGCGTCCCTTGGAAATACCCACGGCCTGGCCGATGGCCATAAACCGGCCGTCGAGCACCCGTGAGCCGGGGAGTTTCTCGGCGTTCGCGATGAGCGTCTGTTTCACGCCCGCGAGCACGTCGGCCTTTCCATCCAGAAGGAAGCCTAGGGCTTCGGGTGGAGTCGCCGCCTTGACCATTTCAGCGCGCCTCAAGCTGCGGCTCAAAAACAATTCGTACGCCGCGCCCTTCGACAGCGCGACGCGTACACCGGCGCGGTCGACATCTGCGATCGTATTGATCGGGGAGCCGGCCGGTATCAAATATGTTCCCTCGATCTCCACATAGGGCGCAGTAAAATCGATCTCGTTCTCACGCCCGGGATCGACCGCGAGGAATGCGATGTCCCACTCGCGATTTTTAAGCCCGTCGACCATTTTTCCCGCCGAGTCATAAGGTACTAAGTCGAGCGGCAGTGCCGTTCTATGACTCAGCTCACGCGAAAGATCGACGGCGACGCCGCTGAGCTCGCCGGTTTTCGGATCTTTCCGCGCGAGCACCGGATTCGCGTAATTGATGCCGACGCGAATTTGTCCGGTGGGTGCGAGGTCGGAGCGTAGAGCAGGAGAGATGGACATGCGGGCCTCCCTAATATGTGCGAGGGGAGCCTACTCGGATGGGAATGAGTGGTCAAGGGATAGTTTAGCGATTTAAGCTTTTCAATCGCTAGACTCGTCCTCCTCTTCCTCTTCCGGGCCGATGGCAAAACTATTTTTACCGTCTTCTTCCCGTCGCCCATCGATGTCCTCGGGATCTTCGCCTGCCAGCACAGCGGCCAAGTCCGCCATGACATTCGCTTGGTCGCGATAGCCTGAATGATCGTAGATCAATGTCGTGCAGTCGACTTGATACGCATTCGGCGGAACGCGGGCGGGATGTTCCGCGCCTTCCAACCCGAGGCGCGGTCCGTGATTGAAAATCTCGGACAGCGAGAGGACCTTGTCGTTGCGCGAGAAATAGGTGGTAAGGCGGCGGGTCTCAACCGCGGCGTGGTTGCCGTCCTCGTTTTTCTCGAGAATGTCGGCGTCAACATCGGGAGCGAAAAGGCTGATCTGGTCGATGAGCACGCCCCCCGTCCCGATGGCGGGAATCGCCGCCACTATGGAATAGTTTGACAGAGCTTGGATGATAAGATGGGCCCCCATGCTGTGCGCATTGAGGTGAAGCTTCCGTGTTCCCAGCAGCGGACGGTAGGCGAGCAAGAAATTCAGGAAGCTGAAGCAGGCGAACTCCGCCTGCTCCTTATCGCCGAGATACTCCGACCAGACGCCATAGCTCGGCCAGGTGAATCCGATAACTTGGCCGAGGAAGCCGGCCTTCCGGATCTTTTTCTCAAATTCAAGATAGGCGGCGGAGACTCGATCGAAATCGTTATTGAATCCGTGGACGAGGATAAGCGCGTCATCGTCGACGGGGACGTCCGCGAGCGTTCTCTCTTTCGCCTCTTGGCCGTCGGATTCCTTCGCTATTTCATAAACGGTATAGTCGCCTTTGGCGATCCGATCGTGGCCGAACGTCTTGTCGGCGTTGCGCTTGCGAGTGTTCGCGAGAAACATAGCTCCGCTCTGAATCGAATCGGCCGACGCCGCGTCCTATGCCTCCTCGGCGCGTTTTTTGACTGCGGCGATCTCGCGGCGCGCGGCGAGCGCGTCATGCGCCCACAGGCTCAACATATAAATGTACTGCGTTCCCATGTTCACCACGATAACGCGGAAGAGATGAAACGCGACGACGAGCGGGACGCCGATCTTCAATGCCTGCGCGGTGATCGTCATCTCGGCAAGGCCGCCGGGCGAGGTGGCGAGCAGCATCGTCGCGATCGGCAAATGGAAAAGCCAGGCGAGCAGGAAACCGGCGGTCACCGAGGCGATTAAAATAAACATCGAGTTTAGCAGCGCGAACGGGATGAAAAGCTTATGACGGGCAAAAAAAGCGCGCTCGTAGCGCGCCCCCAGCACGAGACCGAACATGAGCTGCGCGAAGTCTGTGTAACCGCGCGGCACCGCCGATAGCTGGACGCCGGAAACGGTGAGCGCGGCGCCGAAGAAAATCGGCGCGAGGAGATAGCCGTTGTGGATGTGCAGCCGCTCGGAGATTTCTCCGAGAAGGCAGCCGACCAGCAGCCAGGGAATCAAAATGTAGTAGTCGAGCGGCACGTCGGGACGATACGCCGACGCTACCAGCGGTATGCCGCCATAGGTGAGCGTGAAGGGAATCAAAATCACGACAAGCGACACACGCAGACTGTGAGCGACAGCTACCGGCGCGATCTCCGCGCCGTATTTCTCCGCCAAGACGGCCATCGCCATCGCTCCGCCCGGGATCGAGGCGAAGAAGGTGGACTTGCCGTCGACGCCCGAAGCCCGGCTCAGCGTCACGGCGCCGAGGCCGCCGACGATAAACACCGCCACCGTTGCGGCGAGAATGGCGGGAAAGTTGCCGGCGAGCTCGCGCACCACCGATGGCGTGAAATAAAGCCCTACGGCCGAGCCGAGGATGACCTGGCCCATCTGCCGCGCATAAGGCGGCGAGTGCATGCGCACGCCGGTGAGATTCAGCGCAGCGACCGCCACCATCGGGCCGATCATCCATGGGATCGGCGTATGAAGCAGCTGAAAGAGGTAGCCCGCAGGCACCCCGACGGCGATCGCACGCAAAACGGGCGCGAGACGCGAGGCGTGAGACGCCGAATCGTTCATCGATAAAGCGGCGACGCGCCTGAACGCCGGCGTCACGCCTTGCTTCACTGCGACGACATCTGCTGCCCCGGCTTCAGTATCAATTTCTGCACGCGCCAGTTCAACACCTCCGCTACGTAAAGCTCGTTCTCCGAAGGGCAGGCCATCTCGTGGACCCAGCCGAACTGTTTCAGCTGCTTGCCCGACTCGCCGAGGACGCCGAGCACTTTCCCTTCGAGCGTCATTTTATAAACGCGGCCGGGAAAGGCGTCGGAGCTGTACAGCACCTGCCGCGGCCCTGGGGTGATGCAGATCGCCCAGGGCGCTCCCGGCGCCTGTGTGCCTTTGACGTCTTCGCCGGGCATGTTGCCGATCGCCGGGCGGGCCGTGTTGCGGTCGAACGGGACCTTGATCCAAATCTCGCGCAGGAATTTGCCGTCGCCGTCGAAGACCTGGATGCGCCCGTTGCCGCGGTCGCCGACATAAATATTTCCCTGAGCGTCGGAGGCGATTGTGTGCGGCGTATTGAACTCGCCGGGCTTTTCGCCGCGCTCGCCCCATGACTTGAGCCAGCGGCCGTTCTTGTCGACCTTGGCGATGCGCGAGTTAACATAGCCGTCGCTGAAATAAGAATTTCCCGCGCCATCCCATGTGACGTCCGTCGGCTGACGAAATCGGCCGTCCTCGTGTTTGGGCGGCGCACCGGTGCGCTTGTGCGGCGCGACTTCATCGGACGCCTCCTGCTTGCGGCCGAAGACCATCAGCACGCGCCCCTCGGGGTTGAACTTGACGATCATGTCCGAGCCTTTGTCCACGGCCCAAATGTTGTCCTCTTTATCGGTGCGCACTGTATGGCCGAAGGCCCAGGCGTAGAGATTTTTGCCGATCTCGCGCACGAACTTGCCGTCCGGCGCGAATTCCAGGAGCTGCGCGGCGGCGGCGCCGAAGGCAGGGCCCGTCGTGTTGCCGCGCGAGAGAACGAAGATATGCTTCTTGGAATTGACAGCTACGCCGGTCGCCTCGCCGAGGTACATGTTCTGCGGCAGCCGGACGGCATTCGGCACAGAATCGAACGCGATCTCCGGAACCTCCTGCGCCGAGGCCGAAGCGGTCCACAACACGAGGAATATGCTCAGCCAAAATCTCATCTTGCCCCCTTTCGTTACACACGCCGCCTTGTTGAAGCCTCCGATTATTTCCCTTTGATGCCAAGATCTCTTTGCGTCTCTTTCAGAATTGACAAATCGGCCACTTCGTTGAGTGGAACATCGCGCTCGACCTTGCCGAGACGCTTGGCCTCCTCAACGATGAGCCCGAGCCCGTCTTCGGGCACGCTGCCGTCTTCGTGAAACGCTTTCACGAGACTGTCGTAAGAGGGCCCGGCGGTTTCCTTGTCGAGCTTCAGCCACTCGATGAGGAACGAAAGCGCTCCGTCCCGGTTGCGGTGAATATAGCGGTTGGCCTTGATCCCAGCCTTGATGACGCGCTTGATCTCATCCGGCCGTTCCTTGATCTTCTTCGTCGTCGCGACAAGTCCGCTCGCCGGATAATTGAAAAGATCGAGCGCCCGGGCGAGCACCACGAGCCCCATTTTCGCGCCAAAAAATTCGAAGGGCGTCGAGCCCATCGCGCCGGCGGTGAGTCCCTGCTGGACGGAGGCGAGCCGCGACTCGAACAGGCCGGTGGCGAGGAATTTTATCTCTCTGTCTGGGTCGATACCGAAGTGCTTGACGATCAATCTGCCGCCGACCTCGAGCGGGCTGCCGTAGGTGTTGATCGCAATCGCCTTGCCCTTAAGATCTGAAACGGACTTGAACTCGGGCCGGGCGACGAGCACGAACGGCGCGCCGGTCGTGAAGCCGGCGACCGCCTTCACCGCGACGCCGCGGATCGTCGCCGCCACGCCCGGGCCGATGGCGGTGTAGTAGTCGATCTCGCCGGCGGTGAGCGCCGCGAGCCCGACCGGCGGCGTCATCCGGATAAACTCGGCCTGGAGCCCTTCCTCTTTAAAAAAACCCCGCTTCTCTCCGAGAGGCAGCGGCAGGAACTGCACAGCGAGCTCAGGAAAACCGATCCTGACCTTATCGGCAGCCTGTACCGAAGCGGCGAAAAGCATAATCGCAAGCGCGGCCCAAACAATCTTTTTCATCTCGAACTTCACATTTTTTGCCCCTGGAGAAGACTGAATCCGTCGGGCAGGATGCGCCGCGTTACATTTTCAAAGCCGGCGGCCGCGAGCCATTCTCTGTGCTCTCGCTCGGTATAGGCTTGGCCTTCGCTATAGACGTTTAAATAGACAAGGTTTCGCATCACCGTCATAAAGGGCGTGACGCCCGAGTCGTCGAGCACATCGCCGCGCAAATAAATGGAGCCGCCGTGGCGGATAGCCCGGCCGACATCGGCAAGCAAACGGCGCGCATCGTCGGATGAAAGCACCTGGACGACCGAGCTGACGACTGCTGCGTCGAAGGATTCTGCCGGCGTGTCGCTCAGCATGTCGGCGGTAATGACGCGTACGCGCGCTGGCGCCCCGGCTTCGGCGAGGAGAGTTTCGGTGATCGGCGTTACCGATGGCAGATCAACAATCGTCGCCGCAAGCTTAGGGAAAGCTTCCGTCAATGCGACCGAAAGACCGCCGGAGCCGCCGCCGACATCGAGCACTGTTTGGTGCGGCCGAAAATCAACGAGCGAGGCGAGTTCGCGCCCACGCGAGAGAGCCTGTCCGTAATGAGCACGATAGAAAATTTCCAGCGTTTCGCGCGAAGCGGTGGAGAAGTCGCGGCCTCCCTGCGGTTCTCCCCGGCGAATCGTCTCCGCTGTTCGGAGGCCCGCCTGCCAATTGCCGAACCATAGCTCGGTCCTATCACGATACGCAGGGCTGCCGCGTACGAAAAGACGCGCCGCGTCTTTGCTGTTGGCAAAGTTGTCACCATCGATGGTCAAGAGACCAATGGCCGCGAGGGCGAGCAGCAGCGGTTTGAGCTTGTCCGCTCTGACGCCGAGAGCGCGGGCGATCTCCGCGCAATCCTTGGGACCGTCTTTCAGGTGGGTGAAAAGTTCGAGCCGTGCGCCGGCCAGCATGGCGAAGGCGGGCCAGACCGACCATTCCAGCTGTTCGATCGCAGATAAAGTCGAATCCGCCACTCTCGCCCTGCTCTTTTCCTCGATACCCGCCTAATGGGCCAGCGGATCGGGCCGCAGCTGAAAGTGCGCGGCGAATGGCTGCATGCCTTTGCCGCCTTCTTTCAACCAAGGCGCGCGGTCGCCGCTCGTCGTCCAGAGACCGCGGCCCTTCCATCCGGCTTGCGGATCGTCGATCCGTCCGTCGAAACCCTTGGCATAGAAGCCGAGCGGGTAGGGGACGCGGAGCACGATCATCTTGCCGTCCTTCATTGCGATGAGACCGTCATTTAAATTTCCGGTGGACATCGGCACATTCTCACCCAAGCCGAAGGTGTTGTGCTGATCGACCCAAGTGTAGTAGCTCGCCTCGGCGCTGTTGTCGCCGATGCCCTCGAAGCCCGGCCCGGGATATTTATAAAAAGACCAGCCTTCGGGGCATTGGTTCCCGGTCGCCTTCGGCCCATTGAGCGGTCCTGTGCACTTGCGCCGATCGAAGCTGCCGAGGTGGCCGCTTGCGAGCGACACCCATACGACGCCATCTCTGTCGATGTCGCCGCCGCGCACTCCGAAGCCCGGCGCCGCCACGTTGTAAATCTCGGCCAGAGCTGTCTCCGCGGGATTCGCGCCAGGGACGACGCGGACGACTGCGCCTGGGTTTCCACGCACGGAGCCCCACACCGAGCCGTCGACGGGACTCGGCATCACCGCGTAGAAATTAGCGACGATCCGCTTGTCCTTCGTCGGATCGACGGACTGATTGGGCTCGACGTAATCGTCGCGCTTGCCATTGCCGTTGGTGTCAAGGATGAAGGGCGTCCAGCCCTGCGCCTTGGCGGCGTCGCCGGTCTCCTCGAATAATTTGGTATTGACCCAGCCGAGCACCGGGCCGCCGCCGCTTGTCCATAGAGTCTCGTTCGCATCGTAGCCGAATTGCAGATGGTGCGTCTGAAAGCAGGTATCGACGAAGGTATACTTCATCGTCTTCGGATCGAGCATCGTGACGGCGCGATTCGTCCGCTCCAACGGGAAGACCTTAGCCGATGGATGATTCGAGCCCTTCTTGCAGAAGTCCGGGTTGTTCGGGCCGCGCACCACGGCGGCGAACCAGACGCGACCTTTGGAATCGATCATGCCGTTGTGGTTATTGACCTTCGTATCCCAGACCTTCTCGGGACCCCAATAAGCGGATGGCTGCATCGCCTGCGCACTCGCCGCATGTCCGGGGCCGAGCGCTTCGGGTGTGTTCGCGTCGCGCACGGGCGCCTTGAAGGTCTTTGCCGTATTCTTGACCGGATCGAGAATCGGGATCAGGTCCGTGCTGTACTCCGCCGACCCGAACAGCGGCCCGTAGGCGTTGACCGTCGGCTTGCGGCGGTCGGAGGCGATCAGGTCATGGAGATAATGTTTGGCGTCCATCCAGTCCCAGGTGGTGACGACGATGTTGCGTTCTATTCCCTGCGGACGCGGCGGAGTTGCGTGCGGCAGCTCTCCTTTTGCAATGCGGTCGGTCCAGTCGGCCAGATACTCCGCCGGCGCGCCACCCATCTCGTTCATGAGCGTGTTGAACATCGACTCGCCCGATTGGCCGGACTGGATGCGCCGGATCCAGCCCTCTTGTGAGCTGCCGAACTTGCCGAGCGGATAGGGCACGTTGGCGGGAAAAGTTCGTGTGGACTCCTGGCCGATCTGGTGGCAGCCGATGCAGCCATTAGACTTCATCGAGTTGATCCAGTCGTTTTGCTTGAGCTTCGCCGGAATATTCCCTTTGCCGCCGAACTCCGAGGGGGCCGGGATCTTCATCATCGAGTACCAGTAGATCGCGGGATAGTAATGGGCCGCGGCGGCGGGAGTCGGCGCCGCCACAGCGGTTAAATTTACAGTCTTCCCCGGCGCCGCCTTTATTTTTGGCGAGTCGACGAGTCCGTAGCCGCGCACCCACACGTCGTAGTTCGCCTTCGGCAAATCGGGGATGACGTAGCGCCCCTGATCATCGGTGACGACGATGCGCGCAAAGCGGGTCGGAAGGTCGCGCGTCTCGGCGATTACCCACACACCGGCTTCAGGCCCTTTCGGACCGCTGACGACGCCGCCGATGTCGTCATTGTCGATCTGGACCGAAGCCGCTCGCTCCGGCGCGCCGCCTATGCCGGACATATCGGACGCGCAGGCGACCATGACAACCGCCAGCGCGGCCGGTAAAAAAGAGGCGCAATGCATCCGTCGCGGGGCGTGAGCAAAAAAACGCATTTTGGTCATGATTAATTGCCCTCCTTTTTTTTCGCTACTCGTTTATATCGCCTCACGCCTGACGCATCTTCAGTGCGCGAGCGGATTGGGCCGCAGCTGAAAATGAATCGCCATCGGCTTTGAGCCTTTGCCGTTTTCCATCAGCCACGGCGCGCGGTCGCCGGTAGAGCTCCACAATCCGCGCCCCTTCCAGCCGGCCTTCGGGTCGTCGATGCGTCCATCGAAGCCCTTCGCGTAATAGCCCAGAGGATAGGGCACGCGCAGCACGATCATTTTGCCGTCCTTCATCGCGATGAGACCTTGGTTTAGATTCCCCGTTGACATCGGGACATCTTCGCCGAGACCGAAAGTATTGTGCTGATCGACCCACGTGTAATAGCTCGCCTCGGCGCTGTTGTCGCCGATGCCTTCGAAGCCGGGACCGGGATACTTATAAAAGCTCCAGCCCTCGGGGCAGTGATCGCCCGTTGCCTTAGGACCGTTGAGTGGACCCTTGCACTTTCTCCGGTCGAAGCTCGCCAGATGGCCGCTCGCGAGCGACGCCCACACGACGCCCTGCCTGTCGATGTCCGCGCCGCGGATGCCGAAACCGGGAAGCGGGATGTTGTAAATCTCGGCAAGCGCGGTCTCCGAAGGATTCGACCCGGGCGCGATGCGCACGATAGCTCCCGGAAAAGTTCGTACGGAACCCCAAACCGAACCGTCGGCGGGGCTCGGCATCACGGCATAGAATCCGGCGGAGATGCGCTTGTCCTTGGCCGGATCGACCGGCTGGTTGGGCTCGACGTACGCGTCTCTTTTACCGTTGCCGTTGGTGTCTAGAATCATCGGCGTCCAGCCCTGAGCCTTCGCCGCGTCGCCGGTCTCGTCAAATTTTTTCATATCGAACCAGCCGACGACCTGCCCGCCGCCGCTCGTCCAGAGAACGTCGTTGGCGTCGAACTGCAAATGATGGGTGCCAAAGCAGGTGTCGATGAAAGTATATTTCATCGTCTTGGGATCGAGTATGGACAGGTGTCTGCTCGAGCGCTCCACAGGAAAGGCTTTCGCGGATGGATGGTCGGAGCCCTTCTTGCAGAAGGCAGGATTATTGGGACCGCGGATTGCCGCCGCGAACCACACGCGTCCTTTGCGATCGAACATGCCGTTATGGTTGTTCGCCTTGCTCGCCCAGATTCGCTCGGTGCCCCAATACGGCGACGGCTGCAGTGGTCCTTCCTCCACTGCCATTGGCGTATTCGTATCGCGTACCGGCGTCGGAAACGTAGATGCTTTGTTTGTTTTCGGGTCGAGAATCGGAATAGCGTCGACGCTCAATTCGGTCGAGCCGTAAACCGGCCCGTAGGCGTTGACCGTCGGAAAGCGACGGTCCGAAGCAATCAGATCATGAAGATAGTGTTTGTCGTCGACCCAATCCCATGTGGTGACGACGATGTTGCGCTCGACGCCCTGCGGCCGAGGGGGCTTCGCGTGGGGCAGCTCGCCTTTCGCGATGCGGTCGGTCCAATCGGCGAGATACGGCAGCGCGGAGTTGCCGAGTTCCTTGGTCATTGTCGTGAGCATGGGCACGCCGCCCTGGCCGGATTGGATGCGGCGCAGCCACGCTTCTTCTGAATTGGCGAACTTGCCCAACGGAAAGGGGACTTTTTGCGGAAAGGTGCGCATCGCCTCTACGCCTTGTGAATGACAGTTGGCGCAACCGTTCGACTTCATCAGATTCAGATATTCGTTCTGGGTCAGCTTCCCCGTAAGCTTTCCTTTGTCAGGGATCTTCATCATCGAATACCAGTAGATCGCGGGATAGTAATGGGCCGCGGCGGCCTCGTTCGGCGCAGGCGAGGCTTTGAGATCGACGATCGTACCCGGCGCCGCCTTTATTTTTGGCGAGTCGACGAGTCCGTAGCCGCGCACCCACACGTCGTAGTTCGCCTTCGGCAAATCGGGGATGAGGTAGCGCCCCTGATCGTCGGTGACGACGATGCGCGCAAAGCGGGTCGGAAGGTCGCGCGTCTCGGCGATCACCCACACACCGGCCTCGGGCCCTTTCGGACCGCTGACGACGCCGCCGATATCGTCGTTGTCGATCTGGACCGAAGCCGCTCGCTCCGGCGCGCCGCCTTTGCCGGACATGTCTGTGCTGCACGAGGCGATGACAGCGGCGGCGAACGCCGCCGGCCAGAAACACATATGGGTTATCTTCATAGCAGTGCTCCTTTTCGGCGCCTAGAAGCTACCCGACCAACGGCGGGCATGTCAATGTGATAAGTCGAATACTTGACACGATATCTGAATGCATTTACTAGCATGCTTCAGACCCTGGAAAGGAGTGCGTCATGCTGAGTCACGAAGAAAATGAATTGCTTTCTCGCATCGGTCCCGGAACGGCGGCCGGGGGGCTTCTACGCCGATATTGGCACGTCGCCGGCGTCGCCGCGGAGCTCAGCAGCGACAAACCGAAAAAGAGGATGAGAATTTTAGGCGAGGATCTCGTCCTTTACCGTGACGGCCATGGGACGTATGGCCTTGTCGGCGAGCATTGTTCGCATCGCGGCGCATCACTGTATTACGGTTTCGTCGAGCAGGACGGCATCCGCTGCGCCTATCACGGATGGAAATACGACGCCTGCGGCAACTGTCTCGACCAGCCCTTCGAAAACCCGGAGGTCCGCTACAAAGAGGAGATCAAGCACCGCGCTTATCCGGTGGTTAAATCGGCCGGCTTGTTGTTCGCGTATCTCGGACCGCCGGAAAAAAAACCGGTTCTGCCGCGCTGGGACATACTGGCGCGCGACGACGGGGAAAAGCGAATCGAGGTCTGCCAGGTGCTCGACTGCAACTGGCTGCAGGCGATGGAGAACTCGGTCGACCCCGTGCATACCTATTACCTTCACTCGCACACGCTGAAGCTCAAAGGCGATCCGGACCACGTTCCATTTCACTATCAGCGCTTGAACAAGATCGACTTCGAGCTCGTCGTGCATCCGACATGGGCGGGGATTCAAAAGCAGCGCTTCTTTGCCGGCGATGAGCAACGCGTCGAGGCGCCGCACCCGCTGGTGTTTCCCAATATGCTTTTCGTACCGGTGCGCAGCGGTTATGCAATGCATTTTCGCACGCCGATCGATGACGCGCACACGCAAATTTATCAATATCGATTCCGACCGACAGGCAACGGCCGCGCCGACGCCAACGTCGGCGATCCGCCGGTGAGCTTCGTGTCGACGACGAACGAAGACGGCGAATTCCATATGAACGATTTCACGAGCCAGGACCACATGGCCTGGGCGACCCAGGGACCAATGGCCGACCGTCCCGCCGAGCATCTTGGCGAGTCGGACCGCGGCATCCTCATGTTCCGCAAGCTCCTGCGCGATCAGATCCGCGCCGTCGAGAGTGGCGCCGATCCCATCGGGATCAACATGGATAGTCAAAAAGACGAAATCATCAAGCTCATTCCGGAGGGCTATACGGCTTTTCAAGCGGCGCTGGAGATGTAGCAACGCGATGACGAAGGGATTTTTAGGATGAAAAGTTCTGTGCGTTTCCTTGTTCAAATTGTATCGCTGTTTCTCCTGCCGGGGATGCTTCAGGCGCAGGATTCGAAGCTCGTCGACGCGGCGAAGGCCGAGGGCGGCAAAGTCGTCGTCTACGGATCACTGGAAAATGAGACCATGGACCTCATCAGCGCGGCCTTCAAAAAGAAAACCGGCTTGGAGGCCGATTTTTGGCGGGCGTCGAGCACCAAGGTGATGGATCGGGCGAACAGCGAGTTCCGAACCGGGAAACCGCTTTTCGATGCTGTGCTGATGAACGACGCGCCGATGCAGTTTCTTCAGAAAAACGGCATCTTCGCCAAGTACGACTCGCCTTCGTCGCGCGCGTTTCCCGCGGAAGTCATCGATAAAAATCTCGGACCCCGCTACCGCAATGTTTTGATCGGCATCGTTTACAACACCGCGGTCATCAAGCCGGCGGACGCGCCGAAGTCGCTCGAGGATCTGCTGAAGCCGCAATACCGCGGCAAGCTCGTCGTTCCCGATGCGAGCCAGCACACGACGACGGCGCAATGGCTCGTCAGCTTGCAGAAGATCATGGGAAAGGAGAGGTCGGAAAAATTCGTGCGCGACCTGGCCGCGACCAAGCCGCTGCTGGTCGAATCGCTGACGCCCGCCGGCGAGCGCATCACGACGGGCGAGACGCCCATCGGCATCAGCTTTATCAAGAACGTGGTCTTTTATGGACAGAAGGGCGTGCCGCTGGACTACGTGCGGCTCCCTAGCTTCATGGGCGACGGGCAATACATCGCGCTCAGCGCCAAAGCGCCGCACCCGAACGCGGGCAAGGCGTTTCTCGACTTTTTCCTCGGCGAGGAGTCGCTGCGCATCATGGCGAACATCGGCGAATTCGTGAATCGTAAAGGCATTTATCCGCCGCTCGCCGACGCGGACAAAATCAAGGTCGTTGAAATGGTCCCGATGGACGAGAAAGACTTCGCTGAAAAAATGGCGGAATACCGGAAGATCTTTTTACAATAGGAAAGATGTTATGGCCATACGTCTGATCGTGACGCTGACCGCTGAGCCGGGAAAGGGTGCCGAGCTCGCCGAGGCATACAAGACGCGCTGCGCCGAAGTGATGCGGGAGCCGGGCTGCGAGCAATTCGAGTTGTTTCAAAGCATTGTCAATCCCGACAAACTCGCGATCCTGGAGCGGTGGACGGATGCGGGATCCCTGGACGATCACGCGCGTCTGCAAAATACACGTCCGCCGGTGCGGCCGGACCTTCGTGCGGGCGGCACCGAGCGCGAGGATTACCTATATAACAGGACCCGATAACGGCGCAGAGGGTCGAGCGACCCTCTGCGCCGCAAGCGCAATTAGTATCTGCGGAGCACGGAAATTAATCTGTCCGCATCGCGGGGCGGCCGCACCTTGCCAGTAAGAATGTCCATGGGTCTAACCGGCCCGCCGTAATACCCCTCGTTGACCGAATCCCGTGTGCCGATCACGGTGCCTTCGAGGGAAATACCGGCGAACAGCCCCTGGGTTCGGCTGTAGCTGTACATCGCCGCCTGCACGGCGACGTTGCCTTCCGCGCTGCGTCCGATGGGGCCGGCCGCCACGCTCAGGTTGCCGCCCAAGGTGACGTTCCCGCCCTGCGCGAACGCTTCGACCGCCGCCGGGGTGTTGAGCACGATTACGAATTCGGTTATTTCAACGCCCGCCTGAAAGCCGATTCCCAAACCACCGGTCCCAATCGCCGATGGGCCGCTCCAGCCGTTGGCGGTGCGGGCGACGACGACTCCGGTGCCACCTCGGCCGCTGCCGATAAAGCCGGCTTTTGTTACCGTCAAGATTGCTACGCCGCGGGCGGCGCGCATGACCGCCGGCGGAATGCCGCGCTCGGGAATCGCTTCGAACCGCTCCACGATCGCCGCCGCCTGGTCGGCGTCGGACTGCATCCTTTCTCGTGGAGACATCGTCGAGCACGCGCTCAAGACGCATCCCAGGATCAGAAAAACGATTTTCTTCGTCATCGCACCCCTCCTTTTTAGTTTCCCCAAAATTTATTTTGCCCCAAAACCTCGCCCCCTATCTTACTCTTTTAACTTGCCTTCGAACAGGGTGCGCCAAGAAATGCCGGCGGGCAGGTGAGCGATGTCGCAGCGGACGCCGGAGAAGTCGGCCTTCGCCGGGTCGTAAATAACTCCCGGAGGCGCTTCGCCCGACGCGACTTCCCTGAGCGCCTTTAGCAGAAACCGCCGCACCTGAATGATATAGGAATCGCTCACACCGAGATGTTCTTTGGTCCGATCGACGATCGGCCCCATGCTCTCCGTCGCGCAGGCGTCCTGATTCAAAAACTCCTCGATGCCGGTAAAGTTCACAGTTTTCTGCACCTGGCGGTCCTGAAGGTAACGATTGGCTAAGTTGCGGATCTTGCGATAACCGGGGCCGACGAAGTCGCGCTTGGACGAATCCTCCTTCGTCATGGGCCGCGACCATTTGAAGAAGAAATCGTATCGCCACGTCGTTCGATCGTCAGCGGGGACCTGGTAGACCGCCTTGAAGCCGTCGAGCTTTCCGTCGATTTCGCGGCCAACCGGGACGCACCCGATGAACGGCATGACGAAATGCGAGATGCGGACGTAATTCATATCCGGCGCCGTTTTCCGGATCGCGGCGACACGGAAGCCGAACTCCATCTCGTCGATCTCGAATTCGGGCGCATGGTCGTGCACGAGAAAGCTCCGGCGCTCGTCGGGCTTGAACATGCGATGAAGAAAATTCAGATGTGAAGAGTCGCAGTCGCCGTCGAGCGCCTGGAGATAATTACACTCCAATAGACTCTTGGCGATGTAGATCTGATTCTGCGGCACGCCGAGCCAGTCGTACGCCGGAAAGACGGGCATCTTGTCCTTCGGCCCCATGTAGGCAAACACCATGCCGCCGGCTTCGACGCAAGGATAGGCGGTCTGATGCACCTTGTGTTTCAGCTGGCTATCGGGCGGTTCGGCCGGCGTATCGAGTATGTTGCCCTCGATGTCATATTTCCAGCCGTGGTAAATACAGCGTAGCCCGCACTCTTCGTTGCGCCCGAAGAAAAGCGAGGTGCCGCGGTGCACGCAATGCTCGTCCAGCAAGCCGATTCTTCCGCGCGTGTCGCGAAAGGCGACCAGATCCTCCCCGAGAAGCCGCACGCGCACCGGCGCGCCGTCGGGCTCGGGAATCTCCTCCGCCAACAGCGTGGGAATCCAGTAACGGCGAAAAAGATTTCCCATCGCGGTGCCGGGACCGACGCGGGTGAGGAGTTCGTTCTCTTCGCTGGAAAGCATCGGTTCTCCTAACGCGAGCGTCGCGCGAGGATATCTTTCAGGAGTTTTGTCGCCTCAGCGGTCTCCTGGTCCACGGTCGGCCCATTCTCCCAATAGACGCCATCCTCGCGCAAACGGTATTCGGGCCGGACGACGTCTTTCGGTATGTCCATTCTGCGCGAGTTGGCGTTCAGCTGCCCCGACTTAATGGAATATTCCTGATATAGCGACTGCCCCTCGCGCGAGAGAAACCAATTGAGAAAGATGCGCGCGGCGTTGGGATGCGGCGCCGGAGTGATCAAGCTCACCACCCCCTGACCGCCGGCGATGTAATCGCCTTCCTTCAGGGGCTGCGTGATCACGTCTACCGGTAAACCCTGCTCTTTACCGCTTTCCGCGTCGTTGCAGGCGATGCAGAGCGACGCCTTGCCGGCAAGCCAGTCGACCACCTGTTGGGGATTGCGGCTAAGCGTCATGTCCATTTCGCCGAAAACCTTGTTCATGAACTCCGGGCCGAGCGACGGATTCTTGTACATGAACCAGAGTGCGTTGCGTGCGACCCCGGCGATGGACGGATCGTACCCGACAATCTGTCCTTTCCACTTCGGCTGCGTCAAATCCCACCACGATCTGATCTCATCCGCTTTGGTCCTACGCGTATTGTAGGAAATGTAAAGTCCCCGATGCCCCTGGAAGACGAAGGAGCGGTTCGCTTCCGGATCGACGTAGCGGTGCTTGCCCTTGAACCACTTCGATTCGTCTTTCACTTCCGGCAGTATCAAGGCCGCCGGCATCGGCGCGAGCGCCTTGGCGGGATACAAAATCGATACGTGCGTGCCTTGTCCGGCAATGTAGAGGTCGGCCTGGTACTTTCCCGCGCGGCGCTCCGCCATCAAGCGCGACGAAAGCTCCGGCCCGCTCGGTCCATCCACGACGCTGAGCTTGATTTTGGGGTAGGCCTTGCGAAAATGCTCAACGGTGAATCTCGGATAGTCGACTACATAAACCGAAACCTCGCCCTCGCTCTCGGCCGACTTGACGGTTTTCTCCCACTCGGCTTGCCGTGAAGACTTCGCCTCGCCGGCGGCTGCAACGGCGTCGCCGGTCGAGAGGAAGAGCAGGGCGATGATCAATGAGGTGATCGAATTCATCGACTGCCTAGAAAGGTATCGGACGATGCCGTGCGAGGCAACAGCCGCGAGAAATGTCACCGGACAACGCGCCGGACAATCGCGGCGATGCGCTCGACGTCTTTCATGCGCACATTTGGCTCGCAGGGGAGCTCGACGAGATCACCCCAGATGTCCTCTGCGTGACGGAGCGGCTGTCGCGACCAATGAGTATAAGCAGGAAGAAGGTGGATCGGCACATAGCTGCCTTGGATCTCATAGCCGACGCCGCGCAGGACGTCGAGCACACGCGCGGCAGCATCATCGGGGGAATTTTTCGGCCTTACACGGATCACCTGAGCGAGGCACGCGGAGCCGGGGCGGTGGGCTATAAGCTGCAAACGCTGCTCTCCAGCCAATAATTCGCGATACATGCGGACTCGATCACGGCGGGCGGCGATATTGTCGCCGAGATGGGAGAGCAAACTATGCGCGACCGCGGCACTGAGGTTTTCCATCGTCTCACGGCGATAAGGAGCAGGGGGCGCGTCCGGCGGCGGTTTTGAAAAAAAAGTTTCCGCTGGAAACGTCCAGCGGCGCCAGCGACGTCGGAGCACCGTCGAGGCGAAGCGTCGAGCCGCCGATGCCTTCGAGCCCGGCGGCAATTCAACGCCGGCGAAGAAATCGTTATGCCGAGACAGCGCCACACCGCCGCCGATGCCGAAGCAAATCTTTTCCGCCCCGAAGCTGACAATTCCTGCGTCGCCGAAACTCCCGACAGGCCGGTCGTCGATCGTCGCTCCGAGCGCCTGCGCGGCATCGTCGATCACGTGAACGTTTCGGGCGTGCGCGATCTCCGTGATCGCCGCGATTTCCGCTGGATTGCCGAAGAGATGAGGAACAATAACCGCGCGCGTCTTTTCGGTTAAAGCCGCTGCGACATTTTTTGGCGTTATATTGAGTTCCGCGCCCACGTCCGCCAAAACGGGGACGGCACCGACGTTCAAGATAGGCGGCACGATGGCGGTGCAACAGAAGGTCGGGATGATGACTTCATCACCGGGTACGACTCCGCATCGGCGAAGCGCGATTTCCAGGGCGAGGCTTCCTGAAGCGCAGAGAAGCGCATCGGCAACTTTGAACCTGGTAAGGAAAAAAGATTTAAGTCGGTCGAGCTCTTTATCGCGATCGACAAATGCCGCGAGCGCTGCGCGATAAGTTTCGGCGCTCCAGGCAGGAACGGCGAGAGCGACGCGCAGCGGGTAAGGAATCAAGACCTTTCAATCTCGACGGACAGTCACGCTAACGATACAGCAAGACGCCTTCTCTCTCTTCGATCCATGCTTCTTCATCGATTTTAGCAAGGCGATCCAGGTCGTCCGGCGCCGCTTCGGAATCGTCCACCCATTTTTGCACGAGATCGCTTCCGTTGATCACATCGATCGCTAGACGGTTAGTTTCATATTCATAGGGGAAGTTGCGCCAGAGTTCGTAATCGGGCTTCAGCAGCCGCAGCGATTTGAGCGCCAGCGCGGTCAGGCGCCATGGTTTGAAAGAGCTGTGATCGTATTTTTCGTCATCGACATGAATCTGGAATCCCGCGCAGAGTTTTCCCGCATGTTTATGAAATGTCGGCTCGAAGCAACATTCGCGAAGGCGGCAGCCCCGCATCCATTGCGGGGCGAGCGCGTGCATCTTGGCGATCAGCGCGTGTGCGTCGATGTCCGGCGCGCCGAAAAGTTCCAGCGGCCGCGTCGTGCCGCGCCCTTCGGAGAGCGTCGTGCCTTCGAGCATGACTGTGCCGGGATAGCAGCGCGCCATCGAGGGGGTCGAGGCGTTCGGGCTGGGATTGACCCAGGCACGCTCGTTTTCCGGCCAGCCATGGCCGGGTGGATTCGAAGGCTTCCATCCTTCCATCGTCACGATATCGTAATCGACTTCAAGCCGGAGCGTGCTGACGAGCCAGGTGCCGAGCTCGCCGAGCGTAAGGCCGTGCCGCATCGGCAATGGCCCGGCGCCGACGAAGCTCTCCCAGCCGGGACGGAGCGAGAGCCCTTCCACCGGCCTGCCGGCGGGGTTCGGCCGGTCGAGCACCCAGACAGTTTTTCCATGCGCCGCCGCCGCTTCGAGGACGTAGCGTAAGGTTGTGAAAAACGTGTAGACGCGGCAGCCGATGTCTTGCAGATCGAAAAGCAAGACATCGAAGCGTTCCATCATGGCCTGAGTCGGTCGGCGTACCTTGCCGTAGAGACTGAAGACGGGAATCTTACGAATCGGGTCCTGGTAGTCGGCCGACTCGATCATGTTGTCCTGCTTGTCGCCGCGCAAACCGTGCTGCGGACCGAAGGCGGCGACAAGCTCGATGTCGTCCAGAGCCGCTACGGCGTCCATCGAATGAATCAGATCCCGTGTGACGGACGCGGGATGGGCGAGCAGCGCGACGCGCTTTCCCGCCAAAGGTTTTCTGATCCCGGAGTCTTTCAGGAAACGGTCGATGCCGAATCGGATCATTTGCCGAGACTCGCTTGGGTCATGGCGGAGGATTGAAAGTCCACGACGAAATTGTCGCGGTGATGAAAATCGGGTTTTCCCGGCGGGTGGATGAGCGCCCAATAGCTCAACGTGCCCGCATCGTCCTCGACCACGGCGGCCAGCGCGATTTTCAGCGGGGCAGCTTTGTCGACTGTCGAGGGTGAAAAATTGATCACCGCATCGAGTTCGAGAGTGTCGTGATAGCGACGGACGCTGAGCTCCGGTGCCAGAACCTGCGGCAATGGAGCCGCTTCGCGATATCGTGTGAATGCGTACGCCGCCCATTCTCCGGAAGGGGCGAAGTTGAATTCAAAATATCCATCGACCGTATTTAATAGGAAAGCCTCGAAGCACGTGTGGCGCCACAGACCATTTGTTCGCTGTGGCCGGCAAGCTTCAGGAATGCGGATGCGGCCGCAATCGCCTCGTAAGCGATACTCTATCGACAATCGATCGGTTTCAGCCCACTCGATGCGCGCATCGATGTATCTGACAACGTCGCTGGTGGTGCTTGGGTGCGGCGACAGCGCGGCGGTTTGCATCGCGGACGGCATCTGATGCAGCCAGGATACCGAGCCACCCGCGCACAGGCAAGGAGAATAATTATCGGTTCATCTACCGGAAGCCGAAATAATCTATAGGCCTGAAAGAGGAGGACTAATCACATGGCAGAGCGGCAGAGCGGACCGCCGCCGACGAGGGCCTGCCCATGTAAACACCCATCGCATAAGGGCATGCAGTGCGGCAATCAGATCGGCGTCGATCAGGATGTCTGCGTCGAGTGCAAAGCGCATAAGGAGAATATGCCTTGAAAGCTACAGGCGCGGAGCTTTGACGACCGCGCTTGCGTCGATGCTGGCGATATTCGGACGGCCGCACTTCGCCATCGTAATCTCGATCTCCTCGCGGAGAATATCGAGCACGCGCGCGACTCCGCGCTCGCCGTCGACGGCGAGGCCCCAAAATAGCGGCCGGCCGATGAAGACGGCTTTTGCGCCGAGCGCGAGCGCCTTCACCGCGTCGGCACCGCGGCGAATGCCGCCGTCGAGGAGAATTTCAAGCCGGCCTTGCGCTCCGGCGACGGCCTCGGGGAGCACCTCGATCGTCGCGAGGGTATTGTCGAGATGGCGGCCGCCATGGTTCGACACGATCGCCCCGTCGATCCCCGCTGCTACGCACGCTTCGACATCTTCTCCGGTCATGATGCCTTTGGCGACGACGGGCAGATCGGTCGCGGATTTGATCCATTGCAGATCCTCCCATGTCGCGGCCGGATCGGACCCTTCACCGGCGCGGCCGGCGGGACGTGGCGCGGCGGCGGTCGTCGCCGGCGGATAATTGACGCCGCGGATGCGTTTATAGTTGTTGCGGATATTCCGCTCGCGCTTGGGCGGCCATTGGGAATCGAGGGTGACGCAGACCGCTTTATAGCCGGCCTGTTTAGCGCGCCGTAGCCATTCCTTGGTCATTTCCTTTTCTCTGAATGGATAGAGCTGAAGCCACAGAGTCCCTGTGGCGGCCTGCGCCAATTCCTCGAAGGAGCTCGACGAATTGGCGCTCACCGTCAGCACCGTGCCGCGCGAGGCCGCCGCCCGGTACGTCGCGAGCTCGCCGTCGGGATGAGCTTTCTTATGCCCGCCGCAGGGGGCGATGAGCACAGGCAGATCGATTTTCGACCCGAGCACCGTGGTCGAGAGGTCCAAGCGACTGACGTCACGGAGCACGCGCGGGCGAAGCGCCCACGACTCGAAAGCGCGGCGGTTGCGCTCAACGGATAGCTCGTCGGTCGCGCCGCCGGCGATGTAGTCGTATTCTTCCTTCGGCAGCCGCTCTTTAGCCGCCGCCTCAAATTCGAAAAGATTGATCGGCTCGGGCGTCATGGAAAGCCTCCTCGCGAATCTTGATCCCGAAATCGAATCCGGTCTATAACAGAGCAGCGGCTTTCACAACGAACCCTTGCGGAGGAACCCATGCTCGGCACTAAAATTATCGACGGCGACGGCCACATTATCGAAGACCAACCGGCGATCATCGCCCATATGGACTCGCCGTATCGTGACATCTTCGGCAAAAAGGGTTTCGTCTTTCCGCCGCTCGATCATCTTCACGCCGGGCGCGCGGTGGAGACCCCGCCGCAGCGCGACGGCCGCGCGCCGGTAGGTCCAAAAGGCTGGGTCGAGTTCCTCGAGGACGTCGGTATCGAATGGACCGTTCTTTACCCCACGGTGGCTCTTTCGTACGGAAAAATCGTCAGCCGAGACGCCGCGGTCGAAGCCTGCCGCGGCTACAACGATTGGCTCGCCGAGACTTATTTAAAATTTGATCCGCGCTTCAAGGGCATGGGGCTGCTTCCGATGCAGGATCCCGACGAAGCGGTCAAAGAGCTCCGCCGCGCCGTGACCAAGCTCGGGATGCTCGGCGGTATGATGCCGTCGAACGGTTTACCGCAGCCGCTCGGCGCGAAAACTTACTGGCCGCTTTACGCCGAAGCCGACCGGCTCGGCTGCTGCCTCGCGATCCACGGCGGCTGCCATGATCGATTCGGTCTCGACCACATGAACATGTACGTGCCGGTCCATGCCTTAGGCCATCCCTGGGGTCTCACGATCAATTTCGCCGATATCGTATACAACGGTATCTTCGAGCGTTTCCCGCGCGTTCGAATTGCATTCCTCGAAGGCGGTGTCGCCTGGCTCCTTCTTGCGATGGAACGGCTCCATGCTTCGCACGAGACCCATTTTCAGCATATCCCCGAAAGCGAGTTTGGAGTGCGCGAAGAGCAAGATCCAAAACGGTACATCGTCGATAACATCAAGGCCGGCCGAATCTTCATCGGCTGTGAGACTGAAGAATTGACGATGCCGTTCGCCATCAAAGTCGTCGGCAACCAACCGTTCATTTACTCCTCTGATTTTCCGCATGAGGTCACGAACTCGAGCTGCAAACATGACATCGAAGAGCTGCTCGAGAGCGAGGAGATCACGGAGGACGATAAAAAGGCGATCCTCTACGGCAATGCGGAGAGATTTTATAGCCTCCCGTTGTAGTGCCGCTCCCGGCCCTGAAAATTCTTAGATCACAATAGCGCCGGCCTTTCGCAGTTTCGCGGCGGTTTACTTGCGCGTTCGGGGCAACTTCTATATTCTCTATGGATTCGATTTAAGCGTTCGGCCGATGAAGATTACTTCCATCAAAGGTTTCGCCGACATTTTGCCCGGCGAAGTGGAGATCTGGCAGTTCGTCGAGGAAAAAGCGCGCGAGGTCTTCGGCCTCTATAACTTTTCCGAGATCCGCATTCCGATCGTGGAAAGAACGGAGCTGTTCAGCCGCTCGCTGGGCGAGACCACCGATATCGTGGAAAAGGAGATGTATACCTTTACCGATCAGGACGTGAAGGAGTCGCGTCTGACGCTGCGGCCCGAGGGGACCGCAGGCGTCGTGCGCGCCTACGTCGAATCGGAGATGTATCAGGTCGAGCCGGTGAGGAAACTTTTTTATTCCGGACCGATGTTTAGGCGCGAGCGGCCTCAAAAAGGAAGGCAGCGGCAGTTCTATCAGATCGGCGCCGAAGTCTTGGGGCGCGGCGACGCGCTGATCGACGCGGAATTGCTTCTGTTGTTGAGCGATCTTTTCTCGCGCATCGGGCTGGAAGGCGTGACGCTCGAGCTGAATAGCCTCGGTTGCGTGCAATGCCGACCGGCTTACCGCGAAAAACTGCTGGCGTTCTTGAGGGAGCGCGCGGACCGGTTGTGCGAGAACTGCCGCCGGCGCATGGAGCGGAACCCGCTCCGCGCGCTCGATTGCAAAGAGCCGTCGTGCATCGAGGCGACGCGCGAGGCGCCCTCGATTCTCGATCACCTCTGCGCCGCGTGCCGCGATCATTTCGACACCGTCCAGAGTTTGCTGCGGCAAAGCTCCGTTGTCTACAAGCTCAATCCGCGCATGGTGCGCGGGCTCGATTACTACTGCCGCACGACTTTCGAGTGGACGAGCGATCAGTTGGGCGCGCAGAACGCCGTCGCAGCCGGCGGACGATACGATGGATTGGTTGATGATCTGGGCGGTCCGCCGACACCGGGCGTCGGCTTCGCCATGGGGATGGAGCGCTTGGTGCTGCTGCTTTCCGCCCGCGAGCTTCGGCAGTCGCCCCGGCCCGCGGTATTCCTCGTATGGGTCGGCGACGCCGGCCGCGACTGGGCGTTTCCGGCGGCCCATAAGCTCCGTCGTCGCGGTCTCAGCATCGAGATGGAAGGGGAGAAGAAGAGCCTGAAGAGCCAGATGCGGCGCGCCGACAAGCTCCGCGCCCGTTATGTCGTGATCGTAGGAGACGAGGAACTCAGCAAGCGCGTCGCCGTGCTGCGCGACATGGACAGCAAGGAGCAGAGCGAGCTGAAGCTCGATTCATATGAAGACGATCTGGTGAAGAAGGTCGAATTGCGCGGCTGAGAGCGACTCGTCAATGGAGAGAAACTTTACAGATCACCTGGGCGATTGGAAGAGAAGTTTCTATTGCGGCGAGCCACGCGCGGACAGCGTCGGCCGCGAGCTGACCTTCGTCGGCTGGGCGCAACGGCGGCGCGACCACGGCGGGCTCATCTTCGTCGACCTCAGGGACCGAAGCGGCCTCGTGCAGGTCGTTTTCAATCCCGAGATCGATTCGGTCGCACACGAAAAGGCGAAGCACATCCGCTCGGAAGATGTCATCGCCGTACTCGGCACGCTCGCGCGCCGGCCGCCCGAGACCGTCAACACGGATCTCGCCACCGGCGAGGTGGAACTGATGGTGCGTGAGGTGAGGCTCTTGAACGCCTCGGAGGTGCCGCCGTTTCCCGTCGAAGACGACAGCGACGCGACGGAAAACATGCGGCTCAAGTACCGCTATTTGGATTTTCGCCGTCCGAAAGCCTTGGCGCCGATCATCCTGCGCCATAGGATGACGAAAAAAATCCGCGACTATTTCGACAGCTTGGGCTTCATCGAGGTGGAGACGCCGGTACTCACGAAGAGCACGCCCGAGGGCGCGCGGGATTATCTCGTGCCGAGCCGCATGTATCACGGAAAGTTCTATGCGCTGCCGCAGTCGCCGCAGCTCTTCAAGCAGATCCTGATGGTCGGAGGCCTCGATCGCTATTTTCAGATCGTGCGCTGCTTCCGCGACGAGGATCTCCGCGCGGATCGGCAGCCGGAGTTTACTCAGCTCGATGTCGAAATGTCCTTCATTGAGCCCGAGGACATCATTGAAATCATCGAAGGAATGATGACCCTGCTGTTCAAAGAGCTCAAGGGCATCGAGATCGCCCGGCCTTTTCCGCGCATGACATGGGCCGAGGCGCGCGCGCGCTACGGGACGGACAAGCCCGATATCCGCTTCGGCCTCGAGCTGACGGATTTTTCAGCGTGCTTCGCGAAATCGCAGGTGAAGGTCTTCGCCAACGTCATCGCCGCGGGCGGCATCGTCAAAGGCCTCGCCGTTCCCGGCGGCGCGAACCTCTCGCGCAAAGAGCTCGACGACATGACCGCCTTCGCCGCGAATTACGGCGCCAAAGGCATGGCTTGGATCAAGATTGCGGATGCGGAATGGCAATCGCCCATTGCCAAATTTTTGTTGGAGGCCGAGCGCCAAGAGATCGTGAAGCTCACCGGAGCCAAGAGCGGCGACCTGATTCTGTTTATCGCCGACAACGACAAAGTCGTGCACGATGCTTTGGCCAATCTCCGCCTGTTGCTGGGAGGGAAGCTCGGTCTCATCGATGAGAAGCGCTATTCACTTCTCTGGGTCGTCGATTTTCCGTTATTGGAATACGATCCGGATGAGAAGCGATACGTCGCCGTACATCATCCATTCACCTCGCCGCTCGATGAGGACCTACCGCTGCTCGAAAGCGAGCCCCTGAAGGTGAGGTCCAAAGCGTACGATCTGGCGCTTAACGGGGTCGAGATCGGCGGCGGCAGCGTGCGTATCCATCACGTCGAACTGCAGAAGCGGATTCTCGCGCTGCTCGGCATCGGTCCCGAGGAAGCGCAGGCGAAGTTCGGGTTCTTCTTGGAGGCGCTCGGCTTCGGCGCTCCGCCGCACGGCGGCATCGCCTTCGGCATCGATCGTCTGGCGATGCTTTTCAGCGGCGCGGCGTCGCTTCGCGACGTGATCGCTTTTCCGAAGAGCCAAAAAGCCGTTTGTATGCTCACCGAAGCGCCTACGAGCGTCGATCCGCGACAGCTTCGAGAGCTCGGGATCAAAACGACGGGCGATTGAGCCCGTCGGCTCACTTTGTCATTCTCCTTTATCTTGCCGCGCGCTTTTGCTATCATCCGCCGCGATGTGGAAACTCCTGCCGCTCGTATTGTTTTTGGCCTCCTGTGGCTCGGCCAATTTTAACAGCCAAACCTCCAAAGATGTCGATAGCCGAAAGATCCGGCGCATCGCGATCTTTCCGCTCGAGTCGCTTTCCGGAAGAGAGAAGAGCCGTGTGCCGTTTTCGTCCGGCGCTAATGAGAACTCAGGCGCCGCTATGATCAGCCGGCAGCTCTACTCCACGATGACTCAGCGATCGAACTGGCAGATCGTATCCGATCGCGAGGTGCGAGAAATGGAGCCGCTCGTTCCGCCGGGCGCACCGGAGACGAGGGCGCGGCGCTTGGGGCAACTCGTCTACGCCGACGCCGTCATTTCTGGCCGTCTGCTGCGTTTTGAGGAACGCGAGGGGGAGGCGATAGGCGCCATGAACCCCGCCTCTGTCGCCTTTGTCCTCGAGGTCTGGGATGTTAAGCGCGGTGACGTGATCTGGTCTGCGCGTTTCGACGAGACGCAGAAGCCGTTGAGCGAGAATCTGCTGAACCTGGGACAGGTGGCGAGTCGGGGCGTGCGGTGGTTGAAAGCGGATGAGCTGTCGCTCGAAGGCGTCAAGAAGGCGGTCGCACAGCTGCATCAGGCGCTTTACGGGAAGACATAATCGAGGAGTGGTCTGAGAGCTTTCTCTCGCACGGTTTATCAAGCCATTCGCCGAGGCGCTGTGCGAGACCTTCCAATCTTTTCATCCCTCCACGGTCGAGCAACACGGTTTTATTATTCTTGAGCACTAGCCGAAGCGAAGGCACAGGGTACGTCTGCGCCGCCGTCGAGCCGCCAACGGCGAAACCGCTGTAGACTTCATCGCTGCCGAGACGAAGCGAGAAAATTTCGTCAAAGCCTATTTTCAGGTGAACGACGCGAAAAAGATTCCGCCGCTTAAGGGTCACCGTCTTGAAACTTTTATCGAGCGTGACGGTCCTTTTCATCGAGAGGAGAAATCCCGCGATGCCGAGCAGGATCAGATTCATGAGAGGGAAATACCAGAGAGAGCCTGCCGGACCGACGAAGCCGCGCTGACGCAGCGCCTCGACGATCGGCACGGAGATGAACGATAGCGCGACCGCGATACCGAGGCAAAGAAACGCGGGAAAGCGCGCGCCGCGCCATGCGAGGACGATCTGTCCTTGGTCCTCCCGCGCGACGCGAAAGCCGAGCCGGCTTCCGATCGCCTCGAAGTGGGACGGATGACCTTCCATTGAAGCTTTGTCGCCGGATTTTGCCTGATTAAAATCGGAGACGGTCGAACACAGATACTATGCGGTGGTTTTCTTTCGCTCTTGATAGAACTCGCGGAAGCGATACTCTTTCAGCCGGATCAGCTCCTGATAGGAGCCGAAGCGCTCCGCGGGATTCTCCACCGCATCGAGCCGATCGACGGGATTCTCGTCCTCATCGAAAGCGCGGATCTTCGCATAAGTTGTCGAGCGCTCGGCGGGGATGCGTCCCATCTCGCGAATGAGATTCCGAAACTGCGCCGGCTTCATGAGCTGTCCGTGCGACGCGCCCGCGGCGGTCGAGATGCTCTCGTTAATGAGCGTGCCGCCGAAATCGTTCGCGCCAGCGAGCAGCGCGATCTGCGAGAGCTTCGGGCCTTCCTTGACCCAGGAGACCTGGAGGTTGGGGATCCAGTTGTTGAGCATGATGCGGGCGACGGCATACATCTTCATGATCTCCGCGCCGCTCGCGCCGGTGCGCAGCTCCGGGAGGCGCTTTCGGTGATGCATCGGCGCGTCTTCGTAGACGAACGAGAGCGGCACGAATTCCGTGATGCCGCCGGTGCGCTTTTGAATATCGCGAAGTACTGCCAAGTGGATCGCCTTGTGGCGCGAGCTCTCGATGTGCCCGTACATGATCGTCGAAGTCGTCGGAATGCCGAGTTGGTGCGCCGTTTGGATTAAATCGATCCACGTCTCGGTGGGAATCCGCCCCGGCGAGATACGCTCGCGCACCTCGTCGACGAGGATTTCGGCCGACGTGCCCGGCAGGCTGCCGACGCCCGCGTCTTTCAGCGCGGCGAGATAATCGCGCACACCGACGCCGCCGAGCGTCGCGCCGTAAAGCACTTCTTCGGGCGAGAAGCCGTGGATGTGCAGGTCGGGCAGCGCGTCTTTCAGCGCGCGGCAAAGCTTGACGTAATGCCAGGCGTCCATTCCCGGCGCGAGTCCGGCCTGCACGCACACTTCCGTCGCGCCCACCTCCCATGCTTCCCGCGCGCGGCGTACGATTTCTTCGATCGGAAGCAAATATCCTTCTTCCGCCAGATGCCCGCGGCTGAAGGCGCAGAAGCCGCACCCTTTAACACAGACATTGGTGAAGTTGATGTTGCGGTTGACGACATAGCTGACGACATCGCCGACCGTCTGTTTTCGCAGATGGTCCGCGGCCGCGACGATGACCGGCACATCGGAGCCGGAGGCGTCGAAGAGCTCGGTCGCGTCGTCAACGGTGATATCTTTTCCGCCGAGCGCCGCGTCGAGAATCCGAGCGATCGACGGCGTCACGCCGCAAAACAAGGAATCCAAAGCGGCTTTCAAATCTTGCAAGGGCATGAAGGCACCTTATCGACTCGATGAGCGAAAGACAACCAACGCCTATGAATCGATCGGAGAATTATTTTTCCGACCAGTAGCGCATGTATTCCTGCAGGTGGGTGAGCGTGGAGAGCCCGTTCATTCGATCGAGGTAAACTTTGCCGTTCAAATGGTCGAACTCGTGCTGAATGACGCGCGCATGAAAACCCGTTGCGACGAAGTCGAGCTCGGCGCCGTTCTGATCCAGCGCGCGCACGTGGATCTTGGCGTAGCGCGGGACTTTGCCGCGCAGGTCCGGAACGCTCAAGCATCCTTCCCAGTCTTCTTCGGTGTCTTGCGAAAGCGGCTCGATGCGCGGATTAATGAGCACCGAGAGCGGCACCGCCGGCTTCTCCGGATAACGCGGGTTGTCGTTGACTTCGAGAACGGCGAGCTGGATCGCCTCGTACACCTGCACCGCGGCGAGTCCGACGCCGTTGTAGTCCCGCATCGTCTCAACCATATCGGCGATGAAGCGTTGAACGTCCCTCGACGCGGCTTCCTTCGCCGATAAAGGCCTCGCACCTGCGCGCAGGACCGGATGGCCGAGGCGCGCGACTTTGAGGATCGCCATCGCGTGATTAAATTACCACAACTTGACCAATAATGGACCATTACTCCTGGACCGACAGCCATTTGACAAAATGGACCTTGTAAGTCTATATTAGAGTCATGGGTCGAACCAAAAACCGAGCGGAGCGAAGCTCGCTCATGAATGTCGGGCGCAGGGTCGATTATGCCGTGCGCGCGCTAGCCTATCTCGCGGGACAGGCCGATGGGCGCATCGTCAGCCGCGTCGAGATAGAAAAAAAACAAGGTATTCCGGCCTCTTATCTATCGAAGATCATGAAAGACCTGGTTGCAGGCGGACTCGTCGAATCGCATATCGGATCCAAGGGCGGCTTCAGCCTCGCGCGCGCCCCCCAGACGATTTCGCTCAAGGAAGTTTACGAAGCCGTCGAGCGTCCGCTCGTTCTCATGGACTGCCTGGATCAGGGCGAGCAGTATTGCTCGTATTGCGGCGTCTGTACTCAGCGCTCGGTCTGGGATAATGTGCAGAGCCTCGTCGCCGATTACCTCGGCAAGGTCTCGATCCAGGATATCGCCGATACGCACGGCTTGGAGCACCGGCTGGCGCTGCCGCCCGCCGCCGAGGCGCGAGGAGAAGCTTCCCATGCTCGTCATTAAAAATCTCCACGCCCGCGTCGAGGGCAAGGACATTCTTCGCGGCATCAACTTGACGGTCAATGCCGGGGAGGTGCACGCGGTGATGGGGCCGAACGGCTCCGGCAAGAGCACGCTCGCGCACATTCTCGCCGGACGCGAAGGCTACGAGGTCACGCAAGGCGAGGTGCTTTATCAGGGGAAGGATCTCCTCGCGATGCCGCCGGAAGAGCGCGCTCGCGAGGGCATCTTTCTCGCGTTTCAGTATCCGCTGGAGATCCCCGGCGTCAATACGACCTATTTCTTGAAGGCCGCGCTCAACTCGATCCGCAAGCACCGCGGCCTGCCGGAGCTCGACGCGATGGATTTTCTCGCGCTCGTCAAAGAGAAGACCAAGCTCGTCGAAATGGACCAGGCGCTGCTCAACCGGCCGATCAACGAGGGATTTTCCGGCGGCGAGAAAAAGCGCAACGAGATTTTTCAGATGGCGCTGTTGGACCCCAAGCTCGCGATCCTCGATGAGACCGACTCGGGGCTCGACATCGACGCGCTGCGCGTGGTCGCCGGCGGCGTCAACGCGCTGAGAAGCCCCGAGCGGGCGATGATCGTCATCACGCATTATCAGCGGCTGCTCAATTACATTGTTCCTGATTACGTCCATGTCCTCTCCGAGGGACGCATCGTCAAATCGGGCGACAAGGGGCTCGCGCTCGAATTGGAAGAGAAAGGCTACGGCTGGGTCGAAGGTCAGGCATGAACGCGGAGGAAGCCAAGGAATTTTATTTGAAAGCGGTTTCGCGCCGCGGGCCGGATTGGGCGAGCGGCGTCCGGCAGGCCGCGCGCGAGCGCTTCGCCGAAGTCGGCTTTCCGACGACGCACGACGAGGAATGGAAATATACGAGCGTCGAGCCGATCGTAAAGACGGCGTTCGCTCCGGGCAGAGCCGCCGACGACGGCGTGAACGAAGCGATCGCCGCTCTCGGGCTTGATTCGCTCGCCGGCAACCGCCTCGTTTTCGTCGACGGCCGGTTTTCTCAGCGCCTCTCGCGCACGGAACATCTGGCCCGCGGTGTGATCGCCGGCAGTCTTGCCGCGGCGATGACCGCGCAGCGAAGCCTGGTCGAGCCGCATTGGACCCGCGTCTCCGACGGCCGCGCTCCAGCCTTCGCGGCGCTCAACACCACGCTCGCGGAAGACGGCGCTTTCGTCTATATCCCGGCCGGCGCGGTGGTCACGATGCCGTTTCATTTAATGTTCATCGCCGGACGGCGCGACGAGGCGACCGTGTCGCATCCGCGCGTCTTGATCGTCCTCGAGCGCGGCAGTCAGGCGACGGTCATCGAGACCTACGCGGGCCTGGACGGCGATCCGTATTGGACCAACGGCGTGACGGAGATCGTCGTCGGAGACAACGCCGCGCTCGATCATTATAAAATTCAGATGGAAAGCGAGCGCGCGGTTCATGTGGCGACCGAGCAGGCGCGTCTCGGCCGCGACGCGGTTTTTATCTCCCATTCGTTCGCGCTCGGCGGCGCGCTCGTGCGCAACGACGTGAACGCCGGCTTTGCCGGCGAAGGAGGCGACGCGACGCTCAACGGTCTTTACGTTACGGCGGGGCGGCAGCACGTCGACAACCACACGCGGATCGATCACGGGCAGCCGCGCTGTACGAGCCGCGAGCTGTACAAAGGTATCATGGGGGAAAAGTCGCGCGGCGTCTTCAATGGCAAAATCTACGTCCACGAGCATGCGGAGAAGACCGACGCGCGCCAGACCAACCGCAACCTGCTGCTCTCCGGGGAGGCGTGGGTCGATACCAAGCCGCAGCTCGAGATTTACAACAACGACGTGAAATGCAGTCACGGCTCGACGATCGGCCAGCTCGACTCCGACGCGCTGTTTTTTCTCCGCGCGCGCGGTCTCGATCTCCGCGCGGCGATTGGACTCTTGACCCAGGGCTTCGCCAACGAGCTCACCGCGCGGCTAAAGCAAGCGCCGGTGGCGGGCCTTTTGGAGAAAGTCATGGCGCGAAAAATCGAATCGATGTCCGGCGAGGAAGCGAGATGGTGAAAGCTCTGCATGAAGTAAAAGCGGCGGGAAGGCTCACCGCCGCAGACGAATCGGCGTTCGACGTCGCGCGCGTCAGGAGGGATTTCCCTATCCTCCATCAGCGCGTGCACGGCAAGCCGCTCGTCTATCTGGACAACGCCGCGACGACGCAGAAGCCGCAGGCGGTGATCGACGCCCTGGTTCATTATTACACGACGGACAACGCCAACGTTCACCGGGGCGTGCATCAGTTGAGCGAGCGGGCGACCGAGGCCTATGAGGCGGCGCGCGTCACAGTTCAGCATTTTTTAAACGCGGCGGAAAGCTGCGAGATCGTCTTTGTCCGCGGCGCCACCGAAGCGATCAACCTCGTCGCCCAGACCTACGGCCGGAGCGTCCTTTGCGCCGGGGACGAGATCGTCATCAGCGCGATGGAGCACCATTCGAACATCGTGCCGTGGCAGATGCTGTGCGACGAGAAGGGGGCGCGGCTCCGCGTCGCGCCGATCAACGACGCGGGCGAGCTGATACTGGACGACTACGAGCGGCTGCTGAATTCGAAGACGAAGCTCGTCGCGGTTTCCCATGTGTCTAACGCGCTCGGAACTGTGAATCCAGTGAAGCGCATGATCGACCTGGCCCACGCGCGCGGCATTCCTGTGCTCGTCGACGGGGCCCAGGCGGCGCCGCATCTCAAAATCGACGTCCGTGCGCTCGATTGCGATTTCTACGTCTTTTCGAGCCATAAGGTCTTCGGGCCGACCGGGTTCGGGGTCCTTTACGGCAGGAAGTCGCTGCTCGAAAAGATGCCACCCTATCAGGGAGGGGGCGATATGATCCTCTCCGTAACCTTCGAAAAGACGGTTTATAACGCCCTGCCGTACAAGTTCGAGGCCGGTACCCCGCATATTTCGGGGGCGATCGGCCTGGCCCAGGCGATTAACTACTTGGCAGGAATCGGATTGGACGCTATTATAGCGTATGAAGCCGGGCTCCTGGCTTACGCGACGCGAAAACTCGTCGCGATTCCGGGGCTTAAGATTATCGGCACCGCCAGGGAAAAGGCCGGCGTGATCTCGTTCGTCATGGACGGCGCGCATGCGCACGACGTCGGCACCATATTGGATCAGGAGGGTGTTGCGATCCGTACCGGACACCACTGTGCTATGCCGATCATGGAGCGGTTCGCCGTCCCGGCGACGGCCAGGGCATCGCTCGCGTTCTACAACACCAAAGAGGAGATCGATACCCTGGCGCAAGGGATTCACAAAGTGCGGGAGGTGTTTGCCTGATGTCCGATCTGCGCGACCTGTACCAGGAAACCATCCTGGACCATAATAAGCGGCCGCGGAACTTCAAAAAGCTCGAGGGGGCGAACCGCATCGCGGACGGCTATAATCCGCTCTGCGGCGACAAGGTGAAGGTATATCTCCGCGTCGAGGACGGGCGCGTGAAGGATTTGAGTTTCGAAGGCTCCGGCTGCGCGATCTCCAAGGCCTCGGCGTCGGTCATGACCGAAAGCCTCAAAGGCAAGACCGTCGAAGAGGTCGAAGCGGTTTTCAAGCGCTTCCGCGATCTCGTCACGGGCAAGGCGGCCGAGCGCGACGATCTGGGGAAGCTGGTGGTTTTTTCCGGCGTCTGCGAATTCCCGACGCGCGTCAAGTGCGCGACGCTCGCGTGGCACGCGCTCACCGCGGCGCTGCAGGGAAAGGGCGACGCGGTGTCGACGGAGTAATTGAAATGGCGGATGCTACACCCAATCCGGTCGTGATCGAGGCCGAGGTGATCGAGGCGCTGCGCAACTGCTTCGATCCCGAGATCCCGGTGAATATTTACGAGCTGGGACTTATCTACGATGTGAAAGTGGAGCAGTCCGGCGCTGTGAAGATTCAGATGACGCTCACCGCGCCGAGCTGCCCGGCGGCGCAGTCTCTGCCCGGCGAAGTGCAGACACGCGTTAAAGAGATCCCGGGCGTGACCGACGTCAACGTGGACGTGGTTTGGGATCCGCCGTGGGAGCCCAGCCGGATGACCGAGGCCGCGCGTTTGCAGCTGGGAATGCTATAATGATTGAGGGTCGGGGTGCTCAACGGGTGACTGAAGGGGGAACCATGGAACGCGAGTTTCCATTCGAAGAAAAAGAAAACGAGAAAACGCCGGCCGATACGCTTTTGGACGAGTCGGGATCGCTCGATACCGAGATCGAAGACCTCGAAGAGCCCGGCGATCTCCTCGTCACCGAAGACGCCGAGGCCGAGGAAAAGGAAGAAGACCCCGAGCTCGAGCGCGCCCAGAAGAGCAGCGATCCGATCGCGCTCTACCTGCGGGAGATCGGCTCGGTGCCTCTGCTCACGCGCGAGCAGGAAGTCTCGCTCGCGAAGGAGATCGAGGAGGGCGAGCAGCGGGTCCTGGCGGCGGTGCTTTCCGCGCCCGTCGCTTTCCGCACCGTCCTTCTGCGCGCCAAGCAGGTTCAGTCGGGACAATTGAGCCTGGCCGAGCTCCTCACGCACGATGACGCAGCGGAGGGCGGAACGGCCGCCGGTAGCCAGGCGGAAAAGCAATTCTTGAAAGCCGCGCAGAAGCTCCGGCCGATGGCGCGGGGTTACGACCGCATCGCCAAAGAGCTTTCGCGCCAGCGCATCGCCAAGAAGCGCCGCGAGCGCCTCGAGGGGCTGCTCGCGAAGAAGAGAGCAGAGATTCTCGCCGCGCTCATGGAGCTTCGCCTCGGCAAGTCGTTTGTCGAGGAGCTGGCCGAGAGGCTGAGGCAGGTGCATCGCCGCCTCGTCGAGCTCGAATCGGGTTTCGCCGCCGCCAAGGCGCACGAGAAGAGGCACCGGCTCGCCGACATTGCCGCGATCGAGGCGCAAAACGAGATGTCCGCCGCCGAGATCAAGGAGAAGGCGGCGGCGATCCGCGAAGGGGAGGCGAAGGCGAACCACGCGAAGAAGGTCTTGACCGAATCGAACCTCCGGCTCGTCATCACGATCGCGAAGAAATACGCCAACCGCGGCCTCCCGTTCCTCGACATGGTCCAGGAGGGCAACATCGGCCTCATGCGCGCGGTGGAAAAATTCGATTATCGTTTGGGCTACCGGTTCTCGACCTACGCGACCTGGTGGATCCGCCAGTCGATCACGCGCGATATCCACAACTCCGCGCGCACGATCCGCCTCCCGGTTCACGTCATCGAAGACCGCAACCGCCTGCTCCGGACCGTGCATTATCTCCTGCGGAAGCTCGGCCGCGAGCCGCGCCCGGAGGAGATCGCCGGGGAGATGGGGTTGGAAGTGGACGAGGTGAAGCGGATGCTGGGGCTCGTCGGCGAGCCGGTGTCGCTCTCGACGCCGATCGGCGACGACGGCGAGAGCCGGCTCGAAGATCTCGTCGAGGACCGCCACTCGCCGAAACCGATGGACCAGGCGATGGACGCGCATCTCCACGCTCAGATCCGTAAGGCGCTGGCGACGCTGCCGCCGCGGCAGGAAAAGGTCATCCGCATGCGCTTCGGCGTCGGCGAGCCGAGGGACTACACGCTGGAAGAATTGGGCGACAAGTTCTCCGTCACGCGCGAGCGCATTCGCCAGATCGAGGCGACCGCGCTGCGGAGATTAAGGTCGCCGTTTAGGGCGCTGAAGAACTAGCGGCTGATTTTGCGAGAATGTAAAAAGGACAGCACCGATCGGTGCTGCCCTTTTTTATTTGCCCACGACTCAGGTAAATATTTTATACCTTTCCATATTTTTCCTTATTTACGGTTCGCCCTCTCGCCTATAATATCCCTTTGAAAGTCACTCGGTCGGCAGCCAATGCGATATAATTTGGGAATCCGTAACAGCGCGGTTCATCAGCGCTCGCGCTGCAATTAGAAGGAAATCTTCTCTCGGCAGTCGGCGCGTCTGGCGGGTCGCGCCGTGCGATGCTGCGCGAAGGAGGCGCGCACCACCTGTTCTATCGCGCCATCAACAAAATGCACGTGCACTTCCTCGACTCGGGAACCGTCAGCCTTTTCATGTGCGATCTCACGATCGATGCGGACGCCGCGCCGCGCCCAGAGCTCCGCTGCGGGGTGCGACTGGCGAGGCCGGCGGACGCCGATCTGATCCTCGATGGAAGACCTTCGCTCGGCGCGGCCACAGTCGCCCAGCGCTTCGCGCGCGGCGATCATTGTTTCGTGGCGATCGACGCCGCGGGCAGGGTCGCGCATTGCCGGTGGGTCGCCACCGTAGCGGGCGAAATCCCCGAGCTGGACATGGACGTCGTCCTGTGGCCGCGCGAGGCCTTTTTCTACGACGGTTACACGCGGCCGGACGCGCGCGGACGCGGCATCGACGCCGGCGTTCGCTCGCACATTTTCGATTGGCTTCGGGCGGCGGGATACGAGCGCGCGTACTCGTACGTGCGCGGCGACAATCCCGTAGGGCTCCGCGCCGCGGCCCGGCTGCAGCGATACTTGGGTAAAGTCACTTATTTCAAGCCGCGCGCGGGCCGCACGATCGTCTTCGGCAGCCGACGCCCGGCCCTTCCGCTGCTGCTGCCTCGGTCCTTTTCGACGTCCGAGCGCCTAGACCGCGAGATGCTCGCGGAAAAGTTGCGCGTGTGGTATGAGGACTGGCTCAACCGGCCGCTGGCTCAGCGCTCGACGGGCTTCCATGTGATGCCGCCGGAATATTTTCACGCGACCGCCGATTTCATCTCCACCACGCTCGATCTCGATCCGGATAAGGACGTCGTGCTCGACGTCGGATGCGACAGCGCGATGGTGAGCCGCCTCGTCGCTCCGCGGTGCGCGACGTTTGTGGGCATCGACTATATGCCCGGGCTGCTCATCGACGCGCCGCGCGACTCGGTCCACACGGCCGGCGGCCGGCCCGGAGCTTTCGTTGCTGCCGACGCACGCCGCCTGCCGTATCGGCGGGGAACCTTCACCAAGGCGTATTGCTTCGCTGTCATCCACGTGCTCACCAACCCGGAAGACGGCGTCCGGACGATCAATGAAATCGTTCGCGTCTGCCGTCCTGGAGGGCAGGTTCTGATCGGCTGCGTTCCCGACACCGCGAAGTGGTCGGCTGCGTTTGTCGAGGATTGGAAAGGAGCCCGATTCCTAGGGAAAATACGCATGCTGGCCGCTCGCGCGCTTCCCGAGCGGGCGCGCAAAGCACTGCGGCGCGCGACCGGCAGGCAGCGCCGCGATCCGATCGTAACGCTCGATTACGACATGCGGCGGCTGCAAAAAGTATTGTCGGCGCACTCGCTGAAATGCCGTATCATCGATTTTCCCGAAACCTATCCGAGCAGCGATTTTCGCCGCACGCGCACCAGCCTGTTGATTAGCATCCCCGCGGATGGGACCGTGGCGGACCCCGCAGGCGCCGCCGTTGAGACCTCTCTGCGGCGCATGGGTACCTGAGCTTCATCCCTTCGGGTGCCCCGGATCAACCCATCTCACCTCTTCCGGCTTCTCCACGGATCGATTCGAAGAGCGGGCGTTCCCACCGACGCTGCGGATACGTGCATCAATTTTGAGGAGCCGGCAGCTTTGCTGAGTGCCGGACGAAGCAGGCTAAAATGCCCGGTGGGAAAGGGTTAGAGCTAGAAGCGGCTCGGCTTATAGCGCAGATAAGCGCAGATTGTCAAACGGTAGGACCCTCGTCCGACGCACAACAATGCGTACCACGGCAGTGCAAAGGGAGAGAGTGATATATCAGGCCTGGCGATGACCGCGGCGCATAAAAAGCAAGTCGGGTACCGGCGTAGAGGAGCGTCGCGATGCTGAGTAAAATGATCGCGTCGCCCAGCGTGAAGGGTGGCGTTTCGGGTTGAGCCGGACTGAAACGGAATGGCCGCATGGGGCCTCTGAACTTCCACCACGCGGCTCAGGCCGCCGCTGGAGAATCAGCGGACGAGCCGCGCAGCCTTACTGAATCGTAAAGTCCGCGTCGCTCTCATCGCAAAGGCCGGGATAGTTGACGCTGCAGACGCGTATGCGGCCTGTGGTCGTCGGCGAGTTCGGCACCTTCAAAGAAAATGTCCCCGTATTCGGCGCGCTTTTGACGATCGTCTTAAAGCCGACGGCGGGATCGGTCAACAAGTCGATGCGGACGTTTCCGAACGGGAATGTAGGGGGAACCAGAATCGTATGCCATGTTATTACTGCCGGAGTAGTGCCGATGGTTAAGGTCTCTCCGCCGTTCGGTGAGTCGACAGTCACCGTGACTCCCGACGGGTCCGGGGTATTGTTGAGAAAAACGGAAATGTCGCCGTTCGCCACGGCGAGATCCGCTAGGCCGTCGGCGTTAAACTTGCCCGAGGCGATGGCGAAGTTGCCGAGACTCTTTTTGGGTTTAGCGCCGCCCGTCGTGCCGGTCGAGTTGAAGATCTTGCCCGGCACGATGAACCCGCCGTCGCCGATTCCGGAAAAAACGGTAACGTTGTGTTTGGGAAAGAAAGCGAACGCGAGATCGGGCGTGCCGTCGCCGTTGAAGTCGTCGGCGGCCATCTGTACCGCCACTTTTCCCAATGAGATCTTTTTCTTCGGCGAAGCCGTGAAGCTTCCGAGCCCGTTGACGCCGTTGCCGATCAGGATCGTCACGCTTTTGGTCTGCTGATCGAAAACGGCCAAATCCAATACTCCGTCGCCGTCGAAATCGCCGGCGGCGGCGCCGAAAGGCTGGAACCCGACCTGACAGGTGGCTTTGCTTGCCGTGCAGTTAGGCGCTGCTACGAAAGTCCGTGGGTGCAGGCCATCGTGGTTATACAAGAGGATTGTGACGTCGTTGTCGACCGAATTGACGACCGCCAAGTCGAGGTGAGTATCGCCGTCGAAATCACCGACGGCGATGGCGACGGGTTTCTTACCGACTGTGATAGGCGGCGTCACCGAGAAACCGCCGAGGCCGTCTCCGAAAAGAACCGAAACCGTGTTATCCTCCCGGTTCACGACTGCGATATCCAGATGGTCATCGTTGTCGAAGTCGCCGACGGCGGCGGAGATCGCGCCTTTCCCCACCTCATTAAATATCGGATCGGCAAAAGTGTTGCTCTGCGTGCCGTTGCTTAGAAAAATTCCCACCTTGCCTTTGGTGGCGGTCAAGCCGCCGGTGCCCGTCGGATTGCCGAAGTAAACGATCGCCAGATCGTCGTGGGTCTCGGCGGAAATAAGACCATTGAATTTGCCGGCGACGATGAAAACCCCGCGATCGCAGGCGGCGATATTCTTCGTTGTCGAGACGGGGCAGTCGCCGCCGATCTCGCGGATCTGGGGATCGGCGAAGGTGCCGTCGCCATTGCCGAAGAAAACGGAGAGATAGAATTTAAATTGGTCGAGGACCTTGACCTGAACCTGCACGCCATTGATGACCGCGAGGTCGAGGTTGCCGTCACCGTCGAAGTCTCCGACGGCGATGGAGACCGGGTTGTTGAGCGGCGCAATGTTGGTGGTGTCCGAAGGGGCCGCGGGCAGGCCGGTATCCAAATCGATCGCGCCGGGCGAGTAGTTGACGGGCGGCAGGAAATCAAGCTGAGCGAGCGCGGCGCTAAAAGGGAAAAGCAGCGCGGCCGATGCGACGATAAAGGCGTAGCGAAGCGGACTTTTCATTCGACCTCTCATAAAAAATGCCGGGAAAGAGCAGGCACAGGCGGGAGCGGTGGAGCTTCTCCGGCTTAAAATTTGCCCCACTTTATAATAGTCGGACGAGCCGGTCAATCGCGGTTCGTGATTTTTGTCCGCGGCGACCCCTTGAGCTTGCCGCGCGGTTGCGCAACCGCTAGAATAATCAAACGTTTCTTCCATGACTTCCATTCCCTTCCATTCGCTGGTCCGGCGCTGGTTCGCGGAAAACTTTCCCGCCGGACCGACCGCGGCCCAGGAGGCGGGCTGGGCGAACATCTCCGGCGGCCGCGCGACGCTGATCGCCGCGCCGACGGGATCGGGCAAGACGCTCGCGGCGTTTCTCTGGTCGATCAACCGCCTCGTCGAGCGCGGCCTCGCCGGCGGCCTCGAGGACCGCACCAGCGTCGTCTATGTCTCGCCGCTGAAGGCGCTCGGCAACGACATCGAGAAAAATCTCCGCGTGCCGCTCACCGGCATTATGAAGCTCGCCGAGGGCGAGGGGCTTTTTCTCCAGCTGCCCGAGATCCGCGTCGCGGTGCGCTCCGGCGATACCCCGGCGAGCGAGCGCCAGGCGATGATCCGCCGACCGCCGCACATCCTGATCACGACCCCGGAGTCGCTTTACATCCTGCTGACCTCCGAGAACGGGCGGAAAATCTTGAGCGGGGCGGAGACCGCGATCGTCGACGAGATCCATGCGCTCGCGGGCGACAAGCGCGGGTCGCATCTGGCGCTCTCGCTCGAGCGCCTCGACGCGCTCGCCGAAAAATCGCTTCAGCGGATCGGCCTTTCCGCGACGCAAAAGCCGATCGACGAGATCGCCCGGCTGCTCGTCGGCACGGAGCATATCGACCCCAGCGGGAATCCCGACTGCGCGATCGTCGACGTCGGCCACCGGCGCGCGCTCGATCTGTCGATCGACGTGCCGGAGCAGGAGCTGGGGCCGATCACGAGCCAGGAGCTCTGGGCCGAGGTTTACAACCGCATCGCCGAGCAGGTGAAGGCGCACCGGACGACTCTCGTCTTCGTCCACACGCGAAGACTCGTCGAGCGCGTCGCGCACCAGCTGACGACGCGGCTCGGCGAAGGCAGCGTCGGCGCCCATCATGGCAGCCTGTCGCGCAAGCGCCGTCTTGAAGTCGAGGAGGGGCTCAAGACCGGGAAGCTGCCGGTTGTGGTCGCCAGCGCGTCGCTCGAATTGGGCATCGACATCGGCCACGTCGAGCTCGTCTGCCACATCGGCGCGCCGCGGAATTTGGCCTCGCTGCTCCAACGCATCGGCCGCTCGGGCCACTGGCTCGGCGCGGTGCCCAAAGGGATTTTCTATCCGCTGACGCGCGACGACCTCATGCAATCGGCGGCGGCCGTCCGCGCCGTGAGGGCCGGCGACTTGGACCGCGTCGCGATTCCGGAAAAGCCGCTCGATATTCTGGCGCAGCAGATGGTGGCGTCGGTCGCCAGCATGGCGCCGTCGCCGAAGCCGGACGCCAAGGAAAGCGCGGGGAAGTCGATCGCCGAAGACGAATTGTTCCAGCTCATGCGCCGCGCCTATCCCTATCGCGCGCTCACGCGCGCGGAGTTCGACGCGGTGCTGGAAACGCTCGCCGAAGGCATCGCGACGCGGAGAGGCCGGCGCCAGGCCTATATTCATCGCGATCAGGTGCACGGACGGCTCCGCGCGCGGCGCGGCGCGCGCATGGCGGCGATTACCAACGGCGGCGCGATTCCCGAGACTGCCGACTACGACGTCATCATGGCCGGCGACGAGACGTTCGTCGGCAAGGTGAACGAGGACTTCGCGATCGAGAGCTTGGCCGGCGATATTTTTCTTTTAGGCAACAACTCGTGGCGCATCAAGCGCGTCGCGGCCGGCAAAGTTTGGGTCGAGGATGCTCACGGCTTGCCGCCCTCGATTCCGTTCTGGCTCGGCGAATCGCCGGGGCGGAGCCGCGAGCTCTCCAGCGCGGTCTCCGATTTGAGAGAAGAGATCTTTCGCCGCGCCGCCGATCGTCCCGCGGCGCTGGCGTGGCTTTCTCAGCAGACGAGCGTGCCGGAGGCCGCCGCCGCGCAGATGATCGCCTATGTCGAGGAGACCCAGGCGATGCTCGGCTGCGTCCCCTCGCAGGGTTGTATCGTCGCCGAGCGCTTCTTCGACGAGGCGGGCGGCATGCAGCTCGTCGTCCATGCGCCGTTCGGCGGCCGGATCAACCGCGCCTGGGGCCTCGCGCTGCGCAAGCGCTTCTGCCTCAACTGGGACCGCGAGCTCCAGGCGGCGGCGACCGACGACGGCATCGTCATCTCGCTCGGCGAGCAGCATTCCTTCGCGCTCAGCGACGTGTTTCAGATGGTCGGCGGCGCCAATCTCGAGCGCGATCTTATCCAGGCGGCGCTCGCCTCGCCGATGTTCGACAACCGCTGGCGCTGGAACGCGGCGCGGGCGCTCGCGCTGCTCCGCTTCGCGGGCGGCAAGAAGGTGCCGGTCGCGCTGCAGCGCATGCGCGCAGAGGATTTGTTGGGCGCGGTCTTTCCCGAGCAGCTCATGTGCGGCGACAACCGCGCCGGGCCGATCGAGCCGCCGGACCATCCGCTGGTCGCGACGACGATTTACGACTGTCTGTATGAAGCCCTCGATCTCGACGGCCTGAAAGAGATCGTCACGGCGCTGGAAGCCGGGAAGCTGAAGACGATCTCCGTCGACACCCCGGCGCCGTCGCCGATGGCGCACGAGATTCTGAACGCGAATCCCTATGCGTTCCTGGACGACGCGCCGCTGGAAGAGCGGCGGGCGCGGGCGGTTTCGCTCCGGCGGACCGATCCGGACCTCGCGCGCGGCATCGGCGCGCTCTCCGCGGCGGCGATCGATCAGGTGCGCGACGCCGTCAAGCCGGATCTCCGCGACGCCGAGGAGCTGCACGATCTTCTGCTTTCGGTCGGCATCCTGCCGCTCGACCGCGCGGCGGAATGGAAGGATTGGGCGGAAAAATTGCTCGGCGAGGGAAGGGCGGCGATCGCGTCGTGGACCCTCGAGGGCATCGAGCGCTCATGCTACGTCGCGGCCGAGCGCGTCGCGCTCGTACGGGCGCTTTTGCCCGACGCGAGCTTCGCGCCCGCGCTGTCGCATACCGTCAAGCAAGCCGAATCGATCAGCGCCGAAGACGCGGCGAAAAAGATCGTTCAGGGATGGCTCGAGTTGACCGGTCCGACGACCGCAGCGGCGCTGGCGGCCATGCTCGGGCTCGCGCAAAAAACAATCGAGCAGGCGCTCGTCGCGCTCGAAGTCTCCGGCGTTGTGCTCCGCGGCGAGTTCACCGCCGGCGCCACGGGGACCGAGTGGTGCGAGCGCGTGCTGCTCGCGCGCATCCATCGTCTGACGCTGGGGGAGCTCCGGCGCGAGATCGAGCCGGTCACGGCGGCGGACTTCATGCGCTTTCTGTTCCGCTGGCAGCACATCGCGCCGGGCGCGCAGCTCCTCGGCCGCGCCGGCGTCGAAGAGATCGTCGGCCAGCTGCAAGGGCTCGAGCTGCCGGCGCCCGCGTGGGAGCAGCACGTGCTGCCGGCGCGCGTCGCCAATTACGATCCGCGCGCGCTCGAGGAGCTCTGCCTCGGCGGGCTCGTCACCTGGGGCCGCTTGCGGCCGAACGTGAAGGAAGACGAATCGGCTGCTGAGCCGCCGCGGAGAAAACGCCGACGGCAATCGCCCGGGCGCGCGGCGCCGATCTCGTTCATGCTGCGCGAGGACTTGAGCTATTTTCTGACCGGACGGCCGAGCGGCGGCGCGCTGTCCGCCTCGGCGCGGGCGGTGCTCGAATATCTCGAAAAGCACGGCGCTTCCTTCCTGGCGGATGTCGCCCACGGCACGCGCCTCCTCAAGGCCGCCGCCGAGGCGGCGCTGTGGGAGCTCGTCGCCGCCGGTCTCGTCACCGGCGACGGTATCGCTGGACTCAGGACTTTACTTTTACCGGAGAATAAACGGCAGTCGCGCCGGCGGCTTCGCGTGATCTCGGGCGGGCGATCGCCCGAGCGGCTGATGCCGGTCGGCCGCTGGTCGCTGTGGCGCGCGCACGGCGCGGCGGCGGAGGATGCGGCGGAGTTCGTCACGCGCCAGCTCCTCAGGCGCTACGGCGTCGTCATGCGCGAGCTGCTCGCGCGCGAGAGCGCGGCGCCTTCCTGGCGGAGCGTGCTCGACGTCTGCCGCCGGCTCGAGGCGCGCGGAGAGATCCGCGGCGGCCGCTTCGTCAATGGCTTTGTCGGACAGCAGTTCGCGCTCCCGGAAGCGGTCGAGGTTTTACGCGCCGTTCGCCGCTCCGAGAAAAAGGGCGAGCCGATCGTCGTCTCCGCCGCCGACCCGCTGAACCTTGCGGGCATCTTAACTCCCGGTCCGCGCGTCTCGCCCTATTCGGGTCTCACGATCGCCTTCACCGACGGCATGCCGACCGACATCGGGCCGCTCGGCGCGGTGCTCAGCAAATTGGGTCAGACCCAGGCGCTGCGAGAATAAGCTCTTCCGATTTCACTGGAAAAAATGAAACGGGCGGAGAGACTCTGAGCTTTTTAAGTGATCTCGCGTTGCGCGAGCAGTCTCCGCCGCCCGTTTCCGGGGGGTGGCTCATCGATACTTTACTTACCGCCGCCCGCGCCTCCGGGTCCGCCAGCGGCGCCGCCGCCGGCACCGCCCGCGCCGCCCGAGACTCCGGATCCAGGCGCCCCTAAGCCGCCGGCCGTATCGCTGCCAGAAAGACCGGATCCAGTTCCAACGCCGGAGGACGGAGGCTGCGTGCTGAGACCCGACGGAGGTGTTTGGGTTCCGAGACCCGTGGTCGGCGCCGATGTCCCGCGCGAGGTCGAGTCGGGAACGACCTCTTGTCCCGGAGTCAGCGTCGGATCGATCGGCGTTCCGGCTGCGGTGCCGGTCTTGTCACCTGCGGATGTGCCCGATGAGTTCGAGCCCGCGCCGAGCCCCAATCCCAGCGCCGTGCGGCTCTGCGCGTCGAGCGTGCCCGTCGCGTTGAGCCCCTGCTGCGACTGAAAATTGCGCAGCGCCTGCTGCGTCTGCGGCGTCATGACGCCGTTGATCGCGCCGGGGTCTTGGCCGCGGTCTTTTAGCGCCTGCTGGAGCTTAGTGATCTCTGTGCTGCTCGCCGCCATGCCGGCCGAGCTCGTCGGAGCCTGCTGGCCGCCGCTGTCGCGAATCTGACTTTGGCTCTGGCCGGTGACGGCGGCATCGCCGCCGCTTTGCGGCTTTGGCGTGTCACTCTGCCTCCGCGTCGGGTCAGCGGAGGTCTGCGCAGAGAGAGAAAGCGGAGTCAGCGCCAGCGGTGCGGCAATAAGTAAAATTTTACCGAAATGCTTGATTTCCATCGTCATGATTCCTTTCGTGGTTGTTGTAATGAATTTTCTCGCGTCGTTCACTTTCATCATTCGCCCATCGAAGAGGCCGGTCAACTGGGGAACATCCTTGACTACGATAAACTGATGCGGCTAAATCGCCGTGCCGGAAGGAGACAGCGGCGGGCGTGAGTTGGTTCGATCGAAATCTGCGGCGTTTATGGTGGGCGACGCGCTATTCGCTCGCGGGCCTGCATATGGCCTGGCGGCACGAGCAGGCGTTTCGCCAGGAGCTTTGCATTCTCATAATCGCCGTTCCCGCCGCGCTGTGGCTGGGGAAGAACGGCGCCGAACGCGCGCTGCTGATAGGAAGCTGGTTGTTGGTGATAATCGTGGAGCTTCTCAACACCGCGATCGAATCGATAATCGATCGCATCGGGCCCGAGCGCCACGAGCTCGCCGGGCGCGCGAAGGACCTCGGCTCGGCCGGAGTATTTTGTTCGATCGCGCTCGCGGCCGTCGTCTGGCTGCTGATTTTTCTGCAATAAAAAACGGGCGGAAGAGAGTCCGCACGCCCGGTCCGCTTGCGCGCACCGGACGGCGTTGCTCGTCTCCGCCCGTCGCCTCGGAAAGCGGCCTCTCGGCCGCGATCCAAAGATTATTGAATCGAGCCGGACCCGGAAACGCTGCCGGAGCCCGAAGCGCTGCCAGAAGCGCTGCCGGAGCCGGAGACGATTCCGCTATCGGTCTTCGGCTTATCCGTCGAGCTGCTGATCGAGCCCGCATTGCTTCCCGACGCGCTGCTCGAAGAACTGCCAGAGCCGGAAAGAGCGCCGGAAGACGTCGACGTCGAGCGATCACCCATGCTCGACGACGTCGAACGATCGCCGGAGGTCGACAACGAGCCCGAGCCGCTGCCGGAGCCCGACGCGCTGCCAGAAGCGCTGCCGGAGCCCGAGACCGCGCCGGAAGACGTCGAGCCTTCCCTCGCGCGCGACGTCGAGGTCGAGCGATCGCCGGAGGTTGACAACGAGCCCGAGCCGCTGCCCGAACCCGAAGCGCTGCTCGAGCCGGAAACCGACGAATCGACGGATCCGGTCGCCGCGCCGCCCTGAATAATTGTATCGTTGCTGACGCCGCGGTCTTCCCTGATGATCGTATCGCTCGTACGCACACCGCGATCATCTCTGATGACCGCGCGTCCCTCGCGCTCGTCGTGATGAACCGTGCAGCCGGTTAGGGCCACGATTCCCGCGACGGATACGATGCTGAGATATGTGAGTTTTTGCATCCTTTCACCTCCTCCCAACGAATTTTAACTCTAGCCCCATTCTGAGGAGAAGGATGCGGCCGGTCAATTCAGGTGCTTACCGGGAGCGAATGAAGTGGATGGAAGAAAAAAATCAGCGGCGGTCGCGGAGATCGATGCCGCCGATGACTTCGAGCGGATAGTGCAGATGCTTTTGCAGCAGGCGGGAGAGCTTCTGGCCGAAGCGGCCGTCGTCGATCAGCAGGCAGCCGGTGTAAGACGCGCCATTATGCTTGATCGTGATGAAATAACGGTTGTCGGGCTCGACCTTCGACTGCTCCACGTCGACCAAAACGCCGACCTCGCCGCTCGGCCGCTTGCCGGCCTTGTTCGGCGAGACCCAAACCGGCGGCCAACTCGGCGCGCCGCGATAGGTCATCGATGGATGTCGTCTTAATTCCATAATGTTTCCTATGCGCGCCCTGACCGGTAGAGCTGAGATCGATGGCTGGCGAAATCGATAAAGTCGACCGCGCGCGGGCAGTGCAGTTTGGCCGCCTCGCGGAGAACCGGCAGCTGGGATTCGTCGCAGGTGACGACGTACTCGTCGGAGATTTCCCGGCCGCCGATGAGCTCGATCGCATTTTCAAGAGCGGTGTGCACGGCGGATTTTTTCGGCACCTTCATCAATAAACGCTCGCGCCATTCAGGCTGCAAGTGAATTTCAACTTCCATGACAAACTCACTTCGGAAGGCGGATTGTAATATTGTCTTACTGGAAGTGCCTTAGTCCTCCAATCCGGTTAAACCCTGCATTCCGGCCTGGAAAATACCTCAATGGTGTAAAAAGGCAAGCTATTCTTTTCGTCGCCGGCGCGGCCGATTTCGTCCGAAATTATAGCCCATAGAATCGACGGGCGTTTTCGCCGAGGATCTTTTCGGTCAGCGCCGCGGGGATGTCTTCGCGCGCGCGCATCGTCGCCGCGAGCTGCCGCTCGGCCGACGGATCGTTGTGGCCGTAATCCGAGCCGATCAACAAATGTCCGTCGCCCGTATATCGCGCGAGATAGGGCACATCTTCGTCCGCCTCGCAGGCGACGAAGAGCCGGTAATCCTCAAAGAGTTCCGCGCTGTTTGCGTAATACTTCCATTTTTCCTTGATTAATCTCCGCAAGATGTGGACGAGGAATGGGATCCAGCCGGCCGAGGCCTCGATAAAGCCGATGCGGAGCTTCGGGAACTGCTCCGGGATCTTGTTGGCGACGAGATCGCGGAAGGCGACGAGCGGCAGCACGCGGCTCGCGAGAAAGCTGTGATTACGCTCGACGTCGACCAGGTCGAGGAGGCCCGCGTTGCCGATTCCCGTATGGATGCAGATCGGGAGATCGAGATCCATCGCCGCCTGATAGACCGGAAAGAAGCAGGGGTTGTCCAGCGTCTTGTCCCCCTCGAGGCCGCGGAAAAAGACCCCGACAGCGCCGTGCTCCTTGCCCCAGCGAATCTGCTTGAGCGATTCGTCGATCGCCCGCAGCGGCGGCACGATGACCCATTTGAGCCGGCCGTTGCTCTTGGCGCAGGCGTCGGCGAGGAATTCGTTGTAGGCGCGGCAGATCGCGGTCTCGAGCGCCGGGTCGTCGGTGAGATAGACGAGGAAGAGCGTCGGGTAGATGACTTGCACCCCGACGCCGAGCTTGTCCATGTCTCTCAACCGCGCGGGAATGTCCGTCAGCTCGCGGCAGGCCAAATGAATGTCGCCGCGGGTCTCCTCGAGCTTGGTCGCCGAGGGGGTAATGAGCCGGTAGCTTCGCTTTCCCGCCGGGCGCGGCACGATGTCGCCGTCGATCAGCCAGAAGGCGTTGCGCGGGCCGTAAAGCGTATCGTCGGGCGCCTTGACGACGACCGGCCGCCGCGGGTACATCTCGCGGTCGAAAAGCTCCCACATGTGCGTGGACTCGGATACATGAGTGTCGGCGTCGACGATCGCGGCCATAAAATCCTCCGATTCTCTAAAGCTGTAATCCTAGAACTGTATAGCGCAGCCCCTCCGGCGGTTGTCAAGATGAAGGTAATCTCATAGCGTTGTGAATGCGCGGCAGAGATGAAAACCATCGGCGTTATTTCCGACACCCACGGGCTCATGCGCCCGGAAGCTCTCGAAATCCTTCGCGGCGCGGACATGATCCTTCACGCCGGCGACATCGGCGCGCCGGAAGTGCTAGCGAGCCTCCGCTCACTCACGGATGTGATCGCGATCAAAGGCAACAACGATCGCGGCCCTTGGGCGCGAGCCATCCCCGATACCACCGCTGTGAAGATCGAAGAGGTGAATATCTACCTCGTTCACAACGTTCACAACGTGGACGTCGATCCCACCGCCGCGGGTTATCGCGTCGTGATCAGCGGCCATTCCCATCATCCCTGCGTTAAGCAGATTAACGGCGTGTTGTACTTGAATCCCGGCAGCGCCGGACCGCGCCGCTTTAAGCTGCCGATCGCGCTGGCGCGACTGAAAATCGCCGGCGCATCCGTTGAGGCCGAGATCATCACGATAGATTTATCGCCGCAGAAAAAGAAATCCTTGACTTCACGGAAACGGCGGCATATAAAAAATTCAGCCTTTTAAGCCAATCCTGCGAGATTGGAAAAGGTTTCAATGAGCAGCTTTACTTATCCAGGACACATTCAACGACCTCCGCGGTGACCCGCGGGGGTCTTTTTGTTTATGGAAGCGGAAAAACGGGTCTTGCTCGAAAAGGACGACGTACAGCGCACGATCAGCCGCATGGCGCATGAGATCGTCGAGAAAAACGGCGGCGCAGCGGGCATCGCCCTGGTCGGCATCCGCTCGCGCGGCGCCCAGCTCGCGCGCAGAATCGCGCGCAAGATCGAAACTTTAACGGGCGCGTCGCCGGCGATGGGTGTCGTCGATGTCAGGCCGTATCGAGACGATGTCGCGCGGTCGGCGCCCGGTGAGCCGCCGCGGATGGATGTGCCCGTGGCGATCGACGACCGAACGGTAGTGCTCGTCGACGACGTCATCAACACCGGCCGGACCATTCGCGCCGCGCTTGAGATGCTCGACCATTTGGGCAAGCCGCAAAAAATCCTGGTGGCGACGCTCGTCGACCGCGGCGATCGCGAGCTGCCGATCCGAGCCGATATCGTCGGGAAAAACGTCAAGGTGGACGAGTCCGAGCGCGTCAACGTTCTGCTCGAGGAATCCGACGGCGCTGATCTCGTCATCGTAGCCGGCGCGAAAAAAGCATCATGAACAGCAAACGCGACCTGATTTCCATCGAGGATCTGAGCGATCGCGAGATCGAGGAGATCTTCGCGCTTGCCGATGAGATGCTGCCCGAGCGGCGCGGGACGAAGCACTCCCAAGCGCTCGCCGGGAGGATCATGGCGACGCTTTTCTATGAGGCGAGCACGCGCACGCGCCTCTCCTTCGAGTCGTCGATGCAGCGTCTGGGCGGATCGGTGATTAGCTGCCCGGACATGAAGAGCTCCTCCACCGCCAAAGGCGAGACGATCGCCGATACCGCGCGGGTCGTCTCGAGCTACGCCGATGTCTTGGTCGTGCGCCATTATTGGGACGGCGCGCCGCAGGCGATGGCGGAGTTCGCCGACGTGCCGGTGATCAACGCCGGCGACGGCGCCCACGAGCATCCGACACAGACGCTCTGCGACCTCTATACTTTGAAAAAAGAGAAAGGCCATCTGAAAGGGCTGACGGTCGTGATCTGCGGCGATCTCAAGCACGGCCGGACGATCCATTCGCTCGTCTACGCGCTGGCGCGCTTTGGCGCCAACGTCGTCACGCTCGCGGCGAACGGAATGGAGCTGCCGCATTACGTCATCGAGAAGCTCGAGCGCGAGCACCATTATAATCTGACGCCCGTCGCCTCGGACGATCTTCAGGCGGCGGTGGCGGAGACCGACGCCATCTATCTTACGCCGAGCCAGCCGCATCAGCTCGCGCTCTTCACCCAGATCGATCGCGATCTTCAGGGGCGGATCAAAGGCATGGCCGAGGGGCTCAAGTTCGACGCCTTTTACGTGACGCGGAAGCAGAAGGAGCGGATCAAGAAAGACGACGGCGGCAACTATCCGAGCCTCGGCGAGCGGTTTTTAAAGGAGCGGCGATTTAAGGATACCGTCGTCATGCATCCGCTGCCGCGCGTCGATGAGCTTTCGCCGGCGATCGACAAAGACCGCCGCGGCATTTACTTCAAGCAGGCCGCCAATGGGGTGCCGGTGCGCATGGCGCTGCTTAAATTTCTGCTCGCGTCCTCGGGCGCCACCAAAAGTCGCAGCGAAAAGAAAAGAGTTCTTTATCGCAGCCCCGAGCGTCTCGGGCCGGAGTGCGCCAATCCCAACTGCGTGACGAGAACGGAAGCCCTCTCCGCCGATCCGCGTTTCGAGTTGGTTTTTTGCGGACCCGCGGGCGCTCTGGTCCTGCGCTGTTTTTATTGCAATCATCAATTGAAGGTTCAATTCGTCGGCCACACCAATTCGCGCCGGTACTGCCCATCGGATGTCTCTCTCGGCGACACGATCACGGAATGGTTTGGACGCGGCGAGCTCGCGATTTTCGATTCCATCAAGCAGGCCGAGGAGCTGGGCTATGAGCCCTACAAAGGCGGCCCGCAGCGGAACATCATGGGCGAAGAGGAGATCCAGTCGGCGCTCCGGGAAATCAGTGCGCAGATATTTAAAGATAGTGAAGATCCCGAGCGGCTGGCTCTGCTCGGCATTAAAACCAAAGGGGCGGTGCTCGCGCGGCGCATCGCCGCCGAGATCGAAAAGAACCACGGGCGAAAGATTCAAACCGGCGAGATCGAGATCTTCGGCGGCGATGAAGGCGTCCATGTCTCTGGGGCCAATGAAACCGAGGCCGAGCCGCTCAACTTGAAAGACCGGCCGGTCGTGATCGTCGACGACGTTATTTATACGGGCAAGACGGTCGAGAGCGCGCTCAGCATCATCTTCAAAGTCGGCCGGCCGCGAACGGTCCGGCTCGCGGTCCTCGTCGACCGCGGCCACCGTGAGGTTCCCGTAAAGCCGAATTACGTCGGCAAACATATCCCGAGCTCGGAGCGGGAAAGGGTGCGCGTCAAGCTCCGCGAGGTGGAGCAGGACGAGAAGGACAAAGTGGTGATTTATTCCATCATCGCCGAGGCCGGCCATCAGCAGCCGACGGCGGCTTCTCCGGTCCCGAGCGCCGCCGACAGCTGAGCAGTTATTATGAAGGCGATACTCGCATTATCCGACGGCGCCTATTACATCGGCCGCTCCTTCGGCGCGGAAGGCGAGGCCGTGGGCGAAGTCGTGTTCAACACGAGCATGACGGGCTATCAGGAGATTCTCACCGACCCCTCCTACGAAGGCCAGCTCGTGGCGATGACCTATCCAGAGATCGGCAACGTCGGCGTCAATCCGGAGGATGTCGAATCGCAGAAGCCTTTCGTCCGCGGCTTCATCGTCAAGGAGTATTGCCCGAAGCCCAGCAACTGGCGCGCGACGCGATCGCTCGGCGATTACATGCGCGAGCACGGTATTGTCGGCATCGAGGGAATCGACACACGCTCGCTCGTGCGCCATTTGCGCGACCAGGGCTCCCAGGAGGCGGTCATCTCGACACGGAGCGAGGATCCGAACGAGGTCATCGCCAAGGCGAAGGCCTCGCCCGGACTTCTCGGCAGAGACCTCGTCAAGGAAGTGAGCTGCGCGGAGTCCTACGATTGGGCGGAAGGGCGCTGGGAGCTCGGCTCGGGCTATCGCAAAAGAAAAGAATCCGAGACTCAGCGAAAAACACGCAAGCCCAAAAATCCGAATCTCGACCGGCCCGGCTTTTTCGTCGTCGCCTACGATTTCGGCATCAAGCGCAATATCCTGCGCGGGCTTTCAGAGTCAGGCTGCCGCGTGAAAGTGGTTCCGGCTGCGACTTCGGCGGAAGATGTGCTGGCGCTCAATCCCGACGGCGTCTTCCTTTCCAACGGCCCCGGCGATCCCGACGCGGTGCCGTACGCGAAGGAAAACATACAGAAGCTCATCGGGAAAAAGCCGATCTTCGGCATCTGCCTGGGTCATCAGATTTTAGGTCTCGCCCTCGGCGGAAAGACCTACAAGCTCAAGTTCGGCCATCACGGCGGCAACCAGCCGGTGATGGACTTGACGACCAAGAAAGTCGAGATCACGGCGCAGAACCACGGCTTCGCCGTCGACGCCGATTCGCTCAAGGGCGCCGCCGTGGTGACCCATTTGAATCTTAACGACAAAACCGTCGAGGGTCTCGCGCACAAAGAGCTACCGGTCTTCTCGGTTCAGTATCATCCCGAATCTTCACCCGGCCCGCACGATGCGAGCTATTTGTTCAAACGCTTCGTCGAGATGATGGAGAAGCAGGGCGGATAATGCCCAAGCGCACCGACATCCAATCGATCCTGCTGATCGGCTCCGGTCCGATCGTGATCGGCCAGGCCTGCGAGTTCGACTACTCGGGCACCCAGGCGTGCAAGGCGCTCAAGGAGGAAGGCTACCGCGTCATCCTCGTCAACTCGAACCCGGCGACGATCATGACCGATCCGGGTTTCGCCGACCGCACCTATGTCGAGCCGATCACCGTCGAGGTGGTCGAGAAGATCATCCAGAAAGAGCGCCCCGACGCGCTGCTGCCGACGATCGGCGGACAGACGGCGCTCAATATCGCGATCGATCTCGCCGAGCAGGGGATTCTCGAGCGCAACGGCGTCCAGATGATCGGCGCCAATCTCGAGGCGATCAAGAAGGCCGAGGACCGCGACCTCTTCAAGGAGGCGATGACCCGCGCCGGCCTCGATCTACCGCGGAGCGGCTACGCGCGGAGCATGGGCGACGCGAACCGGATTCAGAAGCGGCTCAGCTTCCCGGTGATCATCCGCCCCTCGCGCACGCTCGGCGGCAGCGGCGGCAATATCGCCTACGGCCCGGAGGATTTCAAAGAGGTCGTGCAGCGCGGCCTCGACATCTCTCCGGTGCACGAGATCCTCATCGAAGAGTCGGTCCTCGGCTGGAAGGAGTTCGAGCTTGAGGTGATGCGCGACCACCGCGACAACGTCGTGATCGTCTGCTCGATCGAGAACTTCGATCCGATGGGCGTGCACACCGGCGATTCGATCACGGTCGCGCCGGCGCAGACGCTGACCGACAAGGAGTACCAGGTGATGCGCGACGCGGCGATCCGCGTGATCCGCGAGATCGGCGTCGATACCGGCGGCTCGAACATCCAGTTCGGCGTCAATCCCGTCGACGGGCGTATGGTGGTGATCGAGATGAACCCGCGCGTCTCGCGCAGCTCGGCGCTCGCGAGCAAGGCGACCGGCTTTCCGATCGCCAAGATCGCCGCCAAGCTGGCGGTCGGCTACACGCTCGATGAAATCCCCAATGACATCACGCGCGAGACGCCGGCCTGCTTCGAGCCGACGATCGACTACGTCGTCACCAAGATCCCGCGCTTTACCTTCGAGAAGTTTCCGCAGGCGAAGGATATTCTCACGCCGCAGATGAAATCGGTCGGCGAGGTGATGGCGATCGGCCGCACGTTCAAGGAGTCGCTGCAGAAGGGGATGCGCTCGCTCGAGATCGGCTCTTACGGCTTCGAGGAGAAGATCGTCGGCAGCGGCGATCGGGAGGAGAATCTCAAGCTCGTGCGCGACAAGCTCCGCGTCCCGAACGCCGAGCGCCTGTGGTATCTGGGCGACGCGTTCCGTCTGGGATTGTCCGTCGATGAGATTTACGAGCTCAGCAAGATCGATCCGTGGTTCCTCGATCACGTGCAGCAGATCATCGAAGCGGAGGAGGAAATCAAAAGCGCCGGCGCGGATCTCACGCCGGAGGCTTTGCGGCGGATGAAGCAGATGGGTTTCTCCGACCGCAGACTCGGCAAACTCACGGGCCGAAGCGAAGACGATCTGCGCAACATTCGCCGGCAACACGGCATCCGCGCCGTGTTTCGCGCCGTCGACACCTGCGGCGCCGAATTCGCCGCCTACACGCCGTACCTCTATTCGACTTACGAAGGCGAGGACGAGTCGAACCCGACGGCGCGAAAGAAGATCATGATCCTCGGCGGCGGACCGAACCGCATCGGGCAGGGGATCGAGTTCGACTATTGCTGTGTCCACGCCGCCTTCGCGCTCAAAGAAGACGGCTACGAGACGATCATGGTGAACTGCAACCCCGAGACCGTCAGCACCGATTACGATACTTCCGACAAGCTCTACTTCGAGCCGCTGACGCTCGAGAACGTCCTCGATATCGCCCAGCGGGAAAATCCCGACGGCGTCATCGTCCAGTTCGGCGGCCAGACGCCGCTCAAGCTCGCGCTCGCCCTCGAGCGCGCGGGGGTCAAGATCATCGGCACCTCGCCCGACAGCATCGACCTCGCGGAGGACCGCGAGCGCTTTCGCCTCTTGCTCGACGAGCTCAAGCTTCGGCAGCCGCTTTCCGGCACGGCGCGCTCCTACCAGGAGGCGCTCGCGATCGCCGAGCGGCTCGCGTTTCCGGTTCTCGTGCGGCCCTCGTACGTCCTCGGCGGACGCGCGATGCAGATCGTCTACGACCGCGACCAGCTCAAAAATTACATGATCTACGCCGTCGCGGCCTCGCCCGAGCACCCGGTTCTGATCGATAAGTTCCTCGACGATGCGATCGAGCTGGACGTCGATGCTCTGTGCGACGGCGAGCGCGTGGTGATCGGCGGCATCATGGAGCACATCGAGCGCGCCGGTGTCCATTCCGGCGACAGCGCCTGCAGCCTGCCGCCGAAATCGATCTCGCCGGAGGTGCAGGCGGAGATCCGCCGCCAGGCGACGGAGCTGGCGCTGGCGCTCAAAGTCCGCGGTCTCATGAACGTGCAGTTTGCGGTCAAGGGCGGGGACATTTACGTTCTCGAAGTGAACCCGCGCGCGTCGCGTACGGTGCCGTTCGTGAGCAAGGCGACCGGCGTGCCGCTCGCGAAGCTCGCGGCGCGCATCATGGTGGGAAAAAAGCTCGGCGAGCTGGGACTCACGACCGAGGTGTTTCCGAGCCATATCTCCGTCAAGGAGTCGGTCTTTCCGTTCAACAAATTCCCCGGCGTCGATACGCTGCTCGGCCCCGAGATGAAATCGACCGGCGAGGTGATGGGCATCGACGCAACCTTCGGTGTCGCCTACGCCAAGGCGCAGCTCGGCGCCGGCACGCGCCTGCCGCAGAGCGGCAAGGTCTTCATCAGCGTGCGCGACGAGGACAAAGGACCGGTGACGCCCGTCGCCAGGCGGCTGGCGGGGCTCGGCTTTCAAATCGTCGCGACGCGCGGCACCGCCATCCATTTTGAAAAAAACGGAATACATGCGGAAACCATCAAAAAGGTCCAAGAGGGCAGCCCGAACGCGGCGGAGGCGATCAAGAAAGGCGAGATCGCCATGGTGATCAATACGCCGACGGACGCGCACTCGCACGCGGATTCCTTTCTCCTCAGGCGGAACGCCGTCGACTATCAGGTCCCTTATTTCACGACGATTGCCGGCGCCGACGCCGCGGCGGAAGGGATCGATCTTTTGAAGCAGCGCGAGCTCGACGTTCAGCCGCTGCAGGACTATCTGACGCCGCTCGGCGACAGGGCCTGAGCATGAAGGCCGCAAGGCCGGAGAGCGAAGCGGTCCCGTGTTCGGCTCCAATTAAAATCTCCAGGTCCGTGGCGGTCCGCGATTCACTCCGCGCGCTCAAAACGCCGCTGCAGTTTCTAAAGGGCGTCGGTCCGGCGCGCGCCGCCGAGCTCGAAGCCTTCGGCCTCCGCACGATCGAGGATCTGCTTTACCATCTGCCGTTTCGCTACGAGGACCGGCGCAGCCTCTCGAAGATTCGCGAGGCGGCGCTCGGCGCGCCGAATACCTTCGTCGGAAAACTCGTCGCGTTGAGCCAGCGCTACATTCCCCGGCGGAGAATGCGGATGCTCAACGCGACGCTCGAGGATGACAGCGGCCGGCTCGGCCTCGTGTGGTATCGCGCGCCGGCTTATCTCGTCGACGGCCTCGCGAAAGGCCAGACGCTCCTCGTCCACGGGAAAATCGAGCCGGGTCCCGGCGGGACAAAACAGATCGCTCATCCGGAATTCGAGGTCATCGACCCCGATGATCCGCCGGACCATGAAAAGATCCTGCCGGTCTACGAGCGCCCGGAAGGAATACCGCTCAAGACGATGCGTAAATGGGCGGCCGAAGCGGTGGACGGCTACGCGGCGCATTTGCCCTCTTTTTTGCCGCCCACAGTCGTCAAGAAATACGGCCTCCACGACATCCCGACGGCGCTCGCGCGCCTTCACTTGCCGGAAAAGACCGAGGACGTGGACGCTCTGAACCGCTTCGCCTCGGCCGCGCATCGCGCGGTGGTCTTCGATGAGTTCTTTTACCTCCAGTTGGGACTTGCACTCCGCCGGCAAAAACGGACCGCGCGGAGCGGCATCGCGTTTGGACGCGAGAAAAAATCCCTGACGCAGAAAATGTGGGAGATGCTGCCGTTCCGGCTGACGCGCGCGCAGGAAAAAGTCCTCCAGGAAATCTCGCTCGACATGGCGGCGCCGCGGCCGATGCAGCGGCTGCTCCAGGGCGACGTCGGCTCGGGAAAGACGATCGTCGGCTGGTTCGCCGCGCTCCGGGCGATCGAGAACGGCTTCCAGGCCGTATGGATGGCGCCGACGGAGCTTTTGGCCGAGCAGCATTACCGGAACTTGAAGGAATTCGCCGAGAGACTCCGCGTTTCGATCGCTTTGCTGACCGGATCGATGCCGGCCAAGGCGCGAAATGAGATCATCGATCGCATCAAAGAGGGCCGCGTTTCGTTCGTCATCGGCACGCACGCGGTCATTCAGGAAAACGTCCGCGTCCCGCGCCTGGGCCTCGGCATCATCGACGAGCAGCATCGCTTCGGCGTCGTGCAGCGGATGGCGCTGCAAAAGCTCGCCGCTTCCCGCGGCGTCGCGTCCGCCGATTTGCCGGAGCCGGACATTCTCTTGATGAGCGCGACGCCGATCCCGCGGAGCCTCGCGATGGTTCTCTACGGCGATCTCGAGATCTCCTGGCTCAACGAACTACCGCCCGGGCGCGCGCCGGTGGAAACGCGGCTCGTGCGCTCTTCGGCGCGCGCGCGAGTTTACGAGCACGTCTGCGACGAAGTGCGAAAAGGGCGGCAGGCGTATGTCGTCTACCCGCTCGTGGAGGCATCGGAGAAGCTTCCCGTACGCGACGCGACGAGCATGGCGGCGGAGCTTTCCGCGGGCGCATTCAGAGATTGCCGCGTCGCGCTGATGCACGGGCGCATGGCGGCGGCTGAGCGCGACGAGACGATGCGCCGCTTCAAAGAAGGCGAGGTGCAGATCCTCGTCGCGACGACGGTGATCGAGGTCGGCATCGACGTGCCCAACGCGACGGCGATGGTGATCGAGCACGCCGAGCGCTTCGGCCTTTCGCAGCTGCACCAGCTCCGCGGCCGCGTCGGCCGCGGCCAGCACCGCTCGCATTGCCTGATGATTTATTACGGCGCGAGCAACGCCGAGGCGCTTGAGCGGCTGCGCGTCATGGAGCGCGAGCGAGACGGCTTTAAGATCGCCGAGGCGGACTTGCAGCTCCGCGGCCCCGGCGAGCTGATCGGCACGCGCCAGTCGGGCCTCGCGGACTTCCGTCTCGCCAACCTGGCGCGCGATTCGCGGCTGCTGCTGGAGGCGCGCGAGGAGGCGCTCGCGTGGTTGGAGCACGACCCGCAGCTCGCGCGCGCGGAATCGAGAGCGATGAAAGCCGTGCTCAAGCACCGCTGGGGCGGTCGCCTCGAGCTCGGCAACATCGGCTAGCATCGATCTTTCTTAGCGAATTTGCGAATAATCCCATGATAGCTTAAAATTGGTTACTCCTATCTTTCCCTAGCGAAAGGAAAACCAGTGGAATTCCAGCGGATCAAGCGGCTGCCTCCGTACGTCTTCAACATCATCAATGATTTGAAGCTCGAGGCGCGCCACCGCGGCGAGGACATCGTCGATTTCGGCATGGGCAATCCCGATATGCCGACGCCGCCGCACGTGGTCGCGAAGCTGATCGAGGCGGCGGCCAAGCCGCAGAACCACCGCTATTCCGTTTCGCGCGGAATCTACAAGCTCCGCGTCGCGATCTCCGACTGGTATCGCAAGCGCTATCAGGTCGAGATCGATCCCGACGCCGAGGCGATCGTCACGATCGGCGCCAAGGAGGGGCTCAGCCATCTCATGTGGGCGATCGTCGATCCCGGCGACGTCGTTTTCTGCCCGAGCCCGACGTATCCGATCCATCAATATTCTGTCGTGCTCGCGGGCGGCGATCTGCACAACATCCCGATGTATTCGGCCGACGACTTTTTGCAGCGGCTGCGGGACGCGATCAAGCAGACCTGGCCGAAGCCCAAGCTGTTGATCGTGAGCTTTCCGCACAATCCGACGACGGAAGTCGTCGAGCTCGACTTTTTCCAGAACGTCGTCGATTTCGCGCGCGAGAACGGTATGCTCGTCATCCACGATCTCGCCTATGCCGATCTCGCCTTCGACGGGCACAAGCCGCCGAGCCTGCTTCAGATTCCCGGCGCGAAGGAGCTCGGCGTCGAGTTCTTCTCGCTGTCGAAAAGCTACAACATGCCGGGCTGGCGCATCGGCTTCGCCGTCGGCAACAAGGACATGATCCACGCGCTCGCCCGGATCAAAAGCTATCTCGACTACGGCATTTTCCAGCCGGTGCAGATCGCCGCGATCCAGGCACTGAACGGCCCGCAGGACTGCGTCGAGGAGATCTGCGAGACCTACCGGCGGCGGCGCGACGCGCTGGTCGACGGCCTCGACCGCGTCGGCTGGAAGATCAAGAAACCGCGCGGGACGATGTTCGTCTGGGCGGAGATCCCCGAGCCGTGCAAGGCGATGGGGTCGGTCGAGTTCTCGAAGTTCCTGCTCCAGGAGGCGAAGGTCGCGGTGTCGCCGGGCATCGGCTTCGGCGAGTACGGCGACAGTTTCGTCCGCTTCGCGCTCATCGAGAACGAGCACCGCACGCGCCAGGCCGTGCGCACGATTCGCAAGGCGCTGGCCAAGCTGCTCGATTAATTCCGGACAGTTGCGCCGCAAATCTCAGGTAAGCCATAATGGCGGAAAAACGCAAAAAAATCGGCATCGGCCTGCTCGGCTCCGGGATCGTCGGCGAGTCGGTGCAGGATTTTGTCTTCGACGATGCGCGCGACCTGCCGGTCGAGATCGTGAAGATCTACACCCGCGAGCCGAAGCGCAAGAAGTGGCACAAAACGCGGGCGGCGCTGTTTACCAACAAGGCCGAAGAGGTCGTCGATCACCCGGACGCCGCGATCATCGTCGAGGCGCTCGGCATTCACGACGAGAAGGAGCTCGCCGGCTTTAAGGATCTTATTCTGCGCGCGCTCAAAAACGGCAAATCGGTCGTCACCTCCGACAAGGCCGTGCTCGCGCGCCACGGACCCGAAATATGGGAAGCGGCGCGGAAGCACGGCGGCGAAGTTCGCTTCGAGGCGTGCGTCGGCGGCGGCGTGCCGATCATCCGCTCGATCACGGAGAGCTTCGCGGCCGAAGAGCCCGAGGCGGTCTACGGCATCATCAACGGCACAAGCAACTATATTCTCTCGGAGATGAGCCGCAGCGGAAAATCCTACGACGCGGCGCTCAAGGAAGCGCAGGAGCGAGGCTACGCGGAGACCAACCCGAGCGCCGATACCAGCGGCAAGGACGCCGAGGCGAAGCTCATCCTCCTCGCCGCGGTGACCTTCGGCCTCGAGGCACGGCCCGGCGCGTTCTGGCGCCGGGGCATCGAGGAGATCCAAGCGATCGATTTTCAATACGCCGCGCGCAAAGGCCGCAGCACGATCAAAAGCGTCGCCGTCGCCAAGGCGATCGACGGCGCCGTCGAGGCCTATGTCTCGCCGGTGCTCGTGCGCGAGGACCACTTTCTCGCGGCGGTCGACGGCGCGACCAACGCGATCTTCTTCAAAGGAAAGCGCAGCGGCGACTCGGGGCGCGACTGGAGCTACGCCTTCGCCGGCCCCGGCGCCGGCGGCGGCCCGACGGCGGTCGCGATTCTCGGCGACGTGCTCGACCTGGCGCGCGGCAAATCGCAGCGCGGCGGTTTCGTTCCGCTCGCGAAACCCGGCGCGCTGTCGGTTCAGGCCGAGGATAAAATCAGCGCCGGCTTTTATCTCCGCTTCATCGTCAAAGACCGCGCCGGCATCGTCGGCGACATCTGCCAGACTCTCGGCAAGGCGGGCATCAACATCTCCGAGATCTGGCAATTGAGCCACAGCCGCGACGAGCTCAAAGCGGTCGCCGCGAACTACCGCATTCCCGGCGATCCCGAAGCGATCCTGCCCTTCGTCATCACGCTCGAGCGCTCTTCCATCGGGCAGATAAAGAATGTTATGACAGTGATCGGCCGGCGCGATTACATGCTCGCCGAGCCGCTCTGGTTTCCGATCTGGAATTAAACGTGACGGCGAAAGAAGCCAAGATGGCCAATCCCGGCGCCGCGGCGAAATCGCCGACCGCATGGCCGGGCGTCATCCGTTATTATCGCCGGTATCTTCCCGTCGAAGACGAACAATGCATCGTCACGCTGCTCGAGGGCAACACGCCGCTCGTGCGCTGCGGCAACCTCGAGCGGGCGATCAACGCCGATATCGAGCTCTACTTAAAGCTCGAAGGCTTGAATCCCACCTGCTCGTTCAAGGACCGCGGCATGACGATGGCGATCACCAAGGCCGTCGAAGAGGGCAGCAAGGCCGTCATCTGCGCCTCGACCGGCAATACCTCGGCGTCGGCGGCGGCGTACGCCGCGCGCGCCGGCCTCAAGGCCTACGTTCTCATCCCGCAGGGAAACATTTCGCTCGGGAAGCTTAGCCAGGCGATGATCCACGGCGCCAAGGTGATCGAGATCTCCGGCAACTTCGACGCGGCCCTCAAGATGGTCTGCGAAGCCGCCCGCCATTATCCGGTGACCCTCGTCAATTCGATCAACCCTTACCGCATCGAAGGGCAAAAGACCGCGGCGTTCGAGATCTGCGATACGTTAGGCGCGGCGCCCGATTATCACTTTCTTCCCGTCGGCAATGCGGGCAACATCACCGCCTACTGGAAAGGGTATAGGGAATACAACGAAATCGGGCGTATCTCCGCGCTACCCAAGATGATCGGCTTCCAAGCCGCGGGCGCGGCGCCGATCGTGCTCGGCAGGGTGATCGAGCAGCCGGAGACGATCGCCACCGCGATCAAAATCGGCAATCCGGCGAGCTGGCAATCGGCGGTCGCCGCGCGCGATGAATCGGGAGGCGCGATCGAGAGCGCGACGGACGACGAGATCCTCGCGGCCTACAAGCTGCTCGCGAACTCCGAAGGCATTCTCGCCGAGCCCGCTTCGGCGATCTCGGTCGCCGGCGTGATCAAGAAGCAAAAGCAAGGAATTTTTCACAAGGGCGACGTCGTCGTCTGCACGCTCACCGGCCACGGACTCAAGGACCCGGATGTCGCCATTCGCCAATCCGTCCAGCCGCTGCGCATTGGCGCCGACATGAAGCTCCTAAAAGAGCTCTTCGAGCGCGAAGCGGTATCATGAAATATATCATTCTTCAGGGCGACGGCATGGCGGACTGGCCGCTGGAGAAATACGGCGGCAAGACGCCGCTCGAAATCGCCGCCACGCCCAACATGGACCGGCTCGCATCGCGCGGTGTGTTCGGTCTCGCTCACACGATCCCCGAAGGCTTTCCGCCCGGCAGCGACGTCGGCAACATGAGCATTCTCGGCTACGATCCGGCGCTCTATCACACCGGACGCGCACCGCTCGAGGCCGCGAGCGTCGGCATCGAACTCTCGCCCAACGACATCGCCTTTCGCTGCAATCTCGTGACGATCGGCGGAAGCGGCGCGAACGAGATCATGGAAGACTTCACCGCCGGCCACATCACGAGTGCGGAGGGGGCGGAGATCATTCGCGATCTGAACCGCGCGCTTGGAGGCGGCGGCATCGAATTCTTTTCCGGCGTGAGCTACCGCAATCTCATGATGTGGCGCTCCGGCAAAGAAAAGATGGAGACGACGCCGCCGCACGACATCACCGATAAGGAAATCGCGTCTTTCATGCCTTCCGGCGATGGCGGCGAGCGTCTGCTCGATCTCATGCGCCGGTCGCGAGAGATTCTCGCGGATCATCCCGTCAACAAACGTCGCAAGGAAAAAGGGGAGCGGCGCGCCACATCGATCTGGCTGTGGGGACAGGGCAGGGCGCCGGCGCTGCCGACTCTCAAGCAGCGCTTTGGCATCGACGGCGCGGTCATCTCCGCCGTCGACATCATCAACGGCCTCGGCGTCTACGCCGGCCTCGAGCGCATCAAGGTGCCAGGCGCGACCGGATTCTTTGACACCAACTAC
>DATJFG010000112.1:0-63846 GCA_035495775.1 Verrucomicrobiia bacterium | reverse complement strand
ATGCCGTACACAAGCGCGCTTTGGAAACGCAGGCTGCGGACGCGGCGTTCGCCCCGTTCTGGGCCGGCGTGCGCGAGCGCATCGCGCGCGAGCGATCGTGGGCCGAACGCGCGTACCTTGGGATGCGCCGGGCCTTCTCCTTGTCGCGGCTCGCCTGGGCTGTGCCGGCGGTGGCTATTGTTTTATTCGCGATTCTACTGCTCCCGCGCTTCTTTTCCGGATGGGGTCAGACCAATCAGGCCACCGTCGAGGCGATCGACGGCCATGGCTTCAATGTCGCCTTGCTGCACGAGGCTCAAACGAAGACGGCGGTGATTTGGTTGTTCGAAAATGAGGAAGCGGAAGATGACAATCCTGTCGAGCCTGCTGCGAGCGAGCAAGCTTTTTAGCCTCTGTCTCGCTCTGGCCGCGGCGCCGCTCGGCGCCGCCGAGCCGCCCGCGCAGCCCGTCCAGCTCAAGATCGGCACGATCATGGCGACCAACCAGGCGGAGTGTCTCGACGCGCAGCTCGCCAAGATGAAAAAACAGCTCGAGGTCGTGAAATATCGCTGTTACCGCCTTGTGCGCGAGGAAGCGCAAAAAGGGGCGTGGCAGGCGAATACCATGTTTGAAATCGTCGGCGGCCGATCGCTCGTCGTTATGCCTTACGAATTCCGCAACAACCGCATCTCTCTCAAAGTCCGGCTTCTCGAAGGCGAGAAGCCGATCGTCGATACCACCGTGCGATTTCCCAACGGAGGAAATTTTCTTCTCGGCGGCCCGGCGCACGAGGGGGGAGTTTTGATCCTGTCGATTTCAGCCGCGACCGCGGCGCAATAGTCGCGCCGTAACTTCAACTGCAACTTTCCGCAGTCGTTCTGTTCTAATAAAGGTTTTTGATAAATCCGCTGTCGTCGAGTTCTTTGACGAAGCTGCGGTCGAGGACGGACCTGGGATCGATCGACTTCGCCTTCGGATCGCGCGTCTCGGCGACGAAATCCAAAATAGTTTTAAATCCCTCGACGGAAGGATATGGGATCTTCGCGAAGGCGGTGGCGACATTGCCGCGATAAGTTTCTTCGAGGATCTCGGGGTCTCCGGCGCGCGCGTAGCGATCGATAATTTTCATCGTTTGCTCGCGGTTCTTCAAGGAAAAACTGATCGCTTCCACATATCCTTTGAGGAACCGGCGTATCGTTTCCGGATCGCTCTTCAAAAAGTCGCGCATGGCGACGACGCCGTTGAAGGGGAACGGGCCGCCGATCTTGGTCATATCGACGAGTTCGGTGAAGCCGAGCTTGCGGGCCTGGAGCGTCACCGGCGCGACAATCACGCCGGCCTGGATCGCGCCGATTTTCAACGACGCCAGCGTGTTCGGCAGATCGTTGGTCTGGACGATGCCGACGTCTTTATCGGCGATAAGTCCTTTGGTCTTGAGGGCGAAGCGGGCGAAAAAATCGGTGATGGCGCCGAAGCGCGTGACGCCAATCTTCTTTCCCTTGAGATCCTCGATCTTCGTTATACCCGGAACACTGTAGATGGACGCGACCATGGTATCGATGACGGAGGCCAGGTACACGAGATCGGCTCCGGCCAGGCGCGCATCGACGACCGCCGTACCGCCGACCTGAGACAGCGAGAGTTCTTTGCCGACCATCGCCTGAACGACGAGCGAGCTGCCCGGCAGCCGCTTGAGATTGACGTCGAGTCCATATTTTTCAAAAGCGCCGGTTTCCTTGCCAACCCAGAGCGCCGTCTCCGTCCCGGCAACCGAGGAGTAGCCCACGTTGACGGCTTGCAGCTTGGGCTGTGCGGACGCAAGGTCGCAGAGTCCGCAAAGTGCCAACACCGTGGCCCCTAGGATCGCGATTGTCTTCATTGCGCTCCTCCTTCAGGTAGCCGGCGGAAACAGCGAACAGAAGAACACCGCCGATATCTCCCTCGATCTGAGAGTAGCGGCGGTAACTTTTTCACCCTAGAGTCGGGCTATTCGATGACGTTCTTCTCGATCGGCTCGACGATCACGCCCTTCTCTTTGAGCCATTTGATCGCCTTGTCGACCTCGGCGCGCGCGCCGTCGATCTCCAGCGCGACGAGCCCCATTTCAGCCGTCACCGTCGAGCCGCGGATGTTGAAGAGGATGTCGAATTTCTTAGCCAGCTGGCAGACGAGAGGTTCCTTCACCAGATCCTTGGGGAACGTGAGGTAGATGCGCTCGGAGACTTTGTCCTTTTGTGCCATCGGCAGCGACTTCAAATCGAGAATTGCAAATTCCCGACCGCCATGCGGTCGCGCCATCCGACCCACAAGTTGGTCGTGAGATATTTATCGCCGAAATCGGGGAAAACCGTGACGAGCACGCCGGAGCGCAGCTTGCGGGCGATTTGCAGCGTCGCATGCATCGCGGCGCCGGAAGACTGCCCGACCAGAATGCCCTCCTCCTGGGCGAGACGGTAGACCATCGCATACGCGTCCTCGGTCGAGGCGGGAAATTTCTCGTCCAGCTCCCCCTCGTGATAGATCCCCGGCACGATTGAACTCGCCATATATTTGAGTCCCTCGAGTCCATGCAAGGCGTCGTCGGGCTCGACCGCGATCACCCGGATCGTGGGATTTTTTTCTTTCAGATATCGGCCCGTCCCCATGATCGTGCCGCTGGTGCCGATACCGGCGATGAAATGGGTGATCTGCCCGCCGGTCTGGCGATAGATCTCCGGGCCGGTGGTTTCGTAGTGAGACTGGCTGTTCATCGGATTGAAGTATTGATCGGGCTTGAAGTACTTCTCCGGAGTTTTGTGCAGGATCTCGCGGCAGAGGCGGATCGCGCCGTCGGATCCCTCGAGCGGATCGCTGTAGATGACCTTGGCGCCGTAAGCGTCGATGATGCGCTTGCGCTCCGCGCTTACGTTCGACGGCATGACGAGCTCGACCGGATAGCCGAGCACGCGGCCGATCATCGCGAGCGCGATACCGGTGTTGCCGGACGTCGAATCGATGATCGTTTTCCCCGGCGCGAGCTTGCCGGACTTGATTCCCTCCTGAATCATCTTGAGCGCCGGGCGGTCCTTAACCGATCCGCCGGGGTTCAAGCCCTCGAGCTTGGCGAAGATCTTGACGCCGGCAGAAATGCCTTCGGCGATCTTGCGGATCTCCAGGAGCGGAGTGTCGCCGATCAGGTCGAGGACCGAATCGATGACCTTCGGCTGTCGCAGACGTTCAACGGCAACCCAGCGCGCCGCGGTCGGGATGGCCATAAATCGGACCTCAACCGCCGGCAATCGCCGGGACGATGGAGATGTTGTCGCCTTCCTTGAGCGAGGTTTCTAGATTTTGCAGGAAGCGGATGTCGTCGCCGTTCACGTAGACGTTGACAAACCTGCGCACTTTGCCGGTCTCGTCGCAGATGCGCTCTTTGATGCCGGGATATTTCTTTTCCAGATCGTCGACCAGGGCGCGCACGTTCGGCCCTTGGCCGTCGACCTCGTCGACACCGTTAGTGAATTTTCTCAGCGGCGTCGGCACGCGGACACGGACGCTCATAACAACCTCCCTGCCTCAAGTTATGCTTATGGCTCGCCGATATCCTGAATGATGGACCAAATGGTTTATAAACCTTCCGGATACGGGTTGCAAGGCACATGAGCGGGCTGCGTCGAGGGAGCGGTTGGCACGTATCCTGCTGTTTTCAATGAGAATTCGGCGCAAGTGAATATTTTTGCTGGACGGGTTAGGGACGGAAATGGCAGAATACGGGATTTCATTCGATTTATAGGACGGTAAATGTCACTTCGCACGCTATTACTGACGAAAGCTACCATCTGGCTTCTGGGGTGCTGCTTAACTTTCAGCGCGGTCTCGGCCAATGCCCAGACCGGCAAGAGTTCGCGCCCCTCGAAGCTCACCCAAGGCCTCATCGACCTTTATGAGCAGCATCTCGCCCGCGCCGGTCAGCCTTTCCCCGCGCCGCTGCGGGCGCCCAATTCGCTGGTCAGATTGGTCGGGGAACACGTGGTAGTCAACGCTGTCGCCGACGGCGATCCGGAGACGCTAAGAGCTGAGCTCGAAGCGTTGGGAATGCAGAACTCCGCCGTTTTCGGCCGCGTGGTTTCCGGGCAACTGCCGGTATCGGCGATCGCCGACGCGGGCAATTTGAGAAGCCTGCGGTTCGCGCGCGAAGCCGCGGCGATCGCGCACACAGGAAACGTGACCAGCCAGGGCGATGCGGCGATGCGGGCCGATGTGGCCCGCACCTCTTTCGGCGTAGATGGGACCGGCGTCAAGGTCGGGGTTTTGTCCGACAGCTTCAACTGCACCAACGCGCCAGCGGGCGGCGCGACGGCCGACGTTGCGAGCGGCGACCTCTCGGCGGTGAACGTCGTTCAGGAAATTTCCAGCTGCTCCGGCGCGACCGACGAGGGGCGCGCGATGCTGCAGATCGTCCACGACATCGCGCCGGGCGCCTCGCTCGCTTTCGCCTCGGCGTTCAACGGCGAGGCGGCTTTCGCGAATAACATTCTGGCGCTGAAAAACAACGGAGCGAAGGTCATCGTCGATGACGTCTTTTACCTCGACGAGCCGATGTTTCAGGACGGCATCGTCGCCCAGGCGGTGGACACTGTCGTCGCGGGCGGCGCGGCCTATTTTTCCGCCGCCGGTAACGAAGCCAGGCAGAGCTATCAGAGCAGCTTCAGGGCTGGAGGCTCGTACGCCCCGGGCGCATTCCAGGCGCTGAACGGAAATACGTTCTTTGGCGGCACGGCGCATAACTTTAATCCGAGTGGCTCGGATGACTTTCAAAGCATTACCGTCAAGGCGCACGCCGATATTAGCATCGTGCTCCAATGGGATTCGCCGTTTTTCTCCGTGAGCGGGTCGCCCGGGACGCAAAACGACCTCGATATCTATCTCCTCAACAGCTCGAATCAGGTCGTCGCGGAGGGCGCTGCCATTAATACCGGAAACGACGCGCTGGAGATTTTGGACTATACGAATTCCACAAATTTCGACCAATCACTGAAGTTGATGATCGTAAAATTCGGCGGCGCGAATCCGGGGCTCGTCAAATACGTCTATTTCGGCTCGATGAGCGTGAACGAGTACGACACGCAGAGCAGCACGATCTTCGGCCATGCGAACGCCGCGGGCGCCGAGGCCGTCGGCGCCGCACGGTACAGCAAAACGCCCGCCTTCGGCGTCTCGCCTCCGTTGTTGGAATTTTATTCTTCCGCTGGCGGAACGCCGATTTTATTCGATACGTCAGGCCATTCGACGAACGATCCGCGGATGAGCAAGCCGGAGATCACCGCGCCCGATGGCGGCAACACGACCTTTTTCTATCCCGGCGACGACGTGGAGCCCGACGGCTTTCCCAACTTTTTCGGCACGTCGGCGGCGGCCCCGCACGCGGCGGCGCTCGCGGCGCTCTTGTGGCAGGCGAACGCCGCCCTCGCTCCGGCGGAGGTTTACACGGCGTTGGAAAGCTCGACCATCGACATGGGCAGCGCGGGATTCGACAACGACAGCGGCTTCGGCCTTGTCCAGGCGGATGGGGCGCTCGCCTTCATTAGCACGGGGCTGGATCTGGCGCTGACGAATCACGATGTAGCCGATCCCGTCATCGTCGGGAATAATATTACCTACACGCTCACGGTCACCAACCGCGGCTTTATCGATGCGACAGGCGTCACGTTGACGGACAATTTCCCGGGCAGCGTCAACCTCGTTTCTGCGACGCCGAGCCAAGGAAGCTGCAGCGGCTCGGCGACGATCACCTGCAGCCTCGGCGGCATAGTCAACCACGGAACGGCGACGGTGACAGTGGTCGTCGCGACCACGGCCACCGGATCCTTAGCGAACACCGCGACCGTCACCGCCAACGAAGGCGATTTTGACATCTCTAACAACACGGCGACCCAGACGACGACGGTTGCTCCACCGCCGTTGGTCATGGCATCGACGGCGCTGCCGAACGGCGAAGTCGCCTCGAGTTACAATGGCAATCTACAAATCAGCGGCGGGGTGACCCCTTATAATATCGCGGTGATTATCGGCGCCCTGCCGGTGGGGCTCACGATCGATTCGACCGGCGTCATCAGCGGAACTCCCGTCAAGGCGAACTACAAAAAGCCGCCAACGTTTACCGTCCGGCTGATCGACGGCAACAATCACTCGATTACACGGCAGTTCTCGATCGTTGTTTACCCAGCGCTCGTGAACGCGACGAAGGGTCTGAAGAAGGGCGTCGTGGGAAAAAGCTATGCTGTGACGCTCAAAGCCAAAGGTGGAAAACTGCCGTATACGTGGTCTTTGATCGGCGGGAGTCTACCGGCGGGCCTGACCGCGAATGCATCGGGAACGATCAGCGGCATGCCCGATGCGCTCGCGCCCGGGACTTATAATGTGACCTTTCGCGTGACGGACGCGCTCGGGGATTTTAAGGATAAACCGCTGCCGCTGATGATTCAGTAACCTGCTATTTTCCCGCCGCGACCTTACCCGGCGCGGCGTCGGCCAGCTCGGCGTAAAGATCGTCGAAGTTTTTCAACGTCGCGTTGATCTTAAACGGCTTCTCCACGCTCGCAACCACCGCTTCGAGGCACTTGTAGCCGTTGCCGGTGACGCTGATCACGATCGACTCATCGCGCGGAATTCTCCCTTGCTGGATGAGCTTCTTCGCGACGGCGACTTCCGTCCCGCCGGCGGGCTCGGTGAAAATCCCTTCCGTCCGCGCCAAGAGCTTGATGCCGTCGATGATCTCCTCGTCCGTTACGCTCTCCCCCCAGCCGCCCGATTCGCGCACCGCCTGGAGCACATAGTAGCCGTCGGCGGGGTTCCCGATCGCGATCGAGCTCGCGATCGTGTTGGGTTTCACAGGACTGATCAGATCGGTGCCTTTCTTCAGCGCCTGGACCATCGGCGCGCAGCCGCTCGCCTGCGCCGTGTAGATCTTGCATTCACTCGATTCGATGAGCCCCACCTGCTCGAGCTCTTTGAATCCCTTGTGCAGCTTGGGGAGAATCGTGCCGCCGGCCGAGGCGACGACGATGTGCTTCGGCAGCTTCCAGCCGAGCTGCTCCGCGACCTCGAAGCCGTGCGTCTTCGCCCCTTCGGCGTAATAGGGCCGCAGATTCACGTTGACGAACGCCCAGCCATATTTGTCGCCGATCTCGCTGCAGAGGCGATTGACGTCGTCGTAGTTGCCCTGAATCGCGATCGTCTTCGGGCCGTAGATCGCCGAGCCGATGATCTTTCCCTGCTCGAGGCCGTCGGGAATAAAGACATAGCAGTTGAGGCCGGCTTTGGCGGCGTGCGCCGCGACGGAGTTGGCGAGGTTGCCGGTCGAGGCGCAGGAAACCGTGTCGAAGCCGAACTCGATCGCCTTGGAGATCGCGACCGAGACGACGCGGTCTTTGTAGGAAAACGTCGGATGATTGACCGAATCGTCCTTGATGTAGAGCTCTTTGACGCCGAGCGTCTCGCCCAGTCGGTGGGCGCGGACGAGCGGCGTAAAGCCGGAGTAGAGTCCCGCCTTGGGCTCGCCGTCGATCGGCAAGAGCTCGCGGTAGCGCCAGAGATTTTTCTCGCGCGAGGCGATCTTCTCGCGCGAGAGCGCCTTCTTGATCGCGTCGTAATCGTAGACGACCTCCAGCGGACCGAAGCAGGTCTCGCAGACGTGCAGCGGCTCTTTGGGATAGTCCTGGCCGCACTCTCGACATCTCAATCCTTTAACGTAGCTCATGGCTTCTCCTCTCCGCCTCGCCGCCGCAGGCGGCGCACGCGGAATTTCTCCTTACCTCAATCGTCCTGAAGTTCATCGTCTTCGCGTCGTAGGTGAGCACGCGATCGGTCAACAAATCTTCGTCCATTCCGGCCAGATATTTGATCGCCTCGGTCGCCTGGATGGAGCCGATCGTGCCGGCGACGGCGCCGAGAATGCCCGCCTGCTGGCAGTTCATGATCTCGCCCGGCGCCGGCGGATCCTGAAAGACGCAGCGGTAGCACGCGCTCTTATGCGGCACGACCGTCATCGTCTGGCCCTGAAGGCGGACGATGCCAGCGTGCGAGAATGCCTTGCCCAGGGCGACGGCGGCGTCGTTGACCAGAAATTTCGTCTCGAAGTTGTCGCTGCCGTCGATAATGAAATCGTAGTCGGCGAAAGTTTCAGCGGCATTTTGCGCGTCGAGTCGCATCGCGTAGGTCCGGACGGTCACTTCATGATTGAGCCGATCGAGCTTTTCCGCCGCCGACTCGACTTTCATGCGCCCGAGATCGGCGGTGGCGTGAAGAATCTGCCGCTGCAAGTTCGAGAGCTCGACGCGGTCGCCGTCGATCAATCCCAAAACGCCGACGCCCGCGGCGGCGAGATACAGCGCCGCCGGCGACCCCAGGCCGCCCGCGCCGATGACGAGCGCGCGGCCTTGGCGGAGACGGATCTGTCCCTTGCCGCCGAAATCGGGGATCATGATCTGGCGGCTATAGCGCTCGATCTCGTCCTGTGAGAGTCGCGTCGTCATTTTTTTTAAAGTCGCGCGCGGCCAAAAAAAAACCTCTTCTCATAGATAAGAAGAGGTTTTACCCTCACCTTATCTTCCCTCCGTTTCCGGAGGCGGAATTAGCACCTGCATTTCGCCGTGCGGCGAAACCGGTTGCTGTGGCATCTACGGGCCGCTCCCTCCGCCACTCTGGATAAGGTGTCCAGAAATATGTCGTTTCAAAATTAGCCTACCCACCCGTCGCTGTCAAGAGTCGTGACATTGGTGGACCACCAGGGGCTTGACGCGGCGGCAGCAATGGTGTAACCATTGGTTACATGAAGCCCAGCGAGCTTAAAAAAATCCGGCGCGAGCAGTTAAAGCTCACGCAGGCCGAATTGGCCGTAAAACTCGGCACGACGCGCGTCAGCGTCGCGCGCTATGAAAGCGGCGCGCGGCGCATCCCCGGCGTCGTCGAGGTCGCCGTCGCCCAGTTCCAGCGCGTGCCGCGCATCCCGATGCTCGGCATCGTCGCCGCCGGCAAGCCGATCGAGCCGGTCGGGCAAAAAGAGTTCATCGACCTGCCGCTCGGCAACGAGGAGAGCTTCGCGCTGCGCGTCGAGGGCGAGTCGATGCGCGAGGAGGGCATCATGCCCGGCGATCTCGTGATCGTCCGGCGCCAGGCGCGCGCCTCGGCCGGCCAGACCGTCGTCGCGCTCGTCAACGGCGAGGCCACGGTAAAAAAATATTTTCCCAAGGCCGATCACATCGAGCTCCGCCCGGCGAACGCGGCGATGCAGCCGATCCGCGTCACGCCCGAGGACAAATTCGAGCTCCAGGGCGTCGTCGTCGGCCTCATCCGCCATTTTAAATAAATAATGAGAAAGTCGCTTTCCCATGCTGCGCCAGATCGTCTGCTTCCAGGTTCCATCCTTCCACATCGCGATCGCACGCGCGCAAACGGCCGCGCTGCGCTCGTATCCCGTCGGCGTCGCGCCGCCGACCGCCCGCGCGGTCCTCTTCGAAGTCTCCGCCGAAGCGGTCGCCGAAGGCGTGTGCGCCGGCATGTCGCTCGATCTCGCGCGCCTTCGCTGCCCCGGCCTTAAAATCATCGCGCCGCAGAGCGAGAGCGTTCCCGCGGCGCACGCCGCCGTGCTCGAATCGCTCCGCTACTTCAGCCCGATTTGGGAGCCGATCCGGCCGGGCCATTTTTATCTCGATTTGACCGGCACGGCGCGGCTTTTCGGCCGCGCCGTCGACACCGCCGCGCGCATGGAAAAGGAAGTCCTCGCGCGCCATCGCTTGAGCGGCGTCGCCGGCGTCGCGACCAACAAGCTCGTCTCGCACATCGCCGCCGATGCGATTTTAAAGCCGCCCGACCTCTGCGGCGTTGACCCCGGCGCGGAGAAAACGTTTCTCGCGCCGCAGCCGGTCGTCGCGCTGCCGGCGCTCCATCGCCTCTGCGGCGGCAAAACGCCGGAATTTTTGGAGATGCTCACCGAGCTTGATCTCTCGACGCTCGGCAAGGTCGCCGCCACGCCGCCGGGCCATCTCGAACTCGTGGTCGGCACGCGCTCGCGCCTCATGCAGCAGTGGGCCGCGGGCTTCGATCCGACGCCGGTCTGGCCGGCGGAGCGCCGGCCGTCGCTGGAAATGTCTTATACGCTGACGCCCGACGAGGTCGACGACGCCGCGCTCTGCGCGGCGCTCTACGGCCTGTTGGAGCGGCTCTGCCGCCAGCTCCGCGGGGCCGAGCGTCTCTGCGTCGGCGTCCGGCTCGATCTCGTACAGACCGACGGCGTGGAATTCAGCGGGCGCGCGCCGGTCGTCCCGACGCAATGGGAATGCGATCTCTATCCGCCGTTGGAAAAACTTTACTTTCGTCTTTTTCAACGCCGCGTGCGCATCCGGAAAATCGTCCTCACCGCCGAGAAGCTCGAAGAAAAAAGCCGGCAGCTGTCGCTTTTTCCCGAGCGCCGGGCGGAGGAGGATTTGAAACAGGAGCGGCTCGCCGCCGCGCTCGACGGCGTGCGCGCGCGCTACGGCAAAGACGCCGTCGTCTGGGGGAGCGCGTGACGCCGTTCGTCCATCTCCACGTCCATTCGTCCTATTCGCCCATGCGCGGGGTGTCGTCGCTCGAAGACCTCTGCCGCGCCGCGGCAGCCCAGGGCGCGGAGACGCTCGCGCTCACCGACACCAACGGCCTTTACGGCGCGGTGCGCTTCGTCGACGTCGCGCGCCAGCACGGCTTAAAGCCGATCCTCGGCGCGGAGCTGGTGCACGAAACGCATCGCGCGGTGTGCCTCGCGAAAGACGCGGAAGGCTACGCGAACCTCTGCCGGATTTTGACGAAGCGCCACTGCGATAAATCGTTCGACGCGATTGCGGCCGTCGCGCGCTATCGCCGCGGCCTCATTGTCCTCTCCGACGATCTTCAGGCGCTGAAGGCGTGGAGCGATCAGTCGCGTGGCCGCCTCTATGTCGAATTGACGCCGGGTCCGCGCATGCACGAGGCCGTCAAATTCGCCCGCGCGGCGCAGCTTCCGCCCGTCGCGACGAACCGAGTGCACTTCGTCGATGCGGACGGCCACGCGATTCACCGGCTCTTGCGCGCGATCGATTTGAACACGACGCTCTCGCGCGTGCCGGAGAGCGAATGCGCCGCGCCCGGCCACTGGCTCGCGCCGCTCTCGGTTCTGGAGCGCGCTTACGCGCACGTGCCCGAGGCGCTCGCGAACACGCTGCGCATCGCGGAGTTGTGCCGCACCGATTGGGATTTCAAGGAGACGATTTTTCCTGCGTTCCGCGCGCTCTCCGACGCCGAGGCCTTCGCCATGCTCAAGGAAAAGACCTACCAAGGCGCGCGGCGGCGCTACGGCGAATTGACGGCGAAAGTCCGCGACCGCATCGAGAGCGAGCTCGCGATCATCCGCGACAAGGGCTTCAGCCATTATTTTTTGATCGTCGACGAGATCGTGGGCGCGCGCATGACCTGCGGCCGCGGCTCGGCCGCCGCCTCGATCGTCTCGTACGCGCTCGGCATTACCGACGTCGATCCGGTGCGCCACAATCTTCAGTTCGAGCGGTTTTTGACGCGCACGCGCAACGACCCCCCCGACATCGACGTCGATTTCCCCTGGGACGAAAGGGATGACGTCGTCGCCTGGGTCTTCGACACCTACGGCGGCAAAGGGGAAAAACCCGCGAAGATCGCCATGGTGGCGAACCAGAATACCCTCGCGCTCCGCGGCGCGCTGCGCGAGGTGGCGAAGGTCTACGGCATGGCGCCGGACGAGATCGATCAGAGCGCCTCGGTGATCTTGAAGCGCCTCAATTTCCTCCGCATGGCGGACAGCCCGGAAGGGGAGTCGTGGGCGGAATCGCTCTGCGAGCTGAAAGAATTCACCGCGCCGTGGCCCGAGATTCTCGACCGCGCCTTTCAGCTCGTCGGCCACTTCCGCAACCTGGGGCTTCACTGCGGCGGCATCGTCGTCGTCCCCGACGAGATCCGCAAATACGTCCCGGTCGAGATCTCGGCGAAAAAAATTCCCATGCTCCAGTGGGAAAAAGATCAGGTCGAAGAGGCCGGGCTCGTCAAGATCGATCTCCTCGGCAACCGCTCGCTCGCGGTTGTGCGCGACGCGCTCAAGGCGATCAAGGAGAACGCCGGGATCGAATTGGGCTACCACACGTGGAATCCGGTCGACGACGAGAAGACCAAAGACTTCATCCGCCGCGGCGACACGATCGGCTGCTTCTACATCGAATCGCCGGCGACGCGCCTGCTGCTGAAAAAGCTCTGGACGAAGATGCCGGTCGAGCGCCGGAAAAAGGCCGACGTCTTCGAGTATCTCGTCATGGTCTCCTCGCTCGTCCGCCCCGCTTCGATCACGTTCGTGAATGAATTCGTGCGCCGCGCGCACGGCGCGCCCTATGATCCGCTCCATCCGCTGTTGGAAAACGCGCTCGCCGAGACGCATGGCATCATGGTGTATCAGGAGGACGTCGCCAATGTCGCCGTCGCGCTCGCGGACTTCACGCCCGCCGAAGGCGAGCACTTGCGAAAGATTCTCAATAAAAAGCACAAGCAGCTTCAGCTGAAGGACTATCGCGAGCGCTTCTTCCGCCGCGCGCTCGAAAAAGAGGTGCCGCTGCCGAGCGTCGAGCGCATCTGGGGCATGATCATGAGCTTCGCGGGCTACAGCTTCTGCAAGCCCCATTCGGCGAGCTACGCGCGCCTGTCGTTCAAATGCGCTTACTTAAAGGCGCACCACCCGGCGGAATTCATGGCGGCGGTGATCAGCAACGAAGGCGGCTTTTACCCCACCTTCGCCTACGTCTCGGAGGCGCGGCGCATGGGGATCGAGTTTCTGCCGCCGGATATCAATGCAAGCGAATGGGCGTATACGCCGGCGGGCAAGAACATCCGCGTCGGCTTCATGCAGATCAAAGGATTGGAGCGCGCGTGGATCGAGAAAGTTATCGCCGAGCGGAAGACCTCCGGCGCGTTTCAGTCGCTCGCCGATTTTTGCGCGTGGACGCATCCCGGGCTCGCGGCGCTGCGGCTGCTCATCAAGGCGGGCTCGTTCGACGCGATCGCCGGCGGGCTCACCCGCCCGGCGTTATTGTGGCGCGCGCACGCGCTCGCGGCGGGAAAAGAAGGCGACGATCTTCCCAACCCGAAAGATTATTCGGAAAAACAGAAGCTCAAGCACGAGATCGAGCTCTTCGGCTTCCCGCTCAGGCGCCGCGCGCTCGAGCTTTACGTCTCGCCGCCGTTTGCCGCGTGCGTGCCGGCGCGCGAGATCGCGCGCCACGCGGGAAAATCGATCGCGATGGCGGGCATCCTCGTGAGCGAGAAGATGACGCAGACGAAAAAAGGCGACTTGATGGAGTTTGTCACCTTCGAGGACTTGACGGGCATCTACGAGACGACCTTTTTTCCCGGCGCGTACCGCAGATATTATCAGCTGCTCGAAGGCGGCCGGCCGTTTTTGCTCCAGGGCCGCGTCGAGGAGGAGTTCGGCGCCTTCACGCTCAACGTCGCGCGCGTCGAGCGTCTGGATATGCGCCGCGGGGCTGCTATATTTGAATTGGATTCGCCGGAGGCGCCCCCTGTCTTTACACCGGCTCAAACGCGATCGCTCCGCGGCTGACTTCCTGCCGCGCGTCAAAACGCTTCCCGCGCTCAAGAAAGCGGCTGCCTCCTGCGAGGGGTGCGATCTCTACAAGCGCGCGACGCAGACGGTCTTCGGCGAGGGGCCGAAGGATGCGCTCGTCGTCTTCGTGGGCGAGCAGCCGGGCGACTATGAAGACAAAGCCGGCCACCCGTTCGTCGGCCCCGCCGGCCGCATGTTCGACAAGGCACTCGCCGAGGCGCGGCTCGACCGCGCCAAAGTTTACGTCACCAACGCCGTCAAGCATTTCAAGTGGAAGCCGATGGGGAAGCGGCGCAAGCACGAGCGTCCGCTCGCGAGCGAGATGGCGGCGTGCTTTCCCTGGCTCGAGTCCGAGCTGGCAGCGATCCGGCCGCACATTCTCGTCTGCCTCGGCGCGACCGCCGCGCAATCGACGCTCAAGAAAAAGGTCGCGATCCAGAAAGAGCGCGGCACTTTCCAGGAATCGCCGCTCGCTCCCGCGACGTTCGTCACCGTCCATCCGTCTTCCATTTACCGCCATCCCGAAAAGCAGCAGCAGGAGCTTGAGTACCGCCGCTTCGTCGGCGACATGAAGCTCGTGCGCGCGAAGCTCGCCGAGCTCGAAAAGAAGCACGTACGCCTGGCGGGATGATTTTTATTTAGATAAGTCAATTACTTATGCAGCGGTATTGACTGATAAGTGCGACCTGTGTTATTTGGATGGCAAAATTCGACGAGGAGGTACCCGATGAAGGGAAGGATTTTTCCGATCGCATGGTTGGCGTTGCTCGCGCTGCCGTTGCAGGCTCTCGCGGCCGGCGCGCCGCCGCCACCACCGGCATCGCGTGTTCCTTTCGTACAACTCTCCGCCAACGCCCGCTACGTCCATCTTGAAGGCGGATTCGACGCCGGCGGATGGGGCGCCGACGTGGCGTTCAACTTTACCGATTTCATCGCGCTCGCCGGGGAAGTCGGCGGCGTCTACGGCAGCAAGCACGGTACGAGCTGGAACCTGCATGATTTCACGCTTGGTCCGCGGATTACCTTCCTGCGCTCGCCCGTTGACGTCTATGTCCACGGCCTTCTGGGCGGCTACGTCTCCCACGCATCGGGGTGCTGCAGCAACGGGAACTTCGAGCTGGCCGCCGGCGGCGGCGTCGACCTAAATCTCAATCCGCTGCTAAGCTGGCGCATCGTTCAGGGCGATTACCTCGGCCTCGCCGGCGGCGGCTGGACGAACGGCTTCCGCTTGCAGACCGGGCTTGTCTTTAAGTTTTAGGCGCGTTTAACAGATTTCTCCCACCTTCGGCGCTCACCGCCCGTAGCGATAACATCGCCCGGGCGGCGAGCGCCTTTTTTATTCCAGTAGCTCGCACTGATCGGCAGTCGGGTGGCGCGAGGCGATGGGCTGATGCTATGCTGCGCAATGCCGTCGACTAGGAGTCTCCATGGACATCAAAATGCTGCTCACCGTCTTCGGTTCCGTCTTCGTCGCTGAATTGGGGGATAAAACGCAGCTCGCGACGCTGCTGTTCGCCTCCGACAAAGAGGTGAGCAAGCTCACGGTCTTCGTCGGCTCCGCGTCCGCGCTCATTCTGACCTCGGCGATGGGCGTGCTCGTCGGCGCGCTGCTCTCGCAGCACATCAACGAGCGCTACCTTCACTATGTCGCAGGCGTCGGGTTCCTCGCGATCGGCCTCTGGACGCTCGTCAAGGCGTAAGAAACGCCATGGATTATTTCGAAGACTTCCTCCGCCTGATCCTGAACCCGAAAAACGCCGCCGGCGCCTTTTTCTATGCCATCGTGTTTCTCGCGGCGGCGCTTTTCGTCGGCCGTCTCGCGCGTCTGCTCGCGCGCCGGAGCGCCGGCCATTTGTCCGACGTGACGGCATTGAATTTCGTCGTTCAGTTTTTGCAGGTCGTCGTCTTTTTGATCGCGCTGATTTTGTACGCCCATCTGATCCCGGCGCTGCGAGCGATGGGCACCGCGCTGCTGGCGGGCGTGAGCGTCGCGTCGGTCGTCGTCGGCCTGGCGGCGCAGAATACCTTAAGCAATCTCGTCGCCGGCTTCTCGCTGCTTCTTTACCGGCCCTTCCACGTCGGCGATCGCGTGCAGCTCGCCACCCCGCGCGGCGTCTCGATCGGCACGGTGACCGCGCTCTCGCTCGGCTATACGGTCCTCACGGACCCCGACAATCACGAGATCATCGTGCCGAACAGCGTGATGGTGAGCCAGGTGATCATCCGTCTGGCGCACGAGCACCGCCGGCCGGCGCTCGGCGGGTCGGAAGTGACAAAAGAATTTTAATCAGGAGGCGGCCGCCCACAGCTCCCAGAGATTCCCGTCGGGGTCCTTGACGTAGAGCGAATAGCTTTTCCCGTCGCCGTGGTCGCGGACGTTCTCGACTTTCGTTCCGCCGCGCTCGAGCTCCTTCAGCGCTTCGGCCTTTTCCCGCCACGGCATCATCATCGTGTGATGCGGCACGCCGCTTCGCGGCGCCTGCGAGGCGTCGAAGAGATGGACCTGAACGTTGCCGAGCTGCAGGTCGACTTCTTTGACGCGGCCGCGCTTCAGCTGCTCATCGTTGGGATCGATGCGGCGGACGACCTCGCCCCCCAAGATTTGAGTGTAGAATCTCTCAGCCTGCGCCAAATCCTTCGCGTTCAGCGCGAACGTTCTGAGGGTTTTCACTTGCAGCATGCGAGCCTCCTCCGTAGTTGACAGCACCAGACGCCCTGTGTGACAACTAAGCCATACTTTTCGCCGTTCGCAAATTCAACTTCCGGAGGCCTCATGATCCGCTTCATTTTAGCGCTCGCAATGACGGTCTTTTCCGCGGCCGCTGTTTTCGCCCAGGCGCCGATCCGGCTCGCCTCCGGCTATAGCGCCACGTCGGGCCCGCACGCCGTCTTATGGGTGGGTCGCGAGGCGGGGCTGTTCGAGAAGCAGGGGCTCAGGGTTGAGGTCGCGTTCATCCGCAGCGGCACCACGATGTCCCAGGCGCTGCTCGCGGGCGAGCTCGCGATCGCGCAGACCGGCGGGCCGGCGGCGATTCAGGCAGCCGTCGGCGGCGCCGACTTCGTCCTGCTGGCCGTCGCGCTCAACACCACCCCGATCGTTGTCATGGGAACGGTACCCAGGATCGAGGATCTCAAGGGCAAGGCGATCGGGGTCACGCGCTACGGCGCAAACACCGATATCTCGGCGCGCTATGCGCTCAGAAAATACAATCTCCAGCCCGACAAGGACGTCGCCATCGTCCAGCTCGAAGACTATGCCGGCATCATGGGCGGCATCGCTTCGGGTCGGATCGCGGCCGGCGCGCTGGCCGATCCGTTCACGATGCACGCGGCGAAGCTCGGCTATAAAGAGCTCGCCAACGTCGCCGCGCTCGGCCTCGAATTTCCGTTCGTGACGCTGACGGCGAAGAAATCCTACGTGCGCGACCACGCCGATATCGTACAGCGCTTCATGCGCGCCTACGTCGAGGCGATCGCGATGTACAAGAATAAGCCGGATTTCGCCGCCAAGGTGACGGAGAAATATACCGGCATCAAGGATCCGGCGATTCTTTCGGCTACGGTAAGCTTTTACGCGCCGAAGCTCGCCGCGTCGCCTTACCCGACGGTCGGCGGCATCCGCTTTATTCTCGACCAGCTTTCGCCGCAAAATCCCAAGGCGAAAACCGTCGCGCCCGAAACATTGATGGATACCCATTTCGTCAAGCAGCTCGACGACTCCGGCTACATCAAAGCCCTATATTCCTCGCGGTAAGCGATTTTGTCCGCCCGAATTCTTCTCGCGCTCCTGCTTTTGCTCTCCGGCGGCTGCGCGTCGGCGTCGCTCCCGGACCCGTCGGCGGCGGAACCCGCGGCCGTCGAGCGGATTAAAATGGGCGTGAGCGCGCTCCGCGGCCTCGAGTTCAAATCCGACGTGCCGGTCGAGGTGAAGAGCCGCGCCGAGATGCTCGGCGCCTTCGAGGACGACATCGCCGACGAGTACGGCGAGGAGGGGCTCGCTCAGAAGGCGCTCGCCTACGGCAAGCTTGGGCTCATCCCGGAAAAAGTCGATCTCAAGAAAGCGCTCCTCGAATTTTACGGCGCCGAGGTCGTGGCGTTTTACGATCCCCGTACCAAAAAGCTCGTGATGCCCGACCGCGCGGCCGGCGCCGGCGAGGACATGCCGCTGGTGCTGGCGCACGAGCTCACGCACGCCCTTCAGGACCAGCATTTCCCCGTGCTCGAAAAGCTGATCCATGCGAGCGACGACGACGGCGATCTCGCGCTCCGCGCCGTCGTCGAGGGCGACGCGACGCTCGCCGGCTATTCGTACGCCGGCGCCGGACGCCGGGCGCTGTTCGAGCTCGCGCGAAAATTCGAAGAAGAGATGAGGCAATCGATGCCGAGCTTCGGCGGCGTGCCGGAGGCGCTGGTCGAGGAGATGCTGTTTCCCTACTATGGCGGCGCGGCGCTCGTCGCGCGCGCGCTCGAGGAGCGCGGCTGGGCGGGCGTCGACGCGATTTACGCTGCGCCGCCGCTTTCGACCGAGCAGGTGCTCCATCCGGAAAAATATTTCACCGCTCCCGATCCGCCGTCGGACGTCGTCCTCGGCGGGCTCGCCGCAGCTTTCCCGGACGATTGGAAGGAGCTCGAAAACAATGTGCTGGGCGAATTGATGACGCGGGTTTTATTCGAGCGCTTCCTGCCGAAAGAAGACGCCCGGATCGCCGCCGAAGGCTGGGACGGCGACCGGTTCATCGCTTACGCCCGCGGCGATTCGGTCGCGTTCGTCTGGGCGAGCGTGTGGGATTCGGAGCGTGACGCCGAAGAATTCCTCGGCGGCTACCGCCGCTTGCTGGCGAAAAAATATCCCAGCGCGGCCGCGCGGCAGGCCTACGCCGAGCGGCGCGGTCTCAAAGTCCTCATCGCCGAAGGGCTCGAAGGCGAGCGGGCCGGAGCGAGCATCGAGAGTCTCTGGCAGTCCATCGATACGAAAAAGCAGCCATTCACGCCGCCGTTTCCGCCGTCGCCGACGGCGCCGGCGGCCGAGCCGGTCTCACCGTAACTGCGCAACCATCATGGAGCAGATCGCGTTCGGTCGCGTTTTACGCGCCGCTCAGAAACAGGCCGAGCAGCAGGACGACGACGCCGATCGCCGTATTGATCTTGAGCAGCGCGGACCAGCGCGCCACGGTTTGCTCCACCGGGTCGGGCCATGCGTCACCGGCGCCGCACTCGGCGGCGGCGGCGAGCTGCGGCCCATATTTGAACGCCTGCAGCGACTGATGGAAGATCATCGCGCCGAAGAGCGCGAGCTTCGCCGCGAGCGTCCAGACATATAGACCTCCGGGATGCGAGGCGAAGCGAAAATAGAAATTCACCGCGCCTGTAAGAAAGAGAATCTGGATCGCGGTCCAGGACAGCATTTGGAGCGCGCGGCGGCCGCGCTCGAACGCGCGCAGGCCCTCGGCGGGCGGCAGCCCGCGCGCCGCCGGCAGAAAGGCAAAGAGAAAAAAGGCGAGCGCGCCGGTCCACACCGTCGCCGCGATGACGTGAAGCCACAGGCACGCGGCGGCGAGAAGCGACGATTGCATCATGACGTCGGCCCACGGCTAGCATCGGCGCGCCCGGTTTGCAAACTTCGGCCATTTCACTTGCAATGGTCAAAACGCTGTGTTAGCTAATTCGAAAAACTCCATCCCGAAAGAGGAAAATTCACTCTCATGATGAGCTGGTTGCCGGAGGATGTGTCCACATTTGGCGGCGAGATCGACCGTCTGTTTTACGCCATCTATTACATCACGGGCGCGGCGTTGATCCTGGTGACGGCGCTCATGATCATTTTTCTCATCGCCTATCGCCGCCGCGAGGGACGAAGAGCCACCTACACTCACGGCAACACCGCGCTCGAGATCACCTGGACCGTGATCCCGGCGATCGTCTTCATCGGCCTCTCTTTCGCGAGCGTCTCGACCTGGGGAAAAATCAAGGCGCACGCGCCGAATCCCGACGTCGAAATGCAAGTGACGGCAAAGCAGTTCAATTGGGAGATCGTTTATCCCGGTCCCGACGGGAAATTCGGCACGGACGACGATTTCCAGGTGGACAACGACATCCACGTGCCGCTCAAGAAAGTCGTGCACGTTCACCTCAAGTCGAAAGACGTCATCCACAGCTTCTTTCTTCCCAACTTGAGGCTCAAGCAGGACGCCGTGCCCGGCAAAGAAATCCTGGTCTGGTTCGAGGCGGTGAAGCCCGGCAAGTACGAGCTTCCCTGCGCCGAGCTCTGCGGCTTCGGCCATTCGGGGATGAAGGGCTGGCTCTACGTCGACACGCCGGAAGACTACGCCAAGTGGCAGCAGGCGACATGGCCCGCGAAATAGCTTTGACCGCAAAAAAATTAATCCGATTCCAATTGAGAGGTGAAAATCGATGACTGAGACGGCAGCGCATGTGGCGCACGCGGGCGAACATCACGAGCTCGGCTTCGTCCGCACCTATATCTTCTCCACCGATCACAAAATGATCGGCCGGCAGTTTATCTTCCTCGGCCTTTTCATGCTGATCATCGGCGGCTTGCTCGCAATGATGATGCGCTGGGAGCTCGCCTGGCCGGAGACCAATATTCCGCTGATGGGCTGGGTGCCGGAGCCGTACATGTACGGCGGCATCCTCCCGCCGCAGACCTACAACGCGTTTTTCACCATGCACGCGACGATCATGATCTTTTTCGTGGTCATGCCGATCATGGTCGGCGGCTTCGGTAATTTCCTGATCCCGCTCATGATCGGCGCCGGGGACATGGCGTTTCCGAAGCTCAACATGCTCTCGTTCTGGGTCGGCCTCATCTCCGGCATCGTCATGCTGTCGAGTTTTTTCGTTCCGGGCGGGCCGGCGGCCGGCGGCTGGACCTCCTACGCGCCGCTCTCGGCCGTTCCCTCGTACACCGGCGTCACGTGGGGCCAGCATCTCTGGATCATCAGCCTCATCATCCTCGGCATCTCATCGCTCATGGGCTCGATCAACTACATCACGACCGTCGTCAACATGCGCGCGCCGGGCATGACCTATTTCCGCATGCCGCTCACGATCTGGTCGCTGTTCATTACAGCGATCCTCTTGCTGCTCGCGCTTCCGGTCTTGACCGCGGCGCTCGCTATGCTGCTCTTCGACCGCATGTTCGGCACGAGCTTCTTTCTTCCGCAGGGCGGCGGCGAGCCGCTGCTCTGGCAGCATCTCTTCTGGTTCTTCGGCCACCCCGAAGTTTACGTGCTCGTGCTGCCGGCGATGGGCGTGACTTCCGACATCCTCTCGACTTTTTCGCGCAAGCCGATTTTCGGCTATCATGCGATGGCGTTCTCGATGATCGCGATCGCGTTTCTCTCGTGGGTCGTCTGGGGCCACCACATGTTCGTCTCCGGCATGAACCCCCTGCTCGGCACGGCGTTTATGATGTCGACGATGGTGATCGCGATCCCCTCGGCGATCAAGACGTTCAACTGGCTCGGGACGCTTTGGGGCGGATCGATCCGCTTCACCGCGCCAATGCTCTTCGCGCTCGGGTTCGTCTCGAACTTCGTGATCGGCGGACTCAGCGGCATCTTCATGGCGGCGACGCCGGTCGATATCTTCATCCACGATACCTATTATATCGTGGCGCATTTCCACTACGTCGTCGCGGGCATCATCTTCGCCCTCTTCGCGGCCGTTTATTACTGGTTCCCGAAAATGTTCGGGCGCATGATGAACGAGCCGCTCGGGAAGATCCATTTCGTGCTCACCTACATCTTCTTCAACTTGACGTTCTTCCCGATGCACATTCTGGGCATCGGCGGCCACATGCGCCGCATTTACAATCCGACGCAATATGATTTTCTCCAGCCGCTCCAGGGCGTCAACCACTTCATCACGATCAATGCCTTTCTGCTCGGGCTCTCGCAGCTGCCGTTCATCATCAATTTCATCATGAGCCTCGTGAAAAAGCGCGATGCCGAACGCAACCCGTGGCTCGCCAACACGCTCGAATGGACCGCCGCCTCGCCGCCGCCGCACGGCAACTACGAGACCACTCCGGTGGTCTATCGCGGCGCCTACGAGTACAGCTCGCCCGAGGTCACCGAGGACTGGCTGCCGCAGAACCGACCGCTGTCCGGCACCGTTGCCAGAGCCCACTGAATGTGACACGAAATTAAGGTGGAGATTTCTCGTTCCAAGGGCATTCACCGCCTCGCGGTCGTGAACGCGGCGGCGACGGTGCTGCTGCTCGTCGCGGGCGGCCTCGTCACCAGCAAGGGCGCGGGCCTGGCGGTGCCGGACTGGCCCACGACGTTCGGCTACAACCCCTTTCTTTATCCCTGGTCGCTGATGGTCGGGAACATCTTTTACGAGCACAGCCACCGTCTGATCGCCTCGGCGATCGGCTTGTCGACGATTTTCTTGGCGCTCGCGTTATGGCTCAAGGAGCCGCGGCCATGGGTCCGCGGCCTCGGCCTCGCGGCGCTCGCGCTGGTCGTGGCGCAGGGCGTCGTCGGCGGCCTCCGTGTCGTGCTCCTGGAGCAGACGCTCGCGATCCTTCACGCCTGTCTCGCGCAGGCGTTTTTCGCGCTCGCCGTGAGCCTCGCGCTCTTCACCTCCGAAACTTGGGCCGCGGAGCCAAAGCGGCAGGAAATTCCGGATGCGGGGCGGATTCAACGCCTCGCGGTCATCACCACGGTTTTGATCTATGCCCAGATCGTATTCGGCGCGGTGCTGCGCCACAGCGGCGAGCTGCTGATTTTCCATCTCGTCTTCGCCGCGGTCGTGAGTCTCCACGTGATGCTCTTGAGCCTTCGCGTGCTGACGCGCCACGCCGCGCTGCGCGACTTATCCCGACCGGCGCTCTATCTCGGCGCGCTGCTATTTGCGCAGCTTGCCCTCGGTCTCGGCGCCTATGTCGCCAAGTTCGTCATGGCGCTGCCGCCTTGGCTGGCCCTGACGCTCCGCACCGGCCACGTCGTCGTAGGTGCGCTGATGCTCGCGGCGAGCCTCGTGCTCACGCTCCGATCGTTCAGGCTTTTCACGCGGTCGGTGTCCGCCGTGGTTATGCCTCAGGCCGCCAAGGAAGCATCGGCATGAATTTAACCGCGCAGACCGAGGCGCTGCCGCTCAGCGCCGGCTACCGCCGGCTCGCGGACTTCCTCGAGCTCACCAAGCCGCGCGTCACGCTGATGGTGCTCGTGACGACATTCGTCGGCTACTATCTCGGCGGCGAGCAGGCGCCGGGCTACGCGCGGCTAATCGCGACGCTCGCCGGCACGGCGCTCGCCTCGGGCGGCACGCTGGCGCTCAATCAATACATGGAGCGCGGCTCCGACGCCTTGATGGAGCGCACGCGCCGGCGTCCGCTGCCCGACGGCCGCATTCTGCCGCCGGAGGCGCTGTTTTTCGGCGTCGTCATCGCCGCGGCCGGCATCCTGCTCCTCGCGCTCGCCGTCAACGGTCTCAGCGCCGCGGTGACGGCGGCGATCACGGCGAGCTATCTTCTGATCTACACGCCCCTTAAATCGCGAAGCGCGCTCTGCGGCATCATCGGCGCGGTCCCGGGGGCGCTGCCGCCGGTGATCGGCTGGGCCGCCGCGCGCGGCGACCTGGACCTCGGTGCCTGGGTGCTGTTTGCGATTCTTTTTTTCTGGCAGGTGCCGCATACGCTCGCGATCGCTTATATCTACCGCGAGGACTTCAGCCGCGCGGGCATCCGTTTCCTCCCGATCGTCGAGCCCGACGGCCGGAGCACCGGCCGCCAGATCGTCGCGCACTCTTTTGCGCTGCTCGGCGTGAGCCTATTGCCGACGCTCATCGGCGTTGCCGGCTCGATCTACTTCGTCGCGGCGCTGCTACTCGGCGCGGGCTTTCTGATATCCGGCGCGCGGCACGCGCTTAAGCCTACCGCTTCGACGGCGCGGCGGCTGCTCTACGCATCGCTGATTTATCTGCCGGCGATTCTCGTCGCGATGGCGCTCAATCGTCTTCCACTGTGACGTCGATGGAAACGACCCACAGCAGAGAAAAAAATCTCCGCGTCGGAATCATCCTCGCCGGCGCCGTGCTGCTCTACATCGCGGTCCTGATCGGTTATATGATTTTGAGATAGTTTTGCGTTACGAGTCTCGAGCGACATCGGAGCATCCGAAACCTAGAGACGATTATTAAAATGGCGCGCGCAGCGACTTTACGGAAAGCTTTCGATGCGGCTGAGCCGGCGCGCGTCCCCGCGTTCGGCGGGGGCGAGCCGCCGGCGCCGCCGCGCGCTCTGAAGCCGCTCGTCAGCAACGCGCGCATCGCGGTGCTGATGTTCATCGCCGCCGAAATGATGTTTTTCGCGGGATTGATCGGCGCTTTCATCGTCTTTCGCCTGGCGAGTCAGATCTGGCCGCCGCCGTTTCAGCCGCGTCTCCCGGCCGGCGTCACCGGATTGAATACGGGAGTTCTCCTGCTGAGCGGGGTCGCGATCCAGCTCGCGATGCGCGCCGCGGGCGCGCGGCAAGCTAAGGAGATCGTTATCAGGCGGCTCTCTTACGCCGCGATCTTCGGAGCGATATTTTTGCTCGTGCAAGGCTACGAGTGGGTGCGGCTCATTCATTACGGCCTCACGCTGTCGAGCAGTGTCTACGGCGCGACGTTCTATACGCTGATCGGCTGTCACGGCGCGCACGTGCTCGGCGCGCTTGTCTGGCTCGGGGTCGTCGCCGCGCGCGCGCGCAAGGCAAGCGCCGGCCCCGAGGCCGTTCAGATCTGCGGCATGTATTGGACTTTCGTCGTCGCGCTCTGGCCGGTGCTCTATGTGTTCGTTTATCTCTAAGATTCGTTTGACAGCGGGAAAACGATAAGGTAATTCCTTCAAGAAATTATGAAAACGCGAACGGTCCTTCAGACGGCGCTCGTCGCGATCGTCTTGCATTTTTATGGCGTGGCCGAGGCCTGCTCGGTCTGCATCAACGGCGCGGGCGGCGAGCGGCTCACCGACGCCTTCAACTGGAGCGTCATCTTTCTGATGGCGATGCCCTATACGATTTTGTTCTCGATCGTCGGATTCTTCGTTTACGCCTACCGGCGCGCTGCGAAAAAGGCGCGTGCCGAGGAGCCGCGCGGCGAAGAGATGCCGGTTTTGAACCCGGCCTCCGATCTATCCTAAGGAGAGTGAACCGATGAGCGACGCTGTCGCGATGCATTCCACCGCCGAAGCGATGGAAACTCCGCTGACCCCCGAGAACTGGGGCAAGCTCGGGATGTGGATCTTTCTCGCCGCCGACGCGATGTCGTTCGGCTGCCTGATCGTGGGCTACGCCTTGCTGCGCCACGCGAGCGAGAAGTGGCCGGTGCCGTCCCACGTGCTCGGCATCAACCTCACCGCCTTCATGACGTTTCTCCTCATCTGCAGCAGCGTCACGATGGTCCTGTCGCTCTCCGCGATCCAGCGGCACGACATGAAAGCCTTCAAGAACTTCCTGCTGCTCACGATTCTCGGCGGGCTGCTCTTCCTCGGCTGCCAGGCGTACGAATGGACGCATCTCATCACCGAGCGGCTCCCCGAAGCCGGGCTCTCGTTCACCACGCATCTCTTCGCGACGACCTTCTTCGTCCTCACCGGCTTTCACGGCATGCACGTGACCGGCGGGGTGATTTATAATTCCTGCGTCCTGGCGGCCTGTCTTCGCGGCCGCTACGGCGCCAAACACGTCGAGATCGCCGGACTCTATTGGCATTTCGTCGATCTCGTCTGGATCCTCATTTTTACTTTCGTCTATCTCATCTAGGGAGAATACGATGGCGACTCAAGTTCAGGCCCAAGCTCATGCTCACGCGCAGCCCAACTACATGGGTGTTTTTTGGTGGCTCCTGGGATTGACGGTCGCCGAGGTCGCCGTCGCCTATTCGCCGATCCCCAAGCTTATTATGGTGATCCTCCTCGTCGGCATGGCATTCACCAAGGCCGCGATGGTCGCGCTCTACTTCATGCATCTTAAATTCGAGCGCTCCACGCTCATGCTGATCGCGCTTACTCCGCTCATCCTGTGCATCTTCCTCGCGCTGATGCTGCTGCCGGACATTTCCTGATTTCTTGCCGCCGCTTTCCTACCTGCCGACCCTCAACGCCGTCTTGAATTCGGCCAGCGCGCTGCTGCTCGCCGCCGGCTATGTTTTCATACGGAACGGACGGGTCGCGGCGCATCGCCGCTGCATGCTGGCGGCGCTCACGACATCGACGCTGTTTCTGACGTCGTACCTGATTTACCATTACAACGTCGGCTCGGTCCCGTTCGCGGGCCGCGGCTGGCTCCGCGGCGTTTATTTTTCCATCCTGATTTCCCATACGATCCTCGCCGCGGCGATCGTGCCGTTGGTTTTGATCACGCTCACGCGCGCGCTGAAGGCGAATTTCTTGCGCCACCGCGCCATCGCCCGCTGGACGCTGCCGCTGTGGTTTTACGTCTCGATTACCGGGGTGGTAGTCTATTGGATGCTTTACCGGCTGGGGCCGCGCCCTTGATCGTTCAGGGCGGGCGGACTAAAGTCGGCGGAATAATAGGAGGAAAAGTCATGGCCTTGATTCGAAAAGCGGTAGGGCTCGCGGCCGGCATCTGCCTGATGGCGGCGCCGGCGCTGGCGGCGGAAAAGCTTCGTGTCGCGTATGTGCACGTGTTCGACGACGCGCCCGTCGTGGTGGCGCGCGATAAAGGCTTCTTCGCCGCCGAAGGGCTCGACGCGCAGGTGACGATGTTTATGAGCGGCCCGACGCTCGTGAAGGGCCTGGTCACGGATCAAACGGACCTGGGCGTCCTCGGCTTCACCAACGCGATCACCTGGGCGGCGCAGGGCGCGGACCTGAAGATCATCGGCAAGGTGCAGGAAGGCTATCACTCGCTCGTCGCCCGCAACGATCGCGGCATCAAATCGCTGAAGGAGCTTAAAGGGAAGAGCCTCGCGAGTCAGGCCGCCGGCAGCACGGCGGACATCGTGCTGAAGGGCGTCGTGCTGAAGAGCGCCGGGCTTACGGAAAAAGACGTGAACCTCATCTATACTGCGCCGTCGACGGCGCTCGCTTCGCTGAGAGCGGGGCGCGTCGACTCGGCTTTTCTCTTCGAGCCCTACGACAGCATCGCCAAAGCGTCTGCTCCGGTCACGGAAATTTATGAGATCGGCAAGGTCTGGCCTTTCCCATGCATGGTCGTGATCGTGCCCGGTAAGCTCATCAAAGAACGGCCCGATGCCGTTAAAAAAGCCCTGGCGGCGCTCAAACGCAGCATGGAGTTCATGAAAGAGAAGCCGGCCGAGGCGGCCAAGGTGCTGGCGCCTTCGTTCATGGCCGAGGAGGGGCTCGCGATGGAGGGTAAGACGCTGCCCGCCGATGAGATCATGCTCAAATCGCTCAAGAACAATATCTTCGACTGGCGGCTCGCGAAAAAGGATCTGTCACGCATGGAAGAGCTGACCGGCGTCATGAAAGAGCTGGGGATTCTCAAAGCCGACGTACCGCTCAGCAGCGTGGTCGATCTCCGATGGCAGAACGAGCTGGAACGGCAGAAGCCGTAGCGCGGCCCGAGGCGCACCGCGGCTGGTTCGACGGGTTCGTTCGAGTCTTACCGTACGCCGTCGCTTTCGCTTCCATCCTGCTCGGCTGGCAGCTCGCGGCGCTGCTGTTTCCTTCATATCTCATCCCGCCGCCGCGGAAGGTTTTCCTGCGTGTCATCGAGGAGCTCGGCCGCCGCTCGTTTCTTGTCACCGTCGGACGGAGCTTTTACCGTCTGGCGGTCGGATTCACGCTCGCCTCCGCGCTCGGTCTCGCGATCGGGCTTTTCTGCGGCATCTGGCAATTTTTTCGCCGCACCGTGCGCGCCCTTGTCGCGATCCTGCAATCGGTGCCGCCGATCGCCTGGGTGCCGCTTTTCATCGTGCTTCTAGGCTTCGGCGACGCGCCGATCATTCTCGTCATCATCATCGCGGCGTTCTTCCCCATGACGGTTTCGGTCATGAACGCTGTCGAGCAGGTCGAAGCGCTGCATGTCGACGTCGCGCGCGTGCTCGGCGCCGACCGCGCGCAGCTCGTCGCCAAGGTGTACGCGCCGGCCGTCATTCCGGCGATCGTCACCGGCGCGCAGGTGGGCTTCGGCAACGCCTGGCGCTCGCTGATCGCGGCCGAGATGGTCGGCGGCGTCAACGTCGGCCTCGGCTGGTTTATCAACTTCGCCGGCGAGATCGCGGACATGACCGCGGTGCTCGCGGGGATTTTCGTCATCGGAGTGTTCTCCGCGCTGCTCGACGGCTTGGTCCTCGAGCGCTTGAAGCGCAGGCTGCTCAAATGGAAGTATCTCTAGCCGCTCCGGCCGCCGAGCCGCGGCCGAAGATCGCCGTCGAAAAGCTCGTGCAGTCGTTCGGCGCTCTGACCGTTATCGACCGGATGAGCTTGAGCGTCGCCGAAGGCGAATTTCTCGCGATCATCGGACCGTCGGGCTGCGGCAAGAGCACGCTCCTGCGCGTCCTCGCGGGTCTCGTATCGCCGACTTCCGGCCGCGTGCGCATCGACGGCGTCGACGTCGACGGGCCCGATCCGCGCCGCCACCTCGTGTTTCAAGAACACGCGCTCTATCCGTGGCGGACGGTTTACAAAAACGTCGCGCTGGGGCTCGAGATCGAGCGCGAGAACGCGCAGAAGATCAAGCGCAAGGTCACCGGGCTGCTAGCGCTCGTCGGCCTCGAGCCGTTCGCGCAGTATTATCCGCATCAGCTCTCGGGCGGCATGCGCCAGCGGGCTGCGCTGGCGCGCGCCCTGGCGGTCGAGCCCGACGTTCTGCTCCTCGACGAGCCGTTCGGCGCGCTGGACGCGATGACGCGTCTCACGCTCCAGGACGAGCTGCTCCGCATCTGGCTCCATTCGGGAAAGACCGTCGTCCTCGTGACGCACGACGTGGAAGAGGCGCTCTTTCTCGCCGACCGCGTGCTCATCATGACCACGGTTCCCGGGCGCATCCGCGAGATCATTCCGGTCGGAGAGAAGCGGCCGCGCGACCGCGGCAGCGCGAACCTCGCGGCGCTCAAACGGACGGTTCTCGGCATCCTGGGCCTCGAGCCCGTGATCGGCAACGTCCGCGTGCCCGACACGAACTTCTCCATTTGACGCGATCCGCCTTGACAGCATGATGCCGATTCGCTAACGCAGAATAAATCCGGGAGAAAAAATGAGCACTTCGTTCAACGGCAAGCGCATCATCGACGGCGACGGCCACGTGATGGAGGACATCGCGGCGATCTGGAAGCTTATGCCGCAGGACTACGTCGGGAAGAGCTTCTCCGACATCCGCGGCAAGAGCCCGTTCCCGCCGATCGATCATCTCCACTCGGCGAACCGCCATTTCACGCCGCGCGGCGCCTTCGCCAACGTCGGCCCGCAGGGCTGGGGGGAGTTTCTCGACGCGATCGGCATCCATTCGACCGTGCTCTACACGAGCGCGGGCCTCTCGTTCGGCAAGATCGTGAGCCACGACTGGGCGATCGAGCTCGCCCGCGCGTACAATAACTGGATTTCCGAGACTTACTTAACGAAGAGCCGCCGGTTTCGCGCCATGGGACTGATCCCGCTGCAGGAGCCGAAGGAGGCGGTCGTGGAATTGAAGCGCATCGTCACGGAGCTCGGCTTCGTCGGCGCGATGCTGCCGTCGACAGGCGCGAACATGCCGCAGCTGGGCGACGAGCGCTACTGGCCGATCTACGCCGAAGCCGAGCGGCTCGGCTGCGCGCTCGGCATTCACGGCGGCGCGCACGAGGGCATGCTCATGGACGACATGAGCCCCTACGCGCCGGTGAACGCGCTCGGCCATCCGATCGGTCAGATGGTTGCTTTTGCGGCCATCGTCTTCAACGGCATCTTCGATAAATTCCCCGGCGTGCGCATCGGCTTTCTCGAGGCGGGCTGCGGCTGGCTCCTGACCGCCGTCGAGCGCTTTACGCGCTCGTGGTCGAGCCATATCCAGTACGATCCGCGCGGCCGCTTCCTCAAGCTCGTCGACGGCGAGACGGTCGGCGACTACGTCGCGCGCCACGTCGATGAAGGGCGCATCTTCATCGGCGTCGAGGGCAACGAGCTGACGCTCGCCGAGGCGATCCGCGTCGTCGGCAACAAACCATTCGTCTTCTCCTCCGATTACCCGCACGAGGTCGACGCCGAGACCTGCAAGGCCGAGCTCGAAGAGCTGGAGGAGAATTCCCGGCTAAGCGCGGAAGACAAAGAAGCGATCCTCTACAAGAACGCGATGCGGTTTTACCATCTCGCCGGAGATTAGACGCAATTCGCCGCGCGGCTTCATTGACAGCCGAAAGCGCTTCACGATAGATAAAGGCCTGTGACAGCGATCGGCATCGTCGGCCTCGGCGCGATCGGCCGCGCCATCTTGAAGGCGGTGGAAGCGGGCAAGGTCTCCGTCCGCGTCGCCGGCGTCACAAGCCGGAACGAAAAGCCCGCGCGTGAATTTCTCGCCACGCTTAAAAATCCGCCGCCGTATCTCGATCTCCCACAATTGATCGCTGCCTCGGACCTCGTTATCGAGGCCGCCGGCGGCAAGACCGTCGCCGACCTCGCCGAAAAAGCTTTCGCCGCGGGCAAAGATCTCATGGTGATCAGCGTCGGCGCGCTGCTCGATCATCCGGAAATCATCGAGCGTGCGCGGCGGAGCGGCCAGCGGCTTTTGATTCCTTCCGGCGCGATCGCCGGCCTCGACGGCATCAAGTCCGCCTCGGTCGGCGCGATCGATCATGTGACGATCACGACGCGGAAGCCGCCTGCAGGTCTCGAAGGTGCGCCTTACTTGCTCGAGCGCAACATTTCCCTCGCTGGACTTGCCAGTGAGCGTGAAGTCTTCTCCGGCACGGCGCGCGAGGGATGCCGCGGCTTTCCCGCCAACGTGAACGTCACAGCGGCGGTGAGCCTGGCGGGCATCGGGGCCGACCGGACTCGACTCCGCATCCTGGCGGTGCCCGGCCTCCAGCGCAACTGCCACGACATCGAGGTCGAAGGGGAGTTCGGCCGGCTCCATATCCATGTCGAAAACATTCCGAGCGAGAACCCGCGCACGGGAAAGTTGACGGCGCTCTCCATCATCCGGTCGATTCAAGACGCGGCGGACACCGTGCGCATCGGAACCTGACGCGCATGACGACCGCCGAGCTGCTGGCGCGCATGCTCGCGGAGGCGGGCGTGCGCTGGGTCTTCGGCATCCCGAGCGGGCCGGTGCTGCCGCTGATCGAGGCGCTGCGTCAAAGCCCCGTCGAATTCGTCCTCACCGCGAGCGAGACCTCCGCCGGGTTCATGGCGGCGACCGCCGGTCATCTCACCGGCATTCCCGGCGTATGCGTTTCGACGCTCGGCCCCGGCGCTACCAACCTCGCGACCGGGGTCGGCGCCGCATGGCTCGACCGCGCGCCGCTCGTCGCGATTACCTGCAACGTCGCGACGCCGTGGCTCGAGCGCCGCGCGCAGATGCGCATCGATCACCACGCGCTGTTCGCGCCCATTTCGAAGGCGAGCTACGCCGTGCGCGCAGACAATGCTGCCGATACGATAGCGCAGGCGCTATCGCTCGCCGCCGCCGAGCCGCCGGGGCCGGTCCATCTCGATCTGCCGGAAGACATCGCGCAGTCGCCCTCCGCATACGTGAGTCGGAAAAATTCGCACAAAAGTTTCGGCGCTGCGGTCCCCGCCGGCGTCATCGATAGCTTCAAAGCCGCGCTCGCGCGAAGCCGCAGACCGCTTTTCGTTACGGGGCTGAGCTTCTGCCGCGCGCGCAATGCCGACGAGCTTTTGCGCTTCATCGAGCGGCAGAAGATTCCGTTTATCTCGACGCTTCACGCCAAGGGCTTTCTGCCGGAAAGCCATCCGCTGTGGGCGGGCGTTCTCGGCCGCGCGCGCCGGAGCGACGTGCAGGCGTTCGTTCGCCGCGCCGATCTCATCGTCGCGCTCGGCTTCGATCCGATCGAGATCAACTACGAGGAGTGGGCGGGCAAAATTCCCATCGCCCATTTGAGCACCGAGACGGCGGAGACAAGCAGCGAAATCGAATTCGCGGTCAACGCCGCCGGCGATCTCGACGCGATCATCGTGGCGCTCGGCGAAATTGCCGCGGCGCCGAACGACTGGTCGGCGGCGGAATTGGAGGCGCACCGCGCAGAGCTGGAACGGCGGCTCCGTCCATCGGACTCCGGCTTCGCCGCGCATCACGTCATCGACGGTTTGAGAAAAAAGCTGCCCGCGGACGCGATCCTTGCCTATGACGTCGGCGCCCATACGCATCAGATCGCCACGCAGTGGCGCACGGACTGGCCGAAATCGTGTCTCGCGACCAACGGCTGGTCTTCGATGGGCTACGGCATGCCGGCGGCGTATGCGGCGAAGCTCGTTCATCCCGAGCGGATCGTCGTCGGCGTGGTCGGCGACGGCTGCTTTCAGATGACGGCGGGCGAGCTGGCGCTGGCGCGGCGCCTCGGTCTCCGCGTGCCGATCGTCATCCTGAACGACGGCTGGCTCGGCTTGATGAAGATCAAGCAGGAGAAGCGGGGATACGGCCTCTCGGGCGTCCGTCTCGGCGCTCCGGTGGATTCTCCGGCCCATTATTTCGGCGTCGCGTGCCGCGCCGCGCGCAGCGAGGCGGAATTCGGCGCGGCGCTCGACTGGGCGCTCGCCCTCGACGGACCGAGCGTCGTCGAGGCGTTCATCGACGTCGAACCATACTCCGAGACGGTCTTCGACTGAATTCCAACATGACTCCGGCCGCCGATTCCGAGCGGGACACGCTCCGCTGGAAGATGCTGTTCCTCGGCACGATCTCGCACGTGATCGGCGCGGGAGGGCAGTACGCGATCAATACGCTCGCGCCGTTTTATCAATCCGACCTTCAACTCTCGCGTGCGCAGATCGGGCTGTTCTTTACCGCGTTTTATTCCGGTCTCGTGACGCTCTCGTTCGGCGCCGGCTGGCTCGCCGATCGGCTCGGCGTGCGCTCGACGACGTTCTGCGGCCATCTCATTCTGGGGATTTGTATCGCGGCGGCGGCCGCCGCGCCGTCGTTTGGGTGGGCGTTTTTAATCTTTGTTTTCGCCGGGCTCGGCTACAGTTTTTTAAATCCATCTTCGACCAAGGGCGTCATGGAGTGGTTTCAGCGCGCGGAACGCGCGACCGCGATGGGGATCAAGCAGACCGGCGTTCCGGCGGGCGGCGTCGTGACGGCCGTGCTTGCGCCTTCGCTTGTGCTGCTGGCGGGCTGGCGCGCTTCGTTCTTCGCAATCGGCATCACCAACGTAGCCTTCGGCTTTGTCTTTTGGTTATTGTGGCGCGAGCCGGTAGACGCGCCGGCCGTCCTGCTCGCGGCGCCGGCGGGGAAAAAAGCGCGGCTGCGCGTCATGAACCTTGTCTGTCTCAGCTTCGGCACCGCGCTGCTGCTCATGGGGCAGATGTCGCTGATTACTTATGTCCCGCTGTATCTGAAAGAGGCGCGCGGCCTCTCGCCCTATTGGGCGAGCCAGGCGCTTGCGTTAACACAGTTCGGCGGCATGGTGGGGCGCGTCGGCTGGGGCGTCGTCAGCGATCGGCTGTTCCACGGCGCGCGCAAGGTGGTGCTGCTCTGGATCGGATTCAGCTCGGTCGCCTTCACGTTCGCGCTCGGCGCGCTGCCCGGTGCTGCGCCGCTCGCGGTGGCGCTGCTGCTGATCTTCTTGGCCGGCGTCTGCATGGTCGGCTATCAGGGCGTCTCGTACGCGCTCATCGCCGAGATCGCCGGCAGCGGCCGGACGGGCGCCGCGCTCGGCATCGTCCTGACATTCAATGCCGTCGGCACGATCATCGGCACGCCGCTCTTTGGCTACCTCGTCGACGTGACCGGTTCCTACGCGACGGCATGGATGACGCTCGCGGCGATGATCCTCGTCGGCATCGTCGCCATGCTGCTTTTTCTCGAGGAGCCGAAGACGCGCGCGGAGGCGGCGGTTTGACAACCGCGTAGAGCGGCGGTTTAATTTAAGGCGACAAAGGAGATTTCGATGCGTCTATTCGTCGCTCTGCTATTTTTGGTATCTCTCGCCGCTCCTGCTGCGGCCGCCGACCGATCCGATAAGCCTCCGTATCACGACGAGATGTCCAAACTATGGGACCAGCTCGGCCGCGAATTCGAGGATTTCGGCAATAAATTCCGCGAGCATTTCGGCGGCAAATTTCCCTTCGCGCGCGAAGGGCAATCGCGCGGCGAGCGCGAGCGCCCGATCATCAGCGATATGTTGAAGCATCGTGAGGAGCTCAAGCTTTCGCCCGAACAGGTGCAAAAGCTCGAGGACGTGCGCAACGAATTCGAGCGCAACACGCGCAATAAAGACGACGAACTGCGCCGGGCGGAGAGAGAACTCGACGATTTGCAGAAATCAGATTCGGTCGACTTGAAGCAGGCCGAAAGCAAAGTGCGCCAGGTCGAGCGGCTCCGCGCCGATCAGCGCCTCGCGCGTCTCCGCGCCGTCGAACAGGGGAAGAGCATCCTCAGTCAGGAGCAGCGCGACCGGCTGCGCGACATGCAGAGCGGCGGCAGCCGATTTTCGCGCCAGCCGGACAGCCGGCGAAGCGAGCGCAAGCCGAAGGCGGAGCGCGGCGAGTCAAAACCCGAAGGGGAGTCGTTCTAGCTCACGGCGTGAGCAGCACCTTGCCGGTCGTTTTTCGCCCCTCGAGCAGGCGATAGGCCTCGGCGGCCTGAGCCATGGGAAAAACTTTATCGATGCGTAGCTTGAGCTCGCCCGCCGCGATCCAGCCGAACAGGTCTTTCGCCCTCCCGAGTAATTCCTCCCGCTCGATCGCGTAATGGGCGAGCGTCGGGCGCGTCACGAAGAGCGACCCTTTCGCCGCGAGCATGCCAAGATTAAACGGCGGCACCGGTCCGCTCGACTGTCCGAAGAGCGCCATATAACCGCGCGGTCTCAGGCAATCGAGGCCTTTTTCAAACGTCGTCTGGCCGACCGAATCGTACACCACGTTGACGCCGCGGCCGTTCGTCAAGCGCTTTATCTCCGCCACGAAATCCTTTTGCGTATATAAAATCACCTCGTCGGCGCCCGCCTCGCGCGCGAGGCGCGCTTTTTCCTCCGTCGAGACCGTCCCGTAAACCGTCGCTCCGAGCCGCTTCGCGACTTGGACGAGTAAAAGTCCGACGCCGCCGGCCGCCGCGTGGACCAGTGCGCCGTCGCCGCGCTTGAGCGGGTAGGTGCTGTGCGTTAGATAGTGCGCGGTCATGCCCTGAAGCATCGTCGCGGCCGCGCTCTTGCTGTCGATCTTCGGCGGCAGCGGCACGAGGCGGGCGGCGGGGACGATCGCGTATTCGGCAAAGGCGCCGGGCACCATCGAATACGCGACCCGGTCGCCTTTCTTAATTTCCGTGACGCCCGGGCCGATCGCATCGACTGTACCCGCGCCCTCCATGCCGAGCGTGAAGGGCAGCTTCAATTGATACAGCCCGGTGCGCTGGTAGACGTCGATGTAATTGACGCCGGCCGCCTCTATCTTGACCCGCGCCTCGCCCGCGCCGGGCTCCGGCGTCGGAACTTCTTCATGCTTGATCGCGTCGATGCCGCCATACTGATGCACGCGTAAAGCCTTCATGTTGCCTCCGATTATTTTGTTAGCCGAACCGACGGCAAATCACAATGCGCCGCCGCTTTACCGCGAGGGGGTGGGGAAGACGACGACATCGAAAGGCTGCGGCAGCTCCTGCTTGGAGATCTTCAAGGCCGTTCCGTTGAGCTTGCGCGCGCGGAGGCCGTTCGTGTATTCCGCGACAACACCATCCCAATCGTAGTGCATCGGCACCGCGATTCTCGGATTCACCTGCTTGGTGACCACTTTCGCCTCGGCCGCGGTCACGGTGAACATCCCGCCGGCGATCGGCACGAGCAGGATATCGATCTTGCCGAGCATTTTGAGCTGCGCGGGCGTGAGCTCGTGGCCGAGATCGCCCAGATGGGCGATGCAGACGTCGTCGACGCGAAAGATGAAGATCGCGTTCTTCCCGCGCTGAAGCCCTTGGCTTTTGTCGTGATAAGCCGGAACGTTGTAGACCGAGACATCGCGGACGTTCGTGTAAATCTTGTTCCAGTCGTCGCCGTTCGGCGTGAGCCCCTCGAACACTACCGGCTTTCCCTTGGCCATCCAGATGCTGCTGTGCGGCGCGTGCTGATGGCTCGTCGTGACGATGTCCTGCGGAGCGTCGGGCGCGGGGAGATCGCCGCGCCCGTGCGGATCGGTGAGAATATGCGTCCCCCGGGAAGAGATGATCTGGAACATCGAGTGGCCGAACCACTCGATCGATACCGGAGCGCTGGACGCGGCCGCCGCGCGCATGAAGCGCGCGTCGACGACCTCGGTCTCATGGCAAAAAGAAAAAGCGCGCGACGCAATCGCAAGCAGGACAAGGGCGAGCAGCGTAGGTGTAATTGATTTTGCCTGCGTCACTTTAATTTCGCGCGGTCAGTTTAAAGTCTGAGGATTGGTATTTTCCTGAAACCTGAAATTTGAGACCTGAAACTTTTAGATCAATCCCCATTTCCGCCTGAACCACCACTCCACGCTCAAGAAAATCAAGATGATGGAAAAGGTGGTGAGCGTTCCCCACAGCGGGATCTCGCGCCGCTCGACGATCTCCGCCGGGGCGAGGCGGTCGAGCTTGGCGGCGGCGCGCGCGAAGCTCTGGGCGTCGAGCTCGGCGAGCGGAATGAAATCGCCTTTGCTCTTCTCGGCGATATCTTTGAGCAGCTCGGGGCGCGGCCGGCCGTCCTCGGCCTCCGCGTAGGGAAAGGCGACGGTGAAGTTTTTGCTGTCGCGGCCGAGCGCCTTGCCGCCCGCGTCGGCGGCCGCCTCGATGCGATAGGCGCCTTCCTTGGCGGGCGTGAACTCGGCGCGGTACTCGCCTTCGGTCTGCTGGACCGCTTCGAGATGGATCTGTTCGCCTTCGCCGCCGACGACCTCGACCTTCAGGTTGGCGTGCGCCGCGGGCGTGTAGTCGTCGTTCAGCACCTCGATGATGAATTCGGTTTTTTCGCCCGGCGTGCGCACGCCGCCGACCGGGCGGATCTGTACCTGCTCGAACATCGGCTCCTGCGCGAGCCAGCGCACCGCATGGCGGACGAGCTTCAAATGATTCTGCGGGCTCTCCTTTGCGCCCACCGCGCCGAAGCTCCAGCGCCAGATGTCGTCGCTCATGAGCGCGAGCGTGCGCCCCTTGCCGTAGCGGCCGACAGTCAGGAGCGGCTGGCCGCCGGTCGCCCCCTCGGGGGCCGCCTGGAGCAGCGTCTCACCGCGCGACCGGAGGACTTGATTGAGGCTTTTGAGCGGCGGCAGCTTTTTCCACGCCTCTTCGTTCGCCTGCGCGTCGGGAACGAGCCGCGTGATCGGATGGGCCTTGCCGGAAGGCGTGAGCACGCCGCGCGCGCGGGTGTCGACCTGATAGCGGCCCTTACCGTCGAGCTCGACCGGCAGCACCTCGCGCAGCGCGCTGTCGGCGTAGCCGCCGCTGTCGAATGAGCGCGAACCGCCGAGCATCGCAAGGCCGCCGCCGTTGCGCACGAAATCGCGCACGCGGTCGAGATACATGACGTTGAAATAGGAGCGGTAGGAGAAGTCGTCCATGAAGACGACGTCGAAGTTCTTGATCTCCTCGAGGAAGATCTCATCGATGGGAAACGGAATCAGGCTCAGCTGGTTGTCGGGCACGTCGACGACGTCGGTCGGCGTGCGGAGAAAGACGAACGAGACGAGATCGATGAAGGGGTCCTGCTTCAGCGCCATGCGGAGAAAACGGTAGTTCCACGACGGCGAGCCGGAAAGCGTGAGCACGCGGAGCTTGTCGCGGCGCACCTCGACCTTGAACTCTTTCTGGTTGTTGTCGGCGATCGACTCGCCCGGCTGCACGGGCATATTCACGCTGAAGCTTTGCGCGCCGATGTCCTTGGGGGTGTAGGAAAGCGTGACGCGCTGCTCGAACGCGTCGCGGTCGATCACGATGTTCCGCGTGGCGATGAGGCTTTTGCCGCGGTTGAAGTAGAGCGGCACGGTTTTTCCGGCAAGGCCGTAAGCCTGAATCGTCAGATCGATCTTGAGTTCGCGGCCGCGAAAGCCGAAATCCGGCGCGGTCACGTCCGCGACGCGGAGATCGATGTACCCTTGGCTCTCGCCCGCGCCGACGGCGATCACCGGGATCTTGGAGGCAGCGGCGCCGTCCATCCGGCTCTCGCCGTTGGCGATGCCGTCGGTGACCACCATGATCGCGGCGTTGGCGCTGGCGTCGCGGCTCGCCTCGCTTAAGATCTCCGCCAAGCGCGTGCCTTTGCCGGTGGCGGCGAGCTGCGCGATGTCAGATGGCGCGACCGGCGCAAGACCGGTATTGAATTGATAAACACGCAAATCGTAGTCGCGCTCGAGCCGCCGGATCAGCGGCTCGCTGCCGCCGGTAAGCTTCTCTTTAACGCTGTCCAGGCGGCTCTTGCCGCCGGCCGCGGGCAGCGCCATGCTCTTCGACGTATCGATCAATACATTCAGCGGGCGGCGGAGCTTCGTGACGCGGGTCTGGACAAGGCCGGGGCTCAGCAAAAAGAAAACCAGTAGCGCGTAGACGATCGCGCGTAGAAACGTGAGCGGTACGGCGCGCCGGGCGCCGAGCCGCTGCCTCAGCCCCCAGAATTGGTACCCGATCGCGGCGAGGGCGCCGAACGCGATCGCGCCGATCACCCACCAGGAAAGCCCGCCGACGAAATACAATTGGCTCATGAGCTTTCAGCGCGCCAGGCGCCGGCGGATGAACGGCACGTGGATCAGGTCGTCCTTATAATTTTCCGTCATCGCGTAAAGGATCAGATTGATGCCGAGATGAAACGCGTCGCGGCGCTGCTCCTCGCCGCCCGGCGTGCATTGGTTCACCCAGTTGCCGAGCTGGTCCTTTTCCCATGCGCCGCCGAGGTCGTTCTGGCAATAGACGACCGGCGTGCTCGGCCCGACATTGATGCCCTCGACGTACGGATGAACCATCTTCGCGCCGCCGACTTTTCTCAAGAGATAGAAGCTCCGCATCGCCGGATGGCCGGCGGGGACGCGCGTAAAGTCCTTGTCGGGAAAGACCCGCTTCATCTCGCGGCGGAAGCTCTGGTCGAAGCCGTAGCCCGGCTGGCCGAGCGCGTCGTCCGCGAGCAGAAAGCCGCCGAAAGAGAGAAAGCGCCTGAGATTGTCGATCTCATCGCCGGTAAACGGCTCGAAGTCGTATTTGCCGGTCATGTACAAGAACGGATAGCCGAAGAGTTCCGGGTCGGTGAGCGTGATCTCGCGCCGCGCGGGCGCTGCGTCGACGCTCGTGCGCTGCATCAATTCTTCGAGCAGCGGAGCGACCGCGAGCGCGTGGGGATTCCAATCGCCGCCGCGATATTTAACCTGCGCAAAGACGAACTGGATCGGCCGCGCGCGCTCGAGCGCCTGGGCCGCGGCGGCTTTCCGCGGCGCGAGCCCCGCAGCCGCGAGACAGCCGTAAGATAAGAGTCGAAGAAAAGCGCGCCTATCCATAAAATCTCTGCGCGAGCCATCCTTCGGAGACGAGCGTGACGATGAGCACGAGCAGGAGCGGCAGCGCGAGGTCGCTCCGGCTGCCGCCTTTCGCGAGCGCGTCGATCGAAACGATCTCCGCCCGCGCGGGGCGGAGCCGCGCCGCGAGCTCCGCGTCGCTGATCGCCTCGAGGCGTGATTCGAGGAACGGCGGGTTCACGGGATAGATGGGCGCCAGCGCCGCCGCGGCGTCGCCGGCGAGCGGCGCCGAAACGCGGTATATGCCCGCGACGTTGTTCTCGTCGAAGGCGCCGGCGGCGTTTTCGCCCTCCGCCGCGAGCGTGATCTCGCGCTCACGCTGGTCTGGCCGGATAACTTTCAACGTCTTGCCGACGTAGGCCGGCGGCAAAGTAAATTTTTTCGTCTCGCCGACGGCGACGCCGGTCTCGAGCGCCCCTTTCTTGCCGCCCTGGAGATAATTCACCAGCGACTGCGTGAGCGGCAGATACGCGGTCTTTACCGGCAGATCGCTCCAGTCGCGGTCGGCCGCCGTGCTGACGAGAATCACCCGGCCGGCGCCGAACTTCTTCTCCAGCGCGAGCGCATCGCCGTTCGCAAGCCCGATCATCGCGGTGCCGCCGGAGGCGTCGGTACGATAATAGCCGGCGATGCGGCTCGATTTGAGCGAGTCCAGCAGAATGGGATCGGAAAAGGCGGCAAGCGCCGGGTGTTTGGTGTCGATTCGCTCGATCCTCTCCAGCGCCGAGGCGGAAACGATGCGCTTATCCTTCAGGCGCGCCGGCAGGATCGACGGCGCCGCGTCGTAAAGCCTGCGGTTGTAATCTTCGGGCTGCACCCGATCGCCGAGAAAAATCAGCAGGCCGCCGCCGCGGCGCACGTATTCTTTCAAGCGCGATGCGACGGCGTCGGAAATCGCCGCCACGTTGCATAGGACGACCGCTTGATAGGATTCCAGCGACGCCGACGCCAAGCTCTCCGCAAGAACGACGGTGGCGATGAACGGCGACGGCGTCGCCGCGCCCTCGGGGTTGAGCGCGCGCGTAAGAAAGAAGGTCTCGCTCGAAACGAGCGAGGTCTGCGGATCGCCGTCGACGATCATCAGCTTGATCTTGTCTTCCGCCTCGAGCGTGAAGTGGACCACGGGACTCCCCGCGAGGCGATCTTTTTTAAGCGCGACCGAAGCCGTGTGGCTGCCTGGCCGCGTGAGGAGAAACTGGAAGTTCGCCTCCGCCTCGCCGCGCGGCGCGAGCGAGACGAGTTTTTGCTCTTTGGCCTGATCGTCGACCCGGAGCTGCACGAGGACGTCTTTGATCGCGTCCGCGCCGAAATTCGTAATCACGGCCTGAATCTCGGTCGGAAGTCCCACATTGACGTCTTGCCCGCTGAGACGAATCTCGCGCACCGCGGCGTTGGGCGGCTGCTCCTTCGCCCCGACCTTGATGACTTTGACGGCGACCGCGGGGTCGTACTGCTTGAGTCCGGCGAGGGTGAAGCGGTCCCAGTCCGTGAGCGCCGCGTCGGTAACCACCCAGATCTCTTTGCCCGCGGCGGGCTCGCGCAACAGCTCGTAAGCGCGTGCGAGAGCCGCGGCGAAATCGGCGCTGCCGTCGGCGATCTTGGCGCCTTCGAGTTCGCGCAGCAGCACTTCTTTCTCGCCCTTCAGGCGCGGCGGCTCCTTGGTCGGCGGATTGGTCTCGATGAGCGCGGCGCGGTCGCCCGCGGCCATCGACGCGAAGAGCCGCGCCGCGGCGTCTTTCGCCTGCTTGAAGCCGTCGCCGTCGCGGCTCCAGGTCATGCTGAGGGAATTATCCAGCACGAGCGCGACGCTCGACGGGCCGCCGCTCGCGAACAGCCCCGCACCGGTCTGGAAAATCGGCCGCGCCAGCAGCAGCACGAGCATGAGAATCGCGAAGGTTCTAAGAGCGAGCAGAAACCAGTGGCGCAGCCGCTTGGTGCGCGAGATGCGCTTCTGCGAAAGCAGAAGAAATTTAACCGCCGGAAAGCGGATCCGCTTGATGCGCCGGCGGTTCAGGAGGTGGATGATGATCGGTGCCGAAGCGGCGAGAAGGCCGAAGAGATAGGCCGGATTCAGAAAGAAAAGCGACATCTATCCTCTCCAGCCAAGGTAACTCACCAGCGCGCGGTCGAGCGGCGTCGAGGTCGAAATGAGCTGATAGTCGATCATGGCCGCGTGGCATTCCTTGCGGACGTGGTCGATGAACTCCTCGACGACGCCGCGATAGACCTGGCGGATCGTCTGCGGATCGGCGGTGACTTTGAGATTGGGCTCCTCGGAATCCTCGAAGAGGATGTTGCCGTCGAACGGCAATTCGATCTCGGCGCTGTCCATGATGTGAAAAACGATCACGTCATGGCCGCTGAAGCGAAAAAGCCTGAGGCCTTTGAGTATCTCCTCGGTGTCGTCGAGCAGGTCGGAGACTAGAATCACGAGACCGCGGCGTTTCATCTTGCCGGCGATCTCCTGAAGAATCTTTCCGGTACGGGTGTCGCCCGACGGCCGGTGCGCCTCGAGGGCGCGCAGGATCTCGAAGACGTAGCCGCGCTTCGCCCGCGGCGGAATGAACGATTCGATGTGATCGGAAAAAGTCGCGACGCCGGCGGCGTCCTGCTGCTTGAGGATCAGATAAGCGAGTGAGGCGGTCAGGATCGAGGCGTAATCGAATTTCGTGATGCCGTTCGAGCCGTAATCCATCGACGCGCTTCCGTCGAGGAGGAGTGTGGCTCTGAGGTTCGTTTCGTCTTCGGTCTCCTTGATGAAGTAGCGATCGAACTTCCCGAGCGCCTTCCAGTCGATCCGGCGGATCTCGTCTCCCGGCGAATATTCGCGATGCTCTTCGAACTCGACGCTGAACCCTTTGGAGCGGCTGCGGTGGATGCCCGACATCATGCCTTCAACCACCCAGCGCGCCTTGAGGTAGAGGTTGGATAGTATCGCGAGGACCAGGGGGTCGAAATAACTGCGTTCGCTGTCGGCCATTGCGGGCATTTTACACCTAAATCTTCGTTAGCCTACCAGCGCCGCAGGAAATAAGCCCACCAGCCTCTCAATCCCTTGTTGTGACCCTGGTAGGTGGGATTTTTTCGCAATTCCTCCAGATAAGCAACCGTTCTCGGCTCGGCGCCGAGCGCTTTCACTGTTTCGATCTGAAACGCAAGGCATTGCCTCTCCGCTTCTTTTCCTGTCCAGCAATCAGCGGGCGGCGTCCGCCCGGCCGCAGCCTTCGCGTCGTGATACAGCTTCGAATGGTACGCGTCGTGCGCGATCGCGCCGGCATACCAGAGCGGCGAATGGCTCCAGGTGCGTTTCCCGACGACGAAGGTTGGACGGCGCGCATTGGCGTGCATGCCGCTGCGCCGGCCTTGCTTGATGATCGAGACGTAGCGCTGGATATCGGGAAATTGGATGTTGTTCTCCAAAACCTCGAGCGCCTCGCGCGTCGCGCGGATGAATTCCGCGCGGCCGCGCACCTCGATGCCGTCTATCGTTTGTGAAGTGTAAAAGAAGTTCCGGCAAAAAAATGTTGTGAGCGCTGCAAGAAAGGGCACAAGACCGGCCCGGCGAGCTATCTCTTCGCCTTCCCGTCTTCCTGGGGCTTCACTTCGGCGAGCAGCCGGCCGATGATGTCGAGTGAAGCGAGACCGTCGGCCTGCGCCTTGAAGTTGGGAATGATGCGGTGACGCAGCACCGAAGGCGCCAGCGCCTGGATGTCCTCGATCGAGACGGCGTATCGTCCTTGAAGGATCGTCCGCGCCTTGGCGCCGAGGATGAGATATTGCGAGGCGCGCGGTCCGGCGCCCCACTCGATATAATCTCGCACGAACTGCGGCGAGCCGGGATTTTTTGGCCGCGAGTTCTGCGTGAGCGCTACGGCGTAGCCGATGACGAAAGGGGAGGCCGGGACGCGCCGGACGAGCTCCTGATAGCGGAGAATCGCCGGGCCGTCCATGACTTTATTCGGCTTCGGCCGGCTGACCGACGTCGTTTGCATGACGATCTGCACTTCGTCCTCGAACGGCGGATACTGGATCTCGATCTCGAGCATGAAGCGGTCGAGCTGCGCCTCCGGGAGGGGATAGGTGCCTTCCTGCTCGATCGGATTCTGCGTCGCGAGCACGAAGAACGGCAGCTCTAGAGGAAAAGTCTGGCCGCCCGCGGTGACTTTATACTCCTGCATCGATTGCAGCAGGGCGGCCTGGGTTTTCGGCGGCGTTCGGTTGATCTCGTCCGCGAGCAGAATATTGGTGAACACCGGACCCTGCATGAATTGGAACTTTCTGCGGCCCGTGGCCGGATCTTCCTGCAGGATGTCGGTTCCGGTGATGTCGGACGGCATCAGGTCGGGGGTGAACTGGATGCGGTTAAAGTCGAGGTCGAGGATCTCGGCGAGCGTGCTGATGAGCAGCGTCTTGGCAAGCCCGGGGACGCCGACGAGAAGACAGTGGCCGCGCGAGAAGAGCGCTGTCAGCACCTCCTCGATAACTTTGTCCTGCCCGACGATCACCTTGCCGATTTCGGCGAGCATCGAGTCGCGCTTGGCGGCGAACTCCTCGATCGCAGCGATTTCCTGGTCGTTGATCGTGCTCGGCTCCATTCCCTTTTGCCTTTCCAATCCCGCCGGCGAGTTCATTTCTTACCTGATGCGCGCGAGCCTTTCCAGGTTGCTTTTCGCCCGCTGCGCCTGCTGCTGGTCGCCGAGCGCCGTATAGGCATCGGCGAGGAGGCGATAGATCTCCGGGTTGAACGGATTGATCTGGATCGCCTCTTCCAAATCGCTCTTCGCCGCCGCGAACTCCTTATTCGCGTGGTGGATACGCCCGAGCTGAATATAAGCGCTGACCGAGTCCGGGTCGGCCTCGAGCGCTTTTTGCAGATGCGGCAGCGCCTCCTGGTAGCGCGCCTGTCGGATGAGCACCCGCGCGAGTTTGCCGAGAATAATAGGTGAACGGGGGCTCGCCCGCAAGGCGCGCTTGTACTCTTCGGTCGCCGCGACCATCTTGCCGTGCGCCACGAGCTCATCGCCGATATGGGTCTGGTTGCGTGCGACGGCGGACTGGATCTCTTTGAGCTCGACGGTTTCCTCGTCTTCTTTTTGGCCCTCGGTGACTTTGAATCGCCTCACGTGGCTGCCTTCGATTTCCTTGAGCTGCTTTGCTTTGAGAAACTCTTTCCACTCGCTCTCGAAAGCGGGGTAGGGCTTGGCCAGGATTTTTTCGATCGCCTCGGGCGTCGGACGGCTTTTGAGCTCGAACAGAAGATCGCGCGCCGCCGCGTCGCCCTTGCGGTGCACAAGAAAATCGATCGCCGAAGCGGCCTCGGCATAGGCGAGTTGGACCTGCTCCGGCGTGTCCAGATAAATCAGCGAAGGCTCCATCTTCTTGAAGCCGACGAAGCGGTTTTTCTCCAGCGCCTGCGCGAGCAGCGTTTCATTGGCCGGCGATAGATAATCCGCCGCCGCTTTTGCTTTATCCGGACGCCGCCAGAGGGTCTCGTAATAGCGCGCCATACCCTCATGGAGCCAGATCGGTGCTTTGTTGTCGCTGGCGCCGACGATCACATAGTGCATGTACTCGTGGCTCAGGGAATCGAGCCAGCGGTAGCCTTGGAGCAGGACCCGCGGCGAGATGATCATCACCTTGTTGAACTTGCAGATGCCGACCGCGCCGGTCTCCTCGATATCGCGCCGGGAGAGCGTCGAGATGCCGTTGAATGAGACGGCGTCGGGCGCGATCTCGACGCGGACTTTGACCGGGGGAGAGTAGCCCAGTGCCTGGCCGAAGATGCGATAGCTTTTTTCGAGCGTGTCGATGGCGTAGGGTGCGAGAAGACCGTCTTTGTTCTCGTCGAGATAGACGAGAAAATGCTCGCTCTCATAGAGCTTGAGCTTGGAGACGACGTCGCGGCTGCGCTGCGTGCGGATTCGCAGCGCCTGGCGCTTCTCGTCGGAGGAATCGCCCGCCAGCGCCTGCTCGGCCTGCCGTGCGGCCTCCTCGTAGCGACCCTGGTAAAAGGCGACTTCGGCGCTGAGCGCGAGCGCGCCGGGCGAGCGCGGATTTTCCTTCAGCAGCGCGGCGGAGATCTTTTCCGCTTCGGGGATGCGCCAGGCGTCGAGATCCTCTTCGGCTTCTTTGATGCGCGGATCGGCCTCCGCACTCCAGGCCGTCGGTCTCAGGATCGTCAGGCTGAGAAAAAGAGCGAGGGAGGCGAAGCCAAGCTTAAGGATTGTGCGGCGAAGAATGTCGGACCTCGATCAACTATTCCGAGAGATTTTTAAAATAGCTTTCGATCTGCTCTTTCATCTGCCGCGGCACGCCCTGCTTGAGGGATTCGAGAATCTCCTCGCGGAAGCTCCGCGGCACCCGATAGTCCTCTTTGCCCGGCAGGCGGAATTTTTCCGTATCGAGACCGGTCATGCCGCCGTCGGCGTCGAACTGCGGAAACTGCGGCATGCCGGGGAGCGGCACGAGCTCGCCCGAGGGCAGCATGCGTCCCATGCGGAAGAGGCGCGATACCGCCATGCGCCCCAATTGGCCGCGCTGCGCAAGCTGCTGCATCGCGCTTTGCATCTGCTGCTGGGATTGTGAGAGCTGCTCGAGCGCTCGTCGCTCCGGGGGCACGGCATTTTTGGAATCCAGCTCGCCCAGCCGTCCCTGCGCCTGCCCCATCGAGGCGCCCGCTTCCTTGATGTTTTTCGTGATCTGCGGATCGAGCGAGGGGAACAGCTGGAACAGCGATTCTAATTTTTCGTGCAGCTGCTCGGTGCGCTCCTTGAGCGTGCCCTGGCGCCGCCCGAGATCGCGGATGCCGCTGCGCTCCGAATCGTTGAGCGCCGTCGGTGGAATCGCGAGCAGCGAATCGAGATCGTTTTTTAAGTCCTTGAGGCTCGCCTCGGCCTGCGCCGCTTTCGCCTGCTGCTGGCGCGAGCGGGTTTTGCCGAGCTCTTTTTGCGCCATGTCCAAAATTTCGTCGAACCCGGCGAAGTCCTTTTTGAGCAGGCGGCCGATCATCTCTTTGACCAGATTGTTGACCGTCGCGTCGTCGAGCGCATCGGCGCGCGGCGGGCCGCCGCCTTCGACGTCGGGGAACATTTCCGCCATTCGACCGAGCTCGCGGTTCGCCTTGGTCATGAAGCGTTCGAGTTTTTCCTTGAGTTCCTTCTCGCGCTCGGTGAGCGCCCGGCGGTTCGTCCCTTCGGTATCGACTAGAAGCTCCTGCTGCTCGCGCGCGAGCTGCTGCAATTCATTCGCCGAGCGCATCATCTCGCCCTGCATCCGGCCCATCGAAGAAGACATCGCCGACTGCTGCGCGCCCTGGAGCGCGGCGACCATCGAGGCCATCTGATTGAACAGCTCGCGGGCGAGCTGCATGGCGCCCTCGATATCGCCCTGCGCGAGTTTTTTGCGGATCTCGTCCATCATGCGCTGCATATCGCCGAAGTTAAGCCCCTGGAGCGCTTCGCTGTTGACGAAGTCCTCCGGCAGCTGCGTCGCCATCTGCGAGAGCGACTGCTGGAGCGAATTTAAGAGATTGGCCATCTGCGAGAGTTGCTTCAAGATCGCGTCGAGATTTTTATCCCCGCTGCGAAGCTTTTCCAGCGCGTCCATGAGCCGCTCCTGGCCTTTCATCAAATCGCGCGCCGAATTCGCCACCTCTTCGGCCTTGAGGCGTTTGCCGATGTCTTCGGTGAGCAGCGACATACGCTCCATTTCGGTCGAGATGTCGTCGCGGGCTTTTTCCTTCTCCTCCCCGGACGCCTGCTCCTCCCGTTTCAAGAGATCGTTCTTGGTGAACTCGAGGTTGCGCTTGAGCGCCTCGAGGTCGGACCAGGTGGCGAAATCCGCCAGGCGGTCTTTTTCGCTCCGCTGCATGATCTCTTCGACGTTTTTCGCGACATCGCCGAGTTTTTTCTCCAAATCCTTGTCGGCGCCGGCTTGATCGGCGGGGCGCTCGAGATGCTGCGCCAAGAGATCGACCATGCGTCCGGAAAGATCGCGGATGTTGTCGGCGAGCTGCTTGTGCTCGCCGCGGAGGTTTTTGAGCGTCAGCCTGAAGCCGCGCGAGACGCCGATCTTCGGTCCCGAGATGGTGTCGTTGTCGCGCACTTCGACGTTGTAGACCGCTTCGTTGCCTTCGCTGAGACCGAGCCTGCCGAGATCGAGGTCGAAGCGCTCGCGTGCGATCAGCTTTTTGACTCCGTCGAGCCTGATCGGAATCTTTTCCTGACGCTCGCCGACTTTGACGACGAGCGCCGCTTCCTGAACGCCGAAGTCGTCGCGCGCGGTGAACTCGATGGAAAGCGTCTCGTCGCCGTTGACCTCGAGGTCTTCGGTCGGACGCAGGATCTCGACGGTGGGAAAGCCGTCGGGCCGGATGCGCAGGTCATAGCCGATGGGGCTGTTGCGGAAGCCGAGCGCGTCTTCGACTTCGATTTGGTAGCGGCCGGATTGAAACAACACGAGATTCCCCTCGATCTTGTTGCCGTCGACCTTGAGCGGCACTTCGCGCCCCTGATCGAGCACGAGCTTCGCCTTGACTACCTCTTTGCTGGTCTCGGCCTCGAGTCGAACGGTCGAGCCGCGGAGTCCTTCGAGGTTGCCGCCGGAAATATTCTCCGCGGGAAGACCGGTGTAGTGCGGCGGATAAAGCGTGGCGCGGAGATTGCCGATCTCCGGCGGGTCGACGGCTTCGAGACGGTAACTCGGCGAGGAGAAAGATCCGGCTACGGCGCGGTAGGAAAAGCTCGTTTTGACATTATTGAGCGCAGCGGTAAATCGGCCTCCGCCGGCCGCTTCCATCGCGAGCCGCTCCTCGGCGGCCCCTTCGCGCAGCACGAGAAGATCCATCGTCTTAGGAATCGCACCGGTCGCGGCTGCCTGGAGCGTGACAGGTGTGCCGCGGGCGATGCGAACGCCTTTGGGCGAGAGATCGATGCGCGTCTCCGACGGCGGAATATCTTTCAAAGGATGGGCGAGCAGGCTGAACGTGTCGCTCACCGACGAGGGGTTGAAGAGCACGACGGCGAGCACCGGCACGAAGAGAATCGCCAGCAGCCGCCCCTTCGCGCGCGCCGGCGCGGTATTGACCAGTTCCTCGGCCTTCAGCGTATGAAGCTGCTTGCGCGTCGCGCGCAGCAGCGCGAGAACCATTGACACGGAGATGTCGGCCGGCCGCTCCGGCCGGGCGATCTCGGGGTAGAGCTGCAGCGAGTTGATTAGGTTGTTCTTAAGGTGCGGACATTGCTTTTCGATGTAAAGCGCAGCCCACTCTTCCGAAACGCGCCGCCAGAGTTGCACCAAGGTCCAGCCGATGGGAGCCGCCAGCAGGGCAGCGGCGAGCACCGCGTACAGCGCGGGCGCGTAAGGAAAGAAGCGTTTGATTTCTGTGACGGCGAGGCCGAGCGAGAAAAGCAGGACGAGCGCGATGCCGAGCAGGCAAACGCCTTCGAGTCCCTTGACGGCGCGAAAGCGCCGGATAAAGCGCCGGAGAAAAGCGGCTAATTCGCTGTACTCTTCCTGTCCCATCGGAACGCTGACGTGGTCATATTACTCTGCGGACTCAGGGTTGTCTATGCTGGCGCGCGCGACTTTTGCCGCGCGCCTTTCACGTTTTGCGAATCGGTAGGTCGCGCGTGTCGGCCAAAGGCCGGGCTGCCGTTGGCAAGGCGGCTTTTCTTATGATATGCAAAGAGTTTAATCTTCAACGCAATCCCAATAAGGAAAGGAATATAGGAGATGTCCGAGCCAGTCGCCGAGGAATATTACTTACACGATGAATACGAGGACGAAGAAGGCGATGAAACGCCGATGGACGAAGACCACCCGATGTGGAAGTCCGAGCGCATCCAGCTCACATCGGTCGGCATCGACATCGGCTCTTCCACTTCGCATCTGATCTTTTCGCGCCTGCTTCTGCGCCGCCAGGGGATCGCGCTCTCCAGTCGCTTCGTCGTCGTCAAGCGCGAGATTCTGCACGAATCGCCCATCCTGCTGACGCCGTATGTGGATAAAACGACGATCGACACCAACAAGCTGCGCGACTTTATTCATGAGGCCTATCAGAAGGCGGGACTCACTCCGAAAGACATCGACACCGGCGCCGTGATCGTTACCGGCGAAGCGGCGAAGAAGAAAAACGCCGACGCCATCGCCGAGCTCTTTTCTACCGAGGCGGGAAAATTCGTCTGCGCGACCGCAGGCCACAATCTCGAGGCGATCCTCGCCGCCTACGGCTCGGGCGCGGTGCATCTGACCATGCACGAAGGCGACGGCTACACGGTCATGAACGTCGACGTGGGCGGCGGCACCAGTAAGATCGCGATTACGCAGAGCGGCAAGGTGATCGATACCTGCGCCGTCGAAGTCGGCGCGCGTCTGGTCGCGATGGACGAGCAGGGGAAGATCAACCGGCTGGAAGACACCGGCGTCAAGATCGCCAAGCAGGCCGGCATCGATCTCCAGCTCGGCGGGACGATGAAAGACGACGACAAGGAAAGAATGTCCGAGCTGCTGTGCGATTCTCTCTTTGCCGTTCTCGAGCGCGGCAATCTGTCTCCGTTCGTTCAGAATCTGCTGCTCACGCCGAACCTCGATTACACCGACCGCGTGGACGCCATTATGTTCTCCGGCGGCGTCTCGGAATACATCTATGGCCATGAAAAACGCAACCTGGGCGATCTCGGCAACGAGCTCGGCCGGCGCGTGCGCGAGCGCGCGGAAAAGATGGGTAAGAAGATCCCGCTGAAGCCGGCCGATGTGCGCATCCGTGCGACGGTCATCGGCGCCTCCCAGTACACCGTCCAGGTGAGCGGCAACACGATCTACCTCTCACACTCCGATCTGCTGCCGCTCAGAAATCTTCAGGTCGTCACGCCGGAGTTCGAGCAGGTTGAGCCGCTCGCGCCGGGCGCGGTCAAGGCGGCGGTGCTCAAGGCGCTCCAGCGCTTCGACATCGACGGCGAGCGGCCCGTGGCGCTCGCGCTCCATTGGGAGCTCGGCCCGTCGTATCCACTGATTCGAAATCTCGCGCAAGGCGTGGCCGACGCCATGAAGGACCACGTCGACAAAGGCCAGCCCCTCGTGCTCGTCTTCGACGCCGACATCGCCAAGCTCGTCGGCAATATCCTCGAGCGCGAGCTCTTGCCCGGCGGCGGCATCATCTCGATCGACGGCATCGACCTCAAAGATTTCGACTTTGTCGACATCGGTGAAGAGCTGCCGGACGCGCGGGCGGTGCCGGTCGTCATCAAATCGCTTATTTTCCGCCATACGGAGACGGGACGCGGCCATCATCATCACCATCACCATCACGATGATTGATGCGTGCGAGGCAGAGACGATCCGGTTGATGGGTGAAGACGAGCGCTGAATATGCGCGAGGTCTTAAAAGACATCTTCACCTGGCCGTGGTTCTCCGAGCCGCACGGGTATAATTTCAACGGCTATTTGATCGTCCGCCCGCAAGGCAATCTGGTGATCGACCCCGTCGAGCCGAGCGATGAGGATCTAGCGGAGCTCGCGCGCCGTGGCGTCTCCAGAATCCTGATCACCAACCGCAACCATTCCCGCGCCTGCAATAAAGTACGCGAGCGGACCGGCGCGAAGACCCTGATCCATGCGGCCGACGCGCCACACGCCCGCAGTCAGGGCGCGGTCATCGACGGCGAGCTCCACATGGGCGTCAAGATGGGGCCGCTCGTTGTGATCGGCGCAGCCGGCAAATCCCCCGGCGAAATCGCCCTCCATTGGCCGGAGCGCCGGATCCTCATCGTCGGGGATGCCGTCGTCGGCAACCCTCCGGGCCGCTGCTCTTTGCTGCCCGAAGCCGTGATGGACGACCCCACGCGGCTGCGCGAGAGCGTCGAGGCCCTGCTCGTCCTTGAATTCGACACGCTGCTTACCGGCGACGGCGAGCCTGTATTGAAAGACGCCAAAGCCCGCCTCCAGGAACTTGTCGCGAAGTTCCCGCCGTGACGCTGCCATCCAATACCGCCGCGAACATCCGCCTCCGGCTGCCCGTTCGATAATCCCGACCGGCCCGATAATTGCTCATTTACCCGCCCGGCCTGATTTTTTGGAGGAAAATCCGCTAACTCAGCGGGTTTCCAGCGCCATAAAGGTTCAGGAAGTACCAAAATTTTACATTGGGCTGCCGAGAATTGTACGCCGGCGGCTGAGGTCCCGGGAGACTTATGGACATTACGCAGCTATTAGCGTTCGGCATTGAGCAGGAGGCGTCCGACTGCCATTTGAGCTCCGGCGAGCCGCCGATGTTGCGCATTCACGGCGATTTAAAAAAACTCGACCATGCGCCTTTGCCGAAGGAAGAGGTCCACGCAATGGTCTACGACATCATGAACGACGCCCTGCGGAAGGCGTTCGAGGCGACGCACGAGGTCGACTTTTCCTTCGAGCTGGGCGATATCGCCCGCTTCCGCGTCAACGTCTTCATGCAGAGAAAAGGCGAGGGCGCCGTCTTCCGCACCATTCCGACCAAGATACTGACCCTCGAGCAGCTCGGCATGCCGCCGGTCTTAAAACAGATCTGCAATAAGGAGAAGGGTCTCGTTCTCGTCACCGGACCGACGGGCTCCGGCAAATCGACGACGCTCGCCGCGATGATCGATTACCTGAACCAGGACTACGAAGGGCACATCCTCACGATCGAAGATCCGATCGAGTTTGTGCATGAATCGAAGAAGTGCCTGGTCAATCAACGCGAGCTGGGCTTTCACACGCACTCCTTCGCCAATGCCCTGCGCGCGGCGCTGCGCGAAGATCCGGATATCATTCTGGTCGGCGAGATGCGCGACCTGGAGACGATCCAGCTGGCGCTGACCGCCGCCGAGACCGGCCATCTCGTTTTCGGCACGTTGCATACATCGAGCGCGCCGAAAACCGTCGACCGCGTGATCGACGTTTTTCCGCCGACGCAGCAATCGCAGATCCGCTCGCAATTCGCCGAATCGATCGAGGCAGTCATCACCCAGACGCTGCTCAAGAAAAGAGCCGGCGACGGCCGCGTCGCCGCCCTCGAAATCATGACCGGCACGACGGCAATTCGAAACCTTATCCGCGAAGGAAAAATCCACCAGATCCCCGGCACGATGCAGGTGAGCCAGAAAGACGGCATGCAGACGATGGACATGTCGCTCGTCGACCTCGCGCAGCGCGGCGTTGTCACCCAGGAAGAGGCGCAGTCGCGCAGCATGACGCCGAACCTCTTCGGCCAAGGGGCTTTCGGCGTCGGCGCCGTCTCTGCGGTGAGAGGACGCGCTTAAAGGGAGCAGCTATGACCGAACAGACGATGAACCTGACTGAATTTTTGGGCGTTATGGTCGAAAAGAACGCCTCTGACATCTATTTCACCGTGGCGAGCCCTCCGATGTACCGCATCCAGGGAGTCGTGCAGCCCATCGGCGAGCACGTCTTTACCCCGGAGGAGTTAGAGGAGCTCGCGAAGTCGTTCATGAACGAGCGCCAATGGCAGCAGTTCACCGAGCATATGGAGATGAACCTCGCGCTGTCCTATCGCCGCTTGAGCCGCTTTCGCGTGAACGTTTTCCGCCAGCGCGGCTCGGTCGGCATCGTGATTCGCCGCATTCGCACGGAGATCGAAACCGTCGACGAGCTCGGACTGCCGCAAATCTTGAAAGACATTTCGATGACTAAGCGCGGCCTCGTCCTGGTCGTCGGCGCGACCGGCTCCGGCAAATCGACCACGCTTGCAGCAATGATCGATCATCGGAACTCCAACTCGCCGGGACATATCATCTCGGTCGAGGACCCGATCGAGTTCGTGCACCGGCACAAGAAAGCGATCGTCAATCAGCGTGAGCTAGGCTTCGACACCGACTCCTATTCCGACGCGCTCAAGAACGCGATGCGCCAGGCGCCGGACGTGATCCTCATCGGCGAGATCCGCGATTCCGAGACGATGGAGGCGGCGATCACCTTCGCCGACACCGGCCATCTCTGCCTCGGCACGCTCCATTCGACCAACGCCAACCAGTCGTTCGAGCGCATCCTCAACTTCTTTCCCGAGACGCGCCACGCGCAGGTGCTGATGCAGCTCTCGCTCAATCTCCGCTGCATCATCTCTCAGCGTCTCATCCCCGGCGTCGACGGCCGGCGTGTTGCCGCCATCGAAATCCTGATGGACACGCCGCGCATCAAGGAGCTGATCAAGAAGGGTGAAGTCGACGTTGTCAAAGAGGCGATGGAGCAGGGCATCCAGGAAGGCTGCCAGACCTTCGATCATGCGCTCTTCATGCTCTATAAAGAAGGAAAGATCACCCTCGAGCAGGCGCTCATCCATGCGGACAGCGCCAACAACCTTCGGATTAAGGTCAAGCTCGAAGGTTTGCGCGGCGACGACGCGATCGACAAGCTGCTGGAAGAAGAGACATCGGCCGCCCCGGAAAAAATGGCCGGCGGCATGCAGATCCAGGGCTTGCGCTCCGTGGCGAGCCCTTTTCGAAAGATTTAACCGCCGTAAGACTCCGCACGACCATCCGCCCCCAATTCCCGCGGCGAAAATTCGCCGCGGGACACGCCTTTCCCCGCATTATTACGCGCGGCGCGCGCTTCGCCATTGGTTGACACCCATTTTCTCCGTGTGTTAGCTCACATCAGTGTCACAGGGGGAACCAGGCGATGGCTCTTAGCTTCGAGGAAAACGAAACTCTAACGCGCGTCGGGCCCGGCACGCCCGGCGGCGAGATGCTCCGGCGGTATTGGCAGCCGATCGCGTTGTCGGCCGAACTGAAAAACCGGCCGATCAAACGGCGGCTGTTGGGCGAAGACCTCGTGCTTTTTCGCGACGACCGCGGCCGCGCGGGACTCCTGACGCTCCGCTGCGCGCATCGCGGCACGTCATTGGAATTCGGGCATATCGAAGACGGCGGGCTCCGCTGCTGCTACCACGGCTGGCTCTACGATGTCGAAGGGCATGTCCTCGAACAGCCCGGCGAGCCGGCGGACAGTCATTATAAAAAACGCGTCCGCCAGCCCGCCTACAAAGTCCAGGAGCTGGCGGGCATCGTCTTCGCCTATCTCGGTCCCGAGCCGGCGCCGCTGCTCCCGCGCTACGATGTCCTCGTGCGAGAGGACGGCGCGCGCGCGCTGAACGCCCGCGTCGTTCACTGCAATTTTCTTCAGATGGTGGAGAACAGCGTCGACCAGCACCACTTCAAGTGGCTTCATCGCACGCCGAAGACGCGTTTCTGGCGCGATGAGAAATTAACCTCCGAGGCGACCGAATGGGGCATCCTCGATACATTCACGCGCCGCGTCGGCGACGAATATTACCGCACCATCAGTCTTTTTCTCATGCCCAACATGAACAAGGTCGGCTATCATCTGCCCGAGGAGCATCCGGCGGCGTTCGCGGCGACCCACGAAGGCTACGAGGCGCTCCGCTGGCGCGTCGCGATCGACGACACCAACACGATGCATTTCACGCTCTATTTCGGCCCGCTCGTCAATGGCAAATGGCCCGCGCGGATGCCCGCCGATCAGAGCGAGCAAGGCCTGCTCGACAGCGTCCCCGGCAAATACCGCTGGGACGAAGAGACCGGCTGGATCGCCCGCGGCGACCAGGACCGCTGCGCGCAGGAGAGCCAGGGGCCGATCTTCGACCGCACCGCGGAGCATCTCGGCGTCTCCGATGAAGGCGTCATCCTGCTGCGTCGGATGCTTAGACAATCGATCGATGCGGTGAGGAGCGGGCATGATCCGGTGGGCATCATCCGCGACCCGGAAAAAAATCAGGTCATCCGGTTGGTGCCGGCCGAGTACAAGCTCGACCCCGCAAAGTTTGCGCATGCGGCGGTCTAAAGCACTGCTTGCCGCGGTGCTCTTTGCCGCCGCGAGCTGGTCCGCGGAAATGGCATCTCTCGCCGCCGACGGCGCGGATCACATCGCGGCCGACGCCAAAAAAGAAGGGGAAGAGCTGGTCTTTGTCGCAGGCGCGCAGACCTTCGGCGGCCGCAAGGGCATGGCGGAGATCGAGGGTGCTTTCACGAAAAAATTCGGCCAGAAGCTCCGCATCAACTTCGCCGCCGGACCCGACATGAACGCGCGCGCCGCGCGGCTCATCACCGAGGTCAAAGCCGGACGAAAGTCATCCTCGGATTTCTTCCTGGGCTCGCAATCGCATTTCGCCCTGCTGCACAAGGAAAATGCTCTCGAGGGCGTGGATTGGTCCGCGAATTTCTCCTGGATCAGTAGGCCGATGGAGATTTTTCCGCGCGAGACCGTCCTCGTCTACACATCTCCCAATGGCATCATCTACAATCCGAATCTCATTCCGAAGGACAAAGCGCCGAAAAACTATCAGGACTTGGTCGATCCGCGCCTTAGCCCGATGTGGGCGGGGAAGATGGCGATCCCGCCGTACGTTGCGTGGCTGGCGGAATTATCCCTTGTTTGGGGGCCGGAGAAGGTGAAGGATTTCGCGCGCAAGGTAGTGGCGCTCTCGGCGGGGCGTCTTCGGTATAACGAGGAAGAGCGCGTCGTGAGCGGCGAGTTTCCGCTGATGGCGAACATCGGCGGCGCGCTGGAGCATATGTGGGATTGGCAGGCGAAGGGGGCGCCGCTCGCCGCCGTCCCGGGGCTGAACCCGATCAACACCGATTATTTCCAGCTCGGCGTGCCGAAGAATTCCGCCCATCCGAACCTCGCCAAGCTCTTCGTCGCTTTCATGATCTCGAAAGAAGGGCAGGCGCTGCTGCAAAAAAATGAGTCGCGCAGCTCGCATCTGGTCGAAGGGACGATGATGGCGAAGTATCTCCGCGACAACCATGTCGCGCTCCAGGAGCCGAAGCAGTCAATCGACTATTATCTCAAGAGCGAGAGCGGCGAAGGGCTCAAGTTCAAGGAAGAGCTCGCGAACATACTCAAGCAATAAAATTCGAGAGGCGATTCATGCTGTCGCAAGAAGAAAACGAAATGCTGACCCGCGTCGGGCCGGGAACGCCGGCCGGCGAGATGCTCCGCCGCTACTGGCACCCGATCGGCTTCGCCGCGGAACTGAAAAAACGACCCGTGCGCAAGCGCCTTCTCGGCGAAGACCTCGTGTTGTTCCGCGACGACGACGCGCGTCTCGGCCTTCTCACGCTGCGCTGCGCGCACCGCGGCACCTCGCTCGAGTTCGGCCACATCGAGGACGGCGGGCTCCGCTGCTGCTACCACGGCTGGCTTTACGCCGTCGACGGGCGGATCCTCGAGCAGCCGGGCGAGCCTCCGGAGAGCAACTTCAAGGACCGCGTGCGCCAGCGCGCCTACAAGGTCGAAGAGCTGGGGGGCGTCATCTTCGCCTATCTCGGCCCGGACCCGGCGCCGCTCCTGCCGCGCTACGATGTGCTCGTGCGCGAGGACGGCGTGCGCGCCCGGCAGGGTCGGCTCGTCCACTGCAACTTTTTCCAAATGATCGAGAACTCGGTCGATCAGCACCATTTGAAATGGCTGCACCGTACCGCGTCGACGCCGACGTGGGACGACGGCGAGATCAATCCGCAGCCGTTCGACCACGGCATCGTCAATACCTATACGCGGAGCGTCGACGGCAAGAAATGGGCGCACGTCAATTATTTCGTCATGCCGACGATGAATAAGACCGGCAACGTCGAGGAAGGCCATCCCACGGAGCATCGCGCGAGCAGCGCCGGCGAGGTGATGCGCTGGCGCGTGCCGGTGGACGATGCCTGCTCGATGCATTTCACCGTCGAGTTCGGCGCGGTGCGCGACGGCAAGCCGGTCGCGAAGATAATGGAAGACCGCTCGGAGCAGGGGATCGTTGAGACCAAACAGGGCGTCTATCGGTGGGATGATTCCATCGGCTGGTTCGCGCGCGGCGACCAGGACCGCGCCGCCCAGGAAAGCCAGGGATCGATCTACGATCGCTCGACCGAGCACCTCGGCGAGACGGACAAGGGGGTGATCCTGCTGCGCCGGCTCTATCGCGAATCGATCCAAGCCGTACAAAACGGCCGAGATCCGCTTGGAATCGTCCGCGACCCGGACAAAAATCAGATGATACGGCTCGTTCCGCACGAAGATTTGCTCTCTTAGATCATGAAAAGTATCGCCGCCGCGCTTTTCCTCGCATTGTGGTCGCTGCTTGCCGGCGCATATCCTCTGCGCGCGGAGACCATCGATCAAATCGTCGCCGCCGCGAAAAAAGAGGGCGAGTTCAACTTCATCGCCGGCGCGCAGACCTTCGGCGGAAAGAAGGCGATGGCGGAGATCGAGTATGCTTTTAACAAAAAGTTCGGCCTCAAGGCCCGGATCAATTTTGCCGCTGGGCCGGACATGAACGCAATGGCCGCGCGCGTCATCACCGAAGCCAAGAGCGGCAATAAATCTTCGACGGACTTTTATCTCGGCTCGCAGTCGCACTACGCGCTGCTGCACCAGCAGAACGCGCTGGAACAAATAAACTGGTCCGAAACTTTTCCCTGGATCAAGAGCGCGATGGAGATCTTTCCGCGCGAGGGCGTGCTCGTCTATACGTCGCTGCGCGGTATCGTCTACAATTCGACGCTCATTCCGAAAGACAAGACGCCGAAAAGGTACGAAGACTTGGTCGACCCGCGCTTCAGTCCCGCCTGGGCCGGAAAGCTCGCGATCCCGCCGTATGTCTCGTGGCTCGTCGAGATGTCGATGATCTGGAGCGAGGAGAAGGTCAAGGACTTCGCGCGCAAGCTCATCCCGATGTCGGTGGGACGGCTCCGCTACAACGAGGAGGAGCGCATCGTCAGCGGCGAGTTCGCCATGTCGGCGAATATGGGCGGCGCGGTGGAGCAGATGTGGAAGTGGCAGGCCAAAGGCGCGCCGCTCGTCGCGGTGCCCGGCTCGACGCCCGTGCTGCCGTCCTACTTCCAGCTCGGCGTGCCGCGCAATTCGGCTCATCCGAACCTAGCCAAGCTCTTCATCGCTTTTCTGGCGTCCAAGGAAGGCCAGGCGCTGCTCGAGAAGCATGAGTTCGTCTCCTCGCATCTTGTCGAGGGCACGAAAATGGCGCGCTATGTCAAGGAGAGCGGCGTGCAGCTTCAGGCAGCGAAGGACTCGATCGCTTTTTATCTCAAGGGCGAGGATAGCGGACTTCAGCTCAAGGAAGAATTGGCAAAGATGCTGAAGCTTTAGGAGGAAACACCATGCTCTCGAAAGAAGAAAATGAGCTGCTGACTCGCGTGGGACGGGGAACGCCCGGGGGCGAGATGCTCCGGCGCTACTGGTGGCCGGTCGCCTTCAGCGAACAGGTTCCGCAAAAAGGCCGCCCGGCCAAAGTCCGTTTGCTCGGCGAAGACCTGGTCCTTTTCCGCGCCGGCAACGGCAAGCTCGGTCTCCTTGGCCTCCACTGCTCGCATCGCGGCACGTCGCTCGAATTCGGCCGGGTCGAGGATTGCGGCATCCGCTGCTGCTATCATGGGTGGCTTTACGATCTCGCCGGCAAATGCGTCGAGCAGCCGACCGAGCCGGAAGGCAGCACGTTCAAGGACCGCATCCAGCACCCGGCTTACCAGGCCGAGGAGATCGGCGGATTCGTCTTCGCCTACCTCGGTCCAGAGCCCGCGCCGCTTTTGCCGCGCTACGATTTGTTTTCGCGCGAGGACGGCGAGCGGCACCTCGGCGGGGGGGAAGACTGCTGCAACTGGCTCCAGCGCGCGGAGAACTCCGTCGATCAGACGCATCTCGTCGCGCTGCACGCGGCGGAATATCCCCACATGGCGCTCAAGCGTCCGGTGATCGACTGGGAGAGACGAGACTACGGCGCAAAAATCTCCATGCAGGTGCCCGAGATCACCAAGCCCAAGTTCTCGCACTGGATCTTTCCCTCGCACACGCGGCACACGACCGCGCGCCGCGGGCGCAGGCCGGATCATGCCATCCGCTTCCGCGTCCCGATGGACGACACCAAGACGATGACGTTCTGGCTGAGATTCTATCCGTACACTAACGAAGAACGCGGCAAGCCCTTCGTAATGAAAACCTTGGGCTACGACAACGATCAGCCGGGCGTCTACGACCGCGTCGATGACGGCTGGTGGGGCATCGCCTCCCATGACCAGGACCGCGTTGCGCAGGAGAGCCAGGGGCTCATCTACGACAGGAGCACCGAGCATCTCGGCGCGTCGGATCAGGGCGTCATCATGCTGCGCAATATGCTCAAGGAGTCGATCGAGGCCGTGCGCGAAGGAAAGGACCCGATCTGGGTGATCCGCGATCCGCGGCAAAACGAAAACATCACCTTCGACGCGAGTATGCAGGAGATCGGCGCGCTGGGATAGGACGTCTTACGGATGGTTTTAAGAGCAGCAATCGCCGCGGCATTCGTGTGGCTCGCGAGCGCCTCTTTATTGCATGCGGCGGAGGGCCTCCAGCAGCTCGTCGCCGGAGCCGCCAAAGAAGGGGAAATCGTTTTTGTCGCCGGCTCGGAGACGTTCGGCGGCAGAAAAGGCTTCGCCGATCTCGCGGCGGCGTTCAATAAAAAATTCGGCCTGAACGCGAAGATCAACTTCGCACCGGGTCCGGAGATGAACTCGATGGCGGCGCGCGTCATCACCGAGGTGAAGACCGGCCGCGCCTCGACCGATTTCTACCTCGGCTCGCAATCGCACTTCGCCCTGCTGCACCAGGAAAAGGTTCTGGAGAACGTCGACTGGAGCGCGACCTTCCCGTGGATCACGAAAGAGATGGAGGTGCTGCCGGGTGAGAGCGTGCTCGTGTATATCTCACTCAACGGCATTCTGTATAATGCAGCCCTTATCGCCAAGGACAAGGCGCCGAAGAGCTACGCCGATCTCGTCGATCCGCGCTTCTCGCCCACCTGGGCGGGGAAGATGGCGATCCCGCCGTATGTGCAATGGCTCGCCGACCTTTCGCTCCTCTGGGGTCAGGAGAAGGTGCGGGACTTTGCGCGAAAGCTCGTCCCGCTCTCCGGTGGCCGGTTGCGCTACAGCGAAGAAGAAAGGATCATAAGCGGCGAATTTCCCATTACGGCGAACATGGGAGGCGCCGTCGAGCACATGTGGATGTGGGAGAAAAAAGGCGCGCCGCTGGTCGCGGTGACCGGCTCGTCGCCGCCGATCACGTCATATTTTCAGCTCGGCGCGCTCAAAAAAGCGCCGCACCCGAACCTCGCGAAGCTCTTCGTCGCCTTTATGGCTTCGAAAGAGGCGCAGGGGCTCAGCGAGAAATATCAAGGCCGTACAACGCACCTCGTCGAAGGCACTCGGCTGGCGAAATATCTCGCGGCCAATCACATCAAGCTCCAGGCGCCGGCGGAGGCGATGGCCGCGTACGTAAAAAGCGAAGGCGGGGAAGGGCTCAAGTTCAAGGAAGAGCTCGCGAAGATGATGAAACAGTGAAGCCGGTCGCCGCCCACGTCGACGGGAAATTCGTCCTCGCCGGAATCGCCGGGCTTTCGGCGCTCGCGATCCTGAGCCTCCTCGCGACGATCATCTGGATGAGCCTCAGGACCGGCGTTCCGGGACAGCCTTCGGCCTACACGTTCAACAACTACACCGCGCTGCTGACGGACCCCTATAGCCTTCGAGTCCTAAAGACCACGCTTTTCTTCGCCGCCGTGACGATCGGCATCTCCGTTCCGCTCGGCTTTATCTTCGCCTGGCTCGTCGAGCGCACCGATCTGCCGCACAAGGCGCTGGCGATGAGCCTCCTCGGCATCGGCATTCTCTTTCCGACGTTTTTGAAGGCGATGGGCTGGGTCTTTCTTCTCCATCCGCGCATCGGCGTCATCAACGTCCTTCTGATGCGGCTCTTGGGCCTCTCCGCCGCTCCGCTCAACATCGCCACCGTCGCCGGCATCGGTTTCGTCGAGGGGCTGACGCTCGCGCCGCTCGCTTACGTCATGATCTCCGCCGCGCTCCGGGGCATGAACCCCGCGCTGGTCGAGGCGTCGAGCATCCACGGCGTCAGCCGCTGGCGGACGCTCGTGCGCGTCGAGCTGCCGCTCATCTGGCCGGCGCTCGTCTCGGCCATGATCTGGATGTTCACGGTCGCGCTCGCCGCGTTCGACGTGCCCGGCGTGATCGGCATGGCGAACAACATCTTCACCTTCAGCACCGCGCTTTATTTCATGATCAATCCGAATGAGGGGCTGCCGCGCTATGGCTTGAGCGGCGCCTACGGCGCGATCATGGTCGTCTTCTCGCTGCTGCTCATGCTGCCCTACTTCGCCGCGCTGCGGCAGAGCCATCGCTATCAGATCATCTCGGGCAAATCCTACCGCGCGAGTCTGATCGAGCTCGGCCGCTGGCGCGCGGCCGGGTGGGCGCTGATAACGGCGTACTTTTTCATCGCTTTCGTCCTGCCGCTGGTGGCGATCTTCTGGGTCTCGCTGCTTCCGTTCGTCCAGATGCCTTCGAGCGCCGCGCTCGCCGGCGCGTCGTTCGAGCGCTACGGCGCGGCGTTTTTCGACTCGACGCTGGTTTCCGCCGGCTGGAACACGCTCCTGTTGATGATCGCGGTGCCGACGATCGTCGTCGCGGCGAGCACCGCGATCTCCTGGGTCGTCACGCGCTCGCGCATGCACGGCAGGATCGTTTTGGATGCGGTCGCGTTTCTACCGCATCCCGTGCCGCACCTCCTTTTTGCGCTCGCGATCGCCTATTTCGCGCTGCTCATCTCCGACATCGTGCCGCTCTACGGCTCGATCTATGTCCTCATGGCGGTGTACGCGATCTGCTGGATCAGCTTCGGCACGCGCGTGCTCAACAACAGCATGATCCAGGTGCATCGCGAGCTGGAGGAGGCGGCGGAAGTCGGCGGCGTGCCGACGCTGCGCATCGTGCGCAAAGTCATTATGCCGCTCATCCGTCCGGGGCTCGTCTACGCCTGGATCTGGACGTCGCTCTCGGCCTATCGCGAGCTTACGATGGCGGTCTTTCTCGCCTCGCCGCGGAGCCAGGTGCTTTCCACGTACATCTGGGGGCAATGGCACGGCGGCGGCCTCGGCGACGCGGCCGCGATCGCCATCGTCATGATGGCGGTGATGTCGCCGCTGGTCGCGTTCTTCTGGATCTTCGCGCGCCGACAGCAGCAGGTGGTCTCGCCGGTATGATCGAGATCCGCGGGCTCGGAAAGACATTCACGACCTCGGACGGCGCGGTGCGCGCGGTCGACGGCGTAGATCTTGTCGTTAACGACAAGGAATTTTTCGTCCTGCTCGGATTAAGCGGCTCAGGGAAAACGACGCTGCTTCGCTGCGCCGCGGGGCTTGAAAGGCCGGAAGCGGGGGAGATCGTCTTCGGCGGCAGGATCATGAGCTCGGCGGCTCGGGGCATCTTCGTCCCGCCTGAAGACCGCGCCGTCGGGATGGTGTTTCAGTCGTACGCGGTGTGGCCGCATATGACGGTTTTCGACAATGTGGGTTTCCCGCTCGCCAACGGCAAAAAAAGAATGGCGCGCGCGCGGCTCCGCGAGCGCGTCATGAACGCACTCGAGCTCGTTCAGCTCTCGGGTTATGCCGACCGGCCGGTGCCGTTCTTGAGCGGCGGACAGCAGCAGCGCGTGGCGCTCGCCCGCGCGCTCGCCGTCGAGCCCCAGGTGCTGCTCATGGACGAGCCGCTCTCGAATCTCGACGCCCGTCTGAGAGAAGAGGTGCGCGACGAGATCCGGATGCTGGCCACGAAGCTCGGTATCACGGTTCTCTACGTGACGCATGATCAGGTCGAGGCGATGGCGCTCGCCGACCGTATCGCCGTCATGAGCGCCGGAAAAATTCTCGAGGTCGGCGCGCCCGAGGCGCTCTACCATTTTCCCCACAGCCGCGCCGTCGCCGAATTCTTAGGCGCGATGAACGCTTTCGCCGGCGTCGTCGCGGACAGCCGCTCGGTGAGAACCGCGCTCGGCATCGTCCAGTGCGCGGTGCCGGAAGGCATCGGCAAAGAGGTGATCGTCGCGATCCGCCCGGAGGATCTTGTGGTGTCGCGCGAGGTGAACGGCGCGGTGAACGCGTTTGCGGCGGAGGTCGAATCGCGCCTTTTTCTCGGCGACGTGACGGTATATCATTTAGCCGCAGGCGGCGCGAAGGTACGCTTCAAGACGACCGCCGATCCCGGTTTCGCGCCCGGCGGTAAAATCTATTTGAAGCTGCCGCCGGCGAAGCTGAGAGTTTTTCCGAAGTGAAAGTGGAAAAGGCAGCGGTATGGGAGAGATAGTCGGCGCGCTCATCGTCACGCACACGCCGCGCATCGCGAACGAAGCGACCGCGCCGGCCTTCACGCGCCAGATGATCCGCGGCATGCACGAGGCGGCGGAGGTCGTCGCGCGGCTTCGCCCCGATGTGTTGATCCAGTCATCCACCCATTGGATCACGACCTTCAACCATTATGTCCTCAGCCATACGCGGCACAAGGGAATTCTCACTTCGTCCGAGGCGCCGGAGATCATCTCCGGCATGCCCTACGATTTTCCCGGCGATCCGGAGCTGGCCGAGGCGATCGCCGCCAAGGCGAACGTCGCGGGCGTACCGGCCATTGCATCCGCCGCCGAGCCGTTCATGCTCGAATATGGAACGGTGAACCCGATTTATTATCTCACGCCGAAATTCGACGTGCCCGTCATTCCGGTTTCGTGCTGCCTCCTCGCCGATATCGCCGAATGCCTGCGCTTCGGCGAG
>DATJFG010000111.1:0-4055 GCA_035495775.1 Verrucomicrobiia bacterium | reverse complement strand
GCTGGAGCGGTCGATGTGGTGGAACGAAAACGTCGTCGGGTCGGCGTCGAGAACCGTGCTCTTATCGATGACGATGATCGAGACGTGATCGCACGCCTCCGCGTTGTTGACGGCATTCATCGTGATCGCGACCACGTGCGCGTCGGCGTTCCAGCCAATCCTCGGGAAGTCGGGCTCGACTGTTGTGTTGAGACTGTTTTTCGCGGGCTCGTCCAGCCGGATACGGTGTTTTTCGGTAAAGCCGTCGAGCGGGTTCGAGGTGTTCGAGACGGCGTACAGCAAATACCCTTCATTATTGCTCGTGACCTGCAAGATAATGATCACGAACCGGCCGGCAAGCTCATCATACGTGACCGAGGGATCGAAACCGCCGGGGCCGTGCGGCAAATCATTTTCGAAAAAAGTCGGAAGGTCTTGCTGAAATAATCCATTGCCGGTGGCTTTGCTGTAAAAAGCGATCGTATGGTTGATGACCTCGACGATGTGCGACGGGCCCACGGCCACGTGGGTGTCCGGGGGATAGGAACCACCGCTGTCGGCAAACGTCATGCCGCCGAAGCTCGTCGCGACGCTCGCCGCATTCGAAGGTCGCGCCGGAAGTCCAACCATCATTGCTAATAGGAGCCATGCCGTCAGGCGTTTCATGCTGTACATATAGGCCTCTCGCGCGCCGCCAGGCTTTGGCGCGCCGATCATGGCCCATTGTAAGAGACGAGCGGTTTACGACAATCCGGTTTTGACCGGGTATTACGCTCTGCATTTCCCGCAAGCGAATGCGGGAAATGCCGCATGGAGAGGAGATCAACTGAGCGAGTATCGGGAATTATACCGAGAAGGCGTCGTTTATTTGGATTTCTGGGCGAGCTCGCTGTCGATCAGTTGCTGGAAGGCGGCGGCCGGCTGGGAACCGACGAGGGAGCGGCCGTTGATGAAAAACGCGGGCGTGCCGTTGACTCCGAGACGCTGGCCTTCTTCGATGTCCGCCGCGATGGCGGCCTGGTGTTTGCCGCTGTCTAAGCAGCGGTCGAAAGCCTCGCCGTTGAGCTTTATATCGCGCGCGTACTGCTTGAGCTCGGGCACCGTGAGCTGCGGCGAGCGTTGAAAAAGCGCGTCGTGGTACTCCCAAAACTTCCCTTGCTCCGCGGCGCACCGGGCGGCCTCGTGCGCCTTAGGCGCCAAGGGGTGGAGACTCGCGATGGGGAAATCACGAAAAATCCAGCGCACCTTTCCCGAATATTGCTTCATGATCTGGTGCACGGTCGGAACCACGGCCTTGCAGAAGGGGCATTGAAAATCTGAAAACTCGATGATCGTCACGGGCGCGTTTTTTTCTCCCTGAGCGAAGCCTTTCGCCGGATCGATTCGCACCGCCGTCGGATCTTTGAGGTAAACCGTCACGCCGGCGCTCGAGTTCAACGAGCGAATATAATCGGTCCTTTGCTGCGCGGTTTTTTGCTCGCGGAGAAATTCCCAGATTTTGAGCTTGAGCTCGGCGTCTTCGCCCTGAGGCATGCGCCCGCGGTTCTGTTGGAGAAAAGCGTCAACCTCCTGATCGCTGACTTTGGGGGTTTTCGAATAGACCTCTTGCTTCAGGAGCTCTTCGACGGAGACGCCGCGCCGCTTGGCCTCGGCGGCGAGCACCTTATCGGCGATCATCTGGTTGAGCTTTTGCTCGACGAGCCGGAACCGCTCGCGGTCGAGCTTCAGAAGCTCGCCCTGAATGGATTGCTGGACCTCTTCGAGAGTGATGACCTCGCCGCCGACTTTCGCCGCAGGCGTGGCGGCGTTGGAACCCGCCGGCGCTCCGGCTCCGAAGAGAGGGCTGGCGGCGACCGCGGCGGCCGCGAAGAAGGCCAAAATTAGACTTTTCGGGTGCAAAAAAACCTCGAGGATTCAAGTACTAACAGAAGCACGCCCGGGAGTCAATTTCATCGATGAATTCGGGTTGATTTATCGCCTGCTTTCGCCTACTCTCTAGGGCTATGGCGCTGTTTCAGTACCGCGCCGCGGACTATTCTGGCAAGGTCGTGGAAGGCGTCATGGACGCCGATGCCGAGCACGGGGTCGTAGCGCGACTCCATGACATGGGCTTCGTTCCCTTGCGAATCGCCGCGTCGAGCGAAGCAGCCGGACGATCGGGCGGCTCCGCCGTATCGCTCTTCCTGCAGCGAAAAGTCAGCGAAAAAGCTCTGCTCCATTTCACCCAGGAACTCAGCACCCTGCTGGGCGCCGGACTCCCTCTCGACCGCAGCCTTTCCGTGCTTGCGAATCTCGTTGAAGGTCCGGAGTTCAAGAAGATCGTCGGGCGGCTCCTCGAAGAGGTGCGCGCCGGAAAGGCGCTCGGGAGCGCCATGGCGGAGCATAGCGATGTCTTTCCCAAGCTCTACATCAACATGATCCGCGCCGGTGAGACCGGCGGCGTGCTCGACGGCGTGCTGCGCCATTTATCAGAGTACCTCGAACGCTCCATTGCGCTCAAAGAAGACATCAAGTCCGCCCTGACCTATCCGATCGTTCTGGCCGCGGTCGCGGGACTTTCGCTGATCTTTCTCTTCGTCTATGTCATTCCAAAGTTCGCCTTCATCTTCAAAGACGTCAAACAGGGTATTCCGCTGATGGCCCAGTTGTTGATCGGCCTGAGCGCGGGCCTTTCCCAATACGGCTGGCTCGTCTTGCTTTTTATCATCATCGGCGTGACCGGCTTTGCTTTTTACATTCGCAGTCCGGAAGGGCGGCTTCAGTGGGACCGCTGGCGCCTGAATGCGTGGCTCGTCGGCAACCTCGTGCGCCAAGTCGAGGTCGCGCGCTTCGCGCGCACGCTCGGCGCGCTGCTGAAGGGCGGGGTGCCGCTGCTCGACGCGCTCGGCACCGTTCAAGGCGTCGTCGGCAATCGCTTGATCGCGCGCGCGATCGCGCAGGTGCAGATCCGCGTCCGCGAAGGCAAGGGCATGGTCGGGCCGTTGACCGAGAGCGGCCTCTTCCCGCCGCTGGCGCTGCACATGATCGCCGTCGGCCAGGAGACCGGCAGGCTGGAAGCCATGCTGACGAACGTCGCCGAGCACTACGATCAGGAGGTCAAGCGTGCCACCACCCGGCTGACTTCCATGCTCGAGCCGATCATGATCGTCGGCATGGGGCTCGTCATCGGCACCGTCGTGGTTTCCATGCTCACGGCCATTTTCAGTATCAACGATTTGCCATTGTGAGGTTAACGTGAAGAAAAAAAATGTGTTGAATTTTGTTTCGAAGATGACGACGCGTTCCGGTCAGCGGGGCTTTACGCTGATCGAGCTTCTGGTCGTCATGGTCATCATCGGCCTTTTGGCGGCGATCGTGCTCCCCAATTACATCGGCCAGAGCGACAAGGCGCGCGTCAGAGCGGCGCAGGCGCAGATTCAGCAGCTGGGCACCGCGCTCGACAGCTTCCGGCTCGACGTCGGACGCTACCCGACCAGCGAAGAGGGTCTCGACGCGCTGAGACGCAAGCCTTCGAGCGCCGACCGGTGGGAGGGGCCGTACCTGCAAAAAGACGTTCCGAACGACCCATGGGGCCGGCCTTATATTTACAAAAGCCCCGGCGACCACGGCGGCTTCGATCTACTCTCCTACGGCGCCGACGGCACTCCGGGAGGAGACAGCTACAACCGCGACGTCACGAGTTGGGAATCGTCGTGACGCATAAGGTCACGAAGAACCGCCAGGGATTCACCCTCATCGAGCTTGTCATCGTTCTTGTGATCATCGGCATCGCCAGCGCCATCGCTGCTCCCGCACTCGATCGCGCGGTTAAAAAACGACAAGCCCGGCACGCGGTGCTCGGACTCGCCGCCGTGGCGCGCGATCTTCGCCGGCGCGCGATCGACGAAGGCAAGCTCAAGCGGCTTACCTTGGAGCCGCGGACCAACAGCTACCTCGCTTCCGACAGAGATATCAGCCATTTGCCCGAAACGGTCGCCATTACCGGCGTCAGCGGCGGCGAGCCGATCGGTGACCGTCTGACACAGTTTGTCTTCTTTCCCAACGGCAGCCTCCTTGGGGGAGAGATCGAGATGAGC
>DATJFG010000110.1:0-15184 GCA_035495775.1 Verrucomicrobiia bacterium | reverse complement strand
AAGCGCGTCGGCTTGGCTGTACCGGGACAAGTGGCCCGCGCCGCCGTCCGGTGCCGGACGATCATTCGCCCTACATTCTTATCAATTTAACTTTTATGTATTAGACAGCGGCCGGTCACCTCGACTACCGTGGGGATTGGTTCTGCCGCCGATCGAGGTCCCATGATCGCTCGAGCGCCAGCGTTGCCGCGAGACCTTCACGGTCGAGCTTGCCGGCGGTGGGCAAGAAGCGATCGGGACAACAGCTTCACACGATCGGCTACCGCGCGGTGCCCAAAGGTCCCGACCGATGGCGCGGCTCTTGAAAAACTCTATGCGGATTTATATCTTCACGGGGGTGCTTCGCATGAAGCTACGCGATCACCCGCTGATGAACTATCGCGGGCTCTCCAACTGGCCGCCGCGCTGGCTTCCCAGGGGCGATGGGATCGGACCGCGCATTTACGGCGAGGTCGGCGTTCTCACCGAAGTCACCGTTTATCACCGGCAGCCGAACAGCCACGAATCGCCGCAGCTTTTTCTCTTGATGGAGCATCACGGCGATCGCTACATCGCCGCGGTTCTTTTCAGCGACAGCGCCTTTTGCGGCCAAATCGGCGAGCTGTTAAAAAAATATCACGGGTGCTCGCTCGAAGAGATCGGCGGGCTCGACGTGAACCATCTTTTATAGCTGTGACGGCGCCGGGCGGCGGGATCGGCGCTTTCATGCGCGTGCCGGTTGTGCTACAAGGACCGAATGAGACTGTTCAATCGGGGAAACAAAAATCTCGGCCAAATCTGGCGCGCTTTGCCGCTCCGCGCGACGCTGTTCGTCGGCTCCGCGGCGATCGTCGCGCTCGCCGTCAGCTACATCGCCGCGATGGCGGGATTCTGACGCCCGAGCCTGGCTCAAAAATCAAGCATCCTCACCGCTCTACGACAACCGCAGCTTGAAAATTTCCTGCGCGCTCGGCGCTTCGCTATCCGGCGCGGCTTGCGTGGCCGAGCCGGCGCTATATTTCGGCATCTTGGACGGATTTTTATAGTCCATCACTTGGTGCCATGCCGCCGGACCTCCGTCGGGACCTTTTCCGTCCGGCGATTCGCCGCACATGGGACAAATCTCGGCGCGCACGAAATCGGCGATATTGTCCTTGGCGGTAAGCTCGACGCTGAACGTCGCGCCGCAGTTCTGACAGCGCAATCTCCATACGCCTTCGTTCATAAACGCACCTCGCCTGCGCCGAGGATCTCAGCGCTTCCGGAGTGAGCGCGCCGCGACGCCGCCGCCTCGCGCGTGGGCCGTTTGCGGCCGCGGCTCGGCGTCGATTTCTCCATTGTCCTCCGCCACACGCTCCTTCCCCAAAAGATCGGGATGGATGTCCTGGATCGGGTTGACGATTTCCATCAGGATGTCCATCAACACCATGTCGCACGCGACTCGATAGCGCTCGAATTCCGCAGCGCTGACGCGCCCTTTGAGCCCGGCGAGGCTCTGGTTGATGCGCCCGCCGATGTCCATCATCAGCGCCGAAATCTCCGCCGCTATGGGTTTATTTTGGATCACGTCGGTAAACCTCCCGCGACTTGGGATCGTGATCGTCGAGGTTGAGGGTCGCAGATGACAAGAGCAGCAAAGTCGGGGCCAGTTCGCGCTGCTCAAGACTTTGCCGATGCGAGAGTGACGTAGTCGCGCTATACGGCGACGGGAAAGACCAAATTAGCTCGTATCGGACTATGGCGCTCCGCGCGGTGGAGCTTCAAATTATTCCATCCCGAATGGCATTGAGAGACGCGAAAAATGGTCGATGCCATAAAGGGCCATCGTGAATTGTACATTCTTGGCCTTGCGGCGCGGAGCCGGTTGTTACAATTATCCGTTAGAACGGCGGTAGAATCGCCGCCGGCAAGCTCCGGACGATGAACGAAGTCGAACCGCTCAGGCGCTGAGAAGGGCACTCATGATAATCGCGAGCGCCTTGGGGCAATGGCGCGACGCAAGGCTTTGCAGCTCCATGGCGGTCGGTCGGGTGCAGCGGACGGTAAAGGCGATGCTCGATGGTCCGACGGCCGCCGCCTCGAGCGCGCGCGCCGCGTCGCTGCCGGGCGCGGCGTTCCGCCGCAGGATGTAGAAAAAGATCGTCGGCATTGGAATGACGATTTCCATTTTTTTTACTGGTGGTGGAGCGCCCGCTCGATGGTCGCCAAAAGCGTCTCCGGCGCGTACGGCTTGGCGACGAAGTCCTCGACGCCGTGCTCGACCATCTCGTGCTTGATCTTCGGATCGAGGTAGCCGCTCGCCAGAATCATCTTCACCCGCGGGTTCATCTCCTTCAGCGATAAATAGACGCTCCACCCACCGCGCTTCGGCAGCGCCATATCGCACACGACCAGATCGATTTCCTTGCGCCGGCGCCAGTAGGTCGCCGTCGCCTCGACGCCGTCCTTCGCGTCGAGCACATGATAGCCCGCGCTGAGAAGCATCTGCTGCAAAAGCACGAGCTGCGGCAGTTCGTCTTCCACGATGAGGATCGTCCGATGACCGGCCATCTGCTCGAAATCCTTTCCGCGCGGTTAATTGATTTCTTTCGCGATCGATGTTTTCGCCGTGCACTCGTTGCAGAACTGACCGAGCCTCGGCGGCGCTTCGAGCTCGATGTACTCATCCGACGGCCAGTGGGCACAGTCGGGGTGAAAGTGCCAGGTCTCGCCGTCTTTTGTCTTTCGATAGACGGTCTCCATCGTGTCGGTCAGATCGACCAGCGCGTGCGCCCGGCCGGTGTACTCGCCGGAGCGACCCTTGACGGGCTGCGCGCCGCAACTCGGGCAGGGGTATATCGCCTGCAGCACGTTGATTCTTTCGAATGCAACGTGCCGCAAGGTGAATTTTTCGTCGCAGTTAATGCAGCGAAACATCACCGTCCAGGTCTTGCCCCAGCCCATTCGTGGAACTTTACCACCAGCCAAGTTTTTCGCTATCGGGTAATTTACGTAACATGCCTCAGGTAGTTACCCTAGTAATACCGAGGACGTGAACGGCGGCCGTGTCGCAGAAAAGTTCTTTTTACAGCCCGTCGCGCTGTCTCAACCCGGCGGTTCATTTCCCACGAGCGCCTTGCACTCGTTACAGATCTCGCCCTCAGGCGGGTAATCGAGCTCGAGAAAATTCTCCAGCGGCCATCCCGAGCAATATTCGCTGAAATGCCAGCAGTCGCCGGCGCGCGCCTTTCGATACGGAACGTTGGCGAGATATAAATAATTCAAGTGGTGGGGGCGCTGTAATGACGGTGTTGCCTGACAGTATGGACACGGAAAGAACAATTCCGCGTTATGGATTTCTTCGAGTGAAACCCGATTGAGGATGAATTCCTTCCCGCAAGTGAAACAGCGCAGGTGGCTTGTCCATACAGCGGACATATTACTGACATATATATAACGGTACTGATGAAACCGCATTCGGGTGTTTACCGGAAGCGCCTCTCGTCGGGCGTCGAGTCGAACAAGCCGCGCTTTTTATTTTTTGGCTTATTTTATGTATCGCAATTCGCCGCGCGAGCGTTATAGTGATAGTGGATGGAGACGGGGCAAAAAACCATCCTCGTCGTCGAAGACGAGCTTCCGCACCTCAAGCTGCTGCGGGAGATCTTCGAGGGTGCCGGCTATCGGGTGCTCCCGGCCCGAGACGGGGCCGAAGCCCGAGACCTCTACAGGGATCGAGCGGTAGAAATCGATCTCGTCTTCTGCGATGTAGCCTTGCCCGAACTCGGCGGCTGGACCGTCTACTTGAGCCTCAAGGAAATCAACCCGCATGTGAAGGTGATCCTCACGAGCGGCTATCTCGAGCCGAAGGTCAAGTCCGTTTTCGTCGCCGGCGGGGTCAAGGACTTCATCGCCAAGCCGTATGAAGCAGAGACAATTTTGCAAAGCGTGAGACAGGCGTTGAGTTAGTCGCAAGAGCGAGGTCAATGGATACGCGAAAAACCAACTGACCATAAAATCTGAGAGAAGCCCCGCCTGATTACGGCTGCGCCGTAAAACGCTCAAGACTATCTCGGATCGCTGCGACCGCGTCGGGGCAATGGCGCGACGCGAGGTCAAGAATGTCCTTCACTTCGTCCTCGGTGCAGTCCAGGCTCCACGCTAAGGCGGTGCCGGTAAAAACTCGCTGCACGTCGATCGCGCGATCGAGGCACGTCCTGCATGCCGAACCATCGCCGGCTCGGGCTTTCAGGCAGTCGAGCCACACCTGCGTCAGCAGGACGATGACTTTTTTCGGTGCCCTTCCCATCCTCAGCTTCCCTGCGCGCAAAAAAGCGCCGAAAGTCGGCGAGGGCGAACGGCGAGCCTCTATTGCATGACCGACGTCGAACCCTTCGGGCCGATCAGGTGCCACAACAAATCGCGCGCCTTCAGATCGACGCACTTCGGGCAAAGATGACTCGTCGGCGGAACATCTTCGCTATCGATAAAGTCGGAGGCCGGCCAGGCCGGACAATGCTCCTCGAAATGCCATTGCTCGGGAATGTTGTTCGCGCGACGAAATTTCGTTTTCATACTTCCCTCCGTCATCTACTCTAGAATAAGGTTTGATACTCCGGCGCGCGAACGGGTGGATACCTGGATTTGCGGAATGGCGATACCCGATGTGGATAAGTTTTAAGACGGACGTTCAAACATATTTTACAATGCTCGGGAATTTTCCCAGCTTGCGTACGCAGCCACAATGACAAAAAATAGCAAAAGGAGGAGCGGAGTTTATGTCCGTCGTGACGAACATCAGCGAATGGCCGAGGAACTCCGCCGCGACGCGTGCGCTGCGCGAGAAGAGCTGGACCGTCGTGCTCCGCTGCTACGGCTGCAGACGTCGCTTCGCGGTACGGAGAGTGACCGTCGACCGTCTGGCGCTCACTCCGCACGTCCCGTGCATCCATTGCAGCGCGCAGCCGAGCAGCTCGCCGCGCATGCAGATTCATACGATTCTCGATATGCGCGAAGACACACAACACGGGTCGGAGCGTTCATCGACTGAGTAGCTCGTTGCGGGAAAAGCGCGAGAAAAAAGGGGCCGGTTATGCCGGCCCCTTTTTTGTTCCATGGACGATTTTCAGGTTGGAAGATTACCGAATCGTTCCCGAACCCGAAACGCTGCCGGAACCGGAAGCGCTGCCAGACCCGGAAACACTGCCGGAGGCGCCGCCTGAATCCGACCCGGACAAGCTGCCTGAGGTCGAGCCCGAGGCGCTGCCCGACGTACTGCCGGAGCCCGAGTCCACTCTCCCCGTCGCCGCTCCACCCCGTGGACCGTTGTCGTTCACGTGCGTGCTGCATCCGGCGAACGCCAACACGCCGACGAGCAGCGGGACGGCCAGTATTGTGGTTTTCATTGTCCTCACCTCCCTTTGATTTAATTGTCCAACTTGCGCGACACATCGATCAAGGCAGGATTTCCCCTGAGAAAAATAAACTGCGCGACGGTGACCGTCGCCTCGCGCGGGCAATTAAACTACCTCAAATTCTTCTTAGTCTTGCAGGATGAAGTCGATGATCTCGTGCCAGTGTACGCCGAGCTTAATCTTGCGCTCCCATGGGGTGGTCCCGCACTGCGGGCACGGATATTCCTTCACCGCCCGCGCGATATCGTCGGATGCAGCAAGCGAAACGAAAAAGACTTTGCCGCATTCGCGGCATTGGAGCTTCCAGGTTCCAGTGGCGTACACATTTCAGTTTTATAGAACAACGCTTCCTTGCTCAAGATTCGCCGCAACTTCAATAGGCGAAGAGGTAACCGGCGGGCGACCGAAGAAAAAAAGGGCGGAAGAGCAGGCACCGCATCCGTCGCAGGACGCGAAGAAAGCGGCGGCTCTTCCGCCCTAGCAAGCAGGGCGTGCCGGCGTGTTAGCGCCGAACGCTGCCGGTGGCCTGCTCGTCGCCGACGCCCACGCTGGCGCCCGCGCCGTGCTTATTCGCGTCCGCAGACGCGCTGCAACCCGCCAAGGCCAACAAGCCGATAAGCAGAAGAATTTTTGCTTTCATTTCATCCCCTCCTCGCATCAGCTTGCGCTCGCGGCAGGTTGCGATCAATGCGGGTCAATTGCGGAGGTGTATTAAGCCCGGGAGGAAAACATGAATCCGGTGCAACAGCAGCTCGCCGCTTAGACATTCGCGATCACGCGATCGCCGATGGCTCTGGCAAAAGGCCGATGCGGTGTTAAGCTTGTTTTACGCTATGCCTCCGTTGCCGATCAAATGGACGCGCGCGATCGCCTCGCTGGCGGTCGCCGTGCGCCGTTTCGCTCGCGCCGTGTTGGGCGCTTGGCTCGTCGTCGGCCCGTTTGTCGGCGTCTACGCGCGCGAAACCGATGCCCTCGTCGTCGTCTTGATCCTGCTCGCAGCCGGGTACGGCTTTGTCGCCGGACGCTGCGCATCCGAAGGCGCGGCGTGCCTCGTTCCGATTCTCCTCGACGGCGTGGCGCTGCTCGTCGTCCTTTGGATCGCCGATTCGGCGAGCAGCGCCTTCCGCGGCTTTCGCCTGAGCGAGTATCGCTGGCTGTGGCCGGCGCTTCTTCTTTTGTGCTTTTGGCTCGCCGAATTCGTCCGCTCACCGAGACGCGCCGCGCGCGCCTGACCTGCCGTTGCAAAGCCGCCGAGGCTCTGCTAAAACCCCAAACTCGCCGCTCAAAGGAGCCTCGTGGATTACGCCCGGTCGCTGCTCAAAAAAATCGCGCCGCGATTGTTTCGCGCCTTGCTCGGCTTTTGGCTCGTGCTTGGCCCGTTCATCGTCTTTCTCATTCGTTGGAAGGCGTGGGAGGTGACGATTATTTTTCTCGTGCTGGTCGGCGCGTTTCTTTTCGTCGGATTCATGTGCTGGCTCATCGGCAAGGAATACTTAAAGCAGCTGGGCTCGGATACTTTCACCGCCCTCGCTTCGGTGCTGATCGGCGGTGGGCTCAGTGGTCTTGTCGCCAAGCTCACCCATTACAGCCTCCACTTGACCGTTTTGTTTTTCCCGCTCGTAATCATCGCCGGCTTCGTCATCTCGGAATATTACCACGAGCGCAAAACCGCCGCCGTCCCCGCCGCCGGTCCATACCCTCATTAACCTCGCAGAATTTTACCGGGATGGGTATTTCACCCGATTGTCGACTTTCGACAATCCGTATATTTCTGCGGGATGGAATTACGACAGCATCCGTTAATGGCCTACAACGGCGCCGGGAATTGGCCGCCCCGCTGGATGCCGCGCGAGCCGGGAAAGCCGCAGCTCCGCGGCGAATACGGCGTGCTGACCGAGATCGCCGCCGCGTGCAATCCGCAGGATCACAATGACCGACCGTCGGAGATTTTTCTTTTTATGGAGCACGAGGGCGTGGGCTACATCGCTTCGCTGCTGTTCGACGACCCGGCGTTCTGCGGCGCGCTCGGGAAAATCCTTCGTAGCCATTGCGGCAAGAAGATGGAAGAGATCGGGAGTCTGGATTTAGGGCATCTGCTGTAGAAAAAAACGGTGTCCTTCGGCGCTCATTTCTTCCCTGCCGGCGGCTGATAAAGCCCTTTCGGGTCGAGAACTGGACACTTCCTTCTGGGTTTGGAGGTCAGCGCGCATCGAGCTGCTCCGGCATCAGGAGCGTGAAGGGAGCCTTTAACAACGCCGCGGTGATCTTGTGCGCTCTTTCGCGCGTGTAGATTCCGCCGAAGCCGGCGGTCTCGAATCGGTTTTCCTTGATCACAATCTCCGAGGAGTTGTAAAACGTATCGCGGTCTAATTCGTGAGCCATGTACAGCAAGTCTTGGTTCCTGCTCCGATCTGAAAGCGAACGAACTTCTATTTGGCTGTGCTCCTCGACGAAATCATTCTCTGATTTCGTCGTTCAGCGTAGCTCGCCTGGGTGTTTCGCTACTTCGTGAATTCTCTGGTCGCGCCGTTGAGCCACACCTCCCGCGGCGGGCCGGCTTCGGAAAAAGGGACGAAGTTCCGATCTTTCGTCATTCCGGGAAGCTCTACTCGATTGCCTCGAATGCGCGTCGGCATGTTTTCGTTGTCGAGCTGGTACATACCCAAGTACTTGTAGTCGCGCAGGACCAACAACCTGGCGGTGAAGTGAGATTCCACGCCAGGGCGGGAACGGTATTCAGATGTGTACAAAAAGATAACAAAGCAGGATTTACCGACCGATATCTCTCCGAGTCTTTTGAATTCGTCCTGTACCTTAAGAGGAAGTGAGAAACCGTCGCGTCGCAGAATTTCCACCAACTCAAAGCGGCTGATGGGCACATTGTCGGCTGAACATGTCGACGTGGCGGCGTACACCATGCTATGAAGCAACAATGTGAGGACCACGAATGCTGTTACAGATAGCTGCTTCATCCGATTGTCTCCTCTCGTTCATTCGTAACCCAACATGCGCATCGATAGATCTATAATCTTAGAAGCGTACCATCTGGAGTGGCTTCTGCCCGGATGGTAGTCGTACGGAACTAAAGCAACGTTTGGCTCGGCGTGAATGTCAGGTTTGCCGTTATATCGTCTTAGAGCGTTGAGGTCGCCTTGATAGACGTGAACCGGTACCCCTTGGCTATTCTGGTGGCCCTTCATGTCCAACCATCTCAGCCCGGTGTAGCTGCTTATCTCTGGTGTCATCTGTCCCGGGTTGAGTGGGACCCCCAACTTGGCCTTTGATGCATCCCAGTCCTCGGGATTCGCGTTCATCTGCAGCGGGTCTTTCAGAAAAGCTTCCCTGTCACCGCCCGTCTCGATCATCGCCCAGGCTTTTAGAAACTGAGGCGTACGGTATCTTGGGTCGCCGGGAGAGAGATTGTGTTCCTCGTTAAATTGACGCGCATACGCTATGAACAGGGGATCGTTCGCCTTTCGCCAACTAAAGGCTCCGGTCTCCGGATATCCAGGAACTTCGCCAATAGGTGTGGTACTTTGACTTGTACTTCCTTGAGTCCCGGGTTGCTGGCCGTTTGCCGCTGCATATTGCTTCCAGGGTAGCCCTTGATCCTTAGACGGAAGTTCGCTTCTATTATTCGATACGGAATTAAAGCCCCTAATAAACTCGCCTAAAATGCTCATTTTTTCTCACCGTCCTCTCTTTTCGGCGCCGCGGCATCCACCCTCTTCGCGGCGGTGCCCGGCGTCGGGGCGACGGCGCCGGTGCCGAGGCCCTGCACGGTGAGCGTCTGGAGCGGGGAAGACGGCGTCAGGAAGTCTTTGTCCTTGCTTCGCACCTGGCAGGACCCGTCGGCGCCGACATAGACCTGCATGCCGTCCTGTCCGCTGCGGCCGAGCGTCAAGCCGATCGATCCGTAGCCGCCGGCCGGGATGACGCCGGGCCCGACCGCGGCGCCGGCGCCGCCGCCCGAAAGATTCACGCGCACACAGGCCGACGCGTCGTCGGCCGCGAGCGCCTCAATCACTTCCTTGCTGTACGGGTTCGGCGGCATGAGCAGCGCGCAGCCGGAGAGAAGCGCGAGCGCCGCGACCAGAATGTAGGGGCGGTTCGTGAACCGCCCGAGGGCGCATCGCGATGCGCCGCTACGAAAAATAATACAATTCATTTTTAGTATCCTTTCGTGGGGTCGCAGCCGGCGGGGAGCCAGCCGAAGTGGACGAGCAGGCCGCCGGCGACAAGCCCGATGAGCCAGCCGAGAAACGGCCATGCCTTGACGGCGCGCCAGACAATCAGCGAGAGCGTCGGCCAGCCGCGCGCCAGCGCGGCGAGCTCGTAAGCCGATAAAAATATGATCGCGATCGCCCAGGCCATCACGCGTCCGTCTTCCGCGCGACGCCGGCACGGAGCGCCGCGAGGCCGGCGCCGTTGAGCGCGGCGTTCACCGCCTGATTGAAATCGAGGTTGCCGGTGTAGTAGCCGAGCAGCGCGTAAGCGATGGTCGCCGCGGCGACGATGTAAGTCTTCTTTCCTGCGAGTGCTTCGAACATAAAAACCTCCTTTGTGTTTTTTATCTTTCCGGTAAGCGGTCGCGGATCTCGACGAGCAGGCCCGCGATGTGGTCGCGATGAATCAGCTCCTCTTCGAGCCGGGTGCAGTGCGCGATCGCGCGCTCGTGGCGCTCGTCGTCCTGCTTCTCGTGGCCCGTCTGCCAGGTCTTCGACTTCTCGATCTCGACCGTGACGGCGCCGAGCTTGTTGTTGATCGCCGTGATGCCCCTCACGGCGATGCCGACGAGCAAGAGGATGAGGCCGTTGGCGAGGCCGAGCAGCCAGGTGAGCAGAGAATTTTCCATGGACGTCCTCCTTTCTTGTTAATGGGGAACCAGAAATGCATGCCGGCCGATGCGCGCGACCTCGAGACACCCCTTGGCCCAGCCGGGCAGAGCGAGCGCGGGGGCGTAATAGAGCAGAGCGCGTTTGGCGACGCAGGTGTTTTTCTCCGTCGCCTCTTTCCAGGCGCGGATGCATTCGGCGGCGATTGGGTCGTTATCGTCGATCTTGAGACTTGGGATGCGATTCGTGTCGTCGCTGTTCCAGCCGGAGAACTGCTTGGGCCTTAGCACCGTGCCGGCGACAGTGCCGTCGCTCGCGTAGCGCTCGCGCATGCGGTTGCGAATGACCTCGGCGACGGCGAGCTTGCCTTCATACGGCTCGCCGCGCGCTTCCTGCCAGATCGTGATCGCCGCCAGAGCGGTATCGGAGATGAGACGCATGAAAAATGGAATGCTTCCGCCGGCACTGCCGGAAACCCGGAAATGAAGAAATTCGCTAGAGATCGATCGAGACGCCGAGGTGTTCGGCTATGTCAGACTGCGGAAATAAAAACGGAGTTTAACCGCGGCGCTGTTTTGCGCGGAGTGCGTTATCCAGGCTCCGCCGCGCGGATATGAGATTGGGGTCGAGCTCGAGCGCTTTGTTGATTTCGGCGATCGCCTCGTCGGTCTTGCCTTGTAGCAGAAGCGCGTCGCCGAGGTTGACGTGCGCGAGGGCGAAATCCGGGTTGATCTTGAGCGCCTCGCGATACTGTGCAATCGCCTCGTCGACCTTCCCCCGGCTCGCGAGGATGAGGCCGAGGTTGTTGTGCCCTTCAACGAAGCGGGGGGCGGCGCCGAGCGCCGCGCGGTATTGCTCCGCCGCCTGGTCGACTTCGCCGCGTCGAATGAGAATCAGCGCGAGAGCCTGGCGCGCCGGCAAAAAACCGCCGTCGAGCCGGATCGCCTCGCGGTAGTGCTCGACCGCTTCATCGGTTCTTCCCCGCTGCGAGAGGATGTCGCCCCAAGCGCTGTGGGCCTGGGCATTGGGACGGATCGCGAGCGCGGCGCGGTATTGCTCGATCGCACCGGCGGAGTCGCCCGCTTCGGCTAAATCTTTGCCGAGATAAACATAGGCGGTGACGAAGCGCGGATAAAGCCGGATCGTCTCGCGATACTCCGCGATCGCTTCGGCGCGTCGGCCTTGATTGGCATAGAGGTTGGCGAGATTGAAATGCGCCACGCCGAAATTTGGGTCGAGGCGCAGCGATTGCCCGAGATTCGCGACGGCGAGCTCGCGGTTTCCCACCACCAGGTAGCCGATCGCGAGATTGTTATAGCCCTGCGCCGAAGGGGCGCGTGCGCCGGCGAGCGGCGCGTTGACGAATGCCGCGGCGGTGACGAGCGCGGCGGCGCCCAGCGCGAGCCTTTCGAAGCGTCGGCGCTTGAGCTGCGCGAACGCCTCGACGACTCCCGCTCCCGCGAACAAGGCGAGCAGCGGGACGACCGGAAAGCGGTAGCGTCCGAAAATGAAAAACAATGCGACGGTCAAAGCGAAGCTCAGCGTCATGAAGTAGAGCAGCCAGAGCCTCCGCCGCTCGGACCAGAGGAGCGCGCAGCCGAGCGCGGCGAGCGGCGCCAGCGTCGCGAACGTGTCGATCCAGTCGAGCGCCGCGGCGAGCATGCTCCAGCGCTGGTAGATGTAAAAGTCGTCGGAGTCTTCGATCTCCCGCGCGTTCCAGGCGAGGAGCCACTTCCTCGCCGTCAGCTTCGCCCATGCGACGGGCTCGCTCTGGATAAATTGCCATGAGCGGCCGAACCAGTAGCGCGAAACTTCCCCAGGCGAGAGACTGCGCCCGGCTGCCTGCTCGGCCAACCAGGTCGCTTCCGCCTCCTCGAATTGCAGATCGCCGGTGACCCTTCGGATCGAGCCGTAGCTGCCGTCGGCCGCGGGATTGTTGCCGATGAAAAAATTCGGGCCGGCCTGTGCTGTGGTCGGCGTAAAATAGCCGCCGACGGCGAAATTGCGGAGCCCGACGGGCAGCAGTATGAGCGCCACGCCCGCTACGAAGAACGCGGCGGTGATGAAGCGCCTCGCCGAGTGCTGCGCGATCCAGAACGGGACGAACGCCGTCCATACGAGCGCGTTCTCGCGCGAGAGCCCGAGGACGCCGAGCACGACGCCCGCGCCGAGCGCGCGCGCCGCGGAAAAGGCCGCAGAGCCGGGGCGCAGGATGACGAGCAGCAGGGCCACGAGAACCGGATCGAGCGCCGTCTTGTCGACGAGCGCCGCGTAGAAGATCGCCGGCGCGTAAAAAGTCATGAGCAACGCGGCGGCGATGCCTACGGCGCGCGAAAAAAAATCGCGGCCCGCGATATAAACGAGAGGGCAGGCGGCGGCGCCGAGGGCGGCCTGCGCGACGCGTATCCGCCAGATGTCGTGGCCGAAGAAAAATTCGAAGCCCGCCAAAAAATACGGATAGAGCGGCGCCTGATAGAAGACGCCCTGTCCGATCCAATCGCCGGCGCGGATGCGATGCGCCCAAAGGTCGTAGGCCAGCGCGTCGCCGCCGAGATTGTAAAAAAGCGGCATCGAGCGGATTTGGTAGACGTAGATCAAACGCACGGCGAAGGCGGTAGCAAAGATGCCGGCGACGATCGCCCGATCGGTCCAGCGGTTCTCTTGACTCACTTGCGACGCCATCGTTGCTCAGCGGCGCTGTATCGCGCCGAGCGCCTTCGCCAAGCTCTGCCGCGCGGAAGCGAGATTGGGATCGAGCTCCAGCGCTTTGTTGAAATGCGCGATGGCCTCGTCGGTCTTGCCTTCTTGCAGCAGCGCGTCGCCGAGGTTCACGTGCGCGAGGGCGAAATCGGGCTTGACCTTGAGCGCCTCGCGGTACTCCGCGATCGCCTCGTCGATTTTCCCGCGGCTCGCCAGGATGAGGCCTAAATTGTTGCGGCCCTCGGCGAAAGACGGATCCATCTTGAGCGCCTCGCGGTACTGGTGCTCCGCCTCGTCGGTCTTGCCCTGCCGGATTAGCGCATTCGCCCATTCGAAATGGGCTTCGGGATATGCGCGGACGGCGAGCGCCAGCCGGTACTGTTCGATGGCCTCGTCGAGGCGTCCCTCGGCCGCCAGGACGGCGCCGAGATTGTGGTGCGCGACGACGGATCGCGGCGCAACCGCGATCGCGCGGCGAAAGAGACTCTCGGAATCGCGCCAAATATGAGTCTGTCTCCAGGTGAGAGTCGCGAAAACAAATAATATTGCCGTTGCAAACGCGGATACCAAAACCGAACGGCGGGGCAAAGTTTTCCTAGCGACCAGCAAGAGCGCCCCGAGGCCGACGGCGCATACGGCGGTCGGCACATAGGCGTAGCGGTCGGCGACGAGCTGCGGACCGTATTTAATCAGGCCGGAGACCGGCAGCAAGATCGCGACGAAGGAGGTCCAGCTGGCGAGCGCCGCAGGCCAGCGCTTTCTCTCCACGAGCAACGCGGCTGTCACTCCGAAAACGATGATCGCGCAAGCTACGACCGGCCAGCGCCAGAACTCGACGGCGCTTGGCACGGGATAAATCGGCGACAGGTGATAGGGCGCGACCGTTTTCCGGAAATAAAAGAGAATCGCATAAGCCGCCTGCGGAAGATTCGTCCACAGGCGATAATCGTAGATCGCGGCGCCTTGCTCTTTCGAGAGGATAGAGATCAGCGCGGCAGCGAGGCCGAGGGCGAAAAAGGGGACTTTCTCCAACCATACGGGCCGCGCCGCGCCGCCGAACCACTTGCCTGACGCTCCGTCGAGTCGCCGCAGCGGATAAAAATCCAGCGCCAGCAGCACGATCGGAAACGTCACGCCCGTCGCTTTGGAGAAAAGCGACAGCGAGTAGGCCGCCCACGAGGCCAAAAGCCATTGTCGGGGGGCGGCATTCTCGGCCGCGCGCAGATAACAGAGCGTCGAAACGAAAATAAAAAACGCCGCCACCGGATCGCTCCGCGCCGAGGCCCACGCAATGGGCTCGACCGTCAGAGGATGAAGTGAAAAGAAAAGCGCCGCGGATGCCGCGGCAAGCTGGAGGCGAGTGGTCTCGCCCGTGGAGTCTTGCCGCCGTGCGAGGCGATAGAGCTGCCCAGCGATCGCATACACGAGCACCGCGTTGGCGGCATGAAACGATAAGCTCGTCGCATGATAGCCGGCGGCGTTCATGCCCCAGAGCCGGTAATCGAAACCCAGCGTCAGCCACGCCAGAGGCCGATACAGGCTCATATAAAAGGTCGTGAACATCCAGCCGAGCTGCGTCCATCCGAGCCCGCGATAGTTCGGATTCGCCAGCAGCACTGCGCTGTCGTCCCAATCGACGAAGCCGTTCTGCAGGACGGGAAGAAACGCAAGAACGGTCAGCGCGGCGAGGAGGAGGGGGAGGAGGGAGGAACGATATTTATGAACCGTCATTAAAGCACGATGGAAATAGAAGGTTTTGAATGAACTTACCGTTGTCGACTCATGCCGAGCTTGTATACGTATAAAGTATTATTGATGACAGCAGCAGGAGTTTTGTTCCGATACGCTATAGCGATCTCGCGTTCCTGCCCTTCAAGCAGAACTTCGGCACCATAGAGAAGTGTTGCACTGATGACAAGATATTGAGGACCACCTGCTTCGGGTGGCTCGAACGTAAACCATTTTCCGGGTTCATAACTCGCGTCGATGCCGTAGGCTTCCGGAAAAATGTGACCGAAATACAACATGCGGACTTTTTTGACGCCGTTGTCGTCCAGCCATCGTTTTAGGCCTTTGAGATCCTGGCCCCAATCGAGATTTGAATCGATAAGAACTTTGTGCCCGTTCTTCGCGCCGCCCACGAGTTCATTGAAATAAGAAAGATAGTTCGGGTACGTCAAAACGCAGATGGCGAGATACCAAATGGTGAGAATCATCAGGACACCACGAGTCGCGCGGTTGCCGCTTTTCCATAACGTCGTTGCCGTTGCGCCAGCG